>NZ_JBITHD010000015.1:0-281574 GCF_044457685.1 Nonomuraea sp. NPDC050536
GACACAGCACACCGACCAGAACCACGACCGCGATCAAGTAGGCCACAACACACCTCCGAGTAGAAAGGCGACCGCTGCCCGGCCGGGCAGCGGTCATGGCGGCAAGCCGAGCACGCCGCTCGCGCTCGCTACCGTGTGGGCCTGCCGCAGCGACGTGAGCGTTCGAACTCGTGTGCAGCGGTCACTAGCAGTAGGAGACGGCTATATGGCAAGAGCCACACGAGTGGCCACCGCCCGAGTAGTAGCAGCAGTACCTCGCCCTGCCGTAGGCGCAGCACTCGTAGCCGCAGTCGACTGCCCGGGCCACGGTATGCGGCGCGATCAGCTCGAGGAGCCGGTCGGCCATTCTGGTCACGACGCGCATCGAACCTTCCTTTCGGTCGTCCCGGCGGGTCCGCACCCGCTCGTCGCAGCTTGCCCCCAGGGATGTGAGCGATTTCTCGCTGAATTCTTAACGGCCTGTCTCGGCAGTTCGAGGGGGCGTCAGGAACTCTTGTCCACGACAAGTTATTCGCTCGCTCGCTGATACTCGTCAACCGTGAGATTGGCATATCGATACCGTGCGGGTTGTATATCCACGGCTTTGTTTACCGCGGAGGTTTACCCGTCCGGTGACTCGGCGGGCTTCGCTGATCAGCTGCGGGTCGATCCCGGCACAGCATGCCGTTCCTCGCCGAGGCCCTGGTGGACGACCTGCTCGACAAGCTGATGTAGCTGCCGTGATCGACAGTCGATATGTTCGCTGCATGACCGCTGAGGGGAACAAGGAACTGCTGCGGCACGTGTTCAGCGAGACCGCTCGGGGGAACGGCCGGCCGTTCGTCGACACGCTGGCCGACGACGTGCGGTGGACGATCGTCGGCACGACCGCGTGGGCGCGCACGTACCAGGGCAAGCGTGCCGTACTCGAGGAACTCCTTGGCCCGCTGGCCGCGCAGTTCACCGGCCCCAACACGGTCAGCGCCGAGCGCTTCGTCGCCGAGGGCGATCTGGTGGTCATCGAGGCCCGCAACCACAGCACCACCCTGGCCGGCGACCGCTACCCCAACCGGTATTGCTGGATCATGCGCATGCGCGACGGCAAGATCGCCGAGATCACCGAGTACACCGACACCCAGCTGATCAACGACGTCCTGACCCCACCGGCTCAGTCAGAAGACACACCCTGAGAACCCGTCGCGCTGCCGCTCAACGTCGCGGTCGACTCGTTTTTATGACCACTTTCAGGCACCGTACGGCCCGCGAGCGTTGCGGCCTGCCCCATCGTCGAACGGCTCTGGCTCATGTTCCGCCACGACATGGCGGAGTTTAGTGCGTGTTGGAGAAGATCGTTCATATTCGGCGTGCGTAACGACTGGCGCAGATGCCGTCAGGGTGGCCGGATGCCCCCAGATCGCTACCCCTCGGACCTGACCGACGCGCAGTGGGAGCTGATCGAGCCCTTACTTCCCGAGCCGAACACCGGCGGGGCATCCTCGACTCGCAATGCGTCAAGGGCGCCGACACCTGCCGACGATCTGGTAGCCGCAGCCTTCTCACACGCAATCCCATAGGAAGCGGCCCTCCTTTCCGTCCGGCGAGACGAAGGCCCAACCTGCCCCCCACCCGCTTCGGCCCCAGGTGTAATAGCAAGGTGCGATCTCTTCCGATACCCCATGCTCCGTCAGTCCGTCGATGGGCAGCCAATCCTCCAGCTCCGACGTGAGCTGAACCACCAGCGTCCAGCCCTTTTCCGGATACCGCTCATCGTGTATCCAATCCGGCTCCACCCCAGGGCCACCGAGGAACACTGACGTGTCGCCCTTCGCCAAACGCGGCAGATGGTCCACGCATGCCGCAGGCCCCTCGGCCTGCGCCCGTACGGTCACGAAGTCCGGGATACGGCCGGCCGGTTGGACCACCACCGCGTTTTCACTACCCTCGGGTAGCCCGCAGAGATCTTCATCGCCCATGAACACATAAGCCAGGCGGCCGCCGCCGAGCGTGAACTGGCCCAAGAACTGCATGGGTTCGCCAGTGAAACGCGAGAATGGCCACTGCGGCTCCTCCAACCACACCGGCTGCCCGCCGATCTTGGTCACCGGCTCACGCATGGGCCCGTCAGCGGAGACGAACTCCAGGCGGGCGCCAGGCTGGAACATGAATACTCCTTGCGGTTGCACGGTGGGCAATGAGGACATGTGCGGGGATGAGTACGTGTTTTGCGAATATCGTTTGTGTGGTCCGTCAGCCGCAGATGTAGCGAGGTTGGCGTCGAGCGGGTCCTCCTCGGGTGAGGCGGCGGGCGATGCCGGCGATGGCGGCCCAGCGGATGATCGCCTCGGAGACAGCGGGGTCACGTTCGTAGTCGCGTGCCAGGCGACGGCAGGCGGTCAGCCACGCCAAGGTCCTCTCTACCACCCACCTGCGGGAGATGACGTTGAAGCCGCACTGGTCGGCGGGCTTGCGCACGATCTCCAACGTGGTGCAGGGTGTCGCGGGCCCAGTCCACCAGGCGTCCAGCGAAGCCCTGGTCGGCGAAGACGTGCCGGATCGGGGTGGTCAGGTACGCCGGCAGCAGGGCGGTCTTGGCGCCGTCGCGGTCTTGCCAGCTGGCGGCCATCACGGCGACCGTGACGAGGAGGCCGGTGGTGTCGGTGATGATGAACCGCTTGCGGCCGTTGATCTTCTTGCCTGCGTCGTAGCCGCGGCTGTCGCGCCCGACGGTGTCGGCGCCCTTGACGCTCTGGGAGTCGATGATGCCGGCCGACGGTTCATCGGCGCGGCAGGCCTGGCGGCGCGCTTCGATGCGCAGCTCGGCCAGTAGCGTCTCGGTGACGCCGGCCTGTTCCCACTGCTGGAAGTACCAGTACACGGTCTGCCAGGGCGGCAGATCGGTGGGCAGGTACCGCCACGGACAGCCCGAGTGCACCACATACAGGATGGAGTTGACAATCTCCCGCCGCGGATGCTTCTCCGGACGCCCGCCGGTGTTCAGCTCGGGAAGTAAGGGCTCGATCAGCTCCCACTGCGCGTCGGTCAGGTCCGAGGGGTAGCGATCTGGGGGCATCCGGCCACCCTGACGGCATCTGCGCCAGTCGTCACGCCGCCACGCCCAATATGAACGATCTTCTCAAACACGCACTTAGCTTGTTCTTTATCCTCCAGATTGTTGTAGTGCTGCGAGGGTGCGGCCGCGTTTGACGGTTTTGCCGACGTCGAAGCGGGGTGCTGGCCGGCGGTTGGGGATGCCGGGTGGGCGTCCGGGGCCGGGCCTGGAGGGTTTGGGTGCACCGGCCGGCTGGGCAAGCGCGGGACGCAGGTTCCGAAACCCGCGCCGGACCCGGGCGGGGGTGAGCTGACCCGGCGAGGCCGGTTTCTCCCAGGGGTGACGCAGGTCTTTGGTCAGGCGGTGAGCCAGGCGCAGCTGGGTGTGGGCGATGATCAGTAGCCAGGTCCAGCGGTCGGCGGCTTGGGCAGCGCGGAGCTTGGGCCGGGTCCAGCCGAGGGTCTGTTTCCAGTAGCGGTAGGTGTGTTCGAGGTCGAATCTGCGCAGGAACGCCTGCCAGCGCGGTCCACGTCCGCGTCGGTGGCGCCGGTCTTGGAGGACCAGAGCCAGACCGGCGGGGCGTCACGGTCGCCGGGCAGGTGTTCGACCTTCAACCGGATCAGGGTGCCTTCGATGAGGGGCAGTTCGCCCTCGTGATCGAGCCAGGCCGCGCGGTGGGTGAGCCGGGGGTGAAGCCGGTCCCAGGCGCTGGTCTCGGCCTTGCCGTAGTGAGTGGTGTCGGTCGTGGTGGTGACCGCGGGTTCGGGCCAGGTGGCGGGGTTGGCCAGGGCGAACTCGCCGCCGTGCTTGGGCGGTCGGCCGCCCTTGGGGTCGTAGCGGCGCGGTGGGGCGGGCAGGCGCAGCACCCGGTCGGATCGGATGCGTCCGAGCAGTTCGACGGGCAGGTCGCGCAGGACGTAGTCCAGGCGGGTGCTGTCGTAGCCGGCGTCGGTCACGATGAGCACGTCCGGGTCGCCGTCGCGCCACTGGCCAGCCGCGATCAGCCGCTCGATCACCCTTCGTAATTGCGTGGCGGTGACTCCGCACTTCCTGACGCACAGGTGGGAAGGTGCAGGGCAGCTTCGCGTTGTAAGTGCTGCTGAGGGCGGTACCGACCGCATCTAGCTGATGTGGTGATAGAACCAGTTTTCAGGCCGAGGGTGGCCTGCCGGGTTCGCCGGAGGATTGCTGGCGCATCCACTCGCTGATCTCGTCCGACTTGGTGCGTGGCAGTTCCTGTGGCACGTGGTGGAGATGTGACGTTCGCATCCTGACTAACCCCCCGTCCGGCCGGGCATGACCCCCTTGCGCGAGAACGGCGCACGACCGATCCGGCCGAGGGGGACGGCGATGGGGCGGCAGGTCTGGCCGCGGCTGCGAGTGGCCGACTCGCACGAGACCCGCGACACTTTGCAACGAGGCCGCTGCCGAGGTCGCCCACTGGGATCGGGACGCCCTGGAGCCGACCCCGCACGTTGGGCGCACAAAGCGCACCACAACCTGTGAGGGGATGAGCATGGTCGACCGCGAACAACTGCCCGCGCCCGTCGAGGGGCTCGTAGTCACGCACTTCCTGACTGTCCGGGACGTGGCCCGCTCGCGCGCGTTTTACGCGGACGTCCTGGGCGGCGAGGTTGTCCTTGAAGAGAACCCGGCGATCGTGAAGGTCGCCAACACGTGGATCATCATGAACCCCGGCGGCGGCCCCACCCCGGACAAACCGGACGTCACGCTGCGGGCGCCCGAGCCCGGCGACCCGGTGACCGCGTTCATGAACGTCCGCGTCGCCGACATCGCTGCCTTCCATACGCACGCGACGTCGCTCGGCGCCCGGTTCCTCACCGAGCCGATCGACCGCAAGGCCGAGATCCGCTGCTACATGCGCGACCCGGACGGGCACCTCATCGAGGTCGGCCAGGCCACCGGCATGCTGCACGATGTCTACGCCGACCCGCCCGCGTGATCCCGTCCGGCCGGGGACGGGCGCGGGCGGCGCATGCCGAGGTCAGCGGATCATCCTCGCACTAGCCAGGCGCGGGCGTCGCACCACGGCGCGGGCGGCGCGGGCAGGCTCGCGGCGTCGGCGGCGCTGGTGAGGGCAAGACAAGGTGGTCGCGGTCTGCCTTTACCTCGCTGACTTATCTTCTAGCGCCACGTGCAACACCGTCGGTTGTCGGTGTGCTTGATACCCCCTGCCGGCTGCTGAGATATCCGTCTCCGGAACGGTAACTTCGACGGGCACCTTAGCGGCGGAGGTGATCGATGTCTGGCCCGGGGATAGGTCTATAGCGTGATAGAAATCGATACGTTTCTGAAGGTTCCAGGCGGAGGCTTCGTGCAGGCGGAAGCCTGCCGCATTCCTCCGTCAGATCTCGATTACATCGAGGGCGCCATTCGCATATCCATTGACGGGTTGGAGATCATTGGACTTGAGGAATGGGATTATGTTGACCAGCTCTGGTGCTACATCGCCGAGATGATCACGCGGGTGCGTTCGACGGGTTATGTGGAAACTTATTTCCCGGACCAGCCAATCAAGCTCTCTTTCCGGACTGCGGGGTCACGTATCGTGATCTTCGCAACAATTGGCGAGGAAGTCAGGAAGTCGAGTGCGTCAGCGGCAGATCTGCTGAATTCCCTAAAGGAAGCTGGGCTGCGTTTCTTTGACAAGATGTCCCTGCTGGCCCCGGAGAAGTCATATTCAGAGGCTCGGCGGGAGCTGTTGGCCTGAAGGTCGGAAGCCCGAGAGAATTCCACTCTCGGGCTTCCATGCAGAGAACATCACCAGAATCATGAGGGGCGCCGAGCCGTCATGACTGCGATGTGCTCCCGGGGCGCTATCAGGGCATCCTCGGCGCTGGCGGGTGTGGTCGGAGACAACCCGCCACTCCTGGACGTTCCAGGTGGTAGCTGATCTGGCGGTGCAACGACACCACTGCCCAGGCCTGGGACGATATCTTCTGAACCGGCGGGCGCAGCACTACCGCCCACTGACCCGCGGGATGCAGGATCATGCATGCCATGACGATGGCCAGGCTGTTCTCTCCTAAACCCGACACCTGGGGGTTGCGGGGCGACCCGTACGTGTGGGCCGCTCTCCGGGACCATCTCACGATGACGCCCGTTCCCGGGGATGCCGAGGAGGTCGAGGAACTGCTGGTCAGAGCGTTCCTCGCGGTGGTGGGCGTTGATCTGCGGACGGCGGAGGAAGAGTCCGTGTTTCGGGAGGAGTTCGCCCACGGCGGGATGTCAAGCGGCACCGTCCATCTAGCCACATGGCGCGATCGGCTCATTCCGCTGCTGGTGAGCCGGGCGGACCTGAGCAGGTAAGGCAATGTAAGGCCGTGGGTGGGTGTGGTCGGTCCCCGATATCCGGCAGATCGGCGACTCTATGGTCGTGATTTCGGCGACAGTCTTAATCATCCGGTGGACCAGAGCACGTCATTGGCCGGGGCGGACAGTGGCCGTTGGCATCCTGGCCGTCGTGCTCGCCATGCCGGCGCTGATCGCCCGCATCCTGCGCGGCGTTCGTCAGGGGACCTGATCCGGAGGCGAGGGCTACGCGTCGGCGGCCTATCAACGTACAAGCCCGTTCTACCGGGACCGCCGGGCCACGTTGGTCCGGGTTGAACGGATCAGGACGGGCAAGATCCGAGCTGCTGATGCGGCTGGGCTACTATCCACGCTTGCTCGACAGATCCGATGGGGGACGGCATGGTGATCGTGCAGCGGATCGTGATTCGGTGGACCAAGCAAGCGCGTGGCGCCGCGGAGGCCACGCGTCGACGCGAAATTCCCTCGGCGTTCGAGCTGCCTCCGATGCCGGATGCGCCGCTGATCGTCCACGATGTTCTCGTCGACGAACGGATGGGATACGCGCCCACCGTTGCGGTCGTCAGTCATTCATTCCCCGCGCAGCTCAACGGGCTGCGGTTCCAGCTGTCTGGAACAGCGGTTGAAGTGGGGCGAACTCCGGTGCGGGCCGCGTACCCGACCAACCGTCACCCCGGCCAGGTGTTCATGCTCCACCCAGGAGAGCGTGCGCGCTACCGGGCCAACTTCCGCTTCAGCGGCTACAGCACCCAGTGGTACTACGAGCAATGGACCGTCAACCTCGCACACGAGCCGTGGCGCCGCGACCTGTTCCTGGCGGAGGAAGTGGACCACGACAAGGACGAACGAGTCTCTTTGTACGGCGGGTAGTTACCGCTGTGAGCCGACCAGGACAGCACCCCACGCCGCAGTCGATTCCGACGGTCGCACGTTCGGATCCTGCGGGAGTGCGAGATCGGATGCGTCCTGGGTCCGGGTGATCTTCTGCTCTGTTGCGGATCTGGCTCTTCATATGTGAACAGAGCTCATGTATGGTCGCCGACACTATGAGGAACCGCTGGCTGTCGCCGATCGCCGTCGTGGTGCTGGCCGCCGTCATCGTGCTGGGGGCGGTGTCGGACCCTTCGGGGCTGGCCGCGCCGTACACGTGGACGGGCGCCGACCTGTTACCCGTCGCAGGGCTCTGGCAGGTGGCCGCGCCGGCCGTCTATGTCCCGCTGCTGCTGGTGGGGGTCGGGGCGCTGGCGTGGGTGGTCGCGCGCGGGCGTGCTCCATTGCGTACGGCACTGCTGGTGTGGGGAGCGGTGGTGTGGTCGGCGATGGTGGCCAAGCTGGTCATGTCGCTGGTGATGGCCTTCGGCGATGTGGTCTACCTGGCGTGGTCGACCGGCTTCACCGGCGTCAAGGCGGCGGTCTTCGGTCTGCCGGTCCTGGCAGCCACCTGGCTCACCCAGCTGCTACGCCGCCGCCCCGCCGCTTCAAGCTCGATCTCCCCAGGATCGGGCAATGGACCGGCCGTGGGGCCGGGGTGGGTGGCGGCGGGGGTGACCGTGATCTTGGGTGCGTTGGTCGGTGGGGTGTGGTGGGGCGGCTCACCCGTCGGATACGCCATCGGTGACTCCCTGCTGGCTCCGGCGCCCGAGGCGGGACCGCTGGGCTGCCTCGCCGCGGTCACCCTGCTGGGCGTGGTGACCTGGGCACTGGACCGCTGGCTCAGTGGCACCACGTCGCCGCGGGCCGTCGTGGCCGGGATCTCCGCGCTGGGAGCGGCCGCGACGCTGGGCCTGGTCGAAGTGGCCATCGGGCTCCCCGGCGACCTGGCGGGCGGCGACACGTTCTGGGCGCCGGCGATCATGCTCCGCCTCGCTCCCGCGCTCTCCTTCGGTGCCCTCCTCGCCCTCGCAACGGCAACCTTCGTCGCGCTCCTCCCAACGCGCCATCTAGGGGTCGCCTTCACTGCGCCGGTACGGCTGGCGGCAGTCGTGGCCGTGGCGGCGCTAGCCGTACCGCTCCTGCAGCCTGGCACCACCACCGCGCAGCCACCACGCACCAAGGGCCTGACGCTCTCAGCCGAGCGCAGGATCGTCGACGCCAACGGCAACGAGGTGCTGCTGCGTGGCGTGAACGTCAACCAGCTCGAAGACTACTTCCAGAAATTTCCGGACAAGTCGGTGACGCGGTCGCTCACCGAGGCCGACTTCGCCGGCATGGAGCAGATGGGCTTCAACGTCATCCGTCTCGCCCTGTCCTGGTCAGCCCTGGAACCGCAATCTGGCCACTACGATCCGGCCTACCTCGCCAGGATCTCCTGGGCTGTCGAGACCGCGGCCAAGCACGGCCTGCGTACGGTCATCGACATGCACCAGGACGCCTGGGGCAAGGGCGTCAACGCCGCCCCCGGCACCACCTGCGAGAACGGTTCCCCGATGCACGGCTGGGACGGCGCCCCCACCTGGGCCGACCGCTTCGACGGCGCCCCCAAGTGCGAGTTCACCGGACGCGATATCTCCCCGGCCGTCGCCCGCGCCTTCACCAACTTCTACCAGGACAGGGACGGCATCCAGACTCGCCTGGTCGCCGCCTGGGGCATGCTGGCGGAGCGGTTCGCGAGCGAGCCGATGGTCGCCGGATACGACCTGCTGAACGAGCCCGGCTTCGGAGAGGCCCCGCCGATCACCTCCGGCGTCCTGCTCGGCCGCTATTACAACCGGGCGATCAAGGCCATCAGGGCGGGCGAGAAGCGTGGCTTCCCGCACCTGGTCTTCTTCGAGCCGTCCGTGCTCTGGTCGGGGCTCGGCTTCGAGGTCTCGGTGCCCAAGGACTTCACCGATGACCGGTTGCTCGTCTTCGCTCCCCACCTCTACAACGAGTCGATCACCATCGACCAGGGCACCGGCCTCACCATCACGAGCATCGAGCGCGGCTTCGACCTGGCGAGCCGGGCGGCGGCGTACTACGGCGCCGGGCTCTGGTCGGGGGAGTGGGGTTGGTTCGGCGACCCCGCCTCGGCCCCGATCACGAGATACACCGACCAAGAGGATCGGCACCGCATCGGCGGCGCGTTCTGGGTCTGGAAGCAGTCCTGCGGCGACGCCCACGCCGGAGCCGACGCCAAGACCGGCGGCAACCTCATGATCGAGGACTGCGCCACCGGAAAGGACCTGCCCCCGACCCCCGAATACGTCGCGGAGCTCTCACGCCCCTACCCCCGCTCCGCCCCCGGCCACCTGACCGGCCTCACCTCGGACCAGGCGACCCTCACGGCCCAGGGCGAGGGCACCGGATGCGGCCTCGACATCTGGTTCCCCGGCGCCACCCGACCGGTCGTCCGCGGCACCGGCCTCACGGACGTCGCCACCCGTCAGACACCCGGCGGTTGGCGCATCACCGGCTGCACCCAGGGCGCCTACACCCTGACGGCAAACCGCTAGCTGTATTGACATGTTGAGCATCGGTTGATCGTGAGCCTGGCCACTCCCACCGATCTGATGCGGCACGACATGTCCGTCATACGCGAGGCGGGCTTCGCCGGGCCGAATGCGCGAGGCGGCTGGCGAGCGCCGCGACGAGGTGGCGGAGTTCGTCCGGTCGTTCGATGACGAACGGTCGGTCCAGCGACGCGAGCACGGCAGGCAACCAGTCGAGCCGGTCCGCGCGCAGTTCGACGCGGGACCAGTGCTCAGTCTCCGAATCTACGCTGCTCGCGGACGGCGACTCTTCCACGATCGCGACGCTGGCGGGCAGTCGGGCGTGGATCTGCTCGGCTGTCCCCTGGATGCGCAGAGTCACCTCATGCCGGTACGGAGTTGTGGCGAGCCCTGCCAGGACGCGCTCGGCCGGATCGACTCCGGCAGGCGGCTCGAACGAGCCGGGCAGGGTCCTCGCACCGGCGATGCGATCCAGCCGGAACGTCCGGTCCTCGCCGATTGCGGGATCCGCACCCACCACGTACCACCTGCCCGAATGAGCGACGAGCCCGTACGGGTGCAGTGTGCGTTCGCTGCGCCGGCCGTCGGCGGCGGTGTACCGGATCGAGATCGGCCGGTGATGGTGCACCGCATCGGCGATCGAGAGCAGGACCGCGGTCTCCGGGGCGGCTGACTCGCCGGGCGGAGCCGTGAAGGCGAGGGATTCGAGCACGGTGTCGAGCCTGCGGGCGAGCCGCTCGGGCAGCACCCGCCGGATCTTGGCCGCTGCCGTCTCGCTCGCCGTGCCCGTGGCCGTCATCAAGCCGGCTCGCCGACCCGCGACCAGGCCGAGCAGTACGGCGAGCGCTTCGTCGTCGCTCAGCATGAGCGGAGGCATGCGGTAGCCGGAGGCGAGACGGTAGCCGCCGTAGCGGCCGCGTACCGACTCGACGGGCACGTCGAGGTCGATCAGGTGGTCCACGTACCGCCGCACCGTGCGCTCGTCGACGCCGAGCCGGTCGGCGAGTTCGGCCATCGTCCGGATGCCGCCCGACTGCAGGAGCTCCAGCAGAGTGAGCACGCGATGTGTAGGTCGAGCCATGTCACACAACTTAGCGAGAATACTGGACCGTTTTTGTCCAGTATTTGTCCTAGCGTGCGGTGGAGAACGGCCCTACGGACAAGGAGATCACCATGAACTTCGTCTCGACCCGCATCATCACGGGCGACGTCGCCCGCCTCGTCGACTTTTATGAACGAGCCACAGGAGTGCAGGCCATCTGGGCCAACGAGGACTTCGCTGAGCTCAGGACCACATCGGGCACCCTCGCGATCGGCAGCACCCGCACCGTCCCGCTGTTCGCGCCTGGTGCCGCCCGCCCGGCCGACAACCGCAGCGTCATCATCGAGTTTCTCGTCGACGACGTGGACAGCGTTCACCAGAAGCTGACCGTCTTCGTGGAGGACTTCGTCAATGAGCCCACCACGATGCCGTGGGGCAACCGCGCGCTGCTGTTCCGCGACCCCGACGGCAACCTCGTCAACTTCTTCACCCCTGTCACCCCAGCCGCCATCGAGAAGTTCGCTCGCTGATGGCTTGATCCCGCCGCCACGTGTCACGTCCCCGGTTGCGACGTCGCGGTGCTGGAAGTGGACGGCCAGGCCGTACGTGCGCAGTCGCTTCGGCCAGGACCCACGGCGCTACCCCGGACGGTGCATTCGATTCAGTGTCGCCGCAGGTCAGTGGGTAGGTATGGCACTGACGTCAAAAGAATCTCACGTCGGTTGTCACAAGCCCGGAGGCTGCCCTGTCTTGGACGGCGACCGGCTGGCAACAGGGGCGCCGGCGGAGCAGGGAGGCTTGTCATGAAGATCGTAGTAATCGGCGGGACCGGGCTGATCGGGTCGAAGCTGGTGGCGAACCTGGGCGAGCACGGTCACGAGGCGGTGGCGGCGTCGCCGAACACCGGCGTCAACACCCTCACCGGCGAAGGCCTGGCCGAGGTGCTGACGGGCGCCTCAGTGGTGATCGATGTGTCGAACTCCCCGTCCTTCGAGCCCGCCGCGGTGCTGGAGTTCTTCGAGACCTCCACGCGCAATCTGCTCGCCGCGGAGAAGGCGGCCGGCGTCGGTCACCATGTGGCGCTGTCGGTGGTGGGGACCGAGCGGATGCCAGAGAACGGCTATTTCCGGGCGAAGATCGCGCAGGAGGAACTGATCGAGAAGTCGGGGATCCCGTTCTCGCTCGTGCACGCCACCCAGTTCTACGAGTTCACCCGGAGCATCGCCGACGAGGCGACGGACGACGGCAAGGTCCGGATCGCGCATGTGCTGTTCCAACCCATCGCGGGCGACGACGTGGCTCAGACGGTCGGCCGGATCTCGGTGGGCTCGCCGTTGAACGGAAGGGTCGAGGTGGCCGGGCCCGAGCAGTCCAGGATGGACGATTTCTTCCGCGACGCCCTGGCCGCCTGGGGTGACCCGCGCGAAGTGGTCACCGACCCGCACGCGCACTATTTCGGATCCGAGCTGACCGAGCGCTCCCTGGTGCCGGGCGACGACGCGATCCTCGGTCGGATCCGCTACAGCGACTGGCCCGGCCGGACCGCGCCCAAGAGGTAGGGGTGTCTCACCCCGTCACGAAAGGTAATCCCATGCCCGATATCGACCCGACGATCACCGGGGCCAAGCCGAAATGGCAGACGGCGCTCACTGTGGTGCAGGAGGCCGTGCCGCCCTTCATCCCGGAGGGAGCGCACGCGATGACGGTGGTCATCGAGTATCCGCCCGGCGACCCGGGCACTCCGCCGCATCGGCACTGCGGGCCGGCGTTCGGCTACGTGCTGGAGGGCGAGATGCTGTTTGAGCTGGAAGGCGAGCCGGAGCGGATCGTACGCGCTGGAGAGGCGTTCTGGGAGCCGGGCGGCGACGTCATCCACTACCAGGACGGCAACAACCGCGACGATGTCCGGGTCCGGTTCACCGTCACCATGCTGTGCGAGCCCGGCAAGCCGATGCTCACCCTGGTGGACGAGGAAGAGCTGGCCCAGCGCCAGGACCGCCGTGCCCCGCGTCCGTCCTGAGCGGATGCGATGGTCACACCATGACGACACGTCCTCGACCGGAAGCCACCCGGAGGACGCTGCGGCTTCCTGGACAAGATCGATGGCGCCGCAGCTCAGCTGAGCGTCAGGTCGGGAGAATACAGGTCGACCCATAGAGCGAGGTTGAGGGCCATCTCCAGGCCGCGCCGGGACGCCTGGCTGATCTGGGGCGTGCTGGCGGTGGCCCGGGCGAGCCGTTCGCGGCTGATCAGGTCGAACACCCGGTGCGACGGGGTGCTCAGGAGGTCCTTGGCCTGGTTCTGCAGTGCTACGGCGTATGCGGGGTCTTGGGTGGAGGGGTAGGGGCTCTTCACCCTCTCGTATACCGAGCGGGGTAGCAGGTCGGCGGTGGCCTCGCGCAGCAGGCTCTTCTCCCGGCCGTCGAACGACTTCAGCTCCCAAGGAGTGTTGTAAACGTATTCCACCAGCCTGTGGTCGCAGAACGGCACGCGGACTTCCAGCCCGACCGCCATGCTCATGCGGTCTTTACGGTCCAGCAGGACGCGGACGAACCGAGTGAGGTGGAGGTGGCAGATCTGCCGCATCCGGAACTCGAAGTCGCTTTCGCCGTCGAGGCGTTGGATTCCGGCCACCGCCTGGCGGTAGCTGTCCTGTACGTACGCAGCGAGATCGAGGGCCTTGGTGAAGTCCTGTGTGAGGACGCTGTCGTCGTCGCCGAAGTGCTGCCGGAAGCGCACCAGCCAGGGGAAGGTGTCGGCGGCGCGGGCTGCGGGGTCGAAGAACTGCTGGTAGCCGCCGAACACCTCGTCGGCGGATTCGCCCGACAGGGCCACTGTCGAGTGCTGCCGGATGGCCTTGAACAGCAGATACAGGGAGGCGTCCATGTCGCCCATGGCGATGGGGAGGTCCCGGGCCCGGATCACGCGGGCCCGTATCTCAGGGTCGGCCAGTTGATCGGACTCGAGCATGATGTCTTGATGCTCGGTCGCGGAGTGGCTGGCCACATCGTGGACGTAGGGACCGTCCGGGGTCCCGCGTAGGTCGTCGGGGATGAAGTTCTCGCTCTGGCCGACGAAGTCGACGGCGAAGCTGCGGATCTTCTCCCCGGCCGCGGCGAGCTGGCGGGCGGCCAGGGCGGTCATGGCCGAGGAGTCCAGGCCGCCGGAGAGAAGGGTGCAGCGCGGTACGTCCGCGACGAGCTGGCGGTGGATGATGTCCTCCAGCAGCTCCCGCACCCGGGCGATGGAGGCGTCCCTGTCGTCGGGATGCCGCCGGGTCTGCAGCGACCAGTAGACACGGGTCCGGATGCCCTCCGGGCTGACGGTGACCACAGTGCCCGGCTCGACCTCGCGCATTCCCTGCCAAATGGCATGGCCAGGGGCCTTGACGTACGCGAACGTCTCTCGCAGGCCGTCCAGCGTCACGGTGCGCGAGGCGAGAGAGTTGGCGAGGATGGCTTTGGGCTCGGAACCGAACATCACCCCGTCGGGGGTGGGGTAGTAGTAGAAGGGTTTGATGCCCATCCGGTCACGGATCATGACGAGCTTCTGCTCGCGTGCGTCCCAGATGGCCAAGGCGTACATGCCGTTGAGCCGCTCGGCGACGGCCTCGCCCCACTCCACATAGCCGTGCAGCACCACCTCGGTGTCGGAGTCGGTGGTGAAGCGGTGGCCTCGGGAGGCGAGCTCCTGCCGCAGCTCCGTGAAGTTGTAGACCTCGCCGGAGTAGACCATGACCGTCGTGGTTCCCGCGGCCTGGATGCTCATGGGTTGCCGCCCGCCCGGCAGGTCGATGACGGCCAGCCGTCGATGGCCGAGCGCGGCGTGGCCCTGGATCCAGGTGCCGCGGTCGTCCGGGCCGCGGCAGGCCATTGTCTCCGTCATCGCATCCACGATCGCCTGCTCTGCGCGTAGATCCCGCTGATAAGAGATCCATCCCGCGATACCGCACACAGTCGCCCTCCGATTCGGTCGCTGGCAGGGGTGAGGAGTTCCTACATAGGGGTGTCGTTGTTTGGGTGCCGTACGGCGGGCGCGGTCGTGGTCGTGGTCTGCCTGGCGCCGAGGCGGCCGATGTGGATCTTCATGGCGTGTTCAGCTGTCCCAGGTGAGGGGCAGGGCATGCACGCCGTAGATGAACATGTCGTCGCGCATCGGGACCTGCTCCGGCGCTACGGCCAGGCGAAGGCCGCGGAAGCGCCGCAGCAGCGCGGGGAAGGCGACGTGCATCTCGACGCGAGCCAGTTGCTGGCCCAGGCACTGGTGAACGCCGTGTCCGAAGGAGACGTGCTGGGAGGGTTCGCGGGCCAGGTCGAGCTCGTCAGGGTGGGCGAACTGATGGGGGTCGCGGTTGGCGGCGGCCAGGGCCAGCACCACGGTCTGCCCAGCGCGGATGCGCTCGCCGCCGATCTCGACGTCCTGGCGGGCGACCCTGACCGGGCCGAACTGCAGGATGGTCAGATAGCGAAGGAGCTCCTCGACCGCGCGTTCGATACTTTCGGGATGTTCGCGCAGGGCATGCAGCTGGTCGGGGTGGCGCAGCAGGGTGTACGTGCCCAGGGCCAGCATGTTGGCGGTGGTCTCGTGGCCCGCGACCAGCAGCAGCAGGCCGATGCCGGCCAGTTCCTCGTCCGTCAGCGCCGTCTGCGGGTCCTGCCCTGCCTGGATCAGGGTGCTGAGCAGGGCGTCGTCGGGCTGCTCGCGTTTCGCGGCGACCAGGTCGCGCATGTACTGGCGCAGCGCCGTGCGGGCCTGCCGCGCCTCGTCTTCGGGGGTGTCGAGCCTGAGCAGGGTGGCGGTGCGCTGCTGAAAGCCGTCCCGGTCGGCATAGGGCACGCCGAGCAGCTCGCAGATGACCAGCGAGGGGATCGGCCTGGCGAAGGCTGGGACGAGGTCC
Organism: Nonomuraea sp. NPDC050536; assembly: GCF_044457685.1. NCBI lineage: Bacteria > Bacillati > Actinomycetota > Actinomycetes > Streptosporangiales > Streptosporangiaceae > Nonomuraea > Nonomuraea sp. NPDC050536. Next base: position 15,729 of record NZ_JBITHD010000015.1, read on the forward strand.
ACTGGAGGACCGGCCGCCTGGATGGCATCGAGGTGGTCGGCGACGATCTGCTCGATCCTCGGGGTCAGGGCGCGCATCCGGCGCACGGTGAAGTGGCGGGTGAGCATGCGCCGGTAGTGGGTGTGTTGCGGGGGGTCCATGTTCAGCAGCATTCCCGGGCTGTCCTCGGGGCGGAACAAGGTGCGGCGTATGGGGGAGGAAGCCCTTGTCCGGTCGGAGCTGAAGCGGTCATCGGCCAGCACCGCGCGGACGTCCTTGTGCCGGGTCAGCAGCCAGCCCACGCTGCCGTCGGGGAACCCCAGCGGGGCGATGGGCTGCTCTTGCTGCAGGCTCTGATATTGCGAAGGCGGATCGAACGGGCAGCTGCGTTGCGTGGGCAAGGTCACGGTCAATGGCTGGGCTGCGTTCATGGAGTGGCTCCGCTTCATCCGGCGGTGGTGCTCACAACTCCACAGTACGCCTTCGTACTATTCGTACAATCCCTGTCCTTACTGGCCAGGTTCACGTGATGTCATGCCGAGCAGCGGAGCCAGCGCCCCGTCCACCACCCGGTCGACAAGCGCACGGCCGGGTTCTTCGCCTTCGATCAGCACCTGCATGAGCAGCAGCGACAACGGCATCTCCACGAGAAGCTCCGCATCGACGCCGTCGGGGATCTGCCCGCGCTGACGTGCGCGTTCCAGGATCGCCTGGGCGGCCTGACGTAGCGGGGTGCGCAGTCGTTCCCGACGCAGGCGGGCGAGCTCTGCATCGGTTCTGCTGCCTTCCAGCAGGGCGATCGCCAATCCGCGGTCGAGCTGCGTCCAGCCGGCGAACCACACGGTGAGCAGGTGCCGCAGGTCTTCGACAAGGCAGCCGGTGTCGTGGTCAATGATCTCTGGCCGGTGCTGCTCCAGGGCCGCCACCGCCAGGCGGGCCTTTGTCGGCCATCGCTGATAGATCGTGGTCTTGCTGGCTCGGGCACGCTGAGCGACCATGTCCATGGTCAGTCGCTCGTAGCCCACCTCGGCCAGCAGCGCGAGGACGGCATCCAGCACCTCCCGGCGCCGATCGGGATTGCTCAGCGGGGTTTTACGGAGCCCGCGTGCTTCCCGCCGGGCGGAGGCCGTATCGTCGCTCGACATCGCGCCCGTCCCCTTTCTGCTCGCGCTGTATTGAGTGCACCGTAGCCTTTCGCCTACCGCCCGTATACATCCTTACTCTCGTCATGGCCTTGGCCGCGCCGGCGATCTATCCGCTCTGGTTTGGCGGTGTGGTGGCTCGCCGCAAACACCGTGCGTTTCAGAGCTCGTATCGATGACGCACTTCCCGGGTGTGCGTGGCGAGTAGCGTGGTTGGAGGGTGAGGAACTGTGATGACCGAACATCACCCAGAAGCCGTGCTTTCCCCTTCAGAGCAGGCGGCCATACGGGAACTGCTGGACGCCGACCGTCAGAAGACGACGGCCCGTGTCGCCATACTGAGCCGTGACTGGGATGCGATCGTCGAATCGTCGGCGATGTCGGCGTCCGACGACGAGCACGACCCCGAGGGAACGTCCACTGCCTTCGAGCGGGCCCACGTCCAGGAGCTCCGCGACCAGGCCCTGACGCACCTCGCCGATCTGGACCTCGCCTTCGATCGGCTGGACGATGGCACCTACGGGATCTGCGCGATATGCGGGAAACACATCGCCATCGAGCGCCTGATGGTCCGCCCGGCTACTACGACCTGCGTCCACTGCGCTTCCCGTCGCCGCTGACCCACGCCGACGCCAGCCCAAGCCTGAAGTCGTCGGCAGTTTGTCAGTCTTGCGCGCGATACTCGCCGCTGGAGATCACGAGGCTGAGTTCTCGGAGAGACGCCGTCGCTTGAACGACGAGCTCTACATCAAACACAGCGTGGAGGTATCGGCATGAGCGCAGATCGGATGCTGACCTATGTCGGCGCCGGTTCGGCGAAGTTCTGGGAAGTGCGTCAGAACGATACGGAGCTGAACATCCGGTACGGGCGGCTGGGCGCAACCGGTCAGGCACAGGTCAAGTCGTTCGACTCCGCTGCCGACGCCGCGGAGGCGGCCGACAAACTGGTGGCAGAGAAGTTACGCAAGGGCTACAAGGAAGACGAAGCGGTCGCCCCGCTGGTGATCAGCGTCGGGGATGAGGACCGGCTGACGATGCCGACCGCTTGGCTGCGCAGTCTTCATCCGCGGCGGGGTGGAGCGAAGGTCGCCGTGAAGCGGCTGGACACGGGCGCACCCAAGGAGCTCGCTGCAAGGTTGGACGAGCGTCGGCAACTCATCCTTGACTCGCTGGCGGAGTGTCGCGACCCGGAGATCGCCTCCGCGGGCGCGGCATACCTGGCCGGGGAGCCCACCGCCGCGCCGCTGGGCGCTGCCGTGGTTGTCCAAGCGGTGGCCGCGTCCCTGTCATGGGCCGATCGGACGCTGCTGCCCCTGTTCGCCGAAGCCTGGCTGGCCGAACGTGGCCTGGTGTTCGCGGCAGTGGCCGTGACCGAACTGGCCTCGCTGGATCAGGCTCTGCCAGTCCGGCGGCTGGCTGCCGGTGAATCCGCCAACCATTGGTTCGGCTGGAATTGGATGGAGGTCGCCACGCGGGTCCGTGCCGCCCTCGTGACCGCATCGGATGCCGAGTACGCCGAGGTCGTCGCGGCCCTGGCTGAGAGCCGTGAAGGCGGGCTCCACCATCAGGTGGCGGCTTCCTACCTGGCGCCGACCGAGACTGACTGGGTCGCGGCCGACTGCGCCGAGGTGAACCGCGTCAATCCGGCCCTCGCCCGCGGCCTGGTCGCCGCGATCAGCACGCCGGAGCATGCGGCGCTCATCGTGAGCCACGTGCAGGGTCACTCCGTGATGCACTCCCTCGCTCTGCCCGCCACGGTCGTCGACGGTATGGGTGACGCCGCCGTGCCGGTGCTGACTGGATGGTTCGACGAGGTCTACGACGCGGAAAGCCAGCGGCGGCTGCTGGGTATGCTCGCCGAACTGCCGACCGACACGGCGATGCAGGCCCTCCTCGACCGGATCGAGCACAAGTACACCGAGCCGGCCTTCCTGCGCGCGGCGGCCCGCTTCCCGCGCCGGGCGATGCGGATGCTGGCCAATTCCGGTGGCAAGGCCGTGGACTTGCTGCTGCGCGCCCACGTGCTGGCCCATCCCGACCTGGTGGCCGAGGTGCTTGCGAGCGTCGGTGATGCCGCCGCTGAACGGATCAACAAGATCGTAACCGCCGCGACCGTTGCCACCGCTCCGCTTGAGGCCCTGCCCGAGGTGCTGGTCAGCCCGCCCTGGACCCGACCGCGTACGGCCCGCAAGCCGGTCGTGGTGAGTGATCTGGTGTGTGCCGATGAGCCGACCGTGGTGTGGGGGCCGGGCGAGCGGGACAACTGGCGTTCCGTCCGGCCGGGGCAGGAGTTCTTCGCCGGGATCATGCTCGATGCGTGTCCGGCAGCGCCTACCGTTATGGCATGCGTCTGACCGCCTTCACCGACATCTCACTGCGCATCGTGATGCGGCTGGCCGTGGCGTACCGGGATGAGCTTCTGACCACCCGCGTGGTGGCCGACATGCTGGCGGTGCCGTACTCCCACTCCGCCAAGGCGGTGGCGCGCCTGAGTGAACTGGGCGTGGTGGAGGCCAGGCGGGGCCGAGGCGGCGGCCTTCAGCTCACCGAGAAAGGACGTGCGGCGTCCGTCGGCGAGATCGTCCGCAGCCTGGAGAGCGCCGGGGACGTGGTCGGCTGCGACGACGATCCGCCCTGCCCCCTGCGCGCGGCCTGCCGCCTGCGGGCGGCCCTGCGCCAGGCGCAAGAGGCCTTCTACGCCTCACTCGACAGCGTGACGATCGCCTCGTTGGTGGCGTCGCCGACCGGGCCGGTCCTGCTGTCCTTGCCCTTCTCTGAGTGACCCCCCGGCGGAGGGGCCGCCGGTGTCGCTTTTAATATGTATCTGAGATTCCAATTTTTCTTGGGGCTGATTTTGCGCTGCCCTGCACCAGGAGGTTCACATGTTGTCCGGGGAAACCGCAGAGGTCATCCGCGCCACGCTCCCCGTCGTCGGGGAGTCGCTCGACACGATCACCGCGAGGTTCTACGAGACGATGTTCGCTGATCACCCCGAGCTGCTGGACGGCCTGTTCAACAGGGGCAACCAGCGCAGCGGCGAGCAGCGCAAGGCTCTGGCCGGCTCCATCGCCGCCTTCGCCGGCATGCTGCTCGAGCACCCCGACGAGCGCCCGGACGCCTTGCTCTCCAGGATCGCGCACAAGCACACGGCAGTCGGCGTAACCGACGACCAGTACGTCATCGTCCACAAGTATCTTTTCGGCGCCATCGCCGAGGTGCTCGGTGATGCCGTCACCCCCGAGGTTGCCGCCGCCTGGGACGAGGTCTACTGGTTGATGGCCGGCGCTCTGATCGCCATGGAGGCCCGTATCTACGAGGCCGCCGGCGCCCAGGACGGCCGCAGTTGGCGGCAGTGGCAGGTCTTCGAGCGGCACGAGGAGACGCCCGACGTCATGTCCCTGGTGCTCCGCCCGCTCGGCGACGAGCCCGTCCCGCCCGCTCTGCCCGGCCAGTACGTCAGCGTCCGAGCGCGGATGGACGACGGAGTGCACCAGCTGCGCCAGTACACCCTCTCCGGCGTCGGCGAGGACGGCACGCGCCGCATCACGGTCAAGCGGGTCCGCGAGGGTGAGGTGTCCTCGCTGTTGCACGCCACCGTCAAGGAGGGTGACAAGCTCACCCTGTCTGCACCGTACGGTGACCTGGCGCTCGACAACGGCGACGCGCCGCTCGTCCTCGTGTCCGCCGGCATCGGCTGCACCCCGATCACGGCGATGCTCCAGCACCTGGCCCTCACCGGCGCCACGCGGCGGGTTCTGCTCCTGCACGCTGACTACTCCCAGGCCGACCACCCGCTCCGGATGGACATGGAGCGCCTGACCGACGAGCTGCCCGAGGCCAGGCGCATCTTCTGGTACGAGCAGGGCGAGTACGGCGGCGCCCGTACGGGCCGCATGGACCTGACCGACGTCGAGCTTCCCGAGGGCGCCGTCGTCTACATGTGCGGGCCACTGCCGTTCATGCGCGATCTCCGTGCTCAGCTCATCAACGCAGGCGCCGCCCCCCGCGACATCCACTACGAGGTCTTCGGCCCCGACCTGTGGATCGCCGCGGCCTGACGGCGCCCCGAACGCCTTCCTCCAGCGAGGAACACCCCCCGCCGTATGTGCGCTGTTCCCCCGAGCGGGGGAGCCACATCCCTCCCGTGAGGGAGTGCGTCAGATCGCGGCCTGGAGAAGCTGGCAACCATGAGCACCACATCCGCCGCCGGTCCACCTGCATTGGCCGCGCGCCCGAGCCGGCTCACGATCTGGGCCGGCCGAACCATGATCCTGATCGCTTTGGCACACACCGTCATGTTCGCCCTCCTCGCGCCCTGGGCCAGCTGGCTCGCCGGGGACCTCCGCAACGGCGTTGCGGACAGCGAGTCGGTGGCGACGTTCTGGGCGCTGCCCGGTGGGTTCGTCGTGGTGCTGGTGCTGCTTGGGCTCCTGGTGGCGCGGGCGGGGCGGCAGGGACAACACGTACCCGGATATGTCGGCTGGGTGCTCCTCGCCTGGGGAGCGCTGGCCGTCAGCCTGATCGGACCGAGCGGATTCCTTTCCGCGGCCGTCCCCGCGGGGCTGCTCATCGCGGCGAACATCACCGCCAGACGAAACCCCACTCCTCGACACCAGGGATGACCGTCTCGGCCACCTCGCGAGCTTCCTCTCCGTCTCCGCTGCGCTACCGCCTCGGTTGCCGCTCCTTGGTGGTGGGGGCTTTGGCTGTGACGTAGAGATTCATGTTGGCGTAGTCGAAGGTGATAGCGCGGGGTTTGAGGAACTCGTGGGTGAAGTTGCCGACTGTCTCGAAGCCGAACAGGTCGAGCCACGGCCAGGCGCCCACAACGCCCGGGACGTTCTTGCCGACCGCCCGTCCCAGGCCGATCCGGGCCGGGGTGATCGGGTAGGAGGTCATCCCGCCCGAGCCCTGTGGGTGGTCGTAGTCGATCTCGACGCCGGCCCGTTTGGCGTTCTCCTCGGTCATCATGATGCCCATGCCCATGCCGCCGGTATCGACCGAGGCCACGCGCGGCCCGTAGTCGTTGACGCTGCCCAGCGTGCAGGGCACGTGATCGCCCGCCAGCCACAGCGGCAGGCGGTCGGAGCCCCCTCGCGCGGCCACCGCCCAGGCCTGGCGCGCCTGCGCGGCGGTCTTGCGCCGCAAGACGAGCGCCTGGCCGGCGTAGTCCATGGTGGCGATGAAGTGGTAGAGCAGCGTGGTGCCGATGACACCGGCCGGCTGGGTGCCATCCGGCAGGCTGGGCATGCGCAGTTCGTACCAGACCACGGGGACGGTACCCAGCGTGATGTCGCCCAGTCCAAGCGATCGCATGACGCCGTGGTAGGTGGTGAGGGTCTGCCCGGCGGGATGGGTGGTGCTGGTGGACACCGCGCGCAGACCGGCCTGCTCGGCCGTCGCGCTGGATAGGGCCAGGGTGGCACCGGTGTCGATGAGGAAGGGCTGCGGCTCGGCACCGTTCACCGAGACCCGGACGCAGGGCAGCGGATCGACACAGACGAAAGGAAGCCGGGTCGCTTGCGCACCCTGGAGCCGGTAGGGGGCGCCGGTCACGCTCGCGTACTGGTCGGCGAACGCGGCGTCGGTCTCCTCTCCGGTGCCGCGCAGCAGCGGCACCGCGGGTGGCAGGTCGTCCTGGCGGATGTGGCACTCGGCGAGTTGCCGCTTGGCGAAGGCGTCGCGGGGAGCCAGCCGTACGGCCTCCGCCAGGAATCGGTCCGCCTGCTCAAACCGGTTGGACAGCAACGCGATGCGCCCGCGCTGCGCCAGCGCCCGCGCATCGGCCGGATTCTCGCGCAGCAGACGCGCGTAGGCCCGGTCGGCCTGGACGAACTTGCCTGCCTTGAAGAGCTGGTCGGGATCGCCGCCGAGGGGCGAAATGGCCGACGCGGACTCGCCCGGCAACAGTGCGAGCATCGCGGCGCCGGTCGTCAGACCCGCCTGCGCCAGGAAACTCCGTCGATCTATGGTCATGGCTGCCCATTGAAGCTCCGGCCGTGTTTCCTGGCCGTTTCCGCTCCCGCACGCACTCCGGTCGCCGAAAGGCTGTGGTCGATGCTTCGCAGGCGGCTCACATCAGTTCTCCATCGGCGCGTAAGAGGTGGTCACCACTGCGGTACAGATCGAAGTGGAACGCGCCATTGCGCCATGTGCTGTGCATTTCCCTGTGTGGCCGTAGGTTGAGTGGCGGAAACGCTGGGGTCGTGATCATTCCAAATCTTGAGGATGGTCGACTTCACCAACCCGTGAAGCGTCGGCACAGTCAAGGCAATAGAGGTTTTATACGTCTGCCGCCGTCACGCACGTGCATCACCTGCTGAGCCGGCCTGGATGGATCAGCTGATGACTTCCTGCCTGAGTGTCGATGGAAGTTCAGTACAAATCCGACAACATCACGAAACGACGAAGGACTCCCTTTGTCATGGAGGGAGTCCTTCTCATGGATCGATGTTCCCTAGTGGGCTGCCTCATACTGCTCCACGATCGTGGAGGCGATGCGACCCCGCTCGCTAACCGGCAGGCCGTTGGCCTTGGCCCACTGCCGGATCTCCGCGGACGTCTCGCGGCTCATCGCACGACCTGCGCTGGCCAGTCGCCGGCCACGGGTGCGCTCTGCGCGGACGGCGCGCGCCTTGTTGATGTAGGGCGCCAAGGCCTTCTCCAGCTTGTCGCGGTTTCCACCGGACAAATCGATCTCGTAATTCGTGCCGTCGATGGCGAAGGACGTTGTTCCTTCGGCTTCCGTGCCATCGATGTCATCGACGAAGGTCGTCACAATCTGCTTGGCCATAGCTGGTACTCCAAATTTCGCTACACGTTAGCAGTACTGTAGCGCCTTCATGTGGGCATCAAACCATCTACCGGCTTTCCAGAAATTTGGCCGCTACGACTGACTGGCCGTCCTGGCCTCGCATGAATGCGCCATGAGTCTAGCGAGACAGCTAAGGGAGCCTAGCCCCAAGCACTCTGGTGACGGGGGTTCGCGCGTGCCGCTGTCCAGGGCCCAGGGTTCCTGGCACGCCGCCCGCGACTCGGCACTCACATCGTCAAGCTCTGGCGCGCCTCCTCACGCTCCTAGCCTGCCGTCGGTCATCGTCAGTACGGTGTCCACCGCCGACAGGGTCGCCAGGTCGTGCGTGACCAGTACGGTTGCCAGGCCCTCCCGCCGGGTCAGGTCGGCCAGCAGGGCCACGATCTGGGCGCCGCGCTGGTGATCGAGCGCGCTGGTCGGCTCGTCGACAAGGAGTACCTCGGGCTCGTTCATGAGCGCACGGGCGATGTTGACCCGCTGCCGCTCGCCGCCCGACAGCTGGTGTGGCCGCCGATCCCGCTTGTCTTCCAGGCCGACGGCCCGTAGCAGGTCGCGGGCCCTGGCCGCCGCCTTCTTGGTCGAGTGGCCGGACAGGTCGGCCATGACGAGCAGCTGGTCGAGCGCGGTGAGGGAGGCCAGCAGGTTGGACTGCTGGAACACGATGCCGATGTGCTCGCGCCTGATGCGGGTCCTCGCCTCCCTGCTCATGCCCGTCACCTCGTGCCCGGCCACGGCCACGCTTCCCGCGGTGGGGGTGACCAGGGTGGCGGCGACAGCCAGCAGGCTCGACTTGCCCGAACCCGAGGGGCCGACCACGGCGGTGAACTCGCCGGGCGCGACAGCCAGCTCGACGCGGTCGAGCGCGGTCACCGTACCGTCGCCGTCGGGGTAGGTCAGCACGATGTCGGCGAGCTTCAGTGTCATCGGGACGCTCCCAGCGCGGTCAGCGGGTCGACGGAGGTGATCTTGCGGATGGCCAGCGCCGCGCCGGCGGCGCCGAGCAGGATCATCACGGCGACGGGCAGGACGGTGGTGGCGGCCGACAGGACGAACGGGACCGTGCCCTCGGCCAGCGCGCCCGCGCCTGCGCCGAGCGCGCCGCCGATCCCCGCGCCCAGCAGCAGCACGAGCACGGCCTGGGTGAGCGCGTCGCGCAGCAGGTATCCGTTGCTCGCGCCGAGCGCCTTCAGCACCGCGACGTCCCCGCGCCGCTGGATCGTCCACACGGTGAAGAAGGCACCGATGACCAGCGCGGAGATCGCGAACAGGAACCCCCGCATGAGCTGCAGGGAGCCGTTCTCCGAGGAGTAGGAGCCGATCGCGGCGGGCGCGTCGGCCAGCGGCACGGTCGTGGTGCCCAGCCGGTCGTCGGCGGCGGAGAAGTCCTGTCCTGTGCCCACCGCGAGAACGGTGGCCACGGTGTCGGCTCCGGACTGGCGGCCGATCGGCAGCCAGTCGTCGATGCCGATCCAGGCGACGGGGGTGTGGCTGTAGGAGGCCGCGGCGCTGGTGCCGGAGACGGTGAAGTCGCGGCCGTACAGCTGCACCCGGTCTCCGACGGCCAGCCTGCTCTCCTCGGCGAGCGCGGCGGACAGCACGACGTTGCCGCTGCCCACGGGCCCGGCCGCCGCGGCCAGGCGGCCGCCGGGCTCGACGCCGAAGATCGCGGCGGCACCCCCTTGCGAGAGGCGGCCCATCGTGATGCCGAGCCGTTCCACGGCGGTGACCCGCTGCCACTCCCGCCAGAGCGGCTCGGTGATACGGCTGTCGGCGAAGGCGGGCTTCTGGTCGCCGGAGAAGACGATCTGGTCGGCGGGCAGGCCGGTGATCGAGGAGATGTTCTCCCGTGCCAGCCCTGCGGTCAGGCCGGACAGCATCGTCACCAGCAGCGTGATGAGCAGGACGACCGCGCCCATCAGGGCGAATCTTCCCTTGGCGAAACGTAGATCTCTGAGCGCCACGAACACGGCGCGAACCCCCGATGTATAGCTGTCGAAACGAACGCGCTCCAGCCTGCTGCCCGGCATGCCCGCGCGGCTTCCCTCATTCGGTCGCCCGCAAATACATCTTTTGTACGACCCGCACACCGGAGGGGCTCGCCTACCCTCGAGGTCGATGATGGACTCTCCGTTCCCTCCGGCACTCAGGCTGCTCCGCTGGGCCATTCACGGCACCTTCGCGGCGCTGCTGGTGGTCGCGGTCGCCAGCGTCGGGCACGAGGGCCGCGTGCCGCTGGTGATCGGCGGCGTCCTGCTCGGGGCGCTGTACGCCGTCGGGCTCCGCATCGGGGACCTCGTGCTGGGACGCGTCTGGCTGGCCGTGGTGACGTTCGGCTGGGCCGTACTCGTGCTGGGGTCACCGCAGTTCGCCTGGCTGGTCTTCCCGCTGTTCTTCGCCTACCTGCACGTGCTGCCGCTGCGCGTCGCGCTGCCCGGCGTCGTACTGCTCACCGCCGCCGCCATCGCCGCGACCAGCTGGCACGCGGGAGCCGTCACCGCGCCGCAGGTGATCGGGCCCACGATCGGCGCGGTGGTGGCCACGCTGATGGCCCTGGTCTACAAGGCTCTCTACGCGGAGAGCGAGCAGCGCCGCCTGCTCATCGACGACCTCGTCAGCACGAGGAACAAGCTGCTGCGAGCCGAGGGCGAGTCCGCCCGCCTCGCCGAGCGGGAGCACCTGGCCAGGGAGATCCACGACACCCTCGCCCAGGGCATGTCCAGCATCATCCTCCTGCTGCGCGCCGCCGGCCGCGACCTGTCGGAGAGACCCGGCGACGCGGAACGGCACATCGCCGAGGCCGCCCGGGCGGCTCAGGAGAACCTCGAGGAGGCCCGCAACTTCGTCCGCGCGCTGGCCCCGCCCGCACTCCAGCACTCGTCACTGACCGCCGCGCTTCGCCGGATCAGCGATACGGCCGCCGCGGGCACCGGCACCCAGGTCCGCTTCGAGGTGTCGGGCACGCCGGTCCCGCTCCCCGCCGACTACGATCTCGCGCTGCTGCGCATCGCCCAGGGCGCGCTGGGCAACGTCAGCCGCCACTCGCAAGCCGAGCACGCCAACGTGACCCTCACCTACCTGGAGGACATGATCGTGCTTGACATCTACGACGACGGCCGCGGCTTCGACGCCACCGTCACCGGCTACGGCCTGCGCGCCATGCGCGAGCGCGCGGCCGCGCTGGGCGGCGCGCTCACCGTCGAGTCCGCACCAGGAGAGGGTACGGCTGTCGCCGCCACCCTGCCCTTGGCCTGGGCGCGTGAGTGATGGCGCCGATCCGGATCCTGCTCGTCGACGACCACCCCGTGGTCCGCTCCGGCCTACGTGCGATGCTCGCCGGGCAGCCCGACTTCGAGCTGGTCGGCGAGGCCGCCACCGGCGAGGAGGGCGTCGAGGCGGCCAGGGAGCTCGCACCCGACGTCGTGCTCATGGACCTCCAGCTCGGTCCGGGCATCCACGGTAGCGAGGCAACCCGGCAGATCGTCACGCCAGGCGGCCCGCGGGTCCTGGTGCTCACCACCTTCGACACCGACGCCGACATCGTGGCCGCGATCGAGGCGGGCGCCACCGGCTACCTGCTCAAGGACGCCCCCTCCGACGACCTGCACGCCGCCATCCGCTCCGCCGCGAGCGGCGCCAGCGCTCTGGCGCCCAGCGTCGCCTCCCGCCTGCTCGGCCGGGTACGCACCGGCGAGCCCACGCTCAGCCCGCGGGAACTGGAGGTGCTCGGCCACGTCGCCGCCGGACTGTCGAACCGCCAGATCAGCAGGCGGCTGTTCCTGAGCGAGACCACGGTGAAAACCCATCTCGTGCACATCTACACCAAGCTCGGCGTCGATTCGCGGACCGCCGCCGTCGCGGCGGCCACCAAGCGCGGCCTCATCCGGTCTCCCTGAGGAGTTTTGGCCTTGGCGTCACTCGTACGGGTGAACCCTTGGCGCTCCGGCTAACGATCAGTCGCGGAACCCGGATTCATACTGACGCGCACGCCCCAACTGAAGGGAATGCGATGATCAGAGCACTCGTTCTGGCGCTCAGCCTCCTCGTGAGCGGGCTGGCCGTCAACAGCGGCATGGCCTCGACCGGGGATGATGCGACCAACATCCAGCCACGGTGATCCTCCGCTGGTGGAAGCGGCGGCCTACCCGGGCCCAGGGTGATCGCAAGCCACGATAATCATGGACGTGATCGTCATCGATGCCGTTCTGGAGACTGGCGCGACAACGGGCTTCACCGCCTGGCCGGTCGCTGAACCGGCCAAAGATCGCTTCCTTGCCCTCTCCGGCCAGATGAGCCAGGCCGAGGTCGGCACCGCGATGGCGGTCATCTTCCGCTACGGCGACATCCCGACCGCGCCGATCAGCGATCTCCACGACCTACTGGACCGGCATCTGGCCGAAGCGGAAGCGCTCCTCGCCCCGGGCGGACTACGTGTCAGGGACGCGACCGCCAATGCGGAGATCCTGCCGGGCTGCTGTTGCGGCCTGGAAAGCTGGCGGGAGTGGCGGAACGTCCTGCATAAGAAGGACATCTGGCTCGGGCACGATCCCGGCACCGATCTCGAATACCTCGCCGGAGTCGTCCGGCTCCAGCAGGAGTCAGACCCACGCGCGCTACATTCGCCCAACCATGAGGTGGAGATTCACCTCGACGATCTGCCCGCCCTTCTGGCCACGGTGCACCTGCGACTGCAGGGCTTCCTCGGCCTCGTCCACCAATGGGCAAGCGAGACCACCCCGCGAGCCGCCGACCGCCTCGTCGCCATTCTTGACGAGAACTTCGAAATCAGCAGCCCTCTCGAACTCGGCTGAGAACACCACGCGTATGCGCGCTGACGATGGTGCCCGGATCCTGCTCACCGCGGTCATCGCGACCGTGGCGTGGTGACCGTCGCCGGCGTGCCGTACCTGATGATCTGGGTCGCGGTGTGCGCGGCCCGCACCCTGTTCGAACCACACGGCGCGCGGGCGCTGCCGTCGCCTCTAGCTGAGAGTCTCGGGGTGCCAGCCTGGGCGGGGGACGGATGACAGGAGGAGGCGGGTGTAGGAGTGGTGCGGGGTGGTCAGAAGGTCGGTGATGGGGCGGTGTTCGACGGTCTGGCCGCGGCGCATCACCAGGGCCTCGTCGCAGACGTAGCGGATGACCGCGAGGTCGTGGCTGATGAAGATCAGGCCGATGCCGGTGTCACGCCGGATGTCCGACAGGAGGTTGAGGACCTGGGCCTGCACGGAGACGTCCAGGGCCGAGACGGCCTCGTCGAGCACGAGGACGGCGGGTTCGGCCGCCAGCGCGCGGGCGATGGCCACCCGCTGGCGCTGCCCTCCGGACAGCTGGCGGGGGAGGAGGGCGGCCTCCCTGTCACCCAGGCCCACCCGGGCGAGCAGGTCGCCGACCTGGCCGGCCGTACGGTGCAGGTGGAGGACGTCGTGGATGGCCGCGCCGACGGTCATGCGCGGGTCGAGTGACAGGTACGGGTCCTGGAACACGATCTGGACGGCCTTCGCCCTGGCCAGGCGCGCCGCGCGTCCGTGCACCCTGGTCGCCAGCGGGGCGCCGTGGACCAGGATCCGGCCCCCGTCGGGGCGTTCCATGCCGACGAGCATCCGGGCGGTGGTCGTCTTGCCGGATCCGGATTCCCCGACGATGCCGAGCGCGCCCCCGGGCTCCAACCGGAAGGAGAGGTCGTCCACCGCGAGCACCTTCGCGTAGCTCTTGCGCAGGTGGTCGACCTGGAGCAGCGGGATGGCGCCGGTCACGTGACCCTGCCTTTCTGGGAGCCGGGCGCGCCCGGCAGGTCGGTGAGCTCCCCGGCACGGTGGCAGGCGGCGAGCGTGGGGCCGTACGGCTGGAGCGTGGGCGGCGTCTCGTCGCACGTGCCTGGTTCCGCGAAGTGGCAGCGGGCGGCGAAGGCGCACCCAGGAGCGCTCTCCAGCAGGCTCATCGGCGCCCCGGGAACGGGGGTCAGGCGGATCGCCGGGCCTTCGAGCTGCGGAGTCGAGCCGAGCAGACCAGAGGTGTAGGGGTGGCGTGGCCTGCCGAACAGGTCCATGGCGGCAGCGGTCTCGACGATCCGGCCCGCGTACATCACATAGACGCGATCGGCGACGGCCGCGGCGAGGTCGACGTCATGGGTGATGAACAGCACGCCGAGCCCCCGCTCGCGCCGTAGCCGGCCGAGGATGGCGAGGATCTCGGCCTGCGTGGTCACGTCCAGGGCGGTCGTGGGCTCGTCGCACAGCAGGAGCTCGGGCTCGACGGTGAGAGCTCCGGCGATCATGACGCGCTGGAGCATCCCGCCGGACAGCTCGTGCGGATACTGGGTGAGGTGCCGTGCCGGATCGGGCAGGCCGACCGCGGCGAGGAGCTCGACGGCGCGGGCGTTCGCCCGGGCGCGAGGCCAGCCGTGGTTGCGCCGCAGGGACTCGGTGAGGAAGTCGCCGACGCGGCGCACCGGGTTGATGCTCGCCCGCGGGTCCTGGAAGATCATCGACGCGGTGGCGGTGCGGATGTCGCGGAGGGTCGTGGCGTCGGACGTGAGCAGGTCCGTCCCGCCGACGCGGACGTGGCCCGCGGTCCGCGCGCCTGGCGGGAGCAGGCCCAGGGCGGCCCGGGCCGTCACCGACTTGCCCGAGCCGGACTCACCGACCAGGGCGACGAACTCTCCCGCGGACACGGTCAGGCTGACCCCGTCCAGGATGGGCCTCGCCGTACCCGGCAGCTCGACGTGCAGGTCTTCGATCTCGAGCAAGGCCATCAGCGCCGTCCCCTCGCGATCCGGTCGCCGAGGTGCTCCCCGACGGTGTTGAAGGCGACCACGACGAGCACGATCGCGAGCGCCGGGACGACGGCGGACAGCGGCTTGCCCTCCAGCACGGCGGCCTGCCCCTGGTTGATCATCGCTCCCCAGTCCGGCGTCGGCGGCTGGACGCCCAGGCCGAGGAAGGAAAGGGCGGCCAGGTCGAGCAGGGCGTAGCCGAAGTTCACCGTCGACTGGGCGAGCACGGTCGGCGCGATGCCGGGCAGCAGCCGCCGCAGCGCGACGAAGACCGCGGCGTGGCCCTGGACCTGATAGGCGGCGATGTACGGCCTGGCCTTCTCCTGCAGCGCCAGCCCGCGCACCAGCCGAGCCGTGTACGGCATGTACGCGACCGCCATCGCGAGCATCGGCGCGGTCAGGCCCTTGCCGAACAAGGCCACCGCCAGGATCGCCAGCAGCAGAGCCGGAAAGGCGAACAGGACGTCGAGCACCCGCCCGATCAGCGTGTCGGCCCAGCCGCCCCGCCACGCGGAGAACAGTCCCACGCCGACGCCGAGCGCGGTGGAGCCGAGCACCACCCCCAGCGGGCCGATCAGGCTGGTGCGCGATCCCATGATCAGCGCGGAGAGGGTGTCGTGCCCGCCCTGGTCGGTGCCGAGCCAGTGCACGAGGCTCGGATCCGCGAAGGTGTCGGCGAAGTCGCCGATCGTCGGATCATGCGGCGCGAGCCAGGACGCCAGCACCGACACCCCGACGAAGAGCGACAGGACGACCAGGCAGCCGCGGAACAGGCGGCTGCCGCCCAGCCGGACGCCCGGAGTCCGGGCGGCCAGGCTCATCGCGCGCTCCCCGCCGCGGCGACCCTCGGGTCGATCAGCGGATGAACCAGGTCGACGAGGAGGTTGACCACCACGAACGCCACGACCACCAGCAGCACGATCGCCTGTACGACCTGGAAGTCCAGCTGGTCGACCGCCTGCACCAGCAGCGATCCCACCCCTGACATGCCGAAGGCGCTCTCCACGATCGCCGTGCTGACCAGCATCCCCGAGACCAGCAGCCCCGAGACCGTGACGATCGGGCCGAGGGCGTTGCGCAGGACATGGCGTCGCACCACGGTACGGCGCGGCATCCCGCGGCTCAGGGCGACCTCGACGTGTTCGCGGCCCAGCTCGTCGAGCATCGCCGTCCTGGTCACCCGGGTCACCAGCGCCATGAACGTCACCGACAGCGCGGTGGCCGGCAGCACGACGTGGTGGAGCCGGTCCAGCGGCCCGGCGCCGTACCCGATCGTCGGGAACCAGCCCAGCTCCACGCCGAACACCGACTTCAGCCCGATCGCCGCCACGAAGGCGGGTACCGCCGCGCCGATCGTCACCAGCAGCAGCACCGCCGAGTCGGCCCACGTCCCGTTCCGGAGCGCGGCGACCACGCCCGCTCCGATCCCGGCCAGGCCGATCAGCGCCGTCGACACGGCCACGAGCAGCAGTGTGGAGGGCAGCCGCGCCCAGATGACGTCGGCGACGCTCTGATGGAACAGGTAGGACCGGCCGAGGTCCCCGTGCAGCACGCCCTCCAGCCATTGCCAGTAGCGCACGGGGAACGGCTGGTCGAAGCCGTACTGGTGGCGGATCGCCGCGAGCTCCTCGGGGCTGACGCTCCGTCCTCTGACCAGGAACCCAGCCGGGTCGCCCGGGGCGAGATACGTGGAGGAGAACACGACGAAGGACGTGACCAGCAGCGTCACCACCAGCTCGGCCAGCTTGACCGCGAGGAAACGTACCCGGGCCATCACTTCGCCCCGATCTCTGCGGCCCACGGGTAGTACAGGTAGGCGATCGACGGCTGGACGCCGGTGATCCGCTTGCCCAGGAAGACGCTCACCGGCGAGCTGTAGAGCGGCAGCCACGGCAGTTCCCGCATGGCGATCTCCTGCGCCTGCGCGGTGGCCGCGGCGTGCGTGGCCGGGTCGTAGGCCGCTGTGGCCCGGTCGACGGCAGCGTCGAAGGCGGGGTTCGACCAGTCGCCGTAGTCGCTGAAGCTGCCGGTGCGCAGCCCGCCGTACATGTCGAGCGGGTCGGTGATCGAGGTGTACCAGAACGTCAGGAAGAGGTCGATGCCCTTGCGGGCGGCCGGGTCGGTGAACAGCGTGCCGTACTTGTCCGCCGCGATGGAGTCGATCTCCGGCTTCAGTCCGATCGCGGTGGCCGCCTGGGCGACGGCCTGGGTGATGATGGTCGTCTCGGAGTCGAGCGGGCTGGTCGCGATGACGACCTTCTGGCCGGACACCCCGGCCTGCTGGGCGAGGGCCTTGGCCTTGGCCGGGTCGTAGGGGTAGGCCGGCAGGCCCTTGACGGCGTCGGCCGAAGCCTCGCCCCAGGTGTTGCGGGTGACGAGGGACTCGGCGACGTCACCGACCCCGGCTACGCCCGCCTTGACGATGCCCTTGCGGTCGATGGCCATCAGCAGAGCCTGCCGTACCCGGGCGTCGCCGAGCGGGCCCTTGAGGTTGCTGACGACCTCGTTGGCCACCGTGGTGTTGCGGCCGAAGTAGAGCGTGCCTGCCGGCGTGCCCGTCAGCTTGGCGTAGGCGTTGGGCGGCAGCATCCAGCCGCCGTCGACCTCGCCGGTCTGGAAGGCGCTGATGCGCGTGTTCGGGTCGGGCAGGAAGACGAACTTCACCCGCTCCGACCGAGCCTTCAGCTTGGGATCCCAGTAGCCGTCGAACCGCTTGAGCGTGATCGACTGGCCGGCGGTCCATGAGTCGAAGGCGAAGGGGCCGGTGCAGTTCACGCCCTTGGCCGGGTTGCCGTAGTCCTTGCCCCGCTTGGCCAGGGTGGCGGCCGACTCGATCGTGCCGGGGGAGGCGGCCATGTACTTGTTGAACGTCGAGTCGGGCTTCTTCAGCGTGACCGTGACCTGCAGCGGGCCGGTCTGGTCGACCGACTTGACGTTCCGGTAGGCGGTCGTCCAGTAGGAGCCCACGCCGGGGTCGAGATGGCGCCGCAGGGAGGCGACGACGTCGGCGGCGGTCAGTACGGTGCCGTCGTGGAAGCGGACGTGCGGCCGGATCTGGTACACCCACGTGGTGGGAGTCGCGTTCTTGTAGGCCGTCGCCAGGCTGGGCGAGGTCGTCAGGTCGGGGTTCCAGCGCAGCAGGCTCTCGCAGAGGTTGGCCAGGACCTGGTTCGGCGGGTAGTCGTAGGCGTAGGCATAGTCGAGCGACTGCGGCTCCGCGAACAGCGACCAGGTGAAGGAGTCCAGGTCCGCCCTCGGGGCGGAGGTTCGCTCGGTCAGCTGGTAGCCGGCGGCCGCGGGTTTGGCCGTGGGGGAGGTGGCGGAGCAGGCGGTGGCGGTCAGAGCCAGCAGCAGCGCCGCGATGCGGGGAACTGACATGGGTCTCCTCCGGGGGTTCAGGCGGGCTGGGAGTGGACGAGACGGCCCTCGACGTAGGTGCGCAGCACCCTGGTGGCGCCGATCTCCCGCGGCGGCCCCAGGAAGGGGTCGCGGTCCAGGACGACGAGGTCGGCGAGCTTGCCCGCCTCGATCGTGCCCGTGACCTCGTCGAGGTGGTTCACCCAGGCGCTCCCGGCGGTGTAGGCGGTGAGCGCCTGGGACAGGGTGAGGGACTGCTCGGGGAAGAAGGGCCGGCCGGAGCCGCCGGACGGGAGCATCCTGTTGACCGCCACGTGGATGCCCCACAGCGGGTTGGGGCTGCTCACCGACCAGTCGCTGCCCGCGACCAGCCGCGCGCCCGCCCGCTGCAGATCACCGAAGGGGTACTGCATGGCGGCCCGCTCCGGTCCGAGGAACGGGATGGTCAGCTGGTCCATCTGCGGTTCGTGCGCCGCCCAGAGGGCCTGGATGTTGGCCGCCGCGCCGAGTTCGGCGAAGCGGGGGACGTCCGAGGGGTGCACCACCTGGAGGTGTGCCAGGTGGTGGCGGTTGGGGCTCGCGCCGTTGGCCGCGCGGGCCGCCGCCAGGGCGTCGAGGGCTTGCCGTACGGCTCTGTCGCCGAGGGCGTGGAAGTGGATCTGGAAGCCGAGCCGGTCGAGTGCGGTCACCGCCTCGGACAGGAGGGCCGGATCGACGAAGTCGAGGCCGGCGTTGGCCGTGGCGCAGCCGCAGCCGTCCAGGTAGGGCTCCAGCATCGCGGCGGTGAAGTTCTCCGCGATGCCGTCCAGCATCATCTTCACGGTCGTGGCCGCGAACCGGCCCGCCCTGCCATCGCGGCGGCGCTCCTCGAGCTCGGGGATCTGGTCGAGACCGCGCTCGCGGTCCCACCACAGCGCCCCGACCACCCTGGCCTGGAGCGATCCCTCGGCGGCGGCGTGCAGGTAGACCTGGTGGTTGTCCGGGTTGCCGTGGAAGGCGCCGATCATGGCGTCCTGCCAGCTGGTCACCCCCAGCGAGAACAGGTAGTCCTGGGCCGCGAGCAGGCCCGCGTGCGCTTCCTGCGGCGTGGCCGCGGGGACGTGGTCGCTGACCAGGGTCATGGCGCCCTCCTGCAGGGTCCCTGCCGGGGTGCCGTCCTCCTCCCGCTCGATCCGTCCGTCCACCGGGTCGGGCGTGTCCCGGTCGAGGCCGGCCAGGCGCAGCGCGAGGCTGTTGACCCAGGCGCCGTGGCCGTCGCGGTTGGTGAGCAGGACCGGCCGGTCGGCCACGACCTCGTCGAGCATCCCCCGGGTGGGGGTGCCGCCGGGGAAGACGTCCATGGACCAGCCGCCGCCGCAGATCCAGGCGGCCTCGGGATGGGCCTTCGCGTAGCGGGCGATCACCTCGAGGTAGCCCTCGACGGTGTGCTCGGCCGACAGGTCGCACCGCAGCATCTGGACCCCGGCCACCACCGGGTGAACGTGGGCGTCCTGGAACCCGGCATGCAGCAGCCCGCCGGCGAGGTCGACGACCTCCGCGCCGTCTCCGAGGGCGCGGATCGACGCCTCGTCGGCGACCGCGACGATGCGGCCCCCGCCGATGGCGACCGCGGCGTTCACCGGCTCCGGCTCGGTCCCGGTGAAGACCCGGCCGCCAACAAAGATCGCCTCAACGTTCGTCATCGGTGCATCCCCTGGAAACTTCGACGTCATCGAGGAGGAGTGAACAGTCAGCGCAACACTGTTGTCAATGGTGTTGCGCTCGCTGATCGCCGGATCGATACACTGGCCGCACTATGCCGAAGTCACCCGCCGCGCAGGCCCGCAGCAAACGCTCGGGCAGCCAGCTCTCGCCCGAGATGATCGTCGAAGCCAGCCTGCGCATCGCGGCCAGGGGCAGTGCGGACGCGTTCACGGTCCGGCGGCTCGGCGAGGAGCTGGGTGCGGACCCGACGGCGATCTACCGGCACTTTCGCGACAAGGACGAGCTGCTGCTCTTGGTGGCCGACCGGACCCTCGGCGAGATGCTCGACGGTGTTCCCGACGGTCTCGGCTGGAAGGACCGGCTGCGGGCGCTGGCCTGGAGCTCGCTGGAGATCGCGCTGAAGTATCCGGTGGTCGCCTCGACCACGGCGAGCCGCACGACCCGGCGGGTCAACGAGTTCCGGATCGTCGAGTTCATCCTGGGCGCGGTCGTCGAGGCGGGCCTTCGGGGCGCCGACGCCGCCGTGTACTACCGGATGGTCGGCGACTCGATCCTGGCCTACGTGGGGCAGCACGCCGCGCTGATGCTGGTCGAGCCCGAGGTCAGGAGCGCCGACGAGTCCTCGTGGGGCAAGGAGTACCGGCTGGCGGACCCCGGCCGTTTCCCGCACATCGCCGACCTCGGCACCGAACTCGCCGAGGTCAGCCATGAGGAGATCTTCCGGGTGCGGGTGGAGGCGCTGATCACCGCGATCGAGCTGCGCGCCGCCGAGGTCCGTGAGGGGTAGAGGACGCCCTGACGTGCAGCTCCGCGGCGAGCGGCGCGCCCGCGTGGCCCTCGACGAGCAGCGCGATAGCGGCCTCGGCCGTCTCCGCGGGGCGGAAGCTCAGCGTGCTGACCGCGGGATCGGTACGCGCCGAGGCGGGATCCTCCGTCGTGCAGAGCAGGAGCAGGTCGTCGGGGATCGACCTGCCGAGCCGCCTGATCGTCTCGACGAGGAGCGGGGTGCTCGCCTCGACCAGCGTGAAGATCGCATCGGGCGGCCGCGGCGCGGAGAGCACCCGCTCGACGGCGGCGAGCACGTCCCGGCTGCCCGGCACCGGGGTCCGGATGATCCAGGAGGGCAGGTCGCGCTCGGCTGACCAGCTCTCGCAGGTGCGGACCGACGCGCGGTGGAACTGGGCGGTGGACTCCCCGGCGATCACCGCGATGTTCCTGGCGCCGGCGTCGTACAGGTGGGTGAGGCCCTGCCGGATGGCGGCGTCGTGGTCGCAGCCCACCCAGGGCAGCAGGCCCTCGGCGTGCGGGAGGTTGGCGATCACGGGGATGCCCGCGGCGACGCAGTTGCCGACCATCGGGTCGTCGGCGACCGGGTCCACGAGGTAGATGCCGTCCAGGGGGATGTCGAGCCAGTAGTCGTTCCTGGACAGGGTCGGCAGGAACACGATGGCGTAGCCCCTGCGGTGCGCGGCACGCACCGCGCCCGTGATGAGCTGCGCGAAGTAGGCGTGCTCCGCGTAGACCCACGGCGTCCCGACGTACTCGCGCGCCGCCAGCCCGATCAGCCGGGTGTGACCGGCGCGCAGCAGGCGGGCGGTGGGGTCCGGCCGGTATCCCAGGCGCAGCGCGGCCTCGCGCACCAGCTCGCGCGTCGCGTCGGACAGGCGGCCGGTCCCGTTCAGCGCGGCGGAGACGGTGCTCGTCGACACCCCGGCCGCGACGGCGACGTCGACGAGCCGCACCCTCGGTGAGTGCTCCATGGCCCAGATCGTGCCAGGTCTTGTGAAAGAACGTTCTTTCACTCAGGCTCCACTCCAATCCGACGACGAGAGGGAGCACGGACCCATGCGTACGCTGACCAGACGCGGATTCATCGCCACCGCCGCCACTGTGACCGCCACTCTGCCGATGGCCTCCCGGGCTTCGGCGTCCACCGATCCGCGCGTGGTCATCGTCGGTGCGGGGCTCGCCGGGCTCCGCTGCGCGCACCGGCTCTGGACGGGCACCCGGCCGGTCCGCGCGACGGTGTACGACGCGGACACCACCCACGTCGGCGGCCGCTGCTGGTCGCTGCGTGGCTTCTTCGACGGCGGTCTGGTCGCCGAGCGCGGCGGGTCGTTCATCAGCTCGACCGACAACGAGATCCTGCGGCTCGCCGGCGATCTGGGCCTGCAGCGCGAGAGCGTGTACGGCGGAGCGCTCGCGGGCGACTACGCCGCCTGGATCGACGGCGCGCTCTACACCGGGGTCCAGCAGCAGCAGGACTGGGTCGAGCAGGCATACAGCGCCTTCCACTCCTCCTACCTGGCGGCCGGGACCGCGCGCTACGACCGCTACAACGCCGAGGCCTACCGGCTGGACCACCTGTCCTGCCTGGACTACCTCGACGAGATCGGGCTCGATCCCGGGTCCCGGCTCGGCCAGGTGATCCAGTCGCTCCAGCTGCAGTCCGGAGGTGAACCCGCCGACAGCTCCGCGCTCGGCATGATCAGTTTCCTGGGCCAGTCGAAGACGTTCGACGGGGGGCACGGCTTCGACGAGAAGTACCACATCGTCGGGGGCAACGACCAGATCGTGAGTGGCATGGTCGGCGGCTTACCTGCCGGGACGGTCCAGCAGGGCTACCAGCTCCTCGCGCTGCGCCGCAACCACGACGACAGCTACACCTGCACGTTCGACCACGGCGGCAGTACGGTCACCGTACTGGCTGACCATGTGGTGCTGGCTCTGCCGTTCAGCACGCTCCGCAACGTGGACCTGGCAGGGGCGAGCCTGTCGCCGCTCAAGCTGACCGCGGTCCGGCAGCAGGGCATGGGGCAGAGCGGCAAGATCACCGTCCAGCTGTCCAGGAAGACCTGGCCCTCCCTCGGCTACAACGGCATCACCAACACCGGCCCGCAGGGTTACCAGACCGCATGGGACGGCTCGACCGTCTCGGGAGCCACGGGCACACCTGCCCTGCAGGTCGTCTTCCCCGGCGGGAACGTGGCCCGCGACACGCTCACCGGCGCTACCCACGGACCGGCGCCCGCCGCGGACGTGAACTGGTTCCTGTCCCAGATCGAGCACATGTACCCCGGCACCACGGCGGCCTATACCGGCAAGGCCTACGAGGACCACTGGTCACGCGCTCCTTGGCAGCTCGGCGGCTACCACTACTACCGGACCGGGCAGTACACCTCGATCGCGGGATACGAGGCGGTCCAGGAGGGGCGGATCCACTTCGCCGGTGAGCACACCGACGTGGACAACGCCACCCTGAACGCCGCGGTGGCGTCCGGTGAGCGCGCGGCCTGCGAGATCCTCGGGCAGATCTGAACGTGACGTTGGACGATGTCTCAACCGGCGGCTTGCAGCTGGAATTGCAGGTCGGAGGCGTCGGGCGTCTCCAGGACCGACACCGCGATCAGGCCGGCGGCCGCGGCAAGGCTCTCGAATCCTGAGCGGGTGTACCAGTGCAGCACCCAGGGGCGGTCCACGATGGTGCTCTCACCGTCGCGGTAGCGCTCGTAACGCAACACCGTCGTCTGCGTCCGCGCGGAATCGCTACGCTCCTCCGACAACACCGAGACACGCAACTCGGCACCGTCGTCCGCCGTAGCGGTGCGTACTTCGCCGATCCGTTCGGCAGGTGTGGGCGACGGGATAAACAGCGGCACCAGGGCGGTGCCGCCCACGTCGAGGTGGTCGCGGATGCGGTGGAGGGCCGCCAGCGCGGTGGAGTCGTCGGGAAGCAGGTTGAACGTCGGGCCGGCAAGGAAGATCGCACGGTAGCGGCGTGGCAGATCGAGCGACTCCATGCGCTGGTGGTGGACGACGACGTCGACGCCTTGCTTGCGCGCCCGGCGGCGGCACCGGTCCAGCATGTCCGCCGAGGCGTCGACGCCCTCGACGTCCAGGCCGCGCCGCCGCAGGTCGAGCAGAGGATCGCCGTCCCCGCACCCCAGTTCCAGAGCCGGGGAACCTGCCTCTTGGACGAAGGCCGCGTACGGCTCTGGATCTTGGGCGACGGACTTCAGCGGCCCGTACAGCTCGGCGACGATGCCCGTGTAGAAATCGGCAGGATGCACGCCTGCACCCTACGATTCAGCCGAATGCTCGGCGACCTAATTTTCCGGCCACCCGCTCACCAAGGGCCGCCGCCGGCACGGCCGCTCACCGGAGCGAAACCCTCGGGCCGTACGGGTATGGAGGCGTGAGGCTGGGGATGAGCGTCAAGCAGGCCAAGGCGACCGGGAAGATCGTCCTGAAGGGGGGCGACAGCCCCTGCTCGGGCTGGGACCTGAAAGCGCACCCGACAGGTCGCGACTCCGTAGGCATCTACATCTCCAAGAAGCTCGGCGTGGCGATGATCGGCGCGCCCAAGGGCGTGAAACCCCTGAGGGCATCAGGGTCGGCTCCACCAGGAAGCAACTGCGCAAGGCGTACCCGAAGCTGGACACCTCCGCCAGCGGGAGCAAGGACAACCTCTACGCCCGCGTCCCCGGCAATCCCAAGGCGTCCTACCGTTTCCTCCTCGACAACAACAAGATCTATAGCGTGAGCATGGAACTCAAGAACCAGGACTGCACCAACTAGCCCAGGCGCACACCTGTGCAGAACCGCCGCCAGGAGCGTTCCGCAAGTGGCGGGCCTGGGTGTACTTGGTCGAGATCTTGGTGACACGAGAAAGACCTCCGGGCGTAGTGGAGTTGCTCGCTTCACTCGACATTCAGAGGTCTTGATGGGGCACGCCGACCAGTGGTCCCGGATCCGATCGCGGCGGCGAGCTACAGCCAACCGGCTTCGGCGATGCGGACCGCGTCCATGCGGTTGCGGGCGTTGAGCTCGGCGGTCGCGGTCAGCCCGTCGACGCCCGGCAGGTCGATGTCGACGACCACGACGTCGGGGCGATGGCGCAGCGCCGCGGGCACGATGGCCTCCCCGGAGGCGACCTCGGCCACGACCTCGATGTCGTCCTGCAGAGCCAGCAGCGCCGACAGAGTCTCCCTGAGGATCCCCGTGTCCTCGGCGATCATCACACGCACCACGGCCGTCTCCTCGCTGCCCCGGTGAGGGCTGGTCCGGATCGTGGGCCAGCTCGGCGACCACCACGAACGTGCCACGGCTGTGCCGGGTGGACAGGGCGCCGCCCGGGGGCGGCGCTGCGGATTGCACATCCTGCCGTGCCGGTTCTCCCCGCACTGTCAAGAATCGCCACCCCGCGCCGACTCTCTTGGTAACCAGAAAGGGAAGCTCACTCATGACCGCATCACCGACGACCAGACGCCAGCTCGTGCGCGTCCACAACTTCGGCGTGTCCATAGACGGCTTCGCCACGGGAGAGGGCCAGGCGCTGGAGGCGCCCTTCGGGCACGCGGGAATCCGCCTGCACGAGTGGTTCTCCGACACGGCGATGGCCTACGAACTGCAGGGCGGCGGCCCCGGCGGCAGCCGCGGCATCGACAACGCCCTCATCGAGGCGGGATTCCGCGGCTTCGGCGCGGAGATCATGGGCCGCAACAAGTTCGGCCCGCAGCGCGGCCCGTGGGCCGACGAGTCATGGCAGGGCTGGTGGGGCGAGAACCCGCCCTTCCACACGCCGGTCTACGTGCTCACTCACCACCTACGGCCGTCGCTGAAGATGGCCGGCGGGACGACCTTCCACTTCCGTGACGCCTCGCCCCAGGATGTCCTGGCCGAGGCGAAGCAGGCGGCTGACGGGCTGGACGTCCATGTCAGCGGCGGCCCGACGGTGGTCAGGGACTTCCTGGCCGCCGACCTGGTCGACCTGCTCCACGTCGTCGTCGTGCCGATCGTGCTCGGCCGCGGCGTTCGGCTCTGGGACGGCCTGGAGGGCGTCGAGGAGCGCTTCGAGGTGGAGACGACCGCCTCGCCCCGCGGCGTCTCGCACGTGATCTTCAGCAGGAGGGCGTCATGACATCGGCCGTCGAGACCATCCGCCGTACGCGCGACCCCCGGGTGGCGCTGGCCCTGCTGGCGCTGCCGTCCCTGCTCATCGCGATCGACATCAGCGTGCTCAACATCGCGCTGCCCCGGCTGGCGGCGGACCTGAGCCCGTCGCCGACCGAGTTGCTGTGGATGAACGACATCTACGGGTTCATGGTCGGCGGCACCATGGTCACGATGGGCACCGTCGGCGACCGGATCGGCCGCCGGAAGCTGATCATCGTGTGTGCCGCGGTGTTCGCGCTGGCCTCGGCCATCGCCGCGTTCTCGGTCGCACCGTGGATGATCATCGCGACCCGGGCGGTCATGGGCGTGGCCGGTGCCGCGATCATGCCGGCGTCGATGGCGCTGATCGGCCGGATCTACCCCGATCCGAAGGCGTCGGTGTCGGCGATGGGCGCCTACATGACCTGCTTCCTGGGCGGGATGGCGGTGGCGCCGCTGATCGGCGGCGTGCTGGTCGAGCACTGGTGGTGGGGCTCGGTCTTCCTGATGGGCGTGCCGGTGATGGTGCTGACGGTGCTCGCCGCGCCGCGCGTTCTGCCGGAGTTCCGCGCCGAGAATCCCGGTCGTCCCGACGTGCGCAGCGCCGCGCTGTGCCTGGCATCCATCCTGCTGGTGGTGTACGCGCTCAAGGCGATCGTCAACGACGGCTGGGGCTGGATGCCGGTCGCCGCCGCGGGCGTCGGGCTCGCGCTGGGCGTGATGTTCGTGCGCCGCCAGGGCCGGCTCGAGCACCCGCTGGTGGATCTCGGACTGCTGCGCCGTACCGGAGTGTCGAGGACGATGGTGGTGCTGCTGCTCACGGCGCTGGTCATGGGCGGGACCTCGATGTTCGTGGCGTTCTACCTTCAGTCGGCGCAGGGGCTCGCGCCGCTGACGGCGGCGCTGTGGCTGCTGCCGCAGATGATCTCCATGATCGTCGCCGCCAACCTCGGGCCGTGGCTCGGCCGGCGGCTGCCGCCGGCCCGGATCGTCGCGGCCTGCATGGTGCTGATGACGGCCGGGTTCGCCCTGCTGGCGGTGATCCCGGACGGCCCGTCAGGGCTGGTCGTGCTGGCGGGCGGCACCGTGCTGACCACCGGCGGGTGTGGAGCGGCCTTCCCGTTCCTGATGAACGACGTCATCTCGCACGCGCCCCAGGATCGGGCCGGGTCCGCCGCCTCGTTCGCGCAGACCGCCAACGAGATCGGCATCGCGCTGGGCCTGGTCGTGCTGGGCAGCATCGGCACGCTGGCCTACCGTGCCCGCCTCACCTCCGACGCGGGCCACGCTGACGGATCCTGGGTGGACGGCCTCAAGCAGGCCGCCGACCGCGACGACGCAGGGCTGCTTGACCACGTACGGCACGCGTTCGCGTCGGGCTTCCACACCGCGGCGCTGACCAGCGTCGCGATCATGGCCGTCGTCCTGGTTCTCACCTTCCGCGCGCTCACCGTCCGGCCGTCGAAGCAGGAATGACGCTGCCTACAACGACTCGGCAGGCGGACGACCGGGCAGGCTCCCAAGCCTGCCCGTCACGCGCGGAATGTGCTTACCCTGCCGCCCGTCCGAATCCTGCTTCCCGTGCCCTGACGATGGCCTCGGCACGGTCGGCGACGTGCAGCTTGGCGAAGATGTTGGAGACGTTGTTGCGCACCGTCTTCGGCGACAAGAACAGGGCCGAGGCGATCTGCGCGTTCGACCGCCCGGCCGCCACCAGCGCGAGTATCTCCCTCTCGCGGGGCGTCAGCTGCGGGAACACCGGATCGTTCGCGACCGTGGCGTTGGCTTGGAAGAACTCGGCGACCCGGCGTGCCATGGCGGGGCCGAAGATCGCCTCGCCGTGCGCCACCGCGGTGATCGCCCGGACGATCTCCGCCTGGTTGGCGCCCTTGAGCAGGTAGCCCCGCGCGCCCGCGCGCATCGCGGCGAACAGCGTGGCCTCCTCCTCCGACATGGTCAGCACGACGACCGCGATGTGCGGGCTGTCGTCGACGATGCTCCTGGTGGCCTCGATGCCGTTGAGCCCCGGCATGCTCACGTCCATCACGACCACGTCGGGCTGGAGGCCGGCGGCGCGCTCGACCGCCTGCACGCCGTCCTCGGCGCACTCCTGGCCCTACGCCCCGAGCTGACCGTCGACCGATGAGCTCTGCTCCCTCCGTGTGGGGAAGCCACTCCCTCGCACAGGGGATGCCCGGCCTTCGGGAGGGCGTGATCCTCGATGACGTAGACCTCTGATCTTTCGTTCGAGGAGAATCCCATGGCCGGGCACAATCTCTGGAGCAGACTCCATGGCCGGACCGCAGCGGGCGTGCCCCGCTGGGCCGTACTGGCCGCCTATGCCATCCCGCTGGCCGTGCTGCCCTCCAGCCTGTGGCGAATCGCCACGTTCATCTTCCACCTGCCGCTGCTGGAGTTCGGCCCCACGCCTCCTGGCAGGCTGGAGGGCCTGGACGGTGGGTGGTGGTACATCCTGCTGCTCAGCGTGGTCAGCGAGGCGGCCGCCTTCCTCGCCGTCGGGCTGGTCAGCGAATGGGGCGAGAGGTGGCCGCGCTGGGTGCCGGTGCTGCGCGGCCGTCAGGTGCCGCTCATGGCCGCGGTCATCCCCGCGGGCCTGGGCGCGCTCGTCCTGCTGATCTTCCCGTACGCGATGACGATGATCAGTCGCGGGTTGAAGATCAACGGCGATCCCGCGGCGATGATCACGCACGGCTGGCAGACGGTGATCTTCAACGTCATGTACTGGCCGCTGGCCGCCTGGAGCCCCCTGCTCGCCCTGGTGACCGTCCACTACTACCGCCGCCGCACCGCCCGCCTGGCCCGATAGGCGATTCCCTCCGTCAGGTTTTGCGCGGCGTCCCCCAGCTTCTGGCCGGCGTGGTCGCTGACCCAGAAGACCACGACCCCGTCGCTCAGCGACCTGCCGAGGGTGGCCAGCGACCACCCGTTGCCGCCGACGTGCCAGGCGAAGGCGCCCTTCACCCTGGCGGGCGGGTGTGGTAGCCGCGCTGGTCGCCGCTGTGGCCGTCGTCGGGGTCGCCGGTGCCGGACAGGAGCAGGTGGTCGAGGAGCAGGTGGTCGTCAACCGTTAGACCGTGCCCGCCACCGACCGTGCGCCGCGGCTTGCGTGTGCGCCTGCCGTACATCGGCGCGGTGGCCGTGGCTAGTCGATCATTGCCCGGTCGCGGTCGTCGATCGAGCGGAGGACTTCCTCGGGCACGATCAGGTCGGCGCGTGACCGGGTGGTGGCGATGAGGTCGGCGTTGCGCTGGTCGGTGCCCAGCACCCAGGCCACCGCCGTGTCGTGGTCCTTGCCGAACAGCTTGTGGCGGGCGATGAGACGGGCCACGCGCTCGTCCCTGGCGAGCTCGCAGTACCAGACCTCGTCGAGCTGTTCCCCCACGCGGGCCCAGTCGCCCTGGTCGAGAAGCAGATAGTTCCCCTCGGTGACGACGAGCCTGGCGGCACGCGGGATCGGGATGCTGCCCGCGATCGGCTGCTCCAGGTCGCGTTCGAAGGCGGGTGCGTAGACCACCTCGTCCGCGTCCTCGTGGAGGCGGCGGAGCAGGGCCGCGTAGCCGGCCGCGTCGAAGGTGTCGGGAGCCCCTTTGCGGTCGTGCCGCCCCAACCGGTCGAGCTCGACGTCGGCGAGGTGGAAGCCGTCCATCGGCACGTACGCCACCCAGTCCAGCGGCGGCAGGCCGGCTGGGGGAGTCCGTCGTAGCAGGGCGACCAGATGCTGGGCGAAGGTGCTCTTGCCGGACCCCGGTTCGCCCGCGACGCCGAGCAGCGCGCGGCGTTCGCCGAGGACGAGCGAGCGGGCCCGGTCGGCCAGTTCGTCAAGAGTCGTCATCGTGTCCGGCTCGTGTGGAGGTGGTCGGTGATGAAGGTGTGGGCGTGCCGTGCCAGGTCCTCGCCATCGGACCACAGGTTGCGCCAGATGGCCAGGTTGTTGGACAGACCCTCCATCACGACCGCCGAGGAGAAGGACTCGAAGGTGATCGGGCCACCGTAGTCGATGTCCGCCAGTGCGTGGAAGAACGAGGTGAAGTCCAGATGCCCTGAGCCGAGGTAACCGCGGTGGTTCTCGCCGATGTGGACGTAGCCGAGCCGATCTCCGACCTCTCGCACGGGCCGTATGAGATCGTCCTCTTCGATGTTCATGTGGTACGTGTCGAGGTGGATGAGCACGTTGTCCTCACCGATGTCGTCGGCGAGGACGAGCGCGTCGCGGGCGGTGTTGATGACGTTGGTCTCGTACCGGTTGCAGATCTCCAGGCCGAGCGTCATGCCGTACTGCTGGGCCTCCTGCGCCAGGCGGCGCAGGACCGACACCACGTTGTGGCGCCCGCCCACGGTGAGCGGGCGGTCGTATGGATTCCGGAGATGCAGCGCACCAGCGTGGACTTGCCCGCGCCGTTGTCGCCGACGAGGGCGGTGATCTCGCCGCGGCGCAGGGTGATGGAGACGTCTACGAGCGCACGGACGTTGCCGAAGGACAGTGAGACGTGCTCGGTCCTGAGCAGCAGGTCGCCGTCGGGCGAGCGGGGTTCGGGCTGGACGGTCATCGCTGGAACCTCGTCAGGAGTGCGGCCAGCACCACGACGATGCCGACGGCCAGGGGCTGGTAGAACTGCGAGACGCCGAGCAGGGTGAGCCCGTTGACCAGGGCGATCAGCAGCAGGGCGCCGATGACGGGCCCCACGATGGTCGCCCGGCCGCCGAAGAGGCTGACCCCGCCGAGAACGACCGCGGCCACGGAGTTGAGCAGGAACGCGGTGTTGGCGGCGGGTTCGGCCGCGCCGATGCGGGCGACCAGCAGGGTCGCCCCGAGCCCGGCGAGCACGCCGCTGATCGAATAGACGGCGATCTTGATGCGCTGGGTGCTGATGCCCATCGCCATCGCCGACTCGGGTGCGCCGCCGGTGGCCAGTACGTGCGTGCCGAAGCGGGTGTGGAAGAGCACCGCGTGCGCCAGCAGGGCGACCACCGCCGCGATGATGACCGACCAGCCGAAGATGCCGATGCCGCCGGTCGCCAGTTTGAGCAGGCCCGGATCGATGATCGTCACGGGCTTGCCGTCGGACAGGATCAGCGCCAGGCCGGAGGCCGCGGAGAGCGTACCGAGTGTCACGATGAAGTCGGTGATCTTCCCTTTGGCGATGATCACGCCGTTGGCCGCGCCGACCAGGCCCGAGGCGACGAACGCCATCAGGCACGAGACCAGCAGCCCCCACCCCGCCGCGTAGGACTGGCCGAAGGCGACCGCGCCCAGGGTCATGACGGAGGCGATCGACAGGTCGATGCCCGCGGTGGCGATGACGAAGGTCTGGCCCACCGCGAGGATGAGCAGGATCGCCGCGGCGACCAGCATGGAGGCGATGTTCCCCGCGCTCAGGAACGTCGGGTTCAGTATCTGGAAGACGACGACGAGCACCAGCAGCCCGACCAGGGCCGCCCAGTCGGCCCAGAAGCCGGCATCCTTCAGCCTCGCGGACCAGGTCTCGCGCTCGGGTGCCGCGAGGGTTGCGTTTGCCATGGGATGTCCTTCTGGTCGCGCCATGCCCTGCGGCACGCCGCGACGGTGAGTACTGCTACTGGATGAGGTTCTTGAACGGGTCGTCGTAGGGTTCGAACGGCTTGGGCGTGGTGGCCAGCGCCTTCGCGGCGTTGTCCTTGGTGATCATCGCGACCGGTGCCTTCACGCTCGGCGGGACAGTCTTGCCGCCCGTGGTGGCCTGGCAGGCCTCGATGCCCATCTGCCCGATGGCGTACGGGTACTGCGAGACGGTGCCGTCCAGCATCCCCGCCTGGACCGCCTGCAGCGCGTCCTTGATGCCGTCGACGCTGATCACCTTGATCTGGCCGGTCTTGTTGTTGTTGGCGATGGCCCGTGCCACGCCCAAACCCATGTCGTCGTTGGCGGCGAAGAAGCCCTTGAGGTTGGGGTTGGACCGCATGATGTCCGTCGCGGCGGTAAGCGCGGTCTGGCGGTCCCAGTCGGCGGCGACGGTCTGCACGACCTTGAGCTTGCGGCCGATCCCTTGCTGGAATCCGTTGATCCGGGCGTCGCTGGTGACATCTCCGGCGATACCGCCGATCACGGCGACGTCGCCCGGCACCGGTGTCGGCACCGGCCTGATCGCGAGCGGGCAGGTGCACCGCGGCGCCGACGGCGCGGCAGGCGACGTCGGCCACACCCAGGTCACCGTCGAGGACGTCAGCGAGGCGCCCGCCTGCCGGTGCGGCAACTCCGGCTGCGTCGAGGCCTACGCCGGCGGCTGGGCCCTGGTGCGCGACCTGCGCGAGGCGGGCCGCGACGTCGCCACCGTGAACGACGCCGTACGCCTGATCCGCGGTGGTGACCTCGTCGCGGTACGGCTCGCCAGGCGCGCCGCCCGCATCCTCGGCGGCGCGATCGCCGACACGGTCAACCTGTTCAACCCGCGCGTCATCGCGATCGGCGGCCAGCTCGCCCACACGGACGAGCAACTCTTCGCCGGCATCCGCGAGATCGTCTACCGGCGGTCCCTGCCGCTCGCGACCCGCAACCTGCAGATCGCGCGCAGCGACCTCGACCCCCACGCGGGGATCCTCGGGCTCGCGCAGCTCCTCGTGGACGGGATCTACACCCCGGAGCGCGTCCAGGAACTCATCGACGGAGCGGTGGTCTAGGCCCGCGCTCCGCGACCGGGAACTGGACCGCCCCCAGCGGACTAACGCGTGATCGTTTCGCCGGTCGAGCCGCGGATGTCCAGGTGGGCAGGTCGCGCATCGGGTCCTCCGTGGGGAGGAGGTGGGCTGGGACTGCGCCCCTACGGGGGATTCGTCCGTGATGCCGATGAAGGGCCACCGGGTCTTTCTCTAGCTTTGCACCGTGACCAAGAACAAACGCCGCTGGCTCGGCCGGATCCTGATCGGCTTCCTCGCGGTGCTCGTGCTGCTCTCGGTTGCCGGGTTCGGCTACGAGGCGTTCGCCGAGCGGGATGACGCACGGCGGATTCCCATGCCGGGTCGGCTGGTGGATGTCGGCGGCCATCGGCTGCACCTGGACTGCACCGGGTCGGGGAGCCCGACGATCGTCTTCGAGGCGGGCATCGGGGAGCCCGGCGCGAGCTGGTCCGCGGTGCGAGAGGAACTGGCCCGGTCGGCGCGGGCCTGCACCTACGACCGGGCGGGCTACGCCTGGAGCGAGCCGTCGGACGGGCCGCACACCGCTCAGCGGGCCGCCGACGAGCTGCACACGCTGCTGCGGGCGGCCGGCGAGGCGGGGCCGTACCTGCTGGTGGGCCACTCCTACGGCGCGCACATCACGCGGCTTTTCGCGGCTCGGTGGCCGGGCGAGACGGCAGGGCTGGTCCTGGTCGACCCCAGCGTCGAGGACCAGGCCGACAGCGTCGGCCGGCCGATCCTGATCGCACAGTTCGCGGCGTACGAGTGGGCGGCCAGAGTCGGGATCGTGCGGGCCTTCTCCGGCGCGCTGCTCCCGGCCGACGCCCCCGCCGAGCTGCGCCGCCAGGCTCCCGTCCTGTACGGCGCGGCCAGCATGACCGCGGCACGTGCCGAGTCCATGTCGATCATGGAAAGCGCCGCGCAGGTACGCGCGTTGCCCGGCGACGGCACGCCCTGGGGTGCACGGCCCGTCACGGTGATCTCCGCCAGTGGGCAGCCTCCCGCCACCGAGGCCCTCCACGCCAAGCTCGCCGCCCTGTCCAGCCGAGGCAGGCACGTGGTGGCCGACACCGATGACCACTACGTCCACTACGCCCGCCCGCGGCTCGTCGTGAACGCGATCCAGGAGGTAGCCGCCGAGATCAGAGGGTGAAGAGCCGGGCGGCACTGAGAGGTCGGGTGGTCTTGGCGCGGGAGGCGGCGGAGGCGCCGTTCGCTAGCCGCAGCAGCGGAGGGCTTCGGCGGTGGTCGCGGCTTGGCCTGAGGACCACTGGGCGTCGAAGGCCACGGGCCCGAGGCGGCCGCGCAGGTCTCGCACGGTGCCTTGCCATTCGAACTCGTCGTCAGCATTGCGGAAGTCCAGCGCGTTCACCGAGATGATCGGCCGGGTGGACTTCGGCTCCCGGCCACCGGTCATGTGCCTCAACTGGGCCAGCGGTGCGGGATACGGCGCCGTGGTCAACAACCGGCGGTTCGGGTCGACGGCGTCCTCGCACTACGCGGTGGTGCTGACGGTCTCGCAGTTCTAGCGACCGCGCGGGAATCGGGGCGCCCCCGGCCGGGGGGCGCCTCGGGCAGGAACCTCAGGAAGTCCGTCCCAGCATCTCGCGCATGAGCGACCCGGTGAGGACCGTCATGGTGGTGTGCATGCCGATGATGAAGATGTTGATCCGCTGGCCGATGACCTGCGTGAGAGTCCAGGCCTGGGGGTTGATCTTGGCGAGGCCCGCCAGCATCAGGAGCACCACCAGCTCCGCGACGGTCATGGCGAAGGCGAGCTTCTGCAGGCGTTCCATTGTCTTGACCGCGTTGACCAGGGCGATCGCCCAGCTGGCGGCCTCGTCGGCAGTGTGGATGCCGGAGGTGATGAAGTCCCTGATCTTCCTGTCCGCCGCGTCCCTGACGTCGCTGTCCCAGGCGGCGGCCAGCGCCTGCCTCCCCATCGGGTCGCCGGCGCCGAACAGCGCGCTGAGTTCGAGAGCCGCGTCGGCCCAGCCATGGATGACCTTGTCGACCGCGGCGTCGCTGGGCACATAGGTGGTGAGCCACAGCAGGTAGGACATGCCCACGGCGACGCACGCCCCGCTGGCGATCTTCAACAGCGTCGTGGTGCGTGCGCTCAGGCGCTCCAGGTCGGTCACCAACTCCGCTTTCGGCACCGGGGAGCCGTCCGCCCTGGTGCCGTCCATCAAGTACGTCCGGCGTCCGATCTGGCCGGAGACCCTGCCGACCAGGCGCGTGTCCCGTTCGTCGAGCAGCTTCAGCACGCCCTTGACGGCCTGCTGGTCCTTGTCCAGCCGGTACCAAGAGCTGGCCGCATAGCCGAGGCCGGGCAGCATCCCGGACGAGGCCCACCTGGGCGGGAAGTCGGCTTTGAGGGTGCCCCGCAGGTCCTCGCGCAGCCCCGCCTGGAGGATCGGGTCGTCCTGTGAGGGGGCGCGTCCGGCGAGTGCGAGCAGTGCCTGGACGCTGGCGTTGTCGGCCTGGATGTAGCGGTCGGCGGTGCCCTTGATCTACTCCGCGATCTCCCCGGCGGAGGCCGCGCTCACGCCGAGCCCGTCGGTGAACGATCGGGCGATCTCGTTGTGCTTGACCGCGGCGAAGTATCCGACCAGTCCCAGACCGAGCGGCTCCAGCTGGAGGTCCAGGGATGTGAGACGCTCCAGCCGCTCGCTCACCTCGTCGGCGTTCAGGCGGGCGTTCTTCAGCTGGGCGGCGTTGAAGGCAAGCGGGGCCTGGCTCATGCGGACAAACGTCCCATGCGAGCCTCGATCGCCCACACGTCGTGATCTCTTCGTGATGGACGGGAAAGTACCAAGGCGACAATTGTTGCAACTGCTAATATTTGTGGCCCCCTGGTCACCTCCACAGCTCTCACGTCCAGCTGTGCGCCGAGCAGATCCGCAGTGGCCGGGCCAACAGGACAGGGTTGTCATGGCCACACGACGAGAACGTCTGCGCTACTGGTTCGACAAAAGCATGTCGAGAGGCACGCCCGCTCTCATCGGCTGGCTCGCGCTGGCCACCGTCGTCATGGTCGTGGCGTTCGGGGTCCTGTCCATGGCCTTCGCGGACAAGGACGTGCACGACAGCTGGTACAACGCGCTGTGGGGCAGCCTCATGCGGGCCATGGACCCGGGTGCCGTGGCGGGCGACAACGAGGGCAGCGGGATCTTCACCGTCCTCGGATTCGCCGTCACGATCGGCGGCCTGCTCATCGTCTCCAGCCTGGTCGGCGTGCTCACCACCGGCCTGGACAACAAGCTGACCGAGCTGCGCAAGGGCCGCTCGCGCGTCGTGGAGGTCGGGCACACCGCCCTGATCGGCTGGTCGGACCAGATCTTCACCATCATCCCCGAGCTGGTCGAGGCGAACGCGAGCGAGGCCAAATCCTGCATCGTCATCCTGGGCGATCGCGACATGCTGGAGATGGAGGAGGAACTGCGCACCCGGGTCGGGGATACCGGCAAGACCCGCGTGGTCGTGCGAAGCGGCAGCCCCATCGAGCCGACCGATCTCGACCTGCTCAGCCTGGATACCGCCCGCTCCATCATCGTGCTGTCCCCGCAGGGTGAGGATCCG
Organism: Nonomuraea sp. NPDC050536; assembly: GCF_044457685.1. Lineage (NCBI taxonomy): Bacteria > Bacillati > Actinomycetota > Actinomycetes > Streptosporangiales > Streptosporangiaceae > Nonomuraea > Nonomuraea sp. NPDC050536. Next base: position 51,685 of record NZ_JBITHD010000015.1, read on the forward strand.
GACGCGCATGTCATCAAGACGCTGCTGGGGCTGACCAACCGGAACTGGCGCAGGCGGCGCCCGCCGATCATCGCCTCGGTCACCGACACCAACAACCTGGAGGCCGCCGAACTGGCCGGGGGCGGGTACGCGCAGGTCGTCGACACCGACGACATCGCCTCGCGGCTCATCGTGCAGACCTCCCGCCAGTCGGGGCTGTCGGTGGTGTGCACCGACCTGCTGGATTTCGGCGGCGACGAGATCTACATGCGCACCGAGCCGAAGCTGGCCGGATTCCCGTACGGGGAGGCGCTGTTCGCCTACGAGACCGCCTGCCTGATCGGGATCCGGCGCGCGGACGGGTCCGTGGTGCTGAACCCGCCGATGGACACCGAGATCCAGCAGGGCGACGAGATGATCGTCGTGGCCGAGGACGACTCCACGATCCGGCTGGTACGCAGCTTCCCACCCGTCGTCGAACAGGCGATCGCTCACCCCACCCGCCAGCCGGCACCTCCTGAGCGCACGCTGCTGGTCGGCTGGAACAGCCGAGCCCCGAAGATCGTCGCTGAGATCGACCAGTATGTGGCGCCGGGCTCCACGCTGAACATCGCGGCCGGCTCCATCGAGGACGGCGACCACCTGGAGCGGCTGACGGTCGGCCTGCGCAACCTCGCCGTCAACGTCAAGGAGTGCGACACCACCGCCCGGTTCACGCTGGAGGCGCTGGATCCGGGTGTGTTCGACCACATCATCGTGCTGGCCGACGACCGGCTGGACGCGCAGCACGCTGACTCGCGGACGCTGGTGACGCTGCTGCACCTGCGCGACATCGCCTCGCGCACAGGGCAGCGCTTCCCGATCGTCAGCGAGATGAACGACGACCGCAACCGCCGCCTGGCCCAGGTGACCAAGGCCGACGACTTCGTGGTCAGCGACAAGCTGATCAGCCTGCTGATGACGCAGCTCTCGGAGAACCCGCAGCTGGGCGCGGTGTTCCGCTACCTGTTCGACTCCGACGGCTCGGAGATCTACCTCAAGCCCGCCACCGACTACGTGCAGCCCGGGGTCACGGTCAGCTTCGCCACCCTCGTCGCCTCGGCCCGGATGCGCGGTGAGACCGCCATCGGTTACCGCCTGCAGGCCGAATCCACGGCCCCGCCCAACTACGGCGTCGTCCTCAACCCCGGCAAATCCGAACCGGTCACACTCGGCCGCCGCGACCTGGTCATCGTCCTCGCCGAAGACTGACACCGGCCATCCCCAAGGTTGGGGATTTCTCTGACCCGCTCGATTTCCGATCCTGAAATGGCCGCGGAATGGCCGCGCGCGGAAACTCGGAGAGGAAATCTCAAATGTCACAATTCACCGCCGAAGAGGCAAATGGTCTGGCCGCCGCCCTTCACGACTGGGATACCGCGTCACAGGTGCGCGCCTCCGTCGGAGCCTCGCTGCACATGCCGGAGTCACCCGTGAAGGGCGGGCTCGGCCAGCGCGTCGCCGCCGCGTCCGGGATCGGGCTGCCGGTGGCGATGGATGCCCAGATGCTCGGCCCCTGGAACGCCAGCATCGGGTTCAAGGACGGCGTGGCCGTGGGCGGCTGGGCCAACCTGGGCCTGAGCGACACCGGCTCGTGGAACTTCAGCGGGCACTTCCACGTGTCCGGCGCGATCAGCTACGACACGGCCATGGTCTGGGTGGTCAAGGACGCCGTCGGCAACCTCTACACCTTCGGGCACACCGGGCGGGTGCACGGCACCTTCGAGTCCGGTTCGCGGGATGACGACTGGGGCCAGTCCCAGATCAACACCTTCATGCACGACCACTGGGGCGACCTGTACCGCAGCTGGTCCTGGCACTGGGAGGCCAGGGTCAACGCCGACTTCGTGCCCTTCCTCGACGACATCATCAAGCTGGTCGCCGCTGGGCAGGCGATCGGCAATGTCGTCAAGGTCTTCGTCTGAGATGTCAGCCGGAGATGGCCGCGATGAGCTCGTCCCTGCCCTGGGCGCCAGTCTTGCCGTAAAGCGACTTCAGATGGTCGTTGACGGTGTAGGTGGACAGGTCCAGGGCTCGGGCGATCTGCTTCGGGGCGGCGCCGCCGTACAGGAGCTCGAGGATGCGGCGCTCGCGTGCCGTGATGCCGTACCAGTCGCAGAATGACGGCAGCAGCAGGCTGCCGCCGGCCGCCTGGATGAGGATGGCGACGTCGCTGTCGCCGTTCTCGTCCAGCGGCTGGCCGTGGATGAGGACCCAGCGCCCGAAGTTGGCCGCCGGTGCGCAGAGCAGCGGCGGCCAGGCGCGGGGGTCGCGGGCGTGGGCGCGCGCGTGCAGGGACAGGCCCATCCAGAAGGCGTTGGCGATCCAGTCCGGCACGCCGCTCCCCGCGCCCGGCCACATCTGCTGCATCCAGGCCCGCGCCTGGGGCGAGATCGACCTGACGGAATGGTCGGGCCCGACCGTGATGACACCGGTCGGCAGGGTGGGGACGGTGGGTGTCAGCGGGCCGGCGGTGACGTAGCCGCGCAGTGCCGTCACCAACGCGGGGACGAGCCGCTGCGCCTGCCTGCTCTCCTCCACGCGGAAGGGCCTGGCGCCCTCCGCGCGCAGCAGGCCGAGCAGGCCCCATGGCCCGTGCTTGTCCCTGATCAGCAGCCGGAGCTCGCTCCCCACGCCGTGGGAGGACAGCAGCCGCCGCATGCCGTTGTTGCCGCAGCCTCCTGCCCCCACGACCGCGACCGGCTCGCTGAGCAGGGCGAGCGCCGGTGGCGGGCACGGGTCTCCGTGCAGGTACCGGTTGAGCACCAGATCGCTGATGAGCGTTTGCTGGTATTCGTGCCAGAAGCTGAAGACGCCCAGGCCGACTCCGGCCGCCGGATTCAGGCCGACCAGGCGGAGCGCGTCGTGCGGCACGAGGCGTCCGATGATCCGGGAGATGGCCTCTCCCGTCGCGGCCGGGCCGCCGCCCTGGACAACAGCGGCATACAAGTCACGGGCAATTCGCCCGTCCGGGTCTGCCACGCACCACCAACTTTCCTTGACAACACTGATTTACAGCAGTTTTGACAACTTGAAAACATGCCAATTTCCGCAGCCCGCTTTTTCATGAAATAACGGTCAAAGTGAACGTCACGCTTTACGGCGGAGCACCGCTCAGCCCGGATTCGGCAACTGGCACGCCAAGGCCGTTTGATCGTGCGCGTTCAGGTCGGCCGGGCGGGAATCAGCCGAGGCGCTCGTTCAGCTCCTGCGCCCGGCGGCGGTCGTACGGTGCGCAGAGCCGCTCGGCCGTCCTCATGGCCTGCTCCGCTGCTTTCCCCGCGGCCTTCGGTCTTCCCCCGTGGGCCAGGACAAGGGCACGGGCCCAGCCCATGCGGGCCGTGGCGCCAGGGTGGCGGGACTGGAACCCGGCCAAGTGCCGGTCGAGCCGGCGCGCCGTGGCGGCGTCCGGAGGAAGGGACACGAGCAGTTCGGCCAGCCCGGACCAGCACTCCAGCATGCCGCGCTGGGCCGAAGGCAGGCGGGCGGCCAGGTCCAGCACCGTGGTCAGCACCTGCACGGGGTCGCCCCGCCCGAGGCGGGCCTCGGCCGTGAGCAGGCGCATCTCCTGGATCACCGGCATGACCGGGCCGTCACGCAGGCCGAGTCGCTGCGCGTGGGCGCGGCGGCGGTCGGTCGAGGCACGGGCCGCCGCCAGCACCTCGCCGATCCGCTCCGTGCCGACCCCGTCGATCCGCAGCAGCGCCTCGGCCTGTCCGATCAGGCACCAGTGGCGGCCGATGTCGTCGCCGCCCACCCGCCTGGCCGCCTGCTCCGCCGTGTCGGCGTACAGCTCGGCCGCCTGCTCGAAGTCGCCGCGCCACAGGGCGGTCTCGGCGAGCATCCCTGCGCAGTTCTCCGCCACGCGGGGGTCGAGGGTCCTGGCCCGGCACTCGGTGAACGAACCGCGCGCCCCCTCGAAGTCCCCGGCCGTGAGCAGGTCCAGGCCCCTGGCCAGGCGGGCGCGGCTGGCGGGCTCCGTCGGGTGGTCGATGCTCCTCAGCGATCGATCGGCGAGGGCGCCGTAGTGGGTGGCCAGGCGGTGGCGTCCGGCCACGCGGGCGATGGTGGCGAAGTTCGCGTACGCCTCGGCGCGCAGGGCCGGGTCCTGTGTCCGGTCGGCGGCGTTGAGCTGGCGTAACGAGGCGGCCAGCATCGTGAGCAGGTCCTGCTGGTGGTAGGCCAGCCGCGCCAGGAGCGTCAACGCCTGCGCCGCCTCGACACCGGCCTCCGACTGGCGGGCCGGCAGGATGCGATGGAGAAGCTGACGGGCGGCGGCCGTAACGGCGGTGGCGGCGAGGCCGGGGCGGGATGCCGGGAGCGGCTCGCCCACCGTGTCGAGCGCCGCCCTGGCCAGGCGGGCGGACTCGCACTCCCTGGCCAGCTGGTGCTCGCTCATGCCCGCCATCCGCAACCAGCGCGCGCGCACGTACGGGGCCTCGGGCGTGCGAGCGAGGTGCCGCAGGACCACGGCGCCGGACTCCTCGTACAGGCGTAGGCGCAGGCACAACACCCAGTAGTGGTCGAGGAAGCCGGGCCGGCCGGACACCGCCCAGGCCAGCCGGATGTTGTCCAGCTCCACGCCCAGCACGCGGGTGACCTCGGCGTCGGAGGCGTCCTGGAGGGCGGCGGCGTGCCGGTCGAGCAGGCGGGTGAAGTGGGCGGCGTGCCGTTCCCGCACCGCGCGGCGCTCCCGGGGGTCCAGACGGCCGGCGGCGAACTGCTGGATGAGGGGGTGGAGGACGTACCGGCCGGACGGGGTGAGCTGGATCATGCTGTGATCCACCAGGCGGACCAGCACGGGCGGCGTGGTCCTGGCCACCTCGAGCGCGGCACGCAGCGTGCAGCCGCCGACGAACACCGACAACGCCGCCAGCGCTTCCTGCGCATCCGGATCGAGCAGCCGCCAGGAGGTCTCGAAGACCGTGCGCATGCAGGCGTGCCGCGGCCGTACGGCAGGCCCGGCGGCCGACAGCAGGTCGGCGCCGAGGCGCTGGGCGAGTTCGGCGGGCGGCACCGCGCGCAGCAGGCCGGCCGCCAGTTCGATGGCCAGGGGCAGGCCGCCGGTGGCGGCGCAGATCGCGGCAAGCGAGGCAGCGTGCCGCTCCGGATCAAACGCCCGCGCGACTCTGGAGACGAACAACGCCTCCGCCGCCGGGCCCGGCAGCCCCTCCACCTCGAACGTCACCTGTCCGGGCACGTCCAGGCGGCGTCTGCTGGTCGCGAGGATCTTCACCCCCGGAGCGGTGCCCATGATCCGGGCGATGACCGGGTCGAAGGCCGGCAGGTGTTCGAGGTTGTCCAGCACGAGGAGCAGCTCACGCCCGGACAGCGCCGACAGCAGCAGCTCAACGGCGGGGCGCTGCGGGGACAGGTCCACGCCGAGGCGGCGGGCGAGCGTCGTGACGGCCGCCTCCGGGCGGACCCCGGCGAAGGACACGAACGCGCACGACGATGCGGCGGCGGCGATGGCCAGGCGGGTCTTGCCGACGCCGCCGGGACCGAGCAGGGTCACGAGGCGTTCGCGGACCAGCAGCGCGCGCAGTTCCCTGATCTCCGTCTCCCGGCCGAAGAAGTCGGTGCGAGGGACGGGCGGGGCGGCGCGCCGTATCGAGGTCACGACGGCCGCCGTCTCCGGCGCGGGCTCGACCCCCAGCTCGTCGGCCAGGCGCCGCCGCAGGTCGTCGTAGCAGGCCAGCGCGGCGCCCCGGTTGCCGGACCGGGCCAGCGCCGTGATCAGCAGCCGGTGCGCCTCCTCGTCGTACGGATCCAGGCCGGTCACCAGCCGCGCCAGCCGTACGAACTGGTCGGGCGGCGCGGGGCCGGCGTGCAGCAGCAGCTCGCGCAGCAGCAGCCGGGCCCGCTGCCGCTCCGACTCCAGCCAGCCGCCGAACGCGGGGGCGTCGCAGAACCACACGCCGTCCATGAAGTCGCCGCGCCACAACCGCAGCGCCTCGGCCACGCTCGGCGTCTGGGCCAGGCGCCCGTGGTCGACGAAGCAGCCGTCGCCGGCGCGGAAGCGTACGTGGTCGCGGGTGATGTCCAGCCACCCGCCCACCTCCTTGCGCAGCTCCGACAGCGACAGGCGCAGGCTGCCCCGGGCGTTGGCGTCGGGCCGCTCGCCCCACAACAGCGCGGCCAGCTCCGAGCGCGGGCGTGGCCCCGGCGTGGCGGCGAGATAGCAGAGCAGGGCGCGCGTCTTGGCGGCGCGGATGCCTATCGGCCGCCCTCGTACGGCCAGCTCCGGCGGGCCGAGCAGCAACAGGGTCAGCGAGTCTCCCATAGACGCAGCACGGTAAGCGTGTCCCGGCCGGGCCGCCATGCAAAAAGGCACGGATGACCTGGGCACTAACGATTCGCTCACGCCGCGGGCCGCACCCTGATGCCGCATTCCTCGCGAAAGGAGAAAGAAGGAATGAAACTGATATCTGCCCTCGCCCTGGTGGCGGGCCTGGTCGTCCCCGCGGCGGCCGCGGCCGCGCCCGCCCACGCGACGGCCGCCGCCACGACGTGCCGGGTGGACCTGGACTACGTCGACCTGTACGACGTGGACGAGAAGGACGGCACGGACGAGGTCAAGATCGACCTCGCCGGGTACTTCTACCCGAGCGGCAGCAAGTACGTCGCCATGCAGAACGGCGACCGCGCCTACTCCGGCAATTTCGCCGGCCCGAGCACCACCATCGGCACCACCGGGTGGGCGAACTTCAGCATCCGCGAGGTCGACCCGCCGATCATCGGCAGCGGCTACAACCTCGGCTCCATCAACGCGTACGGCTCCACCTGCGCGGGTCTCTCCACGGGGCAGGTGGCCTACATCTCGAAAAGCATCACCGGCACCGACAAGACCTACTACTCGTACTACATCAAGCTCGTGATGACCGGGCTGTAGAGACGTCGACGAGCTCGGCTCCGTCCTGGAGCGGCAGTGCCCCCGGCGTCCTTCCCTCGACGTACCTGTCGAGGAAGGCCCGGGTCAAGGTCGCCACCAGCCGGGTGACCCGCTCTCCGTCCACGGAGCCGAGGCGGTCGAGACGCTGCTTGTCAGGAAGCAGCGCCAGATCGGTGAAGTCCCGGTGCAGGGCACCGGCGACCTTGACCCGCACGACGTCCTCGCGCTGCCCCATCCGGTCGAACTCCTCGTAGAACAGGTCGCTGTGGTGGCCGAGGCCCTCGAAGCCGGCGTACAGCGCGAGGATCGGCACGCGCGTGGAGCGGCCGAAGAGGTCGGCGGCGAGGTGCATGCCGTCGAGGTTGACGGCGGCGCGGGCGCGCGGGTCGGCGTGCGCGGCGCTGGCGGCGGCGCTTCCGCCGAAGGACATGCCCATGTAGGTGAGCCTGGCCAGGTCGCAGGCGGCCGGGAGGTCGCCGAAGGGGCCGTCGGGGGTGGCGGCCGCCAGCGCGTCGGTGACGGCGATCATGCGGTCGCGCCACTGCCGGGCGAGCGCGCTCATCTTGGCGTTCTTCCAGAGGTGGCCGAACCAGTCGCGGCGGGCCTCACGGTCGTCGCCGAGCCGCAGGTAGTGCTCAAGCCAGGCGAACAGCTCGACGACCGTGGCGAAGAACGACTCGTCGGCTTCGAGCCGCGACCCGTCGGGCCGTGCGGCGAACCCGCCGCCGTGTTGCAGCACGCTGACGGCGACGTAGCCGTGGGAGGCGAGTTCGGTCATCAGGACGGTGTTCTGGGCCGGGTACAGGTCGGCGCCGTGGGAGAACACGATCGTGGGATGGTGTCCTGGCAGGACGGGAGCGTCGCGGTGGTCGTGGGTGAGCGCCGCGGCGAGCAGGGCGGTGGTGGCGGCGGGTGGCCAGGTCGGGTTACGGCGGGCGGTCCAGTCCAGCAGGAGTTCGCGCTCGACGCCGGCCGCGTAGGAGCGGGGCTGGGCAGGAGCCGCCGCCGGGTACCAGGCGCGCATCAGCAGCTGACCGGCCTCGATGTCCCGGACCCCGGCGGGATAGGGGCCGGTGGGGCGGGGGAGGCGCACTTCAGGCATGCTCGCCCCGCAGCCAGATCAGGCCGTCGCCGAGGTGGCTGCGCCACCAGGTCTCGTCGTGGCCGCCGGCGAACTCGCGGTAGCGGAAGCCGTACCCCTTGAGCATGAGCACGTCGCGCAGGTGCCTGCTGGCGTGGATCTGTCCGGGGGTGGCGGGCGGCGGCCCCGACTCGAACGCGCCGACCTCCTGATAGATGCGGATCGGCACGGGGTCGGCGCGCTGGAACTCGTCGATGAGCACGGGCGTCCTGGACCTGGCGCCGACCACGGTGACGGCCGGGGCGGCGGTGGGATCGGCGTACATGCGGAGGTAGGCGCGCAGGGTGTCGGGGTCCCACCAGGCCGAACCGGACAACATGAGCACGCCGCCGAACGTGCCGGGGTGCTTCAGCCCGGTGTAGGCGGCGCACAGGCCGCCCAGGCTGCAGCCGGTGATGAGGGTCGCGGCCGGGTCGTCGGTGAGCGGGTGACGCCGGCGTGCCCAGGGGAGCAGGTCCTCGGCCAGGTAGCGGGAGAACTCCGGGTCGCAGGAGAGTTCCACGTTACGGTCGGTCTGCTGGACGAACAGCGCGGCCGTCGGCGGGATCAGGCCCTCGGCGTGCAGGTTGTCCAGGACGGTGGCCGCGCTGTGGCGGGGGTGGCCGTCGAGTACGACCAGGACATCCAGGGAAGTGCCCGGATCGGGCGGGAGGTAGGTCCAGATCCGTCTGTCGCCGTGCGACTCCTCGGTCACCGTTCCGCGAGGGACGCCGGGGCGGGGGTCGGCCCACGACAGCGGCTCGGCGTCGGGGCACGCCAGCACGGACTCCAGCGAGGTTACGCTGCCGGCGGTGAAGTCGTGCTGTTCGCGGATTCTGGCGCGCGGATCGGGGATACGCTCGCCGCCGATCTCGAAGCTGTAGGTGGTCCGCACGTCCGTCGCGAACTTCCAGGTGAGATACCAGGTGGCGGTCCCCGGTACCAGCGCCAGCGAGCGTTGCGGCGGCGCGAGCGCGCTGACCGTCTCGATGACCTTGACCTGCTCGACCGGCCGGTCGGCCGACCACAGGAAGGTCACCAGGCATGTCCCCGGCTCGCCGGGGCACGGCTCGATCAGCGGCGTGCCGTCCGTTCGCAGCTCCGCCCAGAGTTTCGCCTCGCCCGCCGCTGGATCGCCGGATGCGAGCAGAGCTCTGATCGTCGGGCTGAGCACCTCGTCACCCATGCCGTCTGCCTCCCCTTGTGCGTCTGTACGGCTGGACCGAACCCAAGCACGGCACGGTGACAGGCGGCCGAATCATGAGCGATCGGTCACGGCGGGCGGCGTGACGACGGATTCGTGCCACGGGTCGAGCGGGACCACCCCGATCGAGCGCCCGTCCGCGTCCAGGATCCGGCCCATGCGCTTGACGACCCGCAGGGCGACCATCCGGTCCAGCACCTCCAGCGACGCGAGTGCCCCGGTCATCCGCGCTTCGCCGTACGAGATGTCGGACAGGTGGCGCAGCCACTGGCTGACGAAGAGATTGGGCCGCGCGGCGATGGCGAAGCTGCCCCGGTTCTCCGGCAGGGCGGCCAGCGCCCGCCCGGTGGCGTCCAGGTCGGCGGCGGGCACGCGCATGAGGTAGTTGACGAGGATCGGCCAGCCCGCGGCCTCCTGCGTGACGTCGCACCGCATCGACACCAGGCCGGCGGCGAGCATCGCCGTCACCCGCCGGCTGGTCGTCGAAGGACTCTCGCCGACCTGCTCGGCCAGCGCCGCCACCGGGGCGCGGGCGTCCAGGCTCAGCGCGCGGAACAAGGCCCGGTGCCGTCCGGAGAGGGCGAGCGTCCGGAGGGGGCGTCCGGGGCGGCGGTCGAGGCTCCTGATCTCGGAGCGTTCCAGCGCGTCCAGACGCCAGGAGCTGCCCTCGCCGTACACCTGGGTGATCGGGTAGAGCTCGGTACGCAGCACGCCGGGCAGGGTCTCGATCTGGGTGAGCACCAGGTCGGCCAGAGCGTGCGGCGAGGCGGCCATCAGGGTCAGGAACAGGCTGCGGCCGGAGCCGACGATCGTGATCGAGGCCACCCGCGGGTTGCCGAGCAGGGCGGCGATCACCGCCTCGCGGTTGGCCGGCCGGCAGTCCAGGTCGAGGTAGGCGGGCGCGAGCCGGCGCAGCAGCGCGGGACCGGGCGTCACCAGCACCGACACCAGTCCGCGTGCCACGAGCCGCTGCCAGCGGCGGGCGGCGGTGATCGGGTGCATGGCGCAGGCGGGACCGATCGTCGTCCAGGGGGCTCGCGGCGCGAGCTGGACGGCGTGGATCAACCGGAGATCATGCTCGCTGAGCTCCTGCCGCACGGATCCGTCGCCTCCACCCTGAGTTTGCCGATTCGCTGACGAAAGCGGTCACTCCGCGGGCGAACCGGCTCTACTCCAGCGACGAGAACCATCCAAGCAGGAGGACGACCCGTGATACCCACCGGCCTGATGGTGTCCCTGCGGCACGCGCTGCACGCGGACCCTGAGCTGGGACTCGAGCTGCCCCGGACCCAGCGGCGCGTGCTGGACGGACTGGCCGGGCTCCCCCTGGAGATCACCTTGGGGACCGCCGTGACCTCGGTCACCGCGGTGCTGCGCGGCCAGGGCGGGGGACCGGCCGTCCTCCTGCGCGCCGACATGGACGCGTTGCCGGTCCAGGAGCAGACGGGCCTGCCGTACGCCTCCCGCAACCCGGGCGTGATGCACGCCTGCGGCCACGACCTGCACACCGCGATGCTCGTGGGCGCGGCCCACCTGCTGTGCGCCGCGCGTGACGAACTGCCCGGCGAGGTGATCCTGATGTTCCAGCCGGGGGAGGAGGGGCACGACGGCGCCGGGGTGATGCTCGCCGAAGGGCTGCTCGAGGCGGCCGGTCAGCCGCCGATCGCCGCGTACGCGCTGCACGTTCAGTCGGTACGGCAGGCCGGCACGTTCGCCACCCGGTCAGGAACGGTGTTGTCCGGCACCGCGAGGATGCGCGTCACCGTGCACGGCCAGGGCGGCCACGGCGCGGTGCCGCACCGTGCGCTGGACCCGGTGCCCCCGCTCGCGGAGATGATCACCGCCGTGCACGCCTTGGTGACCCGCAGGTTCGACGCCTTCGATCCCGTGGTCGTCACCGTCGGCCACGTGTCGGCCGGATCGCTCGGCACCGTCATTCCCGCCTCGGCCTTCTTCGAGGCCACGGTCCGCACCTACTCGGAAGCCAACAGGGTGGCGGCCCGCCGCCTGCTGTGCGACCTGGTCACCGGCATCGCGGCGGCCCACGGCGTCACGGCGGAGATCGACTATGGCGCGGAGCTGCCCGTCACCGTCACCGACCCGGCCGAGACCGCCTTCGCCCGCGACACCGTCTCACATCTGTGGGGCGCTTCGCGGCTGGCCGAGATGCCTCACCCGCATCCCGCCTCCGAGGACTTCTCGCGCGTGCTGGCGCGAGTGCCCGGCGCCTTCGTCTTCCTGGGCGCGCGCCCGGCACGTCTCGGACCGGACGAGGCGCAGGAGAACCACTCGCCGCGTGCGGAGTTCGACGACGCGGTCCTGCCCGACGGCGCACGCCTGCTGGCCGAACTGGCCACCCGGCGGCTACGCGGACCAGGGTGAGGAGTGCCCATGGGTGACGCGGGAGGGCGACAGGTGGAGCCGCTCCGCCGTACGGCCGAAGTGGAGTTCGCCGGCCAGCGTGAGAAACTCCTCGACCTCGCTCAGTTCCATGCAGCCAGACTGCACGATCGTCGCGCGATTCGCCGCTTCGTGGGCCTGCTGGTGGTGCCGTGGCTGTGGGAACCTGCCGCGCTACTACCCGCGGCAGTTGGTGCACTTCATGAACACCTACGGGTGCGGCAAGGTCATGTTCGGCACGAACTGGCCGCAGCTTCCGCATGACCGGGCGCTGGCGCAGGTGGCGGAGCTGAAACTGACGGACGAGGCGCGCGCCGACTTCCTGGGCGGGGCCGCCCGGCACGTGTTCAGGATCGGCCATCCATGATCTGCTCGTTCGCGGCGGTTTGCCGTTTACCCTGATGGGGTGCACGGCCTCATTCGCTCCGTATGGGACGAGGCCCGTCCCCCCGATGCTCCGCCGCGAGTCTGGCGGGACTGGGCGCTCGTCGCGCTGCTGATTCCGATCGCGGTGCTCGAAGGAATCCTGCGACCGGATCTTCGGTGGCCGGTCATCTCCGTGATGATCACCGTCGGACTGGTGCCCACGCTGTTGTGGCGGCGCAGCAGACCGCTGCTGATGCTCGCGATCGCCTTCTGCACCACGAACCTGGCCCCGCTGTTGACGGGCGGCCACTCCGCGGAGACGTACACGCTGGTGTATCTGCTGCTCCTGGTGTACGCGCTGTTCCGGTGGGGATCCGGACGCGAGGCCATGATCGGACTGGCGATCATGCTGGTCTCGGTCTGCCTGTCGTTCATCTTCAACCGCATCGTCCTCACCGACGCGGTCGCCGCATGCGCCGTGATGTTCGCGGCCATCGCCCTGGGCGTGGCGTTCCGGTACCGGGCCAGGGCGAGGATGCGTGAGCTCGACCAGGCCAAGCTGCTGGAACGTGAACAGCTGGCCCGCGACCTGCACGACACGGTCGCGCATCACGTCTCGGCGATGGCGATCCGCGCACAGGCGGGTCTGGCCACGTCGGCAACGCGACCGGACGCCGCGACCGATGCTCTCCGCGTGATCGAGGCCGAGGCGGCGCGCGCCCTCGACGAGATGCGCAGCATGGTCCGCGTCCTCCGCCAGCACCAACCGGCCGACCTGGCACCGGGCCGGGGCATCAGGGATCTCGACCAGCTCGCGAGCCGGGGCCCATCAGGTCCGTCCGTCGACCTGGAGATCTCGGGTGATCTCGACGACCTCCCACCATCGGTCGAGGCCGCGGTTTACCGCCTCGCCCAGGAGGCGGTCACCAACGCCCGACGGCACGCGCGGCGCGCCACCCGCATCGAGGTCCGCGTCACCGTCGATGACACGTCGGTGCACCTGCGCGTAAGCGATGACGGCGACAGCAGCCTCATCCGCCAGACCAGGTCGCCGGGATACGGGCTGATCGGCATGATCGAACGCGCCGACCTGCTCGGCGGCACCTGCGAAGCCGGCCCCAACCCCGATCGAGGCTGGACGGTGACCGCCGTGCTGCCTCGAACCGGGGCGGCGACATGAGCATCCGGGTGATCGTCGCGGACGACCAGGAGATCGTCCGCACCGGGCTCGCGATGATCCTCGACGCCCAGCCGGACATCGAGGTCATCGGCGCGGCCGCCGACGGGCGGCGAGCCGTCGAGCTCGCGCGACGCCTACGCCCCGACGTGTGCCTGTTCGACATCCGCATGCCCGGCGTCGACGGCATCGAAGCCACCCGTTCCCTGGCCGGTCCGGCCGTCGACGACCCCCTCGCCGTGGTCGTCATCACCACGTTCGACCTCGACGAATACGTCTACGCCGCCCTGCGGGCCGGCGCCCGGGGCTTCCTGCTCAAGAACGCCGGAGCCGACCTGCTCTCCCAGGCCGTCCACGCAGCCGCCAACGGCGAGGCACTGATCGCCCCGAGCATCACCGCGCGACTGCTCGGAGCCTTCGCCCGCACCGGACCCGCCTCACCGCCGGTGCATCCCGTCGAGACGCTCACGTACCGGGAAGAACAGATCCTGGCCACCGTGGCACGCGGGCGGACCAACAGCGAGATCGCCCGCGACCTGCACATCTCTCTCAGCACCGTCAAGTCGCACATCGCCAGCCTGATGGCCAAGCTCGGCGCCAGAAACCGCGTCGAGATCGCCATGTGGGCCTACGAGACCAACCGCGTCTAGCGCTGCCTGCGGATGGCCCGTTCCGCCACGGCGAGGTTGATCAGCCAGCCGGCGGCCATGAGCAGCGCCCTGGGGAACTCGCCAGGGGTGCCGAAGAACAGGAACCACGGCAGGTTGGTCAGCACCTGCGTGCCCGCGCCCAGGCCGATCGCATAACCACGGATCATCCAGGCGCGGTGCCGGGCGATGTCCCGCCGCCGGATCGCGGCGAGACCGAGCACGATGGACACGAACATGGCCGTGCCGAAGACGAGCCGGAAGCCGGCAAGCAGATCGCCGTCACCGACCGGGCGGGGATAGAACAGGGTCATCCACAGACCCGTGAGCGCTGCGACGAGCCCACAGGCGACCAGGAGCCGCCCGGCGGCTCGGTGCCAGCCGGGCCTCCTGCGCCGGAACCGGGGGGCGAACTGGAAAGCCCCCAGAACGCTGTACAGGCCGACAGCGATGATGTGCAGCACCACGGGCAGGGGCGCCGCGAAGAATCGCGCGTTCTCCGGCGTGATCGCCGCGCCGCCGGCCAGTTCGGTCAGACGGATGGCACCGGCGACCATGGGCACGATGCTGAGCAGGATCAGCCCGGTGGGCACGAACCAGGTCAGCCGGCCGCTTCGCGGCGATTCCGTCGCACTCTTGCTGGTCATGACCCGATCGTCGCGGCTAGGGCGATGGCGGCTCATCGCCAGAACGGCCGGATCTGAGCTGGCCGATCATCTGCCAATCGGGCGTACTTTCGGCTGATGAGCCCCTTGGGCGGGCCTTCTACGCTGCTTTTCGTGGCTGCTGTTCCCGCGATGGCTGAGGAGAAGGTGATGAAGGCGTTCGTCCTGCGCTCGTACGGCTCGCCCGAGGTATTGGATCTCACCGACATCGACAAGCCGGTGCCCGGCGAGGACGAGGTCCTGGTCCGGGTCCGCGCCACCTCCGTCCAGCCGTACGACTGGCACTTCATGAGAGGAGAGCCGTACGTCGCGCGTCTGATGGGCGGCGGCCCCGGGCTGCGCAAGCCGAGGATCGCCATCCTGGGCGCCGACGTGGCGGGGGTGGTCGAGGCGGTCGGCAAGGACGTGACGGAGTTCCGCCCCGGCGACGAGGTGTTCGCCATGCCCAAGCAGGGCGGGTTCGCCGAGTACGTGTGCGTACGGGAGGGCGAACTGGCGCGGAAACCGAAGAACCTTTCATTCGAGCAGGCGGCGGCGGTACCACTGGCGGCCGGCACCGCCCTGCTGGGGCTGCGCGACGTTCAGCCGGGCCAGCGGGTTCTCGTCAACGGAGCCTCAGGAGGCGTCGGGACGTTCGCCGTGCAGATCGCCAAGGCGTTCGGCGCGGAGGTCACCGGCGTCTGCGGCACGCGGAACGTGGACCTGGTCCGATCGATCGGTGCGGATGAGGTCATCGACTACACCAAAGAGGACTTCACCCGGAATGGCCGGCGGTACGACCTCCTGCTCGACATCGCGGGAAGCCGGTCCGGACCGGCATGCAGGCGGGTGTTGACCCCCAAGGGCACCCACGTCGTCGTCGGCGGGCCGGCAGGACGATGGCTGCAGCCCGTCGGCCACGTGTTCTCGACGCTCGCGGTGTCGCCGTTCGTGTCCCAGCGAACGTTCATGGCCGACGTGGTCCGATGCACGGAGAACAAGCAGAACCTGGTGACGCTGACCGAGTTCATCGAGGACGGAAAGGTGACTCCGGTCATCGACCGGAGCTACCCCTTCGAGGAGATCCCGGCAGCGATCAGATACCAGGAGGAGGGGCACGCCTCAGGAAAGGTCGTCATCACCATGTGAGACGTGTCAGACCGTGAGGACGATCTTGCCTGCGACCCGGCCGGTCTCCCCGCGCTCGTGAGCCTGGGCCGCGTCCGCCAGCGGGAACACCGAGTCGATCGCGGCGCGCAGCCGCCCCGCCTCGGCCAGCGCCGCGACCTGCTTCATGGACCCGTGGTCGGCCTCGACGAGCATCTCCTCGGCGCGGACCCCGTACCGCTCGACATCCAGGTCCCTGACGTGGTTGACGATCGCGACGAGGATGCCGCCCTTGCGCAGGGTCCGCAGCGAGCGCGGCCCGTATTCGCCGCCGACGCCGTCCAGCACGACGTCCACGTCCCGCACGGCCTCGGCGAAGTCGGCCTTCGTATAGTCGATCACCTCGTCCGCGCCCAACTCGTGGACCAGGTCGTGCTTGGGTGTGCTGGCGGTGCCGATGACGTACGCGCCGCGCGAGCGCGCACCTTGACCAGCACCTCGCTCGGGCCGGGCGTCGGCCGCTCCAGCTCGATCTGCTTCAGAACCCCGGGACCGCCCAGAACGTCCTGACTGATGGCGCGCATCTCACAACTGGCTTTCTTCGACGACGATGTGGGGTGACAGCCCCTTCAGGAAGTCCGGCGCATCGAAGATCTCTCCCGCGGAAGCGACCCCGACGGCCCTGGTCCTGCCGGTGAGGATCCGGTGGACGGCCTCCACGGCGAGCGGTGCGCTGACGGCATAGATGTCCTGGCCGTACGCCACGGCGCGCCTTTCCGACATTCCCGAACGTACGACGACGTCGACCACGAACGACTGCTCCGACCGCCCGTGTTCGTCGACCGCGACCGGTGCCGGTGTGTCCGGGGACGACACGTCCCTGGCCGCCTCGACGGTCATGTACGTGCGCACCTCGGGGATCCGCAGATGGCTCGGGATGGACACGACATCGGCCATCGTGAACTCCCCGATGACGTCACGGGGGCCCATCGGCTCGGGGAAGGACCACTTCAGCGTTGGCGGCGCGTCGTCGCGGTATTCCAGCCGGCCGCCGGTGTAGCGGACGCGCCGGCCGTTCCGCCGCTCCCGGGAGACCTTGCCCGCCGCCCGGGTTCCGGTCGTCGGATGCCAGCTGTTCAGGCCGTACGCGACGTGCACCTCGTCTGCCTCACTCCAGTCGCCCATCGCCGCCGTGGCCAGCAGATCGCCGAGCCCGCCGTAGAAGGCCATCGCCGGCACGATGACGGCTCCCGCGGCGCGGGCGCGGTCGGCGAAGAGCTCGAACGTGTCGAGGTTGGCCTCGATCTCGGCCGCGACGTCCACGTAGGGGATCTCGGCGCGCAGCGCCGCCTCGATCACGGGAGCGGCCGTGGCGGCGAAGGGTCCGGCACAGTTGATCACTGCGTCCGCCCCGGCCAGCGCGCGGTCGAGTGATGCGGGGTCGCTGACCGACGCCTGCCGGGCCTCGAGTCCCGGGTGCGATGCCGCCAGCTCACGTAGTTTGTCGGCGTCCCGACCGGCCAGAACGGGGACGAATCCGCGTTCCAGTAGTTCCGCCACGACGAAGCGGCCCGTGTGTCCGTACGCGCCGAAGACCGTCACCGTGCGATCTGTTCCCATCAGTCCTCCCTTGTCCGGAGTCCATCGTGGCGGCGGCGCCGAGACCGCACGAGTGTCGGGAACGACGTGATGCGTACAATTCCGGACGTGAGCACCATCGCGCTGGCCGTCGCCGACGGGATCCTGAACTTCGAGCTGGCCATGGCATACGAACTCCTCGGCACAGCCCCGCCGACTCCGGTCGAACGCTGGTACGAGGTCGTCATATGCGGTACGGGCACCGTGCGGGCCGATGGCCGCTTCGTGCTCGAACCCGACTGCGGGCTCGACCGGCTCGCGCAGGCCGACACCGTGATCGTCCCCGGATGGGCCGACGTCGACGAGGACCCGCCGGCGGACCTCGTCGACGCCGTACGCGCGGCTCACGAGGCCGGTGCGAGGGTGGCCTCCCTCTGCACGGGCGCGTTCGTCCTGGCCGCCGCCGGTCTGCTGGACGGGCGCCGCGCCACCACGCACTGGGCGCACGCCGAGACGCTGGCCAGCCGCTATCCCCGGGTCGAGGTCGACCCGGATGTGCTCTACGTGGACAACGGCAGCGTGCTCACCTCCGCCGGCAAGGCCGCCGCGATGGATCTGTGCCTGCACCTGGTCCGTAGAGACCACGGCTCAGCGATCGCCAACGCGGTCGCCCGGAGGCTGGTCGTACCGCCGCACCGGCCCGGCGGCCAGGCCCAGTTCGTCACCACCCCGGTACCCGAACAGCCCGACCATCCGCTCAGCGAGTTGCTCGCCTGGGTGGCCCGACGGCTGGATCAACCGTTGACGGTGGAGGATCTGGCCCGCCAGGCGAACATGAGCTCACGCCACCTCGGCCGCCACTTCAGGTCGATGACGGGCACCACTCCGCTTCAGTGGTTGCTGACCCAGCGCATCCGCCGTGCTCAGGAGCTCTTGGAGGCCACGGACGACAGCGTGGGCGCCATCGCGGAGGCCACCGGCATGGGCACCGCGACGACGCTCCGCCGGCATTTCAACCGGACCGTCGGCGTGCCCCCCGACGCTTACCGCCGCACCTTCCGCAGCAAGCGAGCCAACAACCCCACCGACACTCCAGGACCGTAGAGACCGGCCCGCAGCGCGATGTGTGGTCGGTGTGGTGGTCACTCAGATCGCCACACCGACCAAACTGTCAGGCGGGGCAGGTCTCACGTTTGGCCGTGAGGTCCAGGGTCTTCTTGATGGAACTCAGCCCGAGCCGCTTGGACTCCGGGCAGAACTTGCTCAGCGCCACCGTGTACTCGGCGTGGAAGACCGGCTTGCCCGCCTTGATGAACGGGGTCAGCGAGGAGCACTCCTTGTACTCGGCGCACTGCTCGTTCACCGCGAAGTCGAAGTCGCCGACCAACTGCGGGATCTGGTCGAGGTCGTTCTTCAGGCCGATCGCGAGGCCGTGCTGGTGGGCGCCCTGGGCGAGCATGCGATTGAACGCGAGCTGGTGCTTGGCGGTGACCGGGAAGCCGGACTCCTGCTGGTAGGCGTCCACGAGGTCGGCCTCGACGCCGTCGAAGCCCTTGGCCTTGCACTGGTCGAGCCGGGCCGACCAGATGCGCTTGATCACGTCGATCTGCCTGATGTCGACCCACCGCTCCTGCGGCCATCCGTCGACCTTGTTGCCGAGCGCGGACTTCGGGAAGTCCTTGAAGTCAGGACGTCCCTGCTCGGCCGCGCCGATGTCGATGTAGCAGACGACCTTGCGCCCCATGCCGTGCAGGGTGGACACCGTCGAAGCGGTGGCGTCGAACATGTCGATGTCGAAAACTTCCGCCTTCACTGAGGTGTCAATCTTGCCGCTGAGCTGCCACTGCCAGCTCATCCCTGCCTTGGGATGCCACCAGTCGCCCGAAGCGGCGGTGCCGGCCGAGGTCGTCGTGACCGACGCCGAGCTGACCGCCGAAGCAGGCATGGTCCCCGCGAGCACCGGCAGGGCTGCGACGCCTGCCAGTACGGCACCCAATAATCTCATTCTTCTCCTCACTTCCGGGCCAAAGCCCTGATCCCGGACGCGAACGAAGCCCAGCCCGACATCCCCGTAGGCTCCCCGGTCTGGACCCGCGACAACGTTGCGGCCGTCGTCGTCCCGTCGGTAGGTCGAGCGACCGCCAAATTCTGTCAGGCATGTGGATCTCGCGCTGACGTCTTGAACAACATCAACTTCGTTGAACCGGCTCGTCGCGGAGCGTGATCGGGGGCCGGCGCGACCCCTTCGCGGGGTGGTTCCTGGACGTACCATACGGCACGGTATGGTCGCCCTGAAGGAATTGATCAACGGTGACGATGACGACGCTGGGTAAGGTTCGCATGGCGTCGGTGACGGCGTGGGTGATCACATGGGCGCGCAGTTCGGCGTCGCGGGCTCGGGGTCTGCCCGCGAGCAGAGCTTCAACGAAGGACTCCTGGCCGCCGCGCCACACGAGCCGGAACATCCGCGCCTGGAGCGCGGGCACGGTCTGGACCAGGCGGTACGCCCGCGCGGTGCGCTCAGGATCGCCCGCCGTCAGCCCCGCGAGCATGGCTCGTGCGACGAAGTCGACGTCCGACTCGCCGGGCAGGCGCTCGGCCAATGCCTGGCGCGTCGCGTCCTCGGTGCCGGGGCCGCCGAGGAGCACGTCCTCCTTGGCAGGGAAGTACCGGTAGAAGGTCCGCGGCGACACGTCCGCGGCGGACGCGATCTCCTCCACTGAGGTCGAGACCGGGACGCTCACCGTCTACCGTGAGATGGCCGAGGCCATGAACCTCTCGCCGGGCGGCCGCCCGTACGAGATGCCCATGGCCTCGGTCTTTCACTTCGACGACAACGGCCTGATCAAGCGCCTCCGCTCCTACTGGGACACCGGAAGCTTCGCGGAACAGATCGGCATCGACATCGGCGTCATCCGCTCCCTGCAATCTCGCGCCCACGCGGCCTAAACGGGGCGGCCGAGTTCCGCGAGGACGTCACGCATGTACGTGAGGGCGGCGCGGTCGTCGATGTGACGCACGGAGCCGTGAGGGGCGCTGGCAGCGATCTTGACGGCGGCTTCGGCGACGAGCGTCCGGGCGGCCAGGGCGCCGAAGTCGTTGACCGCCTCGAGATACCCGAGCATGTGGGCCGCCTCCGCGATCCGGTCGATCGCGGCCGTCATGTTGATGAATTCGATGCAGACGACGCTGGCGGCGATCACGTTGTCGGTCTCGATCAGCTCGTCGATGTGGGATCGCAGGAGCTGAAAGGCTCGCAGCCGGTCGCCTCGCCGGAACAGGGACCGGGCCTCGGTGGCCTTGTTGGCCGACAGCGTGCCCGGGGGGACGTCGACGCGGGCCGCCTCGTCGAAACAACGTTCGGCCTCGTCATGCCGGCCCTGGAACGAGGCGGAGTAGCCGAGGGTCTGCAGCGTCCAGTGCAGGAGAGTTGGCGGACCGTTGATCCGATACCGGTCCGCCAGTGCCGAGACCGACGTGTCGACCTGCTCGAAACGCCCGATGCCCAGCAACGTCCCCGCCGACGTCATCTCAAGAAATGCCGCCAGGTCCTGCTCACCCTGGCGGCGTAGCTCGGCCACGGCGTCCGGCAGGCACCGCGACAGGGCCTCGCCGTCACCGGTTGCGTACGCTTCCGCATAGCGGCTCAGCGCCCGGCCCGGATCGCCGTACCGGTCCGCCACGTGGCGGTAGCCGGCCAGGTTGGCGTTCTGGGTGTAGCGCTCGGCGACCCAGACGAGCCAGAAGGCACGCAGGTCCTGGTCCTCCGCCGACGTCATGGCCAGGATGTGCTCGGCCCAGCCGCCGATTTCCTGCCGTCCACGCAGGGGGAGCTCCGTCACGACCGGCCGGATCAGCGCGTCGGCCAGACGCGGGTCTCCGGCCGCACACGCCCACGTGAAGGCCGCACGCAGATTCGCCCACAGATCGCCGAGGCGGGCCACGCCCTCGATCTCGTCCTGCCCCATGAGCAGGCGGTGGAGGTGGGTGACTTCGCGCAGGCACCAACGCGCGTGGAGCTCGGCGGCCAGGTCGGTATGCCCACGCTCACGCAGGTGCTCGGCGGCGAACTGGCGTACGGGCTCCAGCAGCCGGAAACGCCGGCCGTACGGGCCGAAGGCGACGGTGACCATCGACCGCGCGACCAGGTCGCCCAGCAGCTCGTCGGCGTCCTGATCGTGGGCGACCGCTTCGGCGGCGCTGAGGTCGAACGGCGCGTTGAAGACGGACAGGCGTTGGAACAGCGTCTGTTCGGCCGGCGTGAGCAGGTCGTATGACCATTGAATGGCTGCCCGCAACGTGCGATGCCGCGCGGCGCCGGTGCGGCGGCCACCGGTCACCCGGAGACGGTCGTCGAGCCGGGCGACGAGGTCGACCGGCCGGTGGCTGATCGTCCGGGCGGCGGCCAGCTCGATGGCCAGCGGTATGCCGTCGAGCCGGCGGCAGATCTCCTCGACGTGGCGATGATGCGCACCCGCGTCGTAGGTCCGATCGGCGGCGAGCGCGCGGGCATGGAACAGCTCGGCGCCGGCAGCCGGATTCAGTGGCTCCACGACCAGGACCTGTTCATCTGGTACGGCGAGCCGTTCCCGCGCGGTGGCCAGCACACGCACCTGCGAGCAACCCGCCACGATGGCCTGTGCGAGCTCGGCCGCGCCGTCGATGACGTGTTCGCAGTTGTCGATGACCAGCAGCGCCGGGCGCGATCGCAGGACCGCGACGATCGATTGGGTCAGGGTGTGTCCCGGGCGCTGCGCGACTCTCAACGCGTCGGCCACCGCGCGGGGCACGTCGTCCGGCGATGTGATCTCCGCCAGCTCGATCAGCCACGCGTCCCACCCGTGACCGGCGGCAGCCGTGCGGGCCGCCGCCAGCGCGAGCTGGGTCTTGCCGATCCCTCCTGGCCCTACCAGGGTCACGACAGGGGACCGCGCGAGCGCCTCGGCGACGGCAGGCAGGTCCCCGCCGCGGCCGATGAGGCGGCCCACGCGAAGGGGGAGGTGGCCCTGCCGGATCTCGGGTAACCGGATCGGCGCGTGCTCGCCCGCCCCGATCTGCACGATGCGCTGGTCCGGAACGCCATCCAGGGAGAACCACCCGAGATCGTGCAGGTCGCTCCGGTCCAGCAGGCCGGCCGTCGCCCCGGACGCCAGGGTCTGTCCGCCATGGCCGGCGGCGGCGATCCGCGCGGCCAGGTCCACCGCGGCGCCGACGTACCCCGCGGACACCTCCTCGGCCTCGCCCGTGTGCAGGCCGATCCGCACGTCCGGCTCGACGCCGGCAGCCGCCCGCTGCAGCCGTACCGCCCACGCGGCGGCGTCATCGGCTCGGTGGAAGGCCACCCCGGCCGACTCGGCGCCGGCGGCGAAGACGTGGCCGTCGTGCCGGTCCGCCGCCGCCCGGACGAGCCGGTCCAGGTGGGCTGTCGCCGGGTCGGCGACCTGCGCGAAGCCGAAGGTCACTGTCCCGCTCGGACGGCGCGGCGAAGCGTTCTCCGGTACGGCGAGCCGCTCGTCGTGGCCGAGGATCCGCGACTCGAGCTCACGCAACCCCGGCCCGGGTTCGACACCCAGCTGCGTGACGAGATGGTGCCGGGCCCGCCGGAAGGCCGCGAGGGCGTCGGCCTGGCGGCCCACCCGGTACAGCGCCGTCATCAGCAGGGCCCAGAGACCTTCGCGCAGGGGATAGCGCTCCGTGAGCTCCGCCAAGGAACCGAGAGCCTCCCGCGGATCGGAGTCGAGGCGGCGTTCGAGGTCGGCCTCGACAGCGCTCAGCCACTGTTCGGTCAGACCGGCCACCGCCGCCGCGAGGCCGGGCGCGTCCAGACCGGCCAGGGGAGTCCCGCCCCACTGCGCGAGGGCCGCGGCGACATCACCCTCGCGGAGGTACCGGCGAAAGCGCGTCACGTCGACCGCGTCAGGCGCCACCTCGAGGCGGTACGCGGCACCGACCCGCACGATCGTGCCGGAACCAAGGCCCCTGCGCAGCTGGGCCACGTGCCACTGCAGGGTCTTGTACGCCGTCCGCGGGGGCGACTCACCCCAGACGAGCTCCACCAGGCGCGACACAGCCAGCGGTGTCCCGGGCGACAAGGCCAGCGCCGCGAGCACCGTCTGCGACTTCGCCGAACCGATGTCGACCGGCTCGCCGTCCTCGGTAGCGACACGGACACCACCGAGCAGGCCGATCCGCACCACAGGGCTGCTCCCGGACGTTGATCTCCGCCGAGACTCCCACAGGCCCAAGCCCTCGGCAAGCCCGCCCCCCACCGCCCGCACACCGGCAGCACACCGGGGTCGTCGACCATGGGCGCGACGGCCACGACTGACGGAGCGAGGGTATGCACAGACAGACAACGGCACGGGTCGCGGGTTCCCTATTCCTCACCGCGACGGTCACCGGAGTGCTCAGCGCGGTCCTTCTCGGGCCGCTCGACACCCTGCACTCATCCCAGTCCATCGCCGACGGGGCGCACAGATTATCGGCGGGCGCCCTCATGGCGCTGGTCATGGCCGTCGCGATCGCGTTGATCCCGCCGGTGCTGTTTCCCGTTCTCAAGGAACACGGCGAGGCACCCGCGCTCGGCTACGTCGCCGCCAGGATCCTCGAGGTCGTCCTCCTGCTTCCCGCCGCCATCGGTCCTCTCATGCTGGTGGCGCTGGGCACCACTCGATCGGATGACGGCACGCCGCACCTGGATACCGTCCTGGCATTGACCCGGACGTACGACATCTGGGGCCACGCCAGCAGTGCGGTCTTCTTCTGCCTCAGCGCCCTGCTCCTCAATTACCTGCTGTACCGGTCAAGGCTCGTGCCCCGGTGGATATCCGGCTGGGCGCTCGTCGCGGTGGCACCGTACCTGGCCGACAGTCTCCTCGTGATCTTCAACCTGCTCGGCCCGTCCTCGCCGATCCATGCCGTTCTCTTCTTCCCACTCGCGCTGAACGAGATGGTTCTGGCGGTCTGGCTGCTGGCGAAAGGATTCAGGACACCGTCCACGGCCGCCGCGATGAGCCCACGCAGCCGGGTCGGGTGAGAACCTGGTGATGCGGAAGACGACGCGAGAGCTTGGCGGCACCGGGACGGCGATCTCTCCCGTGGGGATCGGATCATGAGGGGGTGGCCCCGTTGCCCGAGGGGGATCAGCGGCGCGATCGTCGGCGCCAGGCGGCCCGGCCAGGTGGATGAGTGGCTGCCTGCCGTATCCCTCGAACTCGACGACAGCGACCTCGACGAGATCAGCAAGGCGATCATCGAGACGGGCGCAGGCCAGGGCCCGAGCCACCCGTGCGGCTAGCTTCTATCGCTCTTCTCGGTCATGAGCCGGGTTCCCGGTCGAAGGTCTGCCGATGGAGGCGTTCCAGGGCGATGACCACTGCGCCGCGCACCACCGGGTCGCCCTCCACGGTGCCGACGGCGACCTCGGTGGGCAGTGGGGTGTCGCGCTGGAGCCGCTCTTCCACCCTGGCCGCCAGCGGTGCGCCCGCCGCTCTGCCGATCTCCCCAGCCAGGACCACGAAGCCGGGATCGAGGACGGCGCAGATCCCCATGGCCGCGATCGCGACCCGGTCGGCCAGCGCGTCCAGGAAGGCCGGCGTGGCCTGCCGTACAGCCGAAACGGCGTCGTCGGCGGGCAGGCCGTGCTGCCTGGCCAGCTCGCGCACGGCGTGGCCGCCGACGAGGTCCTGCACCGTGCCGCCGCCGAGGCCGGTAGGCGCGGTGGCGATCTCACCGGCGCCGCCCGACCTGCCGCGGTGCAGGCGGCCGTCCAGGATCACCGCCACGCCGATCCCCTCGCCGAGCGACAGCAGCGCGAAGGTGTCGTGCCCGCGCGCCGCGCCCAGCCGGTGCTCGGCCAGGCCGACCAGGTTGACCTCGTTCTCCACCAGGACAGGTACGCCGCCGAGACGGTCGCGCAGGCCGGGCAGAAGGTTGGCGTGCCAGGTCGGTAGCGCCCAGATGAAGGCCACGTCGCCGCTGACCGGGTCGACTATGCCGAGCGTGCCGATGACGACGCCGTCCAGGTGGGTGACCTTGGCGTCGGCCAGCGCGGCGGCGATGGCGTCGTACACGAGCCTGTCGGGCTCCACGCGCTGGTCCTGGGGGAGCGCGGCGGCGCCGATCTGGCGTCCGGTGACATCGTTGACCGAGGCGATCACCTGGTCGGGGCGGACCTCCACGCCCGCCACGTGCGCCCGGTCGGCCACCACGCCGTAGAGCAGCGCGTTCGGGCCGCGCCGGCGGGTCTGCGACTGGCCGACCTGGGAGATCAGGCCCGCCTCCACCATGCGGTCGACCAGGTCGCCGACCGTCGCCCTGGACAGGCCCGTGCGCTGCTGCAGCTCCGCTCTGGACATGGGGCCGTGGCCGAGCAGCAGGTCGTAGGCCATCCAGTCGTTGATCAGACGCGCCGTGTGCGGGGAGGCGGTGCGGGGCATGCCGACTGTTTATCACAGGTCTTTCTTTCTGGATCCCATCCTGTTAATTTGCGAGATATGCCCCTGTCGCTGTTCTTCCTCCTGGACGGCGTCGTCCTCGCCACGTGGGTGGTACGCATCCCCTCGGTCAAGGATCACCTTGGTGTCACCACCGGCGGGCTCGGCGTCGCGCTCATGTGCATGTCGATCGGCACAGTGCTGGCCATGACCGTCAGCGGGCGGCTGTGTGTGCGGTACGGCACGCGGCCGGTCATCCTCGTCTCCATCGCGCTGGTCGGCCTGATGCTGCCGGTGGTCGCGCTCGCGGGCACGATGGCGGCGCTGTGCGTGGCGCTCGCGGTGACAGGACTGTGCTACGGCACCGTGAACATCGGGCTGAACAGTGCGGCCGTCGAGGTCG
Organism: Nonomuraea sp. NPDC050536; assembly: GCF_044457685.1. Taxonomy (NCBI): domain Bacteria; kingdom Bacillati; phylum Actinomycetota; class Actinomycetes; order Streptosporangiales; family Streptosporangiaceae; genus Nonomuraea; species Nonomuraea sp. NPDC050536. Next base: position 77,676 of record NZ_JBITHD010000015.1, read on the forward strand.
AGCAGGCCACGCAGCGGCCGATCATGTCGGTCCTGCACGGGCTGTGGAGCGTGGGCGGCCTGACCGGTGCGCTGCTCGGCGGCCTCGTCGCGGCCCGGCTGAGCACCGGGCAGCACTTCCTGCTGGTGTCCGCCCTCGTGCTCATCGCCACGGCCGCGTTCGCCAGGCCGCTGCTGCGCGGAAGGGTCCCCGCTGTGAGCCCCGCGCGGGGCGGCCGGCGGTCGTTCGGCCTGGCCGTGGCCCTGTGCGGGGTGCTGGCCGTGTGCACGGCCTTCGGCGAGGGAGCGGTGGCCGACTGGAGCGTGCTGCACCTGCGCGACGACCTGCACGCCGGGGCGAGCCTGGCCGCCTACGGCTTTTCGGCTTACTCGGTGGCGGCGGCGCTCGCCCGGCTGGCGGGCAGCCGTCTGGTGCGGCGGTACGGCCAGGCCGCCGTCCTCGTGGCCGGCGCTCTGCTGGCCGGGGGCGGCATCCTGGCCGCGTCGTGGACGGGCTCCGTCGCGGTGGCGTTCGGCGGGTTCGTCGCGGTCGGAGTCGGGCTGGCCAACGTGTTCCCGCTGGCCATCGCGCAGGCGGGGGCGCTCGGTGGACCCGCGGGCGTGGGCCTGGCGGCCAGCATCGGGCACGCGGGAATGCTGGGCGGGCCGCCGCTGATCGGGTTCCTCGCCGACCACGTCGGGCTGCCGGGCGCGCTCACGGCCATCGCCGTCTCCTCAGGGGCCATCGTGCCCCTCACGCTCTACCTCCGTACCAGAAGCTCACGAAAGGTACTGGCATGACCGATCCCTATCGCACCCTCCTGCCCGCTCCTCGCCACGCGGCCAGCGCCGGGGGCAGCTTCACGTTCGGCAGCGTGCACGGCGATCCCGCGCTGGTCGAGGCGGTGCAGCTGCTGCTCGGCCCGCTGCCCGTGGCCGCCGGGCCCGAGGGCGCGCTGTCCGTGCGCCTGGGTGCGGGTGGGCCCGAGTCCTACCGGCTGCAGGTCTCGCCCGGCGGGGCCGAGATCGTGGGAGCGGATCTCGCTGGTGTACGGCATGCCGTACAGACGCTGAAGCAGTTGATCGGCCCGGCCGCGTATCGAGCCGGCGGGCGCCCGGGCGGCGTGGTGCCGTGCGGCGAGGTCGAGGACGAGCCCGCGCTGGGCTGGCGTGGCGGCATGCTCGACGTCGCCCGGCACTTCCTGGACAAGCGCACCTTGCTGCGTTACGTCGACCTGCTCGCCATGCATCGGATGAACCGCCTCCACCTCCATCTCACCGACGATCAGGGCTGGCGCATCGAGAGCAGGAAATATCCGGAGATCAATGCGGTGGCCACGCATCGCCGGGAGACCATGGTCGGCCGTTTCCGCACGGAGCCCACCTTCGACGGCACGCCGCACGGCGGCTACTACACCCTCGACGATCTGGCGGAGGTCGCCGCCTACGCCGCCCAGCGCGGGATCACCGTCGTTCCCGAGATCGACCTGCCCGGGCACGCCTCCGCACTGCTGGCCGCTTTCCCCGAGCTGGGCACCGGCGCCGACGAGGTGCTGCGCGGCTGGGGCATCTCGGCCGGCGTGCTCAAGCCGATCCCCGCCGCGGTCAAGCTGGTGTGCGAGCTCATCGACGAGCTGCTCACCGCGATCGACACCCCGTACGTGCACCTGGGCGGCGACGAGTGCGTCACCACGGACTGGCCGGGCGACCCCGAGGTGGCCGCGCACATGGCGGCCATCGGCGCCGAGCAGCCGGGCGAGCTGCACGGCTGGTTCCTGCGTGAGGTCGGCGGGCATCTGGCCGAGCGCGGCAAGCGCATGGTGGTGTGGGACGAGGCGTTCCAGACCGGTGGCGTGCTGCCCGACACGATCGTGATGTGCTGGCGCGGCGACGCCATCTCCCGGCAGGCGGCCGCCGCGGGCCACGACGTGGTGCGCGCGCCCGTCTACCCCACCTACCTCGACTACGACCAGTCCGACCTGCCCGAGGAGCCGCTGTCCATCGGCGGGCCGATCACGCTGGAGGACTCCGCGTCGTTCGCGCCGCTGCCCGAGTCGTGGACGGACCAGGAGCGGGCGAAGGTGCTCGGCGGGCAGTTCCAGGCGTGGAGCGAGTACATTCCGCACGAGCGGCACCTGGACTACATGGTGTTCCCGCGTGCCTGCGCCATCGCCGAAGCAGTCTGGTACGGCGCGCCGGCCGACTACCCGTCCCTGGTCGAACGGCTGCGCGAGGGCCACCTGGCCAGGCTGGACGCCGCCGGATGCGCGTACCGGCCGCTGGAGGGTCCACTGCCCTGGCAGGCGGGCGGCACCGGGCGCCGCGCCCACGCGCCGGGGAACCGCACGACCAAGGAGCGCTGGCTGGAATGGGTCGCCCGCCTGCCCGACTCGGGCGTGGTCGCCAAGGCCACCACCCACGAAAGCTGACCATCACCCGGCTGGCGGAGATGCTCGCCTTGCGGCACGACCAGGTCGACGTCGTCACCGCCCGCCCCCACGCCGCCGCGCCCACCGCCGTGCTCCTTCGACCCGACAGCTACGTGGCCTGGGCCTCCTCTTCGCCCCAACCAGATCCCACGGAGCTGGAAGCACTCCGGGCAGCCTTGGAACGGTGGTTCGGTGTCATCGAACCCGCCCGCACCTGATGGTTGACGAGCCCGGTGTATCCGCGAGTGGCCGTACGGCCCTGGGGGCCCCGCCCGGCCGCCGGTCTCTCGGTTGGCCAGTGCGAACACCTCGGCCGGACCGGTGACATCGAGGAGGTCGACGTCAGGGAAGACCGCGATGACGACCCGGCGGGCTGTGGACATGTCCTCATCGTCACATTCATCACGAATGACGCCAATGACGGCCTTCTGTCACATTCAGCCACGGATGTACGGCTCGCCGGGATGTCATCGCTGGGCGGCTGGCAGCCCGATCCTGTTGCCCGCCGCGAATGGGACGTCCTCGGCCCACATACGCGCCGGTGCGCGCACCCAAGGCGCCGACGGCCGGCAGTACAGCCGGCGCGCCGTTGAAGCGTTGGGGCGGTCAGAGGAGCTGGTCGATGGTGATGGGCAGGGAGCGGATCCGGCGGCCGGTGGCGTGATGAACCGCGTTGGCGATGGCGGCGGCCATGCCGACGAGGCCGATCTCGCCGACGCCCTTCACCCCGATGGGGTAGAACCTGTCGGGCCGGCCGACGAAGATCACCTGCATGTCGGGAACGTCGGCGTTGACCGGGATCAGGTAGTCGCCGAAGGTGGCGTTGGCGTTGGCGTTGGCGTTGGCGTTGGCGTTGGCGATGCGCCCGGAGCCCGGATCGGTCACCATCTCCTCGAACATCGCGGCACCAGCCGCGGCCTCACGGGGGAGGTCTCCATCACGGACTAAACGCGTCGTCCCATGAGCGCGGCTCAGGTGCTGGGGACGACGCCCTGTCGCCGGAGCCGGTCGAGGAAGGCGCCGAGATCCGGGTTGGCGGCCAGAGCCCTCGCGCTCGCCTCGGCCGCCTCGGGGCGACGACCGGCGCGGGCGAGCACGATGGCGGACCACATGAGCGGTTCCGCGTGCCCGGGCAATAGCCCGGCCGCGCGTGACAGGGCGGCGAGAGCCGCCGCCACCTCGCTGTCAGTCGGCGTCCGGTCACCGCTGACCACGCCGGGCGTGAAGATGACGCCGATGTCCGCGTAGGCGCGGTGCAGGCCGGCCAGTCGGCTGAGCTCCCGCAGCGGGTCGTCGTGGTCGTCGACCCGAAGATCGACCTCCACCCCGGCGATGGGCGGCTCGGCCCGATCCGCGCTCACGATGAGCAGGCTCGCCGACTGCCGGCCCCTGGCATCCCCGCCGGCCTGCTCGCCCGCGAACAGGGCGGCCAGCAGCCGGTCGGCGAAGTCTCCCCGCGTGTGGAGGAACGCCTCGACCATGGCATGCGGGATGCCCGGGGCGCCCAGCATGTTGCCCTGCGCCGAAACGCCGGGCCCGGTCGCGTGCTCAGCCTCGGCGTAGCAGTGCCGCCCGGTGTGTACGGCGAGCGCGCCTGTCGCGTCCACCACCGCCACCTGGCGCTGGCCGTGATCGGGATCGGCGGCCAGCAGCAGGTCCAGCGCGCTCTGCGGGGAGTCGCCCGCGGCGAGCAGGTCGAGCCCGCGCGGGCCGTACGCCGGGTCGACGAACGCCTGGGTGGCGATCGCGCCGACACCGGCCCTGGCCCAGGGGGCGAGCCGTCCGACGCCGAGGAAGTGCGAGGCGACGGCGACGCCGAGCCGTCCTGTGTGCTCGTCGCGGGCGACGACGGAGAAGGTCATCGGGCACCGTCCGCCGGGCCGAGCAGCGGGATCACGTCCGCGGCCAGCCGGTCGACCACCTTGTCGATCGGCTGGTCGGGCGGGAAGGCGAGCGCGACAGCGTCGGCTCCCGCCTCGGCGAGGTCGGCCAGGCGGCGCGCGCAGACGTCTGGCGTGCCCACGACGGCCAGCTGATCGAGCCACTCGTCGGGAATGTCGGGAATCGCGGCTTCGATCCCTCGTTCGGCGAGCGCCTCAGCCTCGTCGGCGATGCCCTGCACCTCCGACATCGGGTTGCGCGGACCGCTGAGCAGGTACAACCCGAACAGCTCGCGCAGCGCGGCCCGGGCGGCGGCACGGTCGTCATCGATCATGCACAGCGCGTAGACCACGACGCGGTGGCCGGCGCCGGCTCCCGCCTCCGCCAGCCGTTCGCGAGCCCACCGCACGTAGTCGGGGCCCGCCAGCACCGACAGCACGGTGCCGTCCGCCTCGGCCGCGGACAACGCCAGGGCCTTGGGGCCGCCCACCCCCGCGTACAGCGGTGGCGGCGTCGCCGGGGGATGTTCGAGCCTGATGTCGTGCGCGGTGAACGAGGCGAACTCGCCGCTGAGCGGGTCGCCCCGGAGGAGGGTGCGCAACCCGCGCAGGGTGTCACGGACCGCGCCGAGCCGGGCGCGCGGGCGCAGGTCCATCGCGTCCAGCCATTCGGGCACGCCGAGGCCGACCCCCGCGCGTACTCTGCCTGGGTGCAGCCCGGCCAGGGTGGCGACCTCCATCGCGGTGACCGCAGGATGGCGGGTGGTGGCCGGGACGATGCCGATGCCGACCGGCAACCGCGTGGTGGCCAGGAGCGTGCCGGCGGTGGCGAAGGCCCCGGTGTAGAAGTAGTCCTCGCCGAGCCAGAGCTCGTCCAGGCCGGCGCGCTCGGCCGCGGCGGCGGCTGTCAGGATGTCCTGCGGTGACTGCGAGCTGCCGAGCACGAGGCCGAGGGCGGCGCGGTTCATCACGCCTCCCGCGCGGGCAGCGGCTGCCACGGCACCCAGCCGAGGCCGCGCTCGCGCATGGTGTCGGTGAATCCAGGCCGGGGCTCGTCCTCCGGAGGGAGCGGGCTGATGTGGGTGTGCCACATCCGCCACTGCGGGCGGCCTTCGCCGTTGTCACGGTGGTAGATCTCGGTGGCGCGCACCAGCAGCGTGTTCCTCGTGTCGGCGGCGTGCTGGCCGCCCGACAGCCCGATCTCGTCGATCCTGGCCTCACAGGCGAGCCACGCGGTGTCGCCACGTACCTCCAGGCGCATGATCCGCACGTCGGGCGTGCCGACGAAGTCCTCGCTCGCGCGGTAGTACTGCCAGAGCGCGACCTTCTCCCGCATGTTGAAGTAGGGGTGGCCGTTGAAGTTGAACATCAGGTACTCCTCGCCGGGCGAGGGGAACACCGCCGCCATGCGGGGGATGTCGTAGCCGATGTTGGATTCCCACCATTCCCGGTTCAGCCGCAGGATCTCCTCGATGTCCTCGGCCGGGGCGGTGCGCGTCATGTACTGCATCTGTGCTCCTTGTCGCTGTTGTTGAAGATCGTTCCGCCGACGAGGACGCCGTCCTGGTAGACCGCCTCGATGCGGTCGGCGAGGCCGGCGAAGTCGAGCGGGTCACCGTTCACGACGGTGAAGTCGGCCCGCATGCCGGGCCGCAGCGTGCCGATCTCGTCGTCGGCGCCGAGCAGCTCGGCCGCGGCCGACGTCGCGCTGCGCAGCACCTGGGCCCGATCGAGACCGGCCGATGCCAGGGCCTCGAGCTCGTCGAGGTTGCGGCCGTGCGGGGAGAAGCCGGAGTCCGAGCCCATCGCGATCCGCACCCCCGCCGCCAGCGCGCGGCGAAGATTGCTCTCGTGTACGGCGACGGCCTCCCTGGCCTGGGCCAGGCTGTCCGGGTCGGCCGAGGCGACGTCGAGGAACGAGCGAGCCGCCGTGAGCGTGGGCACCAGGAAGGTGCCGTGCTCGACCATCAGGGCGATGCTCTCCTCGTCGATGAACACGCCGTGCTCGATCGAGGCGACCCCGGCCCGTACCGCGGCGATGATCGCCGCCGGTCCGTGCGCGTGCGCCATCACCCGCAGGCCCGCCGCGCCCGCCTCCTCCACCAGGGCGCTGAGCTCGTCCTGGCGGAGCTGGCAGTGCCTGGGGTCGTCACGGGGTGAGCTGATCCCGCCGGAGACCGCGACCTTGACCACGTCGGCGCCCGCCCTGACGATCTCGCGGACCACCCGTCGCAGCCCGACCGGACCGTCCGCCACGGCGTCGGGCATGCCCGGGTAGAGCGGGAACTGCCAGCGCGCGTTGGTTCCCGACAGCCGCCAGGGGTCGGCGTGACCGCCGGTCGGCGAGATCATGGCGATGGCCGTGCGCACTCTCGGGCCGCGGACGACGCCCTCGGCGACCGCCTGGGCGATCCCCGCATCCGCTCCGCCGGCGTCGCGCACGGTGGTGATGCCGAGGTCCAGCGTCGTGGCGAGCGTACGTCCCGTCTCCAGGAACCGGTGGGAGAGCGGGGTGTTCATGAGCCGCAGCGGGTCGAGGGTCGGCAGCGTGACGTGGGTGTGGCAGTCGATAAGGCCGGGGATGATGCTGCGCCCCGACACGTCCACGACGGACGCGGCGGGATCGACGTGCCCGGCGGGCCCGATACGCCCGCCGGTGACCACGAGGTCGCCCGTCACGGGCGGTGCTCCGGTGCCGTCGTGAACGGCCGCGCCACGGTAGACCGTGGTCATGGATGCCTCCGCAGGTGCTCGGTCAGCAGCGACGCCAGGTCCTGGGGCGCCTCGTACATCGGCAGGTGGCCGATGCCGGGCAGGATCTCCAGGCGCGCCCCGGTGGCCTCGGCGAACCCGGCGGACTCCTCAGGCGGGCACGTGCGGTCGAGTTCGCCGACGATGACCAGCGCCGGGCAGCGCAGCGCCGCCGCGGCCCGACCCGTATCGGTGGCGGCCGCCGCTCGCCAGATGGCGATCGTCGTTGCCGCGTCGTTGCGGCTGAGGTCGGCGATCGCCTCCTCCGCGGCCTCGGGTACGGCTACCGCCTCGGCGGCGGCGTGGCGGCTGAGCGCCCGTTCGGGGCCGACCGCGACGATGTCCTCGATCAGGGTGCCCTCCTCGGGGTCGGCGGGGAGGAAGGCGCCGCCGATCGTCACGAGCGAGACGGCCAGTTCCGGGTGTCGCGCGGCCAGTTCGACCGCGACGGCCGCGCCCGCCGACGCGCCGACCAGGTGTGCCCGCGCGACGCCGAGCGAGGACAGGACGTGCGCGCAGTCCTCGGTCCAGTTCGCGACGCCGTACGTGCCTGATCGGGTCGACTCCCCGTGACCACGCAGGTCGAGCGCGATCCATCCCTGGTCCGCCGGCAGCCGTCCGGTCACCATGCGCCAGCAGCGGGCGGACAGGTTGGCCGGGTGCAGGAACAGGACCGGCGTCGTCCCTTCCTGGCCGTGGCGCAGCAGGACGGACAGGCGTCCCGAGGCGGTGTCGACGGTTCGCCGCTCGATGTCGTCGGCTGTGCCTTCGCCGAGCAGCCGCAGGCTGGCCAGGATGGCGGGCTCCTCGCTCGACAGGTCGAAGCCCCGGTTGGCCACCAGATAAGCGCCGCCCGCCACGAGCAGTCCCACGGCGAAGGCGATGTCCGCCCCACCGAGCGCGGACACCACCGCGCCGGTGTAGAAGCCGGTGGACATGAAGGGGATCATCGCCGCGAAGCCGAGCCCGTAGGCGACCAGCCCGGCGACGCCCCACCGGCGGTAGACGCCGTCCTGGTCGAACAGCGCCGCGATCGCGTAGCGGCCGCGCCGTACCCAGTAGTAGTCGACGAGGTTCACCGCGGACCAGGGGACCAGCAGGTACAGCACGATCGTGACGAAGTCATTGAAGGTGCCGAGATAGGCCGCCGGCATCGCCAGCGCGATCAAGTAGGCGCAGACCCCGCCCGCCACGATCCCGATCACCCGGGCCCGCAGCGAGAGAGCGATGGGCCGGAAACCCGCCGCGATGCTCACCCCCGACAGCATCGAGCCGTAGAGGTTGACGCCCATCAGCGCGACGGCGCTCGGCACCAGGGTGACCACCACCGCGAACGTTCCGAAGCCGGGAAACAGCCGGTCGCCGATGTCCTGCAGGTTCGGCAGAGCGTCGGCGACCGGCACGGCGGAGGCGATGAACGAGCCGAGCGCCATCAGCCAGATCGCGGATGCCGCGGCGCCCAGATAGGTCCAGCCGATGACCGCCCTGGTGGAGGTGGAGGCCGGCAGGTAACGCGAGTAGTCGGAGACGAAGACCGCGTATCCCAGCTGGTATCCCGCGGCGGCGACGAACTGGACCAGCATCGCGGCCACCGTGTTCGTGTGCGCGGCCGGCTGCGGGTGGAGGTGGACGAGCGCGAGCACGGTCAGCACCACGAAGACCGGGCCCACCAGGTACGACAGCCACCGCAGCACACCGTGCAGCAGGTCGTGGCCGACGACGGCCAGCAACGTGGCGAGCACGACGACGAGCGCTCCCCACATCAGCGGGGGCCCCGGCAGCACCATCGAGATCGCCTGGCCGCCGAGCACGACGCCGAACACGCTGAGGCCGATGTAGAGGAAGATCGCGGCGAGCATCGGCAGGGCCGCGCCCTTGACGCCGAACTGCGCCCTGGACTGGATCATCTGCGGCAGGCCCATGGTCGGGCCCTGGTTGGCGTGGAAGGCCATGAGGAAGGCACCCGCCAGCGCTCCCAGCGCGCCGGCCGCGATGGACCAGCCCACCGAAAGACCCTGGGCCGGGCCGACGAATCCGACGATGACCGTGGAGACCACGAGCTGGCCGGTGAACCAGAACGGCGCCTGGTGCCAGGCCTTGCCCCGGCGTTCAGAGGACGGGATGTAGTCGATGGAGCGGACCTCGATCTTGTCGAGGAGTCGCGCGGGTTTGGAGGCGGAGTGGGCACGGGGGGAGACAACGTCGCTGCTCAAGGGGATCTCCACCGAAGAGCGTAGGAACAAGTGAGGGGAAAGCTACAAAAGAATTGCAAGTTTGTCGATAGTCGGCCCCCGGCATCCCGCTAAACTCACCAGCCATGACGTACCGCACGATCGGCGAGGTCGCCGCGGCGGTCGGCGTTAGCCCGCAGACGTTGCGGGTCTGGGAATCCCAGGGGCTGCTGGTTCCCGATCGCAGCGACGGGGGGCAGCGGCGCTACACCGACGAGCACCTGGCGCGGGCGCTGCAGATCGCCGATCTGCGCCGTAGGCGTGGCTGGAATCCCGCGGCGATCCGCACGTCCCTGGCCCAGGAATCCGGCGCGGAGAGCGGCAGGCGCCACTGGGACAACCACTCCATCCGCAACGCCAGACGGGCCAGCGGGCTCTCGATGAAAGAGCTCGCGGAAATGGTCGGCGTATCGCCCGCCCATCTCGGTGCGGTGGAGCGCGGGGACACCGGTGTGTCCACCCAGCTCATCATGCGTATCGCGGACGCCCTGCTGGTGCCGCCGAGCGCGCTGGCCACGTTCCGCGCCCGGGGCACGATGGTCGTACGTCAGGACGAGCGGGCTTGTGGGCTGTTCGCCGGCGGCGTGGTCTGGGAGGAGCTCACGCTGCCCGGATACCGGCTGGAGTCATCGCTGCTCACCGTGCCGCCAGGTGAGGCCAGCGACGGCGCCTACGCCCGTCCCGGGGAGTCGTTCGCCTTCGTCCTGGCCGGTCGGCTGCGGTTCACCCTGCCCGACGAGGAGATCGTCCTGGCGGAGGGCGATTCGATCATCCTCACGTCACACACCTCGTTCGCCTGGGACAACCCGGGACAGGAGCCGGCGCGCGTGCTGTGGGTCGAACAGCTGGAGGCCGGCGCGTGGGAGCACGCCAGGGCCACGAAAATCGTCCGCTCAGCACAGCCGGATGACGCGCCTCCTTGACCTTGTGGTTGGTACCGACGGCTGCTGGGCAGTCCGAAGCTTCATGGGCACAATGCGGATCATGAGATCGGACCGGCCGCGCAAGGAGGCCGCTTGGCCGTGGCTGCTGTTCGTGTTATGGATCGTGGGCACACCCCTGCTGGGCTACGGCTTCACCGTGATGGGAGGGGAGGCGAGAGACAAGCAGTTCGCGCAGATCTGCGGGGACGCCGTGCTGATCGTCGGGTTCGGCGCGCCCATGCTGGGGCTTCTGCTCGCCCTGTTGTCCAGGCGGCGCGGCGCCACCATCGTGTTCGGCCTGGCGCTACTCGCGGTCGCCGTCCTCTGGGTGTGGCTGGTGCTGCGCAAGTAGCCATGCTGATGTGGATCAGCTGGTAGCTTTCTGAACAAAGTGTCAATAAGCGCCGGGGGTCTGCGTGAGCGAGCCGTTGGAGGAGGACGACCCGCGACGGCTAGGGGCCTACGACATCGTGGGCCGGCTCGGCGAGGGCGGGCAGGGAGTCGTCTATCTGGGGCGTACGGCGGAAGGCGAACAGGCCGCCGTCAAGCTCCTCCATCACGGCTTACTGACGGATCCCGATGCCCGCGGCAGGTTCCTGCGCGAGGTGGCGATCGCGCAGCGGGTGGCCAGGTTCTCCACCGCGCCGGTGCTCCACGCCGATATGGCGGGGCGCCGGCCGTACATCGTCAGTGAATACGTGCCGGGGCCGTCGCTGCGCGCGCTCGTCATGGCCGAGGGGCCGCGGCGCGGGGCCGCACTCGAACGGCTGGCCGTCAGCACCGCCACCGCGCTGGCGGCCATCCACCGCGCCGGGATCCTGCACCGCGACTTCAAGCCGGGCAACATCCTGATGGGCCCGGAAGGTCCCGTCGTGATCGATTTCGGCATCGCGCGAGCGCTCGACTCGCCAAGCGTCACCTCGGCCAGCACGCCCATGGGGACACCGTCCTACCTCGCGCCCGAGCAGCTAGGCGGAGTGGAACTGACGCCCGCGGCGGACGTCTTCGCCTGGGGCGTGACCATGGTGTTCGCCGCGTGCGGCCGGCCGGCCTTCGGCGCGGACTCGACCCCGGCGGTGATCAGCCGGATTCTCAACACTGAGCCGGAGATCTCCGGGCTCGACGGCACGCTGCGCGACCTCGTCGCCGCCAGCCTGGCCAAGGACCCGGCCAAGCGCCCGAGCGCCGACGACTTGGTCCGCGGACTGACCTCGCCACCTTCCGCGCCGCGACGGCGCAGCCGTAAGGCACTCCTGGCGCTCAGCAGCGCGCTGCTCGCCGCGGCCGCTGTCGCGGTGGCCTTCACCTTGTACGGTCACCCGGTCGAATCCACCCCGGCTCTCCGGCAACCCGCACTCTCGCCGCCTCCTACGACCCCGTCGACCCCGTCGACCGTGGGCAAGGTGACGGACCGGACGGCCGCCGCCACCCCCAGCGGAACGTCCCGCCGCCGCACCACGACCACCGCGACCCCCAAACCGACCAGGACCAGGAGCCACCAGCTCACGGTGAACACCACCGGGCCCACCACGCACAGCTCGGTGCCCGAGCCGACCAGGCAACCCACGCCGAAACCCACCGTCGAACCCACCACGCAGTCCACCCAGCCGTGGTGGACGCCCCAGCCTCCACCGGACAACCCGTTCACCTGCGTCCCGCAGGTGTGCTGACCGGACCTTCCGTGTCAGCCGGCGTGGGCGAACATCTGGCCGGCCAGGCGGAGGGAGGCGTCGACGGTTTCGAAGCCGCGGGGGAGCATGACGCGCTCGTACGCGGCGACCGCGTGTATCCGGTCATCACGTCGTCGTTGACCCCGCTGGTGCGGCGTACCAGGTCGAGCGCCTCCAGCGGCAGGCAGGTCCGCAGCGCGGCGTTGCCGTTGGCGTCGATGTGGATGCGGTAACCCTGGTTGCGGATCTCCGGGGTGGGGTCGGCCTCGTACACGGTGACGTCCAGGCCGCCGCGGCGCAGCGCCTGCGCGAGCGCCAGTCCGCCGACGCCGCCGCCGCGACCGGATCAAGGGCAATCGCATCCTTTCCTCCTTCATTGACCGACACGATGCTCGAATCCGCGGGCCGGCCGCGAGAAGCTGATGCAGTGTTCATGACACGGACCGGGAGGAGAGGGGCATGAGCCAGCCGCAGTTGCTCGTCCTCGACCTGGACGAGTTCAAGATCCGCTCCCATCTGGTCCGATGCCGAGCCTGCCGCCACCGCCTGCGCGCACCGGCCTCCCAAGCCCGCGGAATCGGACCGGAGTGCGCAGCGCGACTCGGCATCGCCCCGAGACGCCCCGTCCGGATCACCGGCGTCCCGCGAGGCTGGACCATCGCCGGCCAGGTCGACCTCCTCGAGGAATCGTGATCCCACCACCGGGGTAGGGGACGGCATATGGTCCTTGGTGTCGTTCCCCCCGACGTGCTGCTGCGGGGGTGTGGGCGTGAAGTTGCTCTTCGACGATCCGCTGTTCGACATGTTCGCCCGGCGGGCGCTGTGCACCATGACGCGGGGCGGGGCCGAGTACGGGGAGTGTGCCGCGACCGCCGCGAACATCGTTTCCGGCGACACCCGTAGCTGGTACAACGCCTGGGTGTCGACCGCGGGGCGGGTCGAGGCGCGGGGATCCGAGAGTGACTCGGCGGGGCACGCCGTGAGTGCCCGTGAGGCGTTCCTGCGGGCCTCGACCTACTATCGCGTCGCGTGTCTTCCGCTGTTCGGGGAGCCGGTCGACGGCCGGCTCGTCATCGCCTCCGACCGGGAGGCGTCGTGTTTCACGCGCTTCGCCGAGCTGATGACGCCGCCGGTGGTGCCGGTCGAGGTGCCCTTCGAGGGGACCGTGCTGCCCGGATACCTCTGCCTGGCCGATGACGCGCGGCGGCGGCGGCGGGCCACGCTCGTCGGGGTGAACGGCTACGACTCCAACGTGCACGAGATGTACTGGTCGCACGCGGTGCCCGCGATCCGCCGCGGGTACAACTGCCTGCTGGTGGACGGGCCTGGACAGGGACGGGTGCTGATCAAGCAGGGGCTGCGCATGCGGCCCGACTGGGAGAACGTGCTCCGGCCGATCATCGACTTCGCGCTGACCCGGCACGAGATCGACCCCGACCGGATCGCGGTCATGGGGTGGAGCCTCGGCGGGTTCCTGGCGCCGCGCGCCGTCGGCGGCGGCGAGCATCGGGTCGCCGCGCTGATCGCCGACCCGGGGCAGTACGACCTGCTGGACGCCGTTCGCGCGAGCCTGCCGCTCCCCGAGGAGATCAGGAACCGGCTGCCCGACGTGGACCCGGCGGAGCTGGACCCGTACCTGGCGGGTGTGTCCGCGGATCCGATGGCGCGGTGGCGGCTGATCCAGCGCGGCCTCTGGGTCCACGGCCTGAAAACGCTGGGGGAGTACGTCGTCGAGATGGCGCGGTACCGCATCTCCGACGTGGTCGGCGGCATCTCCTGTCCCACGCTGGTGGTGTGGGTGGAGGACGACCCCATCGCGTCATATGCGGAGCGCCTGCACAACGCCCTGGTGTGCCCGAAGACCTTCGTCCGGTTCACCGCGGACGAGGGGGCGGGCGGGCACACCGAGGCGCTCAACCGGTCGCGGTTCGACCAGGTGGTCTTCGACTGGCTGGACGATCTCCTGCGCCCGGAAAGGTGAGCAGCGTCTTGATGACACTGCGCAGATGCGCGCGGGCGGCCTGTTCGGCGGCCTCGGGGTCGTGAGCGCAGACGGCGTCGATGATGGCCAGGTGTTCAGGAAGAGAGATGCCGGGGTACATGGCCAGCTTGAACTGGTGCCGGACGCTCCTCACGGGGAAGTGGACGGGCTGGGCTGGGGGTCCGGGGTGCGCAGGCCCGCGGCGGCGACGGCGACGAGGGCGCAGAGGCCCATCATGGTCGTCCAGACCCCCTTGTAGGCGCCGATCGACCCGAGCCGGTCGCCCGACAGCACCAGCACCAGCGCCGACACGCCGATGACCGCGCCGACGGCCCGCGAGGTGACCGACAGGGCGGTGCCGGTGGCCAGCCGCGAGGGCGGGATCTCGGCCACAGCCGCCCCGCTCAGCGAGTTGACCAGCACGGCGATCCCGGTCCCTGACAGGACGACCGCGGGGAAGACCACCGTGAGATACGCGTGGCCGCCGCCCGCCGCGAACGCCAGGTACGACGTGGACAGCGCCAGCAGTACGACCCCGCACAGCGCCAGCCTCCGATGGCCGGTCCTGGCCACCAGCCGCCCGGCGAGCGGCGCGGTCAGCACCTGGGCGAGCGCTCCCGGGGTGATGGCCAGCCCCGCCGCGGCCTCGGAGTATCCCCAGATCCTGGTCAGGAAAAGGATGTTGGCCAGCGGCAGCGCGAACATCACCAGACCGAGCAGGAACATCGCGAGGTTGGCCCGCTGGGTGCCGCGCGCCCGTAACGCGTTCAGGTCCACGATGGGGGCGGGGTGGCTGCGGGCGCGCCGGACGAACAGCACGCCCACCACGACGCCCGCGACGAGCGCGCCGATCGTGCCCGGGCTGCCCAGGCCCCACGCGTCGCTCTGCACGATGGCCAGCGAGGGCAGGCCGATGGCCCCCACCAGCAGGAGCAGGCCGGTGATGTCCGGCAACATGGACGTGGCGGCCTCGGTCACGCCGGGTTTCACGATCCGCCACGCGCCCGCCAGGATGACCAGCCCGACCGGCAGGTGCAGGAAGAACACCGTCCGCCAGTCCCAGACGCCGACGAGCATGCCGCCGAGCGACGGCCCTGACGCCGTCGCCACCGACTGCGCCGCGCTCCACACGGCGATCGCCGTGCCGCGGCGCTCGGGCGGGTAGTACGGCAGGATCAGGGCGAGCGTCAGCGGGGTGATCACCCCGCCGCCCACGCCCTGCACGACCCTGGCCGCGATCAGCATGCCCGCCGACGGGGCGATCGCGCACAGGGCGGCGCCGACCACGAAGACCGCCAGCCCGGTGAGGAAGACCCGGCGGTAGCCGAACCGGTCGGCCAGCCCGCCCGCCGGCAGCAGCGCCGCCGTGAACACGATCGCGTAGCCGTTGAACACCCACGACAGCTCGGGCAGGCTGCTGCCGGGGAAGCTGTGCAGGATGTCGGGGAAGGCGATGTTGGCCAGCTGCACGTCGATCGCGCCGAGGAAGGCGCTCCCGCACAGGACGGCGAGCGGGAGCGCCCGTGAGCCGGCCACCTCAGCCGGACGCCGCGCCGAACCGCTCCCGCAGCTCGACCTTGCGGATCTTGCCGGTGGCGGTCCGCGGCATCGTGTCGATCACCTCGAGCCGTTCGGGCCAGAACGTCTCGTTCACCCCGGCCTCCTTCATGTAGGTCCGCAGGTCCTCGAGCGTGGGCGGCTCGCCCGACGGCGTCACCACGGCGCACACCAGCTCGATCAGCGTCGGATCCGGGATGCCGATGAGCGCGATGTCGCGGATGGCGGGATGCCTGCCGACCAGTCCCTCCATGTCGCTCACCGGGATCTTGAAGCAGCCCTTCGCGACGATGACGTCCTTGGTCCTGCCGGAGATGCGGATGCCGCCGTACCCGTCGTCACGGGCCAGGTCTCCGGTGTCGAACCAGCCGTCCGGCGTGATCGACCTGGCGTAGATGTCGTCGCGCAGGTAGTAGCCGAGGCACTGCGCCGCGCCGCGCACCTGCAACGCGCCGATCTCGCCCGTGGGGACCGGCTGGTTCTCCTCGTCGACCACGCGGACATCCATGCCGGACACGACGATGCCGTCGCTCTCTCCGGCCCGCGCCGGCGGGTCCTCCGGCCTGGTCATGGTGACGCCGCCGTTCTCGGTCATGCCCCACAGCGCGTACACCCGTACGCCGAGGGTGTCGCTCAGCCGTTCCACGAGGACCGGCGGGACGGGCGCCGAGCCCGACACGAAGCTGCGCAGGCTCGGCAGCGCGCGCGGGTCGGCCGCCTGCGCCTCGGTGATGTCCCTGGCGAACGGGGGCGAGCCGTAGAACAACGTGACGCCGTGCTCGGCGGCCAGGTCGAGGTAGAGGCCGGGGTTCCAGACGTCGGCGGTGACCGCGGTGCCGCCCAGCGTCAGCGCCGTCAGGTACGTCATCACCAGGCCCACGTAGTGCATCGAGGTCTGGGAGGTCATGATGACCAGGCTGTCGTCCAGGCCGTACGCCTCGGCGTAGCCCTTGATGGCGGCGTAGAGGGTGTTCTGGCTGTGCAGCGCGCCCTTGGGCTCGCCCGTCGTGCCCGAGGTGAACAGGATGAGGAACGGGTCGTCCGGGTCCAGCGCCCTGCCCTCGAGCTCATGGGGATCGCCGGGCTCGGGGCCGAGGAGGTGCTCGTCGAAGTCGAGCGACCCGGGCGGGCCGTCGCCGCCGATGACGACCACGTGCTCCAGCGACGGGATCTCCTGCGAGAGCGTCATCGCCATCTCGGCCGTGGCCAGGTCGCCGATCCTGTTCAAGGTGATGAACACCCGCGCCTCGGTCAGCCGCATCATGAAGTCCAGCTCGCGGTGCCGGTAGAGCTGCATCTGCGGCGCGAAGCGCGCCCCGATCCTGATGCAGGCCAGGGTCAGGGGGAGCGTCTCCTTGCGGTTGGGCAACTGGGCGGCCACGAAGTCGCCCGGCCGCACGCCCAGCCTGATCAGGCCGTGGGCGATCTGGTCGGTCAGCCGGTCCAGCTCGGCATAGGTGATGTCATCGGTGACACCGTCGGCCACTCGGCGACTGACAAGTACGGATTTGTCGGGAGATGTTGCGACGTGGCGTTGGAGGTCGTCCAGGAAGGTCTCGCTCCGCCACCAACCGTTGCGCCGATATTCCTCGCGTGTGTCTGACACGGTCACCGCCCTTCGTCGTTTTCGTTGTATTTGATTGCTATGAGGATGGAAATATGCGGTTTTTCTCGGCAGGGGTGACCAGGTAGAACAGGCCAGGCAGATGGACCGCGACCCCCTCGTACACCTCCGCGCAGACGGCCACGCCAGGACGGGCGAACGTGCCGGGCGGCGGCTCGGCCACGCGGATCACGGACCGCCGCGCGTCGAGCAGCCTGGCCGCCACGGAGATGTCGCCGACCAGGGCGTCTCCCGGGTCGACCCACCGGTTGCGGCTGACCTTCATCCCGTTGCCCTCGGCCAGCTCCGCCAGCAGCCCGCCGCGGCCCACCAGCCGGTGGTAGTAGTCGTTCGGGTTGACGACCATCGCGTGCGGGGTCGCGCCCGACTGTTCGACCTCGTCGCAGGCCGTCAGGACGCCCTCGACGTAGTCGGTGTCGTACGGCAGGCGGGCGATCTCCGGGTGGCCGAGCAGCGCGGTCGTGAGGGCGAGGTTCTCCGCGGTGGCCAGCCGTACCAGGAGCCGGTAGTCGAGGAAGGTGGCCAGCGCGTCCGGGTCGGCGGCCAGCCCGTCGGGGATCTGCACCCAGGCCTGGATCGGCTGGACCTTGGCCTCGGCCATGCCGAACCTGAAGGCCGCCTCGCGGCGGACGCCGGAGTCGCGCACCGTCTGCCGCTCCTCGTCGCTCGGCGGGGACTCCGTCCAGAACCTGTGGCCGTCGCCCTCGACGGGGACGACCTTGAGCAGGTTGCGCACGGTCAGGCGCGGCCTGTCCTTGGTCGGTTCGTGCGCCTCGGTGATGGTGTAGTCGAAGGTCACTTCCGCGTGTGCGGGGTCGTCGGCGTACGCCTGCGCGAACAACTGGCCCGGTGACTGCGTCATGCCTGCTCCACAAGTCGCTGGTAGAAGGGCAGATGGTGGTCGTAGAAGGCCTTCAGGACGGGGTGGTTGTCGACGGTGTCCCGATAGGTGTTGCGGCGGTCCTGGAACCCGGCGCTGCCGCTGGCGTCCAGGTGCCAGCGGCGGGTCCGCTGCCACTCCGGCCGGTCCTCGGCTTGCCAGGTGAGCGATTCAGAGAGGAAGGCCAGCCCGGCGTAGGCGCAGAAGGTCTCGACGACCTTCGCGGGCTCGCGCACGAGGTGCTCCGTGCGGATGACCAGGGGCCTGCGCCCGGTGGCCTTCCAGGCCAGCTCGAACAGCCGGTACAGGCGCTCGTAGCCGATCTCCTCGCAGGTCACCGCCGGTTTGAGCGCGTAGTGCGAGGAGATGGTCGGCTTCGGGTCGCGGACGATGAACGTGTGCACGATCCCGGCGAGGTCCTCGGGGTGCCCGAACAGGTGCGGGTACTCGTAGTCGAGGACCTCCTTGACGAACACCGGCTCCTGCCGCTCCTTGAGGCGGTCGAGCAGTTCCTTCTCCGAGCGGGCCGTCACCCCGCCAGGAAGCTCCAGCGAGCCCTCCTCGGTCAGGGCCAGGAACGGCTCGTGCAGGACGGCCACGTCGCCCCGCTCGATCATCATGCGCAGGAACGCCGTGGAGGCCGAGCGCGAGTGCGCCCACATGACGATCAGCGGTGCGCTCATCCGGACCACCACGCGGGTACCCGGTCCCAGCGGTGCCGCCGCAGCTCCCGCAGCAGGGCGTCGTCGAGCGGCGTCCCGTCGCCGACGGCGAGGTTCGCCCGGACATGGGCGGGCTTGCGCATACCCGGGATCACCGTGCTTACCGCCGGGTGGTGGAGCACGAACCGCAGGGCCAGCTCGGGGAGCGAGACGCCCTCGGGGAGGGCCGCCTTGAGCCGGTCGGCCCGTTCGACGCTCGGCAGGAAGTTCTCCGGGCCGAAGTAGGTGCTGCGCCAGTCCTCCTCCGGCCAGGTGCTGTCGGCGGTGAGGGTGCCGGTGAGCGTGCCCTCGTCGAACGGGACGCGGGCGATGATCCCGACGCCGTCACGCAGCGCCCGGTCGAACAGCTCGTCCTCGGGCGCCTGGTCGAAGATGTTGTAGATCACCTGGATGACGTCGATGAGGCCGGTGTCGAGCGCGGCGAGGCAGTTGGCGGGCTCCCACCGGTTGACGCTGATGCCGACCGCGTCGATCACGCCCTCGCTCTTGAGCCCCGCGATGGCCTCCTTCCACCGCTCGTCGCCGGCCCACCGGTCCTCCCAGGTGTGGAACTGCATCAGGTCGATGCGCGAGACCCCCAGGTTGTCCAGGCTCTTGTAGGTGAACTCGCGGATGTGGTCCGCCGGGTAGGCGTCGTCGAGGGTGTCGTCCGGTTTGGGAGGCCATTCGCGGTTCTTCGGGGGGATCTTCGTGGCGACGTACAGCTGCCTGCCGGGGTGGCGGCGCAGCAGCGCGCCCAGCAGCTGCTCGCTGACCCCCCGCCCGTACACCCAGGCCGTGTCGAAGAAGGTGCAACCCAGCTCGACGGCCTCGTCGAGGCATCGCGGTGCGACGTCGTAGTCCCAGCCGGTGAAGCCGCCGGGGCCGCCGCCGATACCCCACATGCCGTATCCGACCTCGCTGACTTCCCAGCCGAGGTTCCCCATCTTGCGGTAGCGCATCCTTAGCCTCTCTGTCCTGTGCTCAATGCGAGGCCGTTGCCGTCCCTGCTCGCCAGCCGGGCGTGATAGGCGGCGATCGGGCCGTCCAGGGTGCCGTCGTCGAGCCGCCACCGCTGTTCGAGCCGGTGGCACTCGTCCTTGCGGAACAGCGCGGGGTTGTCGGTCAGCAGGCTGCCGAAAGCCCGCCGTAACTCACCCTCGTCCTGTACGGCGGGCAGCAGCGAGGCCAGCGTGGTCAGCGCGCGATCGCCGCTGACCCGCCCGGTCTCGCGGACGAGCGACACGAAGTCCCCGCACGGGATGGGCGCGATGGGCACGCCCGCGCGCACCAGGACGTCGTCCAGGCAGACGCTCTCCGCGCGGAAGACGTGCAGGGTACGGCCCCAGACGCCGGTGTCGGACACCGCGGCGGCGACCCGCGAGGCCACGTAGTCGACCGGGGTGTAGTCGGAGCGCGTGGCGACGTCGGGCCGCACGCCCAGCCGCAGGAACGCCGACAGCAGCAGATGGGTGAAGGCCACCGGGTTCGGGTAGCCGTTGTCGGCGCTCGGCATGATCTCGCCGAGCCTCAGCACGGTGACCAGCGCGCCCCTGCGCCGGGCCTCGGCCAGGTAGCGTTCGGCGACCCATTTGGACCGGCTGTACCCGCCGGCGGGCGTCCTGGCCAGGGAGGGGTCGCAGTCCTCGGCGACGCGTTCGCCGCGGTGGAGCGCCTCCTCCTGGATGGCGGCGAGCGTCGAGACGTAGTGCACGGGGACCGGCCGGTAGGCCATCGCCAGCCGTACCAGCTCGATGGTGCCGCGGACGTTGACCTGGCGGTGGGCGCGGTAGTCGAACAGGAAGTTGACCATCGCGCCGTTGTGCAGCACCAGGTCGCAGGTGCGGGCCAGGTGTTCCCAGGTCTCGGTGTCCAGCCCGAGGCCGGGTAAGCCCAGGTCGCCGGCGTATCCCTCCAGCCGGTCGGCGAATCGCGGCTCCCACAGCCCCCGCTCGGTCAGCGCGGTCACGACCCGCTCGGTCGCGGCCTCGTCGTCAGCCGACCGGGCCAGGCACACCACCCGCAGGTCGGTGCGGTCGAGCAGCTCGTGCACCAGGCGGCTGCCGACGAACCCGGTCGCGCCCGTGACCAGCACGGTTCGCAGCCTCTCCGACCTGGGGGCGGGCCGGATGGGTTCGCCCTCAGGCAGCGCGGAGTCGCGTGCCATGAGCACGGACTCCTCCTCGATGGCCGCGCCGTCGCGGCGGCGGCGCTCGATCAGGCGGGTCAGCTGCTCGGCGGTCGGATGGTCGTACAGGTCCTTGACGTCGACCCGCACCCCGGACTCCGCGGTGATCATGTGCACCACGGACAGCGCCTGGATGGAGTCGCCGCCCGACTCCGCGAAGTGCGTGCTCGCCGTGAGACCCGGCCAGCCGAGCGCCGAGCGCATCGCCCGCAGCACCTGGTCGGCCAGGCTCGTGGTCGGCACGCTCTCGGCCAGCAGCGCGGTGTCCTCGGCGAGCCTGCCGTCGAGGATCTCCTGCAGCCGCCCGCGGTCGACCTTTCCGTTGTCGTGCAGCGGCATCTCGGGCAGCAGGAAGAAGTAGCGGGGCACGCTGGTCCTGGGCAGGGTACGGCGCAGCTCCTCGCCCAGTGTGGCCTCGGTCAGCCCGCTTCCCGAGGCGAACAGCGCCAGCGCCTTGGTGCCCGCCTGCTCGCCCACCAGGACCTCGGCCTGCCGTACGCCGGGGCACCGCTGCGCGGCCGCCGCGATCTCGCCCAGCTCGATCCGCACGCCATGGATCTTGACCTGGAAGTCCTTGCGGCCGGAGAAGAACAGCCGGCCCGCGCCGTCCAGGTGCCCGAGATCGCCCGTGAGGTAGAGCCGGTCTCCCGGGATCTCCCGCGGGAACGGGTTGCCGACGAACGCCCTGGCCGTGGCCGCGGGGTCGCCCAGGTAGCCCGCGCCGAGGCAGGCGCCGCCGATGGCGATCTCACCGGTCGCGCCGGGCGGCAGCGGGCGCAGGTCGTCGTCGACCACCACGGCGTAGCAGTTGTCGATCGGGCGGCCCAGCGGGATCGTGTCGCCGTCGGCCGCGGACACGCGGTGGAACACCATCCCGATGGAGGCCTCCGTCGGTCCGTAGCCGTTGGTGACGCTGAGCCCGGGCAGCAGCGTCATCAGCCGGTGCACGGCCGGCGGGTTGACCGCCTCGCTGCCGACGATCAGCCGGCGCAGGGTCGACAGCCCGCCCAGCGCGCTCTCGTCACCGTCCACGATGGCCACCAGCGCGTTGAAGACGCTCGAGACGAAGTCGGCGGTGGTGATGCCGTACTGGGCGATCAGATCGATGGTCTGCCGCAGGTTGAGGAACTCGCCCTGCACGGGCAGCACGGTGCGCCCGCCCGTGGTCAGCGGCCAGAACAGCTGCCAGATCGCGGAATCGGAGGTGTGCCTGCTGTTCTGCAGCACCACGTCGTCCCCGGTCGCGGCGAAGTAGCGGGTCATGAAGCGGAAGCGGTTGGTCAGCCCGCCGTGCAGGTTCATCGCGCACTTCGGCGTGCCCGTGGTGCCGGAGGTGAAGTAGCCGTACACCGGGTCGCCGGGGCCGAGGCCGACCGCGGGCCGGCGGCCGGTCGGGACGATCCCGTCGATCTCGACGGCGACCGCCCGATGGCGTGACTCCGGCGGCAGGGCCTCGCCGGTGGCGCAGAGGATCGGTCCGTCCGGCAGCACGTCCAGCGTGTCGCGGATCCGCTCGCGCGGCCACGACGGGTCGAGCGGGACGAACGCCGCGCCCAGCTTCATCAGTGCCAGGTAGGTGACCGGCAGTTCCAGGGAGTTGACCAGCAGGACGGCGACCACGTCGCCCCTGCCGACGCCGTGCCCGGCCAGTGTGGTGGCCAGGCCGTTCACCAGGTCGTCCAGTTGCCGGTAGGTGAGTGTCCTGCCGTCGTAGGTGACCGCGGGGCGCTCGGGACATCGATCCGTCTGTTCCTCGATCATCGCTGAGACCGGACGGAATGGACCGAAGTCGACCGCGCGGCCGGCGAAGCCAGTGGGGTTGCCGGTCATCTCCACCTCTCTGTGTTAGGAATGTCCGAATGGCGACCGGTACCTTGCCCCACGCGCCGCCGGCGCCTTTCTCATAGGCGTTCCATGTCGTTCCACATGCGTTGTGGCGCATACGCCGCTTGCGGCGGCGTGCCCTTCGCCGCGGCGGCGGCGATCCTGCCGACCGCGGGTGAGGTCTGAACCCCGTAGCCGCCGAGCGCGGCCAGCCAGACGAAGCCCGGCGCGTCCGCCGCCTCGCCGACCACCGGGGTGTCGTCCGCGACCACGCTGCGCAGCCCCGCCCACGCGTGCCTGACGCTGCGGATCTTCAGCGTCGTGGCCTGCTGGACCCGCTCCACGCCGATCGCGACGTCCACGTCGTCGGGGCGGGCGTCGCACGGCTGAACGGGCGCCGCGTCGGCGGGCGAGACGAGCAGCCGGCCCGACTCGGGCTTGAAGTAGAACGTGTCCGCCACGTCGGTGACCATCGGCCAGGCCGCGGCGTCCAACACGTCGGGAAGGTCCGCCAGGAACGCGGTACGGCGCAGCGGCCGCAGCCCGATGGGCCGCACTCCCGCGAGCCCGGCCACCTCGTCGGCCCACGCCCCGGCCGCGTTGACCACGACCGGCGCGGCGTGCTCGCCCGCGCCGGTGACCGCCCGCCAGATCCCTGCGCTCCTCGACAGCGCCCGCACCCGGGCCGATGTGATCACCTGGCCGCCCCGGGCTCGGATGCCGCGCAGGAACCCCTGGTGCAGCGCGTCCACGTCGATGTCCATCGCCGCGGGCTTCAGCATCGCGCGGCTGGTCCAGCCCGGCCGCACGATCGGGCAGTACCGCCCGACCTCGCCGGGGTCGATCTCCACGGCCGGCGCCGGGGCCTCCTGCCCCTCGGCCAGCACCTCGTCGAACAGCTTCTCCCCGCCTGCCGGGCACAACGCGAGCACGCCCCGCGGCGTCAGCAGCGGGGCGTGGGCGAAGTCATCCGGTGGTGCGGCGAGGAACGATCTGCTCGCCGCGGTGAGAGCTCGTACGGCACGGTTGCCGAAATACTCCGAGAAGAGTGCGGCCGACCGTCCGGTCGAGTGGTAGCCGGTGGCCTGCTCCATTTCGAGCAGGGTCATAGTTCCGGACTCGGCTAGGAAGTATCCGGCTGCGGCGCCTGCGACGCCGCCCCCGATGATGAGAAAATCTCTCACGTCCGCAAAGTGACCACATTGCGCCACGATCCCGCAATTGTATTACAAAGCATGACAGATATTCCCAGACCGAAACTGACAGTCAGTCAAGGCGTAAAGTGACTACAGCCCGTCGCCGGACGAACGTAGACATGGTTCTGGTTCTGACGTCTTTCCGCAGTACAGAGGCCGTGGTGCGCGGCTCTCAGCAGGATGGCGGAGAGTGATCCCGTCGCACTCTTCATCACGTCCAAGAGCATCGGCGCCGACAATGTGTCAGAGCGCGACGCCATTCGCTCGCCTGGGATTGTTACGTGGCGCGATCGTGGTTCTACCGATGGTCAGCGGATTCATCCCGCCGATTACCAGGCACGCCTCCCACGGGCCCGGCGAACGGCCGTCCCGCCCCATCAATGTGCTGCCAACCGCCCCCCGCCGCGGGGGAAAGCACCCCTGTCAGGACGGCCGGCCGTCCCCGGCGACGTGCTTGTCGAAGAAGGCGAACGTGCGCTGCCACGCGTCGTTCGCGGCGTCGCGGACGAGGCCGTGGTGCAGCGGGAATCCGACGAGTTTGGCGACGGGGTGGTGGCCGTCGGTCATGAAGGAGTGTCCGGCGGACGGATAGAGCTCGACGTCGTGCTCGATGCCGAGTGCCCGCATGTGCTCGCGCAGGCGCCTGCCGTGCGACCGGAAGCCCGCGTCGCGGCCGCCGTAGGAGCCCACGACCGGGCACGCGGACCGCAGCTCCTCCTGGTCGCGGGGAACCGTGCCGTAGTTCACCGACGCGGCTCGCACGCCGGGCGGTGCGCTCGCCGCGTAGGCGAGGGCGAAACCGCCGCCCATGCAGAACCCGATCACGCCGAGCCGGTCACCGTCGACGTCGTCCCGGTCGGCCAGCCATCGCCGGGTCGTGTCGATGTCGGCGGCCATCTGGCCGGGCTTGCCGGTGGTGAACTGGTGCATGGCCCTGGCCAGGCATCCGATCCTGGTGCCGTGGCTGTACAGGTCGGGCAGGACCGCCGCGTAGCCGTGCTCGGCGAACAGGTCCAGCACCTCCAGCATGTCCGGTTCGACGCCGTAGATCTCGTGCACGACCACCGCGCCCGGCCATCCGCCAGCGGGCGCGTCCCCCTCGGGCAGTGCCACGGTCGCGGCCAGCGAACTGCCGTCCGGCAGCGGGATACGCACCTGTCGTCTCACCAGCAGTCCTCTCCCGATAGCGCGAAACGCAACGTAACAGGAAAAGCCCTGATGGCGCATACATCGGATGTCTTGATCGGTACGACCGGTCAAAATGCTGACGGAAGAGATCACATGCCAGCAAACATCGGAGGGAAATCCTTGTTCGGCAAGCGGTTGCCGTGTTACCTAGTCGAGGGCACCGATCGACCCATCGGAGGTCTACTGTGGTCCTCGCCCGCGTGGCAGTCGCCTTATCCCTGATCGCAACGGTTCCCGTGCTCTCCACCGCCCAAAAGACACCCGATGACATGACGCTCTGGTACGACAAGCCCGCCACCAACTGGGAGACGCAGGCCCTGCCGATCGGCAACGGCGCGCTGGGCGCCAAGGTCTTCGGCGGCGTCGGCAGCGAGCAGCTCCAGTTCAACGAGAAGAGCCTGTGGACCGGCGGACCCGGCTCCAAGGGCGGCTACGACTTCGGCAACTGGCGCAGCCCGCGCCCCGGCGCGATCGCGGAGGTTCAGGCGCAGATCGACCGCGACGGCAAGATGTCGCCCGACGCGGTGGCGGCCAAGCTGGGCCAGCCCAGGGTGGGCTACGGCGCCTACCAGACGTTCGGCGACGTGTGGCTCGACACCGGCCACCAGAATGCCACCGGCTACCGCAGGGAGCTCTCGCTGCGCGAGGCCGTGGCGCGGGTCGGGTACACCGCCGACGGCGTCACCTATGCCCGCGAGTACTTCGCCAGCCACCCCGGCAACGTGATCGTCGGCCGCCTGACCGCATCGCAGGCGGGCAAGGTCTCCTTCACGCTCAGGACCACCTCACCGCACCAGGGCGGGCAGGTCACCGTCAAGGACGGCCGCCTCACGATCACCGGCGCGCTGGCCGACAACGGGCTCCGCTACGAGTCGCAGATCCAGGTCATCGCCGCCGGCGGCAGCCGTACCGACTCCACCGACAGGGTCACGGTCAGCGGCGCGGACAGCGCGCTGTTCGTGCTTTCTGCGGGGACGGACTACGCCGACAGCTACCCGAGCTACCGCGGCCAGGACCCGCACGCGCGCGTGACCGAGGCCGTGGACAAGGCCGCCGCCCAGGGCTGGGACGCGCTGCTCGCCGCGCACGAGGCCGACTACAGTGGCCTGTTCGACCGGGTCAAGCTGGACCTCGGGCAGCAGGCGCCGAAGGTCCCCACCGACCAGCTGCTCAGGAACTACACCGGCGGCCCCGCCACCGACGACAGGGCGCTGGAGGCGCTGTTCTTCGCCTACGGGCGCTACCTGCTCATCGCCTCCTCCCGAGCGGGCTCGCTGCCTGCCAACCTGCAGGGCGTGTGGAACAACTCGACCAGCCCGCCCTGGTCGGCCGACTACCACACCAACATCAACCTGCAGATGAACTACTGGCTCGCCGAGCAGACCAACCTGGCCGAGACCACCGCGCCCTACGACGACTACGTCAAGGCCATGGTCGCGCCCGGGACCAGGACCGCGAAGGAGATGTTCGGCTCGCGCGGCTGGGTGGTGCACAACGAGACCAACCCGTTCGGCTTCACCGGAGTGCACGACTGGTCGACCGCGTTCTGGTTCCCCGAGGCGGCCGCCTGGACCACGCAGCAGCTCTACGACCACTACCTGTACGGCCGCGACCTGGGCTACCTGCGCTCGGTCTATCCGGCGATGCGCGAGGCGGCGCTGTTCTGGGTGGACAACCTGCACACCGACCCGCGCGACGGCAGGCTCGTCGTCTCGCCCAGCTACTCGCCCGAGCACGGCGACTTCTCGGCCGGCGCCTCGATGTCGCAGCAGATCGTCTTCGACCTGTTCACCAACGTGCTGGCCGCCGCCAAGGCTCTCGGCACCGACGAGCCAGAGGTACGGCAGGCCCTGGCCAAGCTGGATCCCGGCCTGCGCATCGGCTCGTGGGGCCAGCTGCAGGAATGGAAGACCGACTGGGACTCCAGGACCGACGACCACCGGCACGTCTCGCACCTGTTCGCGCTGCACCCCGGCCACCAGATCGCGCCGGGCTCGAAGGAGGCCGAGGCCGCCAAGGTGTCGCTGACCGCGCGCGGAGACGGCGGCACCGGCTGGTCCAAGGCCTGGAAGATCAACTTCTGGGCGCGGCTGCTCGACGGCGACCACGCCCACAAGATGCTGCGCGAGCAGCTGCGGACCTCCACGCTGGACAACCTCTGGGACACCCACCCGCCCTTCCAGATCGACGGCAACTTCGGCGCCACCTCCGGCATCGCGGAGATGCTGCTGCAGTCGCAGAGCGGCGTGGTCGACGTGCTGCCCGCGCTGCCGTCGGCCTGGCCGTCGGGCTCGGTATCCGGGTTGCGGGCGCGCGGCGACGTGACGGTCGACGCCTCGTGGAAGGACGGTACGGCGAGCCAGATCGTGCTCCACGCCGGGTCCGCCGGTCCGCTCCGGGTACGGAACAAGATCTTCGCCGGGCTCTACCGCCTGGTGGACGCCTCGGGGAAGCAGGTCCCGCACACGCGGGACGGCGACACGGTCACCTTCACGGCGGCGGCCGGGCAGGTGTACCGGGTCGTGGGCGAGGTCTCCGTCGTCCTGCGCGCACCGGGTGAGACGGGGCCGGGGCAGTCGTTCCCCGTCACGGTGACGGTGAGCGGGACGCGGGTGGTGCCCGCGGGCGAGGTGTCGGTGCGGGTGCCTGCCGGGTGGAGCCTCTCGCCCGCCTCGGTGCGGCTGCCCGCCACCCATCCGGGCAGCCCGCGCACGGCGACGTTCACGGTCACGGCCGGCGCCGGGTCCCGCCTGGAGCGGATCGTGGCCACGGTCACCGGTGATTCGTGGTCGGGAACGGCCTCCGCCTCGCTCGCCGTCGCGCCCTGCGCCGTACCGTCGGCCGGCAGGCCGTTGGTGGCATGGGATCCTTCAGGCGGCCCCACCATTCCGGATATTTCGGGTAATGGCAGGGATGCGACCGTGGTCGGCAACGCCGCCTACGCGGACGGGGCGCTGGTCCTGGACGGTTCCACCTACCTGAGCACGGCGCCGACCACGCTGGGCTTCCTCCGGGAGGCGTCCTTCGCGGCGAAGGTCAAGGTGGCCGGGACCGGGTACCGGAGGCTGTTCGACTCCCAGCCCTCCGGCGACCCGGGCAACGACGGGGTGCTGCTGGACCTGACGCCCGACAACCGGGTCCGCTTCATCGGCTCCGGCCAGAACGTCACCACCGACGCCAAGGTACCCGCCGGCCGCCTAGTCGACCTCGTGGTCACCATGGCCCGCGACGGCGCCGTCACCGTCTACGTGGACGGCGCACGGGCGGGCGGAGCCCGCGTCCCCACGGACGGCATCACCGGCTGCACGTCCCGCCCGCTCCGCTTCGCCGCCGACCAGAACGGCGGCCAGCGCCTCACCGGTGCGGTCGGCCGGATGGCCGTCTTCCCCCGCGCCCTGACCGCCGACGAGGCCGGGGACTGGCAACACCTGGCCTTCTGACCCCGCCCAGCCAGGGGCCGGCCCCACGGCCCCTGGCTGCCGGGCCCGCCAGAACCCGCCGGGCCCGCCAGAACCTGCCTCCTCGCCTTGTCACGCGGGTCGCGGTGAAGACCTTCAGCAGCGGAACGGGAGAGGCCGGAGCGCCCTGTAGCTGGAGGGCAGTGCATCATGGAGGAGGGGATTCTGCATGGTTGACGTGGATTTTGAGGCCGTGTTCTACGCTTCGCCGGTGGCCTGCGCGGTGGTGCTGCCGGATCTGACGTTCGCGGCGGTGAACCGGGCCTACGAGAAGGTCTCCGGTCGTAGCCGGGACGAGCTGGTCGGCAAGAACATGTTCGAGATGTTCCCCGCCGGGCCGTCCGGGCGTGGAGCGGGCGAGTTGCTGGCCTCGCTCGAGCGGGTGCTGCTCGAGCAGGAGGCCGACGTCATGGCGTTGCAGCGCTACGACGTCGAGGTGCCGGGATCCCCGGGGGTCTTCGAGGAGCGGTACTGGAGCGTGATCAACGCGCCGCTGGTGGGTCCGGACGGCGAGGTGCGGCTGATCATCCATCGCGCGGAGGAGGCCACCGCGTTCATCCAGCAGCTGCGCAAGACGCGCTCCGCGCCGGAGTTTCAGGCGCCGGACTCGGCCGCGGCGCAGCTCAACGAGATCGAGGCGGAGATCTTCGCGCGAGCCCGCGACCTGCAGGAGGTCAACCAGCGGCTACGGCGCGCGCAGACCAAGGAGCGGCAGACCACCGAGGCGATGCGGCAGGCGATGGAGCAGCAGCGCGACCTGGTCGCCGACACCTCGCACGACCTGCGCAACCCCATCACCGGCCTGCAGATCCGCCTGCAGGACGCCCTCAGCGACCCGGATGCCGACGTGCGCCGGATCCTGCTGGCCGCGCTGCGCGACGCCGACCGGCTCGGTGACATCGTCGCCGGCCTGCTGGAGCTCGCCAACCTGGAGGCCGGCACGCTGCCCGCCCCGGAACCTGTCGATCTGAGCCGGTTGGTGGAGAGCGAACTCGCCAGGCTGGACTGCTCGCTGACCATCGACACCCTGTTGGAGCCCGACGTCGTGGTGGACTGTGCCAGGATCGAGCTGGCCCGCCTGCTGAACAACCTCCTGGCCAACGCCGAACGGCACGCGCGCAGCCGCATCACGGTGTCGGTCAAGACCGAGCACGACCGGGCGGTGCTCGAGGTGATCGACGACGGCCCCGGCATACCCGTCGCCGAGCGGGAGAACGTCTTCAAGCGCTTCTACCGTCGCACCGACGCCCGCCGTACCGATCCGGATGGGACCGGGCTGGGGCTGCCCATCGCCCGCCAGATCGCGCACGCGCACGGCGGGACGCTGCACATCGGCGATCACCCCGACGGCACGCGCATGGTCCTGCGGCTGCCGCTTCACCGGCGATAACGCGCGATGTCGCGCGCGCCCACGTACCGAACTCACTCCCATGGCCAGCCGAGCAGCCGGGCACCCAGCACGGCCGTCTCGAGCGTGAAGCGCTGCGTGGGGTCGTCGGGGGAGAAGCCGGTCGTGCGGCGGATCCGCTCCAGCCGGTAGGTGACCGCCCTGGCGCTGATCCCCAGCCTGCGCGCCGCCGCGGTCTGGTTGCCCTGCGCGGCGAACACCGCCTCCAGCGTCTCCAGCAGCGGCTCCGCCCCGCCGCGCGCCCGCAGCAGCGGGCTCAGCACGCTGGTCACCAGGTCCTCCATCGCCTCCCTGTCGCGCAGCAGCACGGGGAAGACGAGCAGGTCGGCGGCCTTGACCACGTCGATGCCCAGGCCCAGCTTGTCGGCCAGCTCCAGGGCGTTGGCCGCCTCCCTGAACGAGGAGACCACTCCGGCGGGGCCGCGCTGCGGCCGCCCGACCCCCACCCGCCACCCCTCGGCGAACCTGGCCCGCACGTGGTGGGTGAACTCGCCCACCGCGGCGGGCAGCACCGCGGGCGCCACGCAGACCAGCAGCCCGTCGCGCACGGCCACGAGCACGTTGTGCGAGCCGAACCTGGCGATCAGGTCGCGTTCGATGCGGTCCTCGTCGCCCTCGCGCAGCCCGCGCGCCACGGCCACCACGTACGACTCGGCCAGGCGCAACCCGAAGTGCTCGGCCCGCTCGGCCAGCCGCTCCGCCCTGCCCTGCAGCAGGTCGTCGACGAACTCCCTGCGGGCGGCCTCCTCGGTCCTGATCGCCAGCAGCTGCGCCTGCTCGTGGCCTTCGAGTAAGGCGTCGACCGCCCTGCGCAGCGCGGATCCCGCCTGGTCGCGCAGCGCGCCCTCGACCAGCGACCTGGGCGAGATGCCCAGCTCGGCGGCTCGCGCGCCGGCCGTACGCAGCTCATCAAGCTCCTCGCGGCCGGGCAGCCGACCGGTCCGTGCGCACTCGGCCAGCACCCGCGAGACCGGGTCCTCCATCAGACTCCTACGTCACGCCTGTCGAAAGCGAGGACCGCGGTGAGCACGAGCACGGCCGTCGCCCCAGCCAGCACAAGGTAGTCCCCGACGGGGAAGCCCTGATAGAGGGGCCTGCCCGTGGAGTAGTAGTGGAACGGCGAGACCCACTTGAGCCA
Organism: Nonomuraea sp. NPDC050536; assembly: GCF_044457685.1. Classification (NCBI taxonomy): domain Bacteria; kingdom Bacillati; phylum Actinomycetota; class Actinomycetes; order Streptosporangiales; family Streptosporangiaceae; genus Nonomuraea; species Nonomuraea sp. NPDC050536. The sequence continues at coordinate 108,681 of NZ_JBITHD010000015.1, forward strand.
CGAGATCGCCGGGACGCTCTTGCCGATGGTCACGATCATGTAGCCGAGCACGGCCCAGGCGCCCACGATCGAGCTGGCCACGTTCTTCCTGCCGGTGGTCGCGCCCACGGTGAGCGCCACTGATCCGAAGAACAGGGCCAGCAGGAACACCCCGGTCTGGCCGGCGAGCATCCGGTCGAACGGCACGTCCGCCCCGGCCGCCTGCTCCACGCCGAAGGCGACCAGGAACGTGACCGCGTTCAGTCCGGCCAGCGCGATCACCAGCGCGGCGAAGCGGTCCAGAACCAGCCGCTTCCTGTCGACGGGCAGCGTGACGACCAGCTCCAGCGTGCCCGCCTCCTCCGGCTGGGCGATGGCCCGGTTGGCCATGATCGTGGCGCACGCCGTACTGAACGCGGGGACGAACAGCTGGTAGACGACCGTCTGCAGGTAGCCGACGCCGGACGTGAGGTCCTGCAGCCCGCCCATCAGGTCCTTGAGCGGGCCAGGGAACTTGGCCATCGCCGCCTTGCTGTAGACGTCCGGCGCCAGCTTGATGTTGGCGTAGATCGCCAGATACATGCTGACGAAGGCCGCGATGCCGATGGTCCAGCCGATCAGCGGCCGCCGGAAGTCACGCAGGCTCCTGGACAGCATGACGCCGCTCCTCCTCGCTGTAGTAGGTGAGGAAGATCTCCTCCAGATCCGGTTCCGCGCTGACGAGGTGCACGACGGTGAAGCGGGCGGCCGCCTTGATCAGCGCGTCCGGCCTGCCGTCGATCGTGCACCGCACGCTCGCGCCCTCCACCCGCAGGTCGCGCACGCCCGGCAGGTTCTCGAACGCCTCCCGCGGCACCGGCGCGTCGAAGTGCAGCTCGATGTGGCGCACGGCCCGCTCGCGCAGCGCCGCCACGTTCTCCACGGCCACCAACCGCCCGGCGCGCACGATGCCGACCCGGTCGGACACCTCCTGGACCTCGGCCAGCACGTGCGAGGACATCAGCACGGTCCTGCCCGAGGTACGCACCTCCCGCAGCATGGCCATGACCTCCTGCTGGACCAGCGGATCCAGGCCGGTGGTCGGTTCGTCCAGGATGACGAAATCCGGCTCGTGCATGAACGCCTGGATCAGGCCGATCTTCTGCTTGTTGCCCTTGGACAGCCGGCGCATCGGCAGGGACAGATCGGCGTCCAGCCGGTCGGCCAGCTCGGCGATCCTGCCCGCAGACACGCCGCCGCGCGCCCTGGCCAGGAACCCCAGGTAGTCCCTGGCCCGGTCACGGCTCTCCAGCGCCAGCTCGCCCGGCAGATAGCCGATCCTGGCCCTGACCCGGGCGTCGCGCGAGTCCGTGCCGAGCACGGTGACCCGGCCACTGGTGGGCCTGATCACGTCGAGCACCAGCCGGATCGTGGTGGTCTTGCCCGCGCCGTTGGGGCCCAGGTATCCGAAGATCTCGCCCGGCCTGATGTCGAGCGTCAGGTCCTCCAGCCCCAGGCGGCTGCCGTAGTACTTGGTCAGGCTCTCGGCCCGTACCACTGGTGTCATGCCCGCCATGGTGCGCCCGGGCCGTGCCCGCGGTCACCGTCCGAACCCGGCAGTCCGGCGGCCGCTTCCTTTCCGGGATCAGGCGCCGGGCGGCAGGTTCGGCACCAGTGCCGGGCCGTTGGCGATCAGGTCGAGCAGGGCCTCCGTGTTCAGGTGCTGCTCCACCAGGTCGCCGAGGGCGTCCAGGCGGTGCTCGCGGGCCGCGGCGAAGCTGGTGTCCGGGTGTGGGGTGAAATCCCGTTCCGCCAGGCGTGCCACGTCCGCGAGGAACGCCCGGCGGAACGCGTCGTTCTCCAGGGCGCCGTGCCACGTCGTGCCCCACACGGCGCCCGCGCGGCAGCCGTCGAGGAACGGCTCGCCGCCCTCCACCGTGACCCTGCCGTGGTGGATCTCGTAGGCCCGCACCTGGTGACCGTACGCCTGGCCTGTTGGTCTGGCGAGCGTCTTCTCGGTGGCGAAGGCGGTGGTGACGGGGAGCAGCCCGAGCGCCTTGGTGACCCCGGTCCGCGACTCCACGTCGTCGTGGATCTCGCGGCCGAGCATCTGGAAGCCGCCGCAGATGCCCAGGATCGGTCCCTTCCGCTCGGTCAGTGCCTCGGCGATGCCGCGCTCGCGCAGCCAGGCCAGGTCGTTCACGGTGGCGCGCGAGCCTGGGACCACCACGAGGTCGGCGTCGTCCAGCTCGCCGGGGTCCGTCACGAACGCGACCCTCACCCCGGGTTCGGTCGCCAGCGCGTCCAGGTCGGTGAAGTTCGAGATGCGCGGCAGACGGATCACCGCCACGCGCAGGGTCTTCCTGCCGTACGGCCGGCGGGTCTCGATCCTGCGGGTATCGAGGGCCAGGGAGTCCTCGACGTCCAGCCAGAGCCCGTCGAGCCAGGGGAGGACGCCGTACACCTGCCTGCCGGTGATCGTTTTCAGCATGTCCAGCCCGGGTTCGAGAAGTTCTCGGGCTCCGCGGAACTTGTTCACGATGAACCCGGAAATATGGGCTTGATCTGCGGCGTCGAGGAGGCCGACCGTGCCGTAGAACGCGGCGAACACCCCGCCCCTGTCGATGTCGCCCACCACCACGACGGGCAGGTTCGCGGCCCTGGCCAGGCCCATGTTGGCGATGTCGCCCGGGCGCAGGTTGATCTCCGCCGGGCTGCCGGCGCCCTCGCAGATCACCACGTCGTACGCGCCGCGCAGCCTGTCCAGGGACTCCAGCGCCTTGGCGCGCAGCATGTCCTTGAGCCCGCCGTACTCCATCGCGTCCACGTCGGCCACCGGGCGTCCCATCAGCACGACCTGGCTGCGGCGGTCGCTGCCCGGCTTGAGCAGGATCGGGTTCATGTCTGCGGTCGGCTCGATGCCCGCGGCCTGCGCCTGCATGGCCTGCGCCCGCCCGATCTCGGCGCCGTCGGCGGTGACGTAGGAGTTCAACGACATGTTCTGCGCCTTGAACGGCGCCACCCGCACGCCCGTGCGCGCCAGCCACCGGCACAACCCGGCCGCCACGACGCTTTTCCCCGCATCAGAAGTCGTCCCCGCCACCAACAGCGACCCCATACCCGTCCTCCCTCTCGTCCGTCTCATTCACGTCCTCTTCGCCCATGCACAGCGTCCTCTTTGGCCCTGTGCAGCGTCACGGCTTTGTGCGGCGTCATGGCCTTTGTACGGCAAGCCGCCGCCACCGGCCGCCCGCCGCACTCCGGCTGAGGACCCCAGACCGGCGCTTCCGGCGAGTCGGCGCCCCTTCCCCACCGCCACGCCCCTTCGTACTCCGGGCACCGCGGCCCTCAGTCCTCGCCGCTCCCAGCTTTGTCCTCCCGGGACCGACCAGAGGTGGGGTGCCATGTGGCCTGGGGTGTGGGGGGTTGCCGTACATCGGGATGTCATCGGAAGTTGCGGGTGGCGCGGTCGGCGCGGAAGGCGTCGAGGCGGGGGAAGTCCAGGTCGTGGACGGTCGCGCCGGGGGTGAAGAAGACGCCGGTGGTGGGGCAGGGGTTGGCCAGGCCGGTGACGCCGGCGCAGGGGTGGCCGTGGTAGGTCGCCTCGTGGTGCCAGTCGCTGACGGCGACGTAGGTCATGAACTCGTAGGCCCGGGCGACGCTCATGTGCTCCCACAGCGTCCTGGCCGGCAACGGCGTCCCCCACTGCGTCACCGAGAACGCCGGGACCAGTACCACGTCAACCGGCTCCGCCAGCCGCGCGAGGCTCCCCGAGTACCAGAGATCCGCGCACAGCAGCACCTGCGCCCGCCGCCCCAGCAACTCGAACCCGTCCGACGGAGACCCGGGCACTACGCCGGTCTGCTGCTCAACGCCGTACGGATGCACCTTGTCGTACTCGGCCACTACTTCGCCCTGAGGATCCACGACAGCGCCCCGGTTGACGACGCCCGCCTCCGTCAGGTCGTAGTGAGACCCACCCACCACCGTGGCCCCCGTCTTGGCGGCCAGCCCACGTAACCGCTCCAGATACTCGCCCCTGGACAGGCTCGACCCCGCCAACTCCGGCAACAACACCACGTCGACCTCCGGCGGGACCACCCCCTCGATGGCGTCGAAATTCACATGCCCATCAGGCGACCACCGCTCAGGCCCCGTCAACGCGATCCTCACACCCAGCACTGTCCCACGCGGTGCGCGGGTGCGGGGTGTGTGGGTGGTTGGGCGCCGGATGGGTTGGGGCGGGTGGCGTCATGCAGGGGCTTGCCGTACTGGTGCAGGGGGCGTACGGCCGGGGGCGGAGGGGTTAGCGGTGGCGGATGCGGAGGTGGCCGTAGTTGAGGGTGCCGGAGACCTGGATGTGGGGGGAGGCGGGGGTGCGGAGGGAGGAGGTTTTGAGGGTGACGGAGCCCCATTCCGCGTGGACGGCGTCGGCGTCGGCGGTGCAGGGGCGGGGGACGATGAGGGTGGCCGAGCCGTACGTCAGAGACAGGTCGATACTCACCAGGTCGTGGTCGATCTGGGCGTGGCGGAGGTCGAGGAGGACCTTGGCGTACTCGGAGACGATGCGCAGGCGGGGCGGGACCCGCCAGAGGCCGGAGCGTTTGATGCGGCCGTTGGTGGTGCGGATCTCGAGCTGCTCGGGCTGGGCGGGAGCCGGGAGGTCGGCCAGGGCGGGGGCCAGGTCGGCGTGGGTCCTGGCGGTCAGCGCCCACTCTAGGCGCTCGTTCATCTCGTCAAGGGCGAGCCGGCCCTCGGCGTAGGCCTCCTGCAGGCGACGGGTGGTCGCCTCCCGCTCGTGGTCGGAAACGCGTGTCACGGTGAGCGCTCCTTTCCTTGTGGCGCCAGAGTAACACGCGATGACGTCAATGTGACGCCATCGGGGCGTCGTGGAAGGTACGGAAACCCGCTGTAGTTGACTGAAGGCATGCGTGCCATCGTGATCGCCGCCCAGGGCGGCGCAGAGGTTCTCGATTACGCCGAACACCCCGATCCCGTGCCCGGGCCGGGCGAGGCGGTGGTGGACGTCGAGGCCAGCGGCGTCAACTTCATCGACATCTACCACCGCTCGGGCACCTACCACCTCGATCTGCCCAGCAAGCTGGGCTCCGAGGGGGCGGGCACCGTGTCGGCGGTGGGCGAGGGCGTGGAGAGCGTGAAACCGGGTGACCGGGTCGGCTGGGTGAACGTGCTCGGCAGCTACGCCGAGAAGGCCGTGGTCCCGGCCGACCGGCTGGTGCCCGTGCCCGACGCCGTGTCGACCGAGGTGGCCGCCGCGGCCCTGTTGCAGGGAATGACGGCGCACTACCTGACGCGCTCCACGCACCAGGTCAAGGAGGGTGACCAGGTCCTGGTGCACGCCGCGGCCGGCGGCATGGGGCTGCTGCTGACCCAGATCGCCAAGATGTACGGCGCGACCGTGCATGCCACGGTCTCCACGGCCGAGAAGGAGAAGCTGGCCAGGGAGGCGGGCGCCGACGAGGTGCTGCGGTACGAGACCTTCGCCGAGGCGCTGCGCGGCCGGATGGACGTGGTCTACGACGGCGTGGGCGCGACCACGTTCGACGGCGGCCTGGACGCGCTGCGGCCGCGCGGGCTCATGGCGCTGTACGGCGCCGCCAGCGGACCCGTGCCGCCACTGGATCCGCAGGTGCTGAACAGGAAGGGCTCGCTCTTCCTGACCCGGCCGACGCTCGTCAACTACATCGCCGAGCGGGAGGAACTCCTCTGGCGCGCCTCGGAGCTGTTCGACTGGATCTCCTCGGGCAAGCTGAAGATCAACATCTTCGAGCGCTACCCGCTGGCGGAGGCCGCCCGGGCCCATGAGGACCTGGCGGCCCGCCGTACGACAGGAAAGCTCCTGCTCATTCCCTAGACGTGGGAGCCGCCGTCCACGCGGAGCTCGACGCCGGTGAGGTAGGCGCCGTCGGCCGAGGCCGCGTACGCGATGGTGCCCGCGATCGCCTCCGGGTCGCCGAAGCCCACCTGGGGCATGATCCGGCCGTAGAAGGAGGCGTCCACGCCCTCGGGGAAGGTGACGCCCGTCATCAGGGGCGTCACCACCCCGCCGGGTGAGACCGCGACGACCCGCACGCCGTCCGCCGCGACCTCGGCCGCCAGGCTGATCGAGAACGCCAGCACGGCGCCTTTGGAGGCGGCGTACGCCGTCATGAGCGGGTGCGCGTGCGTGGCCGAGGTCGAGGCGGTGTTGACCACCACGCCCTTGCTCTGGAGCAGGTACGGCATGGCCTCACGGCAGAACAGGAACGTGCCGAGCAGGTTGACGTCGAGCAGCCGCCTGAAGTCGTCCAGCGTGAGCCCGGCCAGCGGCGTCGTCTTGTGTATCCCCGCCACATTGGCCAGCACATCGATGCCGCCCATGGTCGAGGCGGCGGCCGCCACGGCCGCCTTGACCTCGCCCTCGTCGGACACGTCCACCACTCGCGTGTGGATGCCGGAGCCCAGCTCGGCCAGCCCCGCGGCGTTGACGTCGACCGCGAACACGGTCGCCCCCTCGGCGGCCAGCCGCAGCGCCGTGGCCCGCCCGATGCCCGTCGCCGCCCCGGTGAGCAGCACGTTCTTACCCGCGAAGCGTTCCATCTACGTTCCCGTCTCGTTATAAGACACCGTTGTCTCGTCTAAGATATCCCTCGATGAGCATGGCCCTTACTCGCGACGCGATCCTGCGTGCCGCCGCCACCGCCCTGCGCACCCACGAGCGTGCCGGGATGGCCGACATCGCCGCGGCCGCCGGGGTGGGGCGCGCCACGCTCTACCGGCACTTCGACAACCGCGAGGACCTGCTGCTCGAGCTCGGCCGCTTCGCCGCGCAGGAGTCGCTGCGGGTGATCGACGCGGCCCGCATCGACGGCGTGCCCGCGCGCGAGGGGATCCCGCGGCTGGTGCGGGCGCTGCTGACCGTCGGGCGCGAGTTCTGGGTGGTCAGCAGGCATCACACCCGGCTCTGGCCGGAGGAGGAAGAGGTCGGCACCCGCCTGCGCGCCCTGACCGAGCGCGGGCAGCGCGAGGGGCTGCTCCGCGCCGACCTGCTCGCCGACCACCTGGCCGCGCTGCTCGGCTCCATGGTCATCGGAGCGATGAGCATCGCACCGCTGTCGGAGCTCGGCGTCGAGGACGCCACCGACACGATCGTCAAGGTCTTCCTGGAAGGCGCCCGGCCTTAGGCTGCCTTCCGTGGACATCTTGGGCTTTGCCGCGATCGTGGCGCTGCTGACTCTTACGCCCGGGCTCGACACGGCCCTCATCCTGCGCACGTCCCTGATCTCGGGCCGTCGTGCCGCCTGGGGCGTCGTCCTCGGGATCCAGCTCGGCACCCTGGTGTGGGGCCTGCTCACCGCGGTCGGCCTGTCGGCGCTGCTGACCGCCTCGCAGACGGCCTACGACGTGCTGCGCTGGGCCGGGGCCGCCTACCTGGTGTGGATGGGGATCCGCATGCTCCTCCACCGGCCCGCTGCCGCCGAGGCGCCCGCCGAGGTCGTGGGCTTCGCGGTCGGGCTGCGGCGGGGGCTGCTCACCAACCTCCTCAACCCCAAGGTGGGCGCGTTCTACGTCGCCATGCTCCCGCAGTTCATCCCGCCCGACGCGCCGCACGCGGCCATGGGGCTGCTGCTCGCCGGGGTGCACGTCGCGGAGGGCCTCGTGTGGAGCCTTGCCCTCATCGCGTTCGCTGCGCTGCTCAGCGACTTCCTGCGCGGGCCGCGCGTCCGCAGCCTCCTCGACCGCGTCACGGGCGCCGTCATCATCGGCTTCGGCCTCCGCCTCGCCCTCGACCAGCACTGACCCGCCCGCCGGTCCTTCTGACTGCTTCTGTACGCGCCTCGCGCAGACGGAGCGGAGGGGGGTTAGGGCTGTTTTTGGCCGCGGAGTTCGAAGTCGTCGTAGGTGGTTCTGAGGGTGGAGCTGCCGTCCTTGGGGACGCGGGCGAAGAGGCCGACGTAGCCGTTGCCGAGCCCGTTGGGGTCGTTGGCCTGGGCCACCTGCTTGCCGTTGACCCACATCGTCAGCCGCACCCCCGACCCGTCCTGCTCGCAGGCCGCCTCGATCCGGGACGACTGCCCGGCCAGGTTGGCGATCTTGACAGGCTTGGACAGCGTCCCGCCCGCGTTGTCGACGATGCGGCGGATCCGGGCGTTCCCCTGCGTGTCGAGGCCGAACTCGTAGAACGTGCCGTCCTTGGCGTTGTGGCAGTACACGCCGAACTCCCCGCCGCCGGAGACCCTGGCCGTGACCCCGACGACGACCGACAGCGGCAGCATCGGCGTGGGCGTGGCCGAGGGCGAGGGGGACTCGGTGGGCGTGGCGACCAGGAAGGGTGCGGGCGCCTTGGCGTAGCGCTCCTCGTTGCCGTCGGCCACGTCGAGCCGGTAGGTGCCGTCGGCGTTGTAGCCGTAGCTCGGCTCGTTGTCCTTGTCGTAGGTGCCGTCCCAGCCGCCCTGCGTGGAGGTGAAGTCGTCCTGATAGAGCACGCCGAAGTCGGGCGGCCCGCCGGGGATGAGCGCCTGCCACGCCACGAACCCGCCCACCAGGACGAGGGCCGCCGCACCGGCCACGGCGGCGACGAGCGCGCCGCGCCGCCTCTTACCCGCGGGAGGGGGTAACGGCGTCGTCCCGCCGGGAGGAGTGGAGACCCAGGCCAGCTGGACCGTCCTGGCCGCCTGCTCCGGCGCCGCCGAGCGCCCTACGAGCTCGTCGAGCAGCTGCTGCGCGGTGGGCCGCCGGGCAGGGTCCTTGTGCAGCGCCGCCCGCACCAGCTCGCGCAGTCCGGGGTCGACCTGGTCGAGGTTCGGCTCGGTGTTCATCACCTGGTAGACGATCGCCGGCAGCGTGTCACCGGGGAAGGGCGCCCGGCCGCTGGCAGCGTAGGCGATCAGGCACCCCCAGGAGAACACGTCGCAGGCGGGCGAGACGGGCTCGCCGCGCAGCACCTCGGGCGCCATGTACCGGGGCGTGCCGACCAGCTCGCCCGTGCCGGTCACGCCGCCGAGCGTGTCCAGTGCCCTGGCGATGCCGAAGTCGATGACGCGCGGCCCGACGGGCGACAGCAGCACGTTGGACGGCTTGAGGTCGCGGTGCACCACTCCGGCGCCGTGGATGGCGGTGAGCGCGGTGGCCACGCTGACGGCCAGCGCGTCGAGGCTGGACCCGCGCAGCGGCCCCGACTGCTTGACCGCCTCCTCCAGGTTGGGCCCCGGCACGTATTCGGTGACGACGTACAGCTGGCCGCCGTCGAGCGCGGCCTCGAGCACCCCTGCGGTGCAGAACCTGCGCACCCGGCGAGCGGCGTCCGCCTCCCTGCGAAAGCGCATGCGGAACTGCTCGTGCTGGCTCAGTTCGGGATTGATCACCTTGATCGCCACCCGCTGACCCGAGGGATCCTCGGCGAGGTGGACCGTGCCCATCCCGCCCCGGCCCAGCACGCTCAGCAACCTGTAGCGCCCGATGTGGGGGGATTCACCGCTCACGGCGGGCTAGCTTACCGACATCGCCCTCAGCGCGGGCAGGCCGGCGACGGGGTCGACCACGACCACGCGGCAGCCCGCCGCCGTCGCCGCGGCTACCCCCGTGGGGCTGTCCTCGATCGCGATGCACAGCCTGGGGTCCACGCCCAGCTTGCGCGCCGCCTCCAGATAGGGGTCGGGGTACGGCTTGCCGCACGCGGTGTCCTCGGCGGCCACGACCAGGCGGAAGTCGTGGTTCAGCCGGGGGACGATCAGGTCCACGATGCTCCGCGGGGAGGCGCTGACCAGGGCGGTGGGGATGCCTACCTCGGTGAGCTCATCCAGGAGTTGCCTGGCTCCCGGCATGACCCTCACTCCCTGCCGGATTCGGTCGGCGAAAGCCTCGGTCAGGAGGCGCACGACCGTCGGCTGGTCGCCGTAGTGCGGTGCCGACTTTCGCCGTACCTCGTCCCGCCGACCCGGCGCCGGGAAAACCGGATCGGCGTGCCGCATGGAGAGGAGGTGGGCGGCGGTGTCCTCGACCGTGCGGCCGAGGACGTGGGGGGTGTCGTCGGGGGTGAGGCGGACGCCGAGGGAGCCGGCGACGGAGGCCGTGGCGGACCACCACAGGCCTTCCGTGTCGACCAGGGTGCCGTCCATGTCGAAGAGTACGGCCTGCGGAACGTCAGACCGCATCGGCGACTTTCGACGCGGCGGGCGCCGTCACCGTCCGGGCGGCGACCAGGACAGGCCGCTCCACCAGGCGCACGGCCACGCGGGTGCCCGGCGCCAGCCGTACGGCCTCGTGACCGGGGACGTCGGCGAGCACCTCGCCCCCTTCCAGCGACACCCGGAGCCGGACGGAAGCCCCGCGGAAGGACGCGGCGATGATCTCGGCGCGCCCGTCGGGGTCAGGGGAGACCTGCACGGCTTCCGGACGGATCAGGACGTCCACGGACGGGTCGCCCGCGTGCGAGCCGTCGATCGGCAGCAGCTGCCCGAGCACCGTGACCTGGTCGCCGGAGACCTGCCCGGCCAGGTGGTTCATGGTGCCGACGAACTCGGCCACGAACGGCGTGGCGGGCCGGTCGTAGACCTCGGCGGGCGGGCCGCACTGCTCGAGCCGCCCGTCGCGCAGCACCGCGACCCGGTCGGCGATCGACAGCGCCTCCTCCTGGTCGTGGGTGACGAAGATGGTGGTGATGCCCAGGTCGAGCTGGATGCGCCTGATCTCCTCGCGCAGCGTCACGCGCACCTTGGCGTCCAGCGCCGACAGCGGCTCGTCGAGCAGCAGCACCCGCGGCTCCAGGGCGAGCGCCCTGGCCAGCGCGACCCGCTGCTGCTGCCCGCCGGACATCTCGTGCGGGAAGCGGTCGGCGTGCCCGGGCAGTCCCACCAGCTCGAGCAGCTCGGCCGCCCGCTTCGCGCGCGTGGCGGCGGGCACCTTGCGCACCCGCAGCCCGAAGGACACGTTGTCGCGCGCGTTCAGGTTGGGGAACAGCGAGTACGACTGGAACACCATGCCCGCGTCCCGCTTGTTGGCGGGCACGTTCGTGATGTCCTTGCCATCGATCATCACCGCCCCGGAATCCGGTTGTTCGAACCCGGCCACGCACCGCAGCGCCGTCGTCTTCCCGCACCCGGACGGCCCGAGCAGCGCGACGAACTCCCCAGGCGAGATGGTCAGATCCAGCCCGTCAAGCGCGACGGTCTTGCCGAACTCCCGCCGCAGCCCGCGAAACTCCACCTGCGCGGTCACGAGCCCTCCTTCGTCGGTCTCATGACCAGGACGCAGTGTTCACTGATGCCCTCACTTCGTTCGGTCATGATTTTTTTCCTTCCCGAAGGCGGAGGAGACCGCCAGCAGCAGCAACCAGATGAGCACCAGGCTGAGGATCGACACCGCGACCGACAGCTGCCCCTTGGATCCGGAGATCGTGACGATCCATACCGCGAACGGCTGGTACCCCAGCAGGCTGGCCACGGTGTACTCGCCGAGCACCAGCGCGAGCGCCAGGAACGAGGCGCTGGCCAGCGCCGAGCGCAGGTTCGGCACGATCACCCTGAAGACCACGTACGGCCAGGACGCGCCCAGGTTGCGCGCGGCCTCGACCAGCGTCCGCACGTCCATCGTGCGCAGCCCGGCATCCAGCGACCGGTAGACGAACGGCAGCACCAGGACCACGTACGCCAGCACGAGCACGAGGGGGAAGCCGGGGTCCTGGATTGCGTTCAGCGTGGCCCAGAACGGCGTCGGCGCCAGGATGTCGCCCCCGGTCTTCAACGTCGTGGTGAGCCCCACCACGAACGTGATCGGCGGCACCACCAGGGGCAGCGTGCACAGCACGTCCATGACGGGCCTCAGCCGAGGCGCGGCCAGCCGTACGGCCAGCATCGCGGGCAGCGTGAGGAGCAGGACCAGCACGATCGTGGCGGCGGCCAGCGACAGCGACAGCAGCAGGCTCTGCACGAAGCCGTCGGCGGTCAGCAGCTGGCCGTAGGCGGAGAACGAGACGCCCTCGGTCGGGGTGTAGATCGTGTACCAGAGCGCCGCGCCCAGCGGGATCAGGAAGTAGGCGGCGGCCAGCAGGAAGACGACCCAGCGCCACACCCTGCGCGGCGGGCGCGCGGAGGCCGTGGCGGCCACCGGCTCCAGGCCGGTCAGCGCAGCCATCGGGTGCTCCTCCTCTGCAGCGGCAGGTAGATCGCCATGACGAGCCCGGCGACCACCACCATGTCCAGGCTGAGCGCCAGCGCGATGTTCTCGTAGCCGATCAGCACGTCGCCCGTGAGCGCGCTGGCGATCTTCAGGGTGACCAGCGGGACCACGGTGCCGACCATCGCGTTGGCCGTGGCGAACGCCGAGAACGCGCTGCCGAACAGCAGCACCACCCCGCCCAGCATGGCCGGGGTGAGCACCGGGATGCCGACGTAGCGCCAGTACTGCCAGGAGGAGGCCCCGTTGTTGGCAGCCGCCTCCCGCCATTGCGGCCGAAGCCCGTCGAGCGCGGGCGCCATCACCAGCACCATCAACGGAATCGAGAAGTACATGTAGACGATGACCAGGCCCCAGAAGGTGTACAGCGACCCGGACGGCAGCCCGATCAGCCCGCTGATCACGCCGGAGTTGCCCAGCGTGGCGATCCAGAAGAAGGCCAGCGGCACGCCGCCGAAGTTGGCCAGCACCCCCGAGGCGGTGAGCACGGCCTCGCGCAGGCGGGAGGTCACCACCGCCTGCGCCAGGAACGTGCCCAGGATCGCGCCGAGAACCGCCACCACGCCCGACAGCTTGACGCTGCCGAGCATGGCGTTCAGGTACCCGCCCTGCAGGCTCTGGCTCAGGTTGCCCAGGCTAGGCCTGCCCTGCGTGGTGAAGGCCCCCGCCACCAGGGCGATGGCGGGGATCCCGAAGACCACGGCGAAGAAGATCAGCAGGGGCCACGCCCCGAAGGAGCGTCTCATCCCGAGATGGCCGCGTCCCAGCCGCTGGCCAGCTTGGCCTTGGCGGCGTCGACCTGCTCGGGGGTGGGGAACGTGGGCGAGCCCTCCACCTTGGGCAGCGCGTCCGCCGCGGCCTTGTCGACCGAGCCGTCGGTGGTCATCGAGGGCAGCAGGACCGGCCGGGCGAAGCCCTTCAGGTACAGGTTCTGGCCCTCGGCGCTGTACAGGTACTCCTGCCACAGCCTGGCCGCCGCCGGGTGCGGGGCGTCCTTGTTGATGGCCTGGGCGTACATCTGGAAGTACTGGCCGTCCGTCGGGACGTTGACCTTCCAGTCGATGCCCTTGGGCGTCATCTCCGGGGCGTAGGCGGCGTTGTTGTAGTCCCAGTCGATGCTGATCTGGGTCTCGCCCTTTTCGATGGTGGCCGGGGTGGTCTCCACCGGGTTGTAGTTGCCGGCCTGCTTGAGCTTCTTGAAGAAGTCGATGCCGGGCTGGATGTCGTCGAAGGAGCCCTTGCTGGCCAGCGAAGCGGCGTAGACGCCGGCGAAGGCCGAACCGGACTTGGTGGGGTTGCCGTTCATCGCGACCTTGCCCTTGTACTCGGGCTTGAGCAGGTCGGCGAAGGTGGTCGGGCAGGTGGCGATCTTCTTGGCGTCGCAGCCGATCGAGACGTAGCCGCCGTAGTCGTTGGCCCAGAGCCCGGTCGACTCCTTCTGGCCCTCGGGGATCTTGTCGAACGTCTGCACCTTGTAGGGGGCGAACAGGCCCTCCTTGGCGCCGCTGAGCGCGAACGACTGGCCGAGGTCGAGCACGTCGGGCGCGCGGTCCTGGCCCTTGCGGGTCTTCACCGCGTTGATCTCGTCGGCGCTGGCCGCGTCCGGCGTCTCACTCTCGATGGTGATGCCGTACTTCGCCTGGAAGCCCTTGATGATCTCACCGTAGTTCGCCCAGTCCGGCGGAAGGGCGATCACGTGCAGCTTGCCCTCCTTCTTGGCTGCCTCGACGAGCTTGTCCAGCCCGCCGAAGTCGGCGGCCGAGGTGGCGGTGCGCGCGTTCACCCCGCCTTCTGATGCTTTGCCCTGCTCTGCGCCGGGGGCGGCGCCGCACGCGGCGGTGACTACGGTTAGTGCTGCGAAAACGCCTGCCCAACATGTGACACTGCGGGCGCGAGATGTGAGCACGTCGCCTCCACTCTCCGGGGGTGTGGAAAGAACCTAGGGGAACTTGTACAAACAAGCCAGGCCTAGTTAGTCGCATAAACATTGCTATTTCATGAACATGGAGGGTCGCGGATGGTTGCGCGCTATGAACGGATTGCCGCTGAGCTGCGCGACGACATACACGCCGGCGTCCATCCCGTCGGCTCGCAGTTACCGAGTGAGGCAGAGCTCGCCGCGCGCTACGACGCGGCCAGGGGCACCGTACGGCAGGCCGTGGCCGTCCTGGTCGCGGAAGGCCTGGTCGGGTCCAGGCAGGGCGCGCGGCGCATCGTGCTGGGCAGGTCACGCAGCCAGAGCTTCGCCGAGCTGCACAGCTTCGCGCAGTGGGCGCGCGCCAACGGCTACCGCTACGGCGGCCAGGTGATCACCCAGCGCCGCCGGGCGGCCAGCCCGGCCGAGGCGGCCCGCCTCGGGTCCGCCCAGATCCTGGAGGTGCTCAGGCTGCGCACACTCGAGGACGAACCGGTCCTCGTCGAGCGCACCGTCTACGCGAGCTGGATCGCCCCGGCCGTGGAGGCGCTGCCGGCCGATTGCGAGTCGGTCTCGGCCGCCCTCTACGCCTCGGTCGGCCTGGTCTGCGCCTATGGCGAGCACCTCATCGACGCGGTGTCGGCGGGCGCGCAGGACGCGCGGCTGCTGGGAGTACGGCGGGGCAGCCCGCTGCTGCGCCAGCGCAGGACCACCACCACCCACGAGGGCAAACCGGTGGAGTGGTCCGAGGACCGCTACAGGGCGGGGAGCGTGGCCTTCAGCATCCGCAACTCGATCGGCGCGAATCCGCTCACGAGGGAGGCCGGCGACTTGCACTTCGGGGCGTAAGAACATATGTTCGAGATATAGCAGCCCGTCTTCCCCCGGGTGGCTCAGCGACAGATCCAGAGCCGCGGGGAGAAGAGGCCTTGAGCAGACTCTATGGCGATCCGATAGAGGTGTGGACCCGGGACGGCCAGCCGACCCAGTTCGTCTGGCGTGACCGGCTCTTCCTCGTGCGCCGCATCCTCGACCACTGGGTGGTGGCCCGCGAGTGGTGGAAGACCGGCGAGGGCGATCCGGGCGAGCGCCAGTTCTGGCGGGTGGAGGCCTCACCCGGCCGCGAGGTGGGCTCCTACGAGCTGCGTTTCGACACCGCCAGCGGAGGCTGGCTGCTGCTGCGGGCGTGGGACTGATGGCGCCGTTCCCGCACCTGAACGTGTCCTCCGCCTACTCGATGCGGTACGGCACCGCCTTCCCGCACGCGCTGGTGGCCAGGGCGGCCGACGAGGGCATGGACATCCTGGCCCTCACCGACCGCGACGGCCTCTACGGCGCGATCAAGTTCGCCCAGGCCTGCCGCGAGGCCCACATCGCCCCCGTCTACGGCGTCAACCTCGCGATGGTTCATGAATCGCCCTCCAGCCGCCCGCGGACGGGCCCCGACGCCGACGACCGGGTCACGATCCTCGCCCGCACCAAGGCGTGGCCCAGTCTGGCCCGCCTGGTCACCGCCGCCCACTACACCGGCGACCGCGGCGACCCCCGCCTCACCCCCGACCTGGTCGCCACCTGGGCCGGTGCCTTCCGGGGAGGTGCCGGGCCCCACACCGGCACCTCCCCGGAAGGCACCGCAGGCAGGAACGGTCCAAACCCAAAAGCGAACGGCTCCCGTACGCGCCGAGAGCGGGAGCCGTTCGGGCCTGACGACGGGCTGGTGGTGCTGCTGGGACCCAGGTCGGACGTGGGGCGGGCGGTGGCCGCGCGCCGCGACGAGCACGCCAGGGCCCTGCTGGCCCGGTGGCGCTCCCTGGCCCCCGCCGTCGTGGTCGAACTGGTCGACCAGTACGGCTACCGCGACGCGAGCACGGCGGTCCGGATGCTGGCCCTGGCCGAGGAAGCCGGGCTGCCGGCCGTGCTCACCAACGCGGTCAGGTACCTCGACCCCGCCGACCACCAGGTGGGCGACGTGCTGGACGCGGCGCGGCAGCTCGTACCGCTGCACCCGCGGCACCTGGACCGGCCCACCTCGCACGCCTACCTCAAGAGCGGCAAGGACATGTGGCAGGTGGCGCGCAAGATCTGCGGCGCCGACACCCAGCGGATCGCCACGCTCCTGCGCACCACCCGCGCGCTGGCCGAGGCGTGCGCGGCCGACCCGATGGAGCTGCTGGCGCTGACGGCCGACGACCCGGCGCGGCTGCTCCTGCCCGAGACGGGCAGGGACCCGGTACCGCTGCTGCGGCACCGGGTGGAGGACGGCCTGCACACGCGCGGCCTGGTGGGTGACCGCGACGCCCGCGAGAGGCTCGACAGGGAGCTGGACATCATCGAGCGGAAGCGCCTGTCCGGCTACTTCATCTCCGTGGCCGGCATCACCGACAAGATCCGTGAGCTGGGCATCCGCTGCGCCATCCGCGGTTCGGGCGCGGGCAGCCTGGTCAACTACCTGATCGGCATCGGTGAGGTGAACCCGCTCGAGCACGGCCTGCTCATGGAGCGCTTCCTGTCCGACGGCCGGATCGGGCTGCCCGACATCGACATGGACGTGGAGTCCGCCCGCCGCCTCGACTGCTACAAGGCGATCTTCGACATGTACGGCGAGGAGCGGGTGGCCTGCGTGTCGATGATGGAGACCTACCGGGCGCGCAGCGCGATCCGCGACGTGGCGGGCGCCATGGGCCTGCCACCGCACGAGATCGACGCGATCGCCAAGGCGTTCCCGCACATCAGGGCCAAGCAGATCTCCGCCTCGCTGAGCGACCTGCCGGAGCTGCGCGACAGCAGGCTCGGCGAGGCCGGGCTCGACCGCGTCTTCAGGCTGGCCGAGAAGCTCGACGGGCTGCCCAGGCACATCGCGCTGCACCCGTGCGGGGTGCTGATCGGCAACTCGCAGCTGTACGACAGGACGCCGGTGGAGCGCAGCCTGCTCGACTTCCCGATGTCGCAGTTCGACAAGGACGACGTGGAGGAGGCCGGGCTGCTCAAGCTGGACGTGCTGGGCGTGCGCATGCAGTCGGCCATGGCCTACACGCTGAGCGAGATCAAGCGAGTGGACGACCAGGACATCGCGCTGGATTCCATCAACCGCGACGACCAGACCACCTACGACATGATCTGCGCCAGCCGTACCCTGGGCTGCTTCCAGATCGAGTCGCCAGGGCAGCGCGAGCTGGTGGCCAAGCTGGAGCCGCGCACGATGCACGACCTGATCGTGGACATCTCGCTGTTCCGCCCCGGTCCGGTGAACTCCGACATGGTCACGCCGTACCTGCAGGCCAGGCACGGGTGGCGGCAGCCGTACTACCCGCACGAGAGGCTGCGGGAGGCGCTGAAGGAGACGCACGGCGTGGTCGTCTTCCACGAGCAGGTGCTGAAGATCATCTCGGTGATGACCGGGCGGAATCTGTCCTACGCCGAGAAGTTCCGCAGGACGCTGGCCACCCCGGAGGGCAGGGAGAAGGTGCGCAAGCACTTCGTGCCGCTGGCCAGGTCCAACGGGTTCGGCGACGCCGAGGTGGAAAAGGCGTGGAAGGTGCTGGACGCGTTCGGCGCGTTCGGCTTCTGCAAGGCGCACGCGGCGGCCTTCGCGCTGCCCACCTACCAGTCGGCCTGGCTCAAGCGGCACCACGCGGCCGCGTTCTTCGCCGGGGTGCTCACGCACGAGCCCGGCATGTACCCGCAGCGGGTGATCATCGACGAGGCCCGGCAGTGCGGGGTGCGGATCCTGCCGCTGGACATCAACAAGTCGGGCAGGGACTGGCGGGTCGAGCGGCTCGGCCCGCGGGTCAAGGTCAGGCTGCGGCCGCTGAAGATCGGCGACATCGGCAAGGGGTACGCGCTGCGCGTCCCGTTCTCGGCGATCAAGGGGGTCAGCGAGGCCGAGGTGGACCGGATGGTGGCCGGCCAGCCGTACACCTCGCTGGCCGACTTCTGGGACCGGGCCAGGCCCTCGCGGCCCGTGGTCGAGCGCATCGTCCAGGTGGGCGGCCTGGACGCCCTGCACGACCTGCGGCCGGGCGACGGCGGCGCGCGCTGGCGCCCCGGCGAGCTGACAAGGCGCGACCTGATCGCGCAGGTGGGGGTGCTTGAGCGGGCCTCGGGCAGCGGGGTCACCGCGGGGCCGCGCCGGTCCAAGCGCTACCACGAGCGCGCGCCCGTGGAGGTCGCGGCGCCGGCAGTGCAGCTGCCGCTGGGCTTCACCGAGCACATCAGCCCGGGCGAGCTGCCCGAGATGACCGAGAGCGAGATGGTCGAGGCCGAGCTGGAGATCCTCGGCATCGACGTCAGCAGGCACGTGATCAGCTTCCACGACGAGCTGCTCGACGCGATCGGGGTCGTGCGCTCCAAGGACCTGCTGGCCCAGCGCAACGGCGCCGAGGTGCTGGTGGCGGGGGTCAAGGTGGCCACGCAGACGCCGGCCGTGCGCTCGGGGCAGCGCGTCATCTTCACCACGCTGGACGACTCCACGGGGCCCGTCGACCTGACGTTCTTCGAGTCGGTCCAGGGCAGGTGCGCGGCCACGGTGTTCGGCTCGTGGCTCATGGTGGCCAAGGGGGTGGTCAGGCGCACCGGCACCCGGGCGGTCTCCATGCGGGCCGTCGACTGCTGGAACCTCGCCGAGCTGGACGCCCTGTGGCGCTCCCAGGGCATCGAGGCCGTCCGCGCGCTGCTCGCCCGGCCGGCCGAGGAGGGCGACAGCGTGACCGGGCGCCGCATCGAGTACGCCAACGGGTTCCGGCTCTCGCCCTACGCGGACCTGGGTCCCGCGATCGTCAGCCCGTCACGGCAGCTCTGGCACGCCAGCCAGGGCAGCTCGGGGCCCACGGCGGCCTAGCGTTCGTCCCTGGTACGGCGGGCTACAGCGGAGTCGTCACGGAGCCCAGCCCCGCACCCGGCTCAGTGGCGTTTCCCTGGACAGACCTGCGCCACGTGCGGCGGGTGGCGGTGGGGCGGCCTGCCGTACGGGGGAGCAGGACGCCCAGCGAGGACTGCTGGATGCGGGTGATCTCGCGCACGGTCGTCGCGCAGAGCCCTGCGGCCAGCGCGGCGACGGCGAACTCCAGCGGCCCCACCCCGGTGAGGGTGAGCTTGTCCGTCTCCAGCGGCAGCTTGACCAGGAACAGCGCGAGCATGCCCAGCCAGGCCAGCCACCACGCGCCCAGCAGGGCCAGCCAGCGGTTGCGGCGGTCGAAGGGCGGCCGGGCGCCGCGCCAGACCTCGTCCACGAGCGCCACGGGCGCGACCAGGTTGACGCCGGGGACCAGCCACGCCGCCACCACGGGACCGGCCGGCGCCGAGCGCGTGTTGGCCTGGCGGGCGCGGGCGAGCCAGGTGAGGTAGGCGCAGGCGGTGGCGATCGTGGTGCCCACCAGCAGCATCATCAGCACCGCGAAGACGGTGACCGCGCCCACCACGGCCTGCGCGTCGGCGCCGTGCGGGCGGCCGCCGTAGGCGGCGAGCTGGTGGGCCAGGCGGCCCCCCCGGACGTACTCGAAGATCACGAGAGCCCCGAGGGAGAGGACCTGCGCGGACAGCGTGAGGTAGACGGCGGAGGCGGCCTTCGTGGGTGGTGTCTGGGCAAAGCGCACGTCTTTCTCCCCCCGGGCCATGCGCTGAGGTCTTGATTCACTTCTATCCAGCAGACACCGTTGTTAATCAGCTCACCACGCCGGATTCCCAGGCCCAGGCCGCTATACCCACCCGATTCCGGACACCGAGTTTCGCCTGGATGCTGCCCAGATGCGTCTTGATCGTCGACAGCGACACGAACAGCTCGCCCGCCGCCTCCTGGTTGGTCCGGCCGCGCGCGATCAGCCGCACCACGTCCAGCTCGCGCTCGGTCAGCGGGTCGTTCAGCGGCGGCAGGCTGGGCTTGGGCTGGGCCAGGTGCTTGAGCAGCCGTACGGTGACCGAGGGCGAGACCAGCGCGTCACCGACGGCCGCCGCCCTGACCGCCTCGATCAGCAGCGTGGGCCCGCTGTCCTTGAGCAGGAACCCGGTGGCCCCGGAGCGCAGCGCGCCGTAGACGTACTCGTCCAGGTCGAACGTGGTCACGATGACCACCCGCATCGGGTTCTCCACCCCGGGACCTGCCAGCGCCCTGGTCACCTCCAGCCCGTCCAGCTTGGGCATCCGGATGTCGAGCAGGCACACGTCGGGTCGTAGCCGCCTGGCCTCGGACACCGCATCGGCGCCGTCGGCCACGGCCGCGACCACCTCAATGTCCGGCTGGGCGTCCAGGATCATTTTGAAGCCGGTCCGCACCAGCTCCTGGTCGTCGGCGATCAGCACACGAATAGTCACGCACCCAACTCTAAGATCGGCCGTTCGGCCGATGAGCCCTGGACACCTGGCCGATCCGCAGGCCAGGGCGAAATCAGCAGGCTGGACGCCATGAGTGACGTACTTGTGGGACGGGCCCTGGCCAAGCGCTTCGGCCAGACGGTCGCCCTGGGCGGGGTGGACATCGCGGTGCGGGCGGGCGAGGCCGTGGCGATCATGGGCCCGAGCGGTTCGGGCAAGTCGACCCTGCTGCACTGCCTGGCGGGCATCATGAAGCCGGACTCGGGCGAGGTGCACCTGCTCGGCCAGCGCATCGACGCGATGCGCGAGCGCCAGCGCAGCGCGCTGCGCCGCACCCGGTTCGGCTTCGTCTTCCAGTTCGGGCAGCTACTGCCCGAGCTGCCCGCCGAGGAGAACGTGGCACTCCCGCTCATGCTCGGCGACGTGCCCAGGGCCCAGGCCGTCCAGCAGGCCAGGGAGTGGTTCGGACCCCTGGGCCTGCACGGCATGGAGACCCGGCGCCCCGGCGAGCTGTCGGGCGGGCAGGCGCAGCGCGTGGCCATCGCCAGGGCGCTGGTCACCAAGCCGGCCGTGGTGTTCGCCGACGAGCCCACCGGCGCGCTCGACCAGAACACGGGCCACGAGACGATGCGGCTGCTGGTGGAGGCCACCAAGCACAACGGCGCCTCCCTGATCGTGGTCACCCACGACCCGAACGTGGCCGGCTGGTGCGACCGCACGGTGGAGGTCCGCGACGGCAGGCTGCTGGTGGTCGCGGCATGAACCTGAACCTGACCTGGCGGCTGCTCAAGGGCGGCGGCATGCTCGGGACCTGGCTGACGCTCGGCGCGGTGGCGATCTCCACCGCGCTGCTGCTGTTCGCGGTGGCGGCCAACTTCGCCTTCGCCGCCAGGGGAGAGCGCGGCGCCTGGCGCAACCCGGTGGCCGCCGCCAACCCGGTGGCCGTCGAGGCATCCCGCTACGACTACGTGCGCGACAAGCCGATCACGGTGATCGACCTGGCCGCGCTGCGCTCAGGCGTGCGACCGCCGCCCGGCATGGACCGCTTCCCCCAGCCGGGCGAGGTGTGGCTGTCGCCCGCGCTCGCCCAGCTGGCCCGCGAGCTGCCCGCCGACCAGCTGGCGAATCGCTACAAGGGCGTCAAGGGCGTGCTCGGCGACGACGCGCTGGTGTACCCGGGCGAGCTGGTGGCCGTGGTGGGCCACAGCCCCGACGACGCGGCCATGACCGCCAAGCGCTCCGTCGACGCCGCGCCCGCGCCTGTCGCGAAGATCGCGAACTTCGACGGCAGGTTCTCCGACGAGGCGCAGGTCTACCGCGTCCTGGCGCTCATCGCCAGCGTGCTCATGGTGGTGCCGCTGCTGGTCTTCGGCGGTGCGGCGGCCAGGCTCACGGTGGCCAGGCGCGACCAGCGGCTGGCCGCGCTGCGGCTGGTGGGCGCGACGCCCGGCCAGGTGGTCGGCATGACCGTGACCGAGGCGA
Organism: Nonomuraea sp. NPDC050536; assembly: GCF_044457685.1. Lineage (NCBI taxonomy): Bacteria > Bacillati > Actinomycetota > Actinomycetes > Streptosporangiales > Streptosporangiaceae > Nonomuraea > Nonomuraea sp. NPDC050536. The sequence continues at coordinate 130,516 of NZ_JBITHD010000015.1, forward strand.
TGATCGTCGCCTTCGCCGGCAGCGTGCTCGGCACCGTCGCCTACGGCGTGGCGACGCCGCTGCTCAGCCGCATCCCGATGCAGGGCGGCCCCTGGTTCGCCGGCGACCTGTGGCCCAACCCGCTGGTCATGCTGGGCGTGCTGGTGGCCGTGCCGCTGCTGGTGGGCGTGTCGGCCGTGGTCGGGCTGCGGCGCGTGGTGGTCAGCCCGCTCGGGGTGGCCAAGCGCGAGACGCCGCCCGGCATGAAGGTGATCAGGGTGGTCGTGCTGCTGGCCGTACTGGCCGCGTTCCCGCTGGTGACCCAGCAGGCCGGCGTCGCGGTCGTGGCGGTGGCGATCGGGCTGGCGTTCCTGTGCATCAACCTGGCCGGCCCGTGGGTGGTGGGCATCATCGGGCGCATCACCGCCAAGGGCGCCCGCCGTCCCGCGCGGCTGCTGGCGGGGCGGCGGCTCATCGACGATCCGCGCTCGGCCTGGCGCACGGTCAGCGGCGTGGCCATGACCGGCTTCGTCGCGGGGTTCCTCGGCCTGCTGAATCCCGGGGCGCTGACCGGCAACACCGTCGACAGCCGGCTGAGCGTGACGGCGCCCGCCTCCGCCGTCGAGCAGGCACGGCAGCGGCTGCAGCAGGCCGGCGTCACGGCCACCGTCGCGGCGCAGAAGAAGACCGTCGTGGCCGCGCTCGGCACCGGCGTCGATCCCGCCACGCTCGACAAGGCGCGGACCGCGATGGCCGACCTGTCACCCGGGCACACGCCCACCACCCCGGCCGACATCGACCGGGTCGGCGTGCAGGTCTTCTCCGACATCGGGGCCGGCACGGTGATCGTGCTGTCGGTGTCGTTCCTGGTGGCGATCGCCAGCGCCGGGATCACCGCGGCCTCCTCCGTCCTGGACCGGCGGCAGACCTACGGGCTGCTGCGCCTGGCAGGGACGCCGCTGGAGATCCTGGACAGGGCCAGGCGCGCCGAGACGCTGATCCCGCTGACCGTCATGGGCGGCGGCGCGATCCTGGTCGGTCTCTTCTGCGCGGTGCCCTTCATGATCGGCGGGATGAGCGTCAGCGGCGTCATCACGCTCGTCACCTGCGTGGTCGTCGGCTTCGCCGGCGTCATCGGCGCCGGCGCCCTCAGCAAGCCCCTGCTGCGCGCCGTCACCAGCGACCCCGCCCCCCGCCCTGACTAGCCTGGGGACATGGTCAAGATACGGCTGGCCGGGGAGCAGGCCACGATGCTGGCCACCCTGTACGCCCGGGCCGTGGACGCCCGGTCGGCGCGGCCGGTGCTGAACGACACGATGGCGGTGCGGGCCGTCGAGCAGATCGACTTCGATCCCGCCGAGACCGGCATGCAGCGCGGCAGCGAGGTGACGGTCGCGCTGCGCGGGCGCCACCTGGACGGCTGGACCGGGCGGTTCCGGTCCGGCCATCCGGCGGCGACCGTGCTGCACCTGGGGTGCGGGCTCGACGCCCGGGTCTACCGGGTCGACCCGGGGCCAGGCGTGCGGTGGTACGACGTCGACTATCCGGACGTGATCGCGCTCAGGCGGCGGCTCTACCCGCCGCGCGACGGGTACGAGACCGTCGCCGCGTCGGTGACCGATCCCGCCTGGCTGGCGCGGGTCCCCGACGATCTGCCGGTTCTCGTGGTGGCCGAGGGACTGACCATGTACCTGGAGGAGGCGGCGGGCAGGGACCTGTTCCGCCGGATCGTCGAGCGCTTCCCGAGCGGGCAGCTGGTCTTCGACGCCTTCAGCAGGAGGGCGATCAAGACGCAGCGGATCAACAAGGTCGTCAGGGTGGCGGGCGCGACCCTGCACTGGGGCGTGGACGGCCCGGCCGAGCTCGAGTCGATCGCGCCCAGGCTGCGGTGCGTGTCCGCGGTGGGCGCGTTCGAGCTCGACGGCCGGGAACTGCTCACCCCCGGCTACCGGCTGCTGATGTGGATCGGCGGTCACCTGCCCGTCCTGCGGAAGATGTCGGTCTGCTACCAGCTGGAGTTCTGAGCAGCGCGACCGGCTAGGCCAGCACGAGGTCGCGGATGGTGCGCAGGGAGTCCTCGTCGCGGGGGCCCATCACCAGCAGGGTCGAGACGGGGGAGTCGTGCCAGGCCTGCAGGCGTTCCTTGATGCGGGCCGGCGGCCCGACCAGGGAGATGCCGTCGGCGAGCTCGTCGGGGATGGCGGCGAAGGCCTCCTGCCTGCGCCCGGCCAGGTAGAGCGACTGGATGTGGGCGGCCGCCTCGGCGTAGCCCATCCGCCCGATGATGTCGGCGTGGAAGTTGCGCTGCTTGGCGCCCATCCCGCCGATGTAGAGCGTCAGCATCATCTTGACGCCGTCCAGCGCGGCCCTGATGTCGTTGGAGATGACGACCATGACCATGGCCGCGATGTCGAAGTCCGCGTCGCGGCCGCTCAACGCCTCGCCGTACATCTCCGTGATCTTGCCGGGGAAGGCGAACAGCGGTAACCAGCCCTGGGCGATCTCGGTGGCGAGCGCGACGTTCCTGGGGCCCTCCGCGCCGAGGTAGACGGGGATGTCGGGGCGCGGCGGGTGGGTGATGAGCTTGAGCGGCTTGCCCAGCCCGCCGGGCAGCGGCAGCGGGTAGTGCGGCCCGTCGGCGGTGACCGGCGCCTCGCGTCGCCACACCTGCCGCATGATCTCCACGTACTCGCGCGTCCTGGCCAGCGGCTTGGCGAACGGCTGGCCGTACCAGCCCTCCACCACCTGCGGGCCCGAGGCGCCGACGCCGAGCAGCAGACGGCCGCCGCTCAGCGCGTCCAGGGTCATCGCCGTCATGGCGGTGGTGACCGGCGGGCGGGCGGACAGCTGGGCGATCGAGGTGCCCAGTTTGATGCGGGTGGTTCGCGCGCCGTACCAGGCCAGCGGGGTGAAAACGTCGCTGCCGTAGGCCTCGGCGGTCCAGACCGAGTCGTAGCCGAGCCGTTCTGCGGCCAGGACGGTCTCGGTGGCGTCGTCGGGGTCGCGCTGCCAGTAGCCGAGATTGAGACCGAGCTTCATGAAGGCACCTCCGGAATTAAGTTCTATTAGTGCCGTAGGTAACGTTGAGTGTCAATGAGAGGTCTTTCGGGGAAGTCACAGCTGTGTTCAAGGGTCTCCGGCGTCTGCTCTGCCTGCTGCCACTGATGATCACGGCCGCCGTACCGGCGGCGGCCCAGGGAGAGGCGCGGGCTCCCAAGCCGAACATCATCTTCGTGCTCACGGACGACCTGGAGACCGGCACGCTGGAGAACTTCCCCAACATCACCCAGCAGCTGGTACGGCAGGGGGCCTCGTTCGACCGGTTCTTCGTGACGAACTCCTGGTGCTGCCCGTCGCGCTCGTCGATCCTGCGTTCCCAGTACGTCCACAGTCACGGTGTGTGGACCAACACCGCCCCTGAGGGCGGTTTCGACCGTTTCCACACGCTTGATCTGGAACGTTCCACAATCGGCACCTGGATGAGCCAGGCCGGCTACCGGACCGCGCTGATGGGCAAGTTCCTCAACCACTACCCGGGCGCCACCGCCCCCGAGACCTACGTGCCGCCGGGATGGAACGAGTGGGACGTCCCGGTCCGCAACCTCTACCAGGAGTACGGCTACCGCCTCAACGAGAACGGCAAGCTGGTCGACTACGGCTGGTCGGAGGACGACTACCTGTCCGACGTGCTGGCCCGCAAGACCCGCGACTTCATCACCACCTCCAAGCAGCCGTTCTTCCTCTACCTGGCGCCGATCGCCCCGCACAACCCGAACAACCCGGCGGTCCGCCACATGAACGCCTTCCCCGACGCCCAGGCGCCGCGCACGCCGGACTTCAACCAGGCGGACGTGTCGGCCGAGCCGCAGTGGCTGCGCAACCTGCCCATGCTGCACGCCCAGGGCATCGCGCGCGTCGACGAGCGCTACCGCGCCAGGCTGCGCTCCATGCTCGGCGTGGACGACCTGGTCGGCTCGATCATCGGGACCCTGCAGGCGGCGGGCAAGCTCGACGACACCTACATCTTCTTCAGCTCCGACAACGGCTTCCACCTGGGCACCCACCGGCTCAGGCAGGGCAAGACCACCCCGTTCGAGGAGGCCATCAGGGTGCCGCTGGTGGTGCGGGGGCCGGGGATCAAGGCCGGCTCGGAGATCAAGGACATGGCGGCCACGGTCGACCTGGCACCGACGTTCGCCGCGCTGGGCGGCGCCACCCCGGCGACGTTCGCCGAGGGGCGCTCGCTGCTGCCGGTGCTGCGTGGGCAGGCCCCGAAGACCTGGCGGCACAACGCGCTGATCGAGTTCACCCGCCCGACCAGCATCTCCTCGGCCAAACAGACGCCGGTCCCGCCCTATCAGGCGCTGCGCACCGAGCAGTACACCTACGTCAAGTACGACACCGGCGAGACCCAGCTCTACGACCTGACCAAGGACCCCTACGAGCTGCACAACCTCGCCGCCACCGCGGACCCGGCGCTGCTGCGGAACCTGGACGCCCGCCTGCAGGCGATGCACACCTGCTCAGGGGCGAACTGCCTGGTCGCCGACACCCGCCAGTAGGGCGAACTCCCTGATCCGCTCGTTCTCCGCGGAGCGCAGCCAGCACAGCGCGGCCCTGGCCGGCGGCATCCCGGTGAGCGGGACGTAGGTGACGCGCGGGTGGCCGTAGTGCTCGGCGAGCGTGGTGCACGTGACGAAGCCGCACCGGCCGTCGGCCACGTGCGCGAGCATCTCGTGGTGGCTCGCGCTCACCGGCCCCGGCGGGATGGGACGGCCGGACGGCGTGGTGGCCGGAGGCCAGAAGCTCGCCCGCAGCTCGGCGGGGACGCCCGTGTGCGGCTGCACGATCGGCAGGCCCGCCAGATCCTCCAGCGACACGCTCGCCCGCCGGGCCAGCGGGTGCGCGTGCGCGATCGCCAGCACCCGGGCGGACTCGCCCGGCACCACGACCGCGGCCAGGTCCGGCTGCTCGACGGGCCACAGCGTGACCTGCACGTCCACCTCGCCGCGGCGCAGCGGCCCGAACAGGTCGGCCCAGTGGATCTCGGCCAGCTCCACGGGCCCGCGGAACGCGGCCAGCGCCGGACCGAGCGCGTCGCTGAAGGCGCCCAGGAACCCGATCCGCAGCCCGCGCGCCGACCGGCGCGCCTCCGCCACCGCCTCCCGCAGTTCGGCGTAGGCGGGCCGGGCCCGGTCCCTGAGCCGCACGCCCAGCGAGGTCAGCGAGACCCGGCGGCTGGTCCGCTCGAACAGCCGCCCGCCCACGCGCTGCTCGAGCGACCTGATGAGCTGGCTGACCCGCGGCTGCGAGACGAGCAGCCGTTCCGCGGTCCTGCCGAAGTGGAGCTCCTCGGCCAGCGTCAGGAACGCCTCCATCGCGGCCAGATCGACGCGTTCCTCATCCATGGCCCCCTATTGTCCCAGGGCCTGGATGACCAGTCGCGCGGCCGCGACCCCCGAGTACTGCTGCTGCCCGGTGATCAGCAGCCCGTCCCGTACGGCGTGCGGCCGGAACCGCCCGGACACCACGAAGTTGGTCCCCTCCAGCTCCCTGGCTTGATCCTCGATGCGGAAAGGCTGGATCCGCTGCCCCACGTACTCGTCGGCGTAGTCCTCCTCCGAGTTGGCGAACCCGGTCCACGTCTTGCCCGCCACCAGCAACTCCCCGTCAGCCAGCCGTGTCTTCAGCAGGATGCAGGTGGCGTGACACACCACCGCCGTGATCTTCCCCGCCTCGTGGAAGCGGGCGGCCAGCTCGTGCACCCGGGTGTCGTCGTGGAAGGTGTACATCGGCGCCTGTCCGCCGACGAGGAAGACGGCGTCGTAGGAGTCCAGGTCCAGCTCCGACAGCGCCGGGGTCTTGTCCACCAGCGCCGAGTGCCGGGGTGAGGTGATGAAGCCCAGGCTGATCAGGTCGTCGGCCGAATAGCCTGACTCGTCGCGCGGGTCGCTCCACGAGTCGGCCTGGAGCGCTCCACCGTCGGGGCTGGCGATGTCCACCTGGTAGCCGTGCTCGGTGAACTCCCAGTACGGATGCGTCAGCTCGGCCCACCAGAACCCGATCGGCCAGCCCGTCTGTCCGGAGACGGCCGGGTTGGAGGCCACCATGAGGATCTTCCTGGGCTCGCGAATGTCAATGGTCGCAGTCATGCTGCGACCCTTCCGGACCCCGCGCGCACCATCAATGGCGGGATCCGCGCCGATCGAGAAGCCCCGCTTATCGATCCCAGAGCGCCGGATAGGCGTGCTCCAGGTGCGCGGTCACCGCCGCAGCCGCCTCGTCGGCCGAGCCGGCCCGGATGGCCTCCAGGATGCGCCGGTGGTCGGCCTGGAGGATCGCGGTGTCGCCGAGGCTCTCCACGGCCTCGACCGCGTAGTGCCGCATCGTGTCGCGCAGCGACCGCATGATCGCGGCGATGAGCCGGTTGCCCGAGGCGTCGGCGATGGCGCAGTGGAAGGCCGTGTCGTGCTCGACGAAGTCCTCCGCGGAGCCGGCCACGTCCATGCCCGCGACCGCCTCGGCCAGCGCCTGGGTGTCGGCCCGGGCGACGGCGGCGTGCGTGGCGGCCCACCGCTCGATCATCAGCCGGGTGTCGATCACCTCGCGCGGCTCGAGCCCGGCCAGCCCGAGGTGCAGCCGGAGCAGGTCGGTCAGCGCGCTGCCCGGCTTGGACGTCAGGATGGCGCCCGCGTCGGGCCCGCGCCCGACCTGCGAGGAGACCACGCCGAGCGTCTCCAGCACGCGCAGCGCCTCCCGCACCGACGACCGGCCGACCCGCAGCTGCTCGGCCAGTTGCCGCTCGCCGGGCAGCCGGTCGCCGACGGTCAGCCCGTCCTCGACGATGCGCCGCTCGATCTGCGCCAGCACCCCCTCGAACGTCCGCGTCCGCCGCTCGGCCATGGGCGCCCCCTTGTCGCGAAGTATGGTCTGACCATACTGTGGTCTGACCATACTTTGGAAGGAGTGCCGTGAGAGTCGCCCTGTTCATCACGTGTGTGAACGACACGCTCTTCCCCGGCACCGGCAAGGCCGTCGTGAAGCTGCTGCGCAGGCTGGGCGTGGACGTCGACTTCCCCGCCGCGCAGACGTGCTGCGGCCAGATGCACGTCAACACCGGCTACCGCGAGGAGGGCGTACGGCTCGCCCGTCACTTCACCGAGGTCTTCGCCGGTTACGACGCCGTGGTGACGCCGTCAGGCTCGTGCGCGGCCATGGTCCGCGAGCAATATCCCAAGCTGGTACGGCAGGGCAGCAGGGGAGCCGTGGCGATCGCCGAGGTGGCGCCGAAGGTGTACGACCTGTCCGAGTTCCTGATCGACGTCCTCGACGTCGACGACGTAGGCGCATATTTCCCGCACCGGGTGACATATCACCCGACGTGCCACTCGCTGCGCGGGCTGCACCTGGGCGACCGCCCCACCCGGCTGCTCAGCCACGTCAAGGGGCTGACGCTGGTGCCGCTGGGCGCGGCCGAGGAGTGCTGCGGCTTCGGCGGCACCTTCAGCGTGAAGAACCCGGCGATCTCGGCGGCCATGTGCGCCGACAAGGTCCGCAACGTCCTGGACACCGGCGCCGAGGTGCTGTGCGCCGCCGACAACTCGTGCCTGATGCACATCGGCGGCACCCTGCACCGCCAGCGCACGGGCGTCCGCGTGATGCACCTGGCCGAGATCCTGGCGGCCACCGAGGAGGGGAGGGCGTGATGGCCGGCACATTCCTCGGGATGCCGGGCAGCTTCCCGCAGAACGCGGCGGAAGCCGTACAGGACTCCCAGCTCAGGCACAACCTGCGGCGGGCCACCCACACCATCCGCGACAAGCGCGCCAGGACCGTGGCCGAGCTGCCCGACTGGCAGGAGCTGCGGGCGGCGGGCAAGGCGATCAAGGACCACACGCTCAGGAACCTCGAGCGCTACCTGGTCCAGATGGAGGAGGCGGTCACCAAGGCGGGCGGGCACGTCCACTGGGCCAGGGACGCCGCCGAGGCCAACCGGATCGTGACCGGGCTGATCAAGGCCAAGGGCGAGACCGAGGTCGTCAAGGTCAAGTCCATGGCCACCCAGGAGATCGGGCTCAACGACCACCTGGCCAAGGAGGGCATCACCGCCTACGAGACCGACCTGGCCGAGCTGATCGTGCAGCTCGGGGACGACTTCCCCTCGCACTTCCTGGTCCCCGCGATCCACCGCAACCGCTCGGAGATCCGCGAGATCTTCCTGGCGAAGATGGCCGAGTGGGGCCGCCCGGCCCCGGAGAACCTCACCGACGACCCGCCCGCGCTGGCCGAGGCCGCCCGCCTGCACCTGCGCGAGCGCTTCATGAAGACCAAGGTCGGCGTCTCCGGCGCGAACTTCATGATCGCCGAGACCGGCACGCTGGTCGTCCTGGAGTCTGAGGGCAACGGCCGGATGTGCCTGACGCTGCCCGAGACGCTGATCAGCGTGGTCGGCATCGAGAAGCTGCTGCCCACCTGGCGCGACCTGGAGGTCTTCCTCCAGCTGCTGCCGCGCAGCTCCACGGCCGAGCGGATGAACCCCTACACCAGCACGTGGACGGGCGCGGTCGAGGGCCAGGAGTTCCACCTGGTGCTGCTCGACAACGGCCGCACCGGCGTGCTCGCCGACGAGGTCGGCCGCCAGGCGCTGCGCTGCATCCGCTGCTCGGCCTGCCTGAACGTGTGCCCGGTCTACGAGCGCGCCGGCGGCCACGCCTACGGCTCGGTCTATCCGGGTCCGATCGGCGCGATCCTGACCCCGCAGCTGCGCGGCATGAGCTCGCCCATCGACGCCTCGCTGCCGTACGCCTCCTCGCTGTGCGGCGCCTGCTTCGAGGCCTGCCCCGTCGCGATCGACATCCCCGAGGTGCTGGTCGACCTGCGTGCGAAGGCCCCGCACTCGCCGGCCGAGCGCGCCGGCATGAAGGTCGCGGGCTGGATTCTCAACAAGGACGTACGGCTGGCCAAGGCGCAGCGCCTGGCCACCCGCTTCCGCAAGCTGGCGCCCAAACGCCTGCCGGGTCCCCTGTCCGCCTGGACCGACACCAGAGATCTGCCCGAGATCCCGGAAGAGTCGTTCAGAGATTGGTGGGAGCGCGATGGGCGCGCGTGAGGAGATCCTCGCCAGGGTACGGCAGGCCGTCGCGGGAGCCCCCGAGGTGGAGATCCCGCGCGGCTACCGGACCACGGTCCCGCTGGAGGACCTGGTGGGCCGCTTCGCCGAGCGGGTGGACGACTACAACGCCACTGTGCACGTGCTCGCCGAGAGCGACGTCCCGGCCAAGATCGCCGAGCTGACCGCCGGGCGGCGGATGGTCGTCCCCGAGGGCCTGGCGGAGGAGTGGTGGCCGGCCGTACCGGAGAGCGACCTGGCCAAGGCCCACGGCGTGATCACCGGCTGCGCGGTGGGCATCGCCGAGACCGGCACCATCGTGCTCGACGCAGGACCGGGCCAGGGCGCAAGGGCGCAGACGCTGCTGCCCGACTACCACCTGTGCGTGGTGCGGGCCGGCCAGGTCGTGGCGGGCGTACCCGAGGCGGTGGCCAGGCTGGATCCGGCCAGGCCGCTGACCTGGATCAGCGGGCCGTCGGCGACCAGCGACATCGAGTTCAACCGGGTCGAAGGGGTGCACGGCCCGCGCACGCTCGAGGTGATCATCAGTACCTGACGACCGCCGCCACGTCCTCCAGTCTGGGGCAGAACCACAGCTCGGCGTCCGTCATCGCGGCGGCCCTGGCGACGGCGGAGTCGGCCCGCTCGCGTACCGGATGCTCCACGCCCCAGCGCCGCAGCTCCGACCGGTCGGGCGACAGCTGCGTGGAGCCGGGGCCGATCCAGATCTCCTCGGCCAGCTCGCCCGGCATCAGGATCGCCTGCGCCCTGCCCTCCCTGAGCACCCGGCCCACCTGGGCCATGCCGGTCACGGCCGGCGCGGCGGCGTAACGTTCGAGCAGCTCGGCGCGGCGCCGGTCGAGCCAGCCGTCCAGCGCGTTCTCCGCGTCGCGCGCGAAGCCGGCGCGGTCGGCCTGGGTACGCTCGACCATCAGCAGCCGGTCGGCCGCCTTGGTGCCCAGGTGGTCGCACAGCAGCGAGCGGGACCGCGGTTCGCCCGCCATCACGACCAGGTCGGCGCCGATCCTGCGTACCTGCTCGTCGATCTCGTGGGCGACCGCCGTGGCCTCGTACTCCCCGCGCTCATACCGCGTGCGCGCCCAGCCGCCCCGCGCCGTCTTCAGCAGCGGCCACGTGGACGCCGGCTCCGTGTCGATCCGCGGCGAGCCGCCGCCGACGGTCGTCAGCTCGGCTCCCGCCAGGTCCACGATCACCCGCAGGTGCGGCACGTTCTCGCCGCGCAGCATCAGCATCGGCGTGATGTACGGCAGCGGCGACCATTCCGCGAGCTCGGCCGGTGGCCCGGTGAACGCCTCCGCCAGCACGACCTCGCCGTGGGTGGCGAACATCGCCAGGCCCTCAGCCGGCCGGGCGGCCTCCTTCTCCATCGCCTCCAGCGTGCGGGTGTCCGCCTCCGACAGCTGATCGCGCAGCCCCCGCCAGTGGGCTGCCTCCTCGGGTCCCGCCCGTCCCGCCAGATACACCGACGCGTACGGACCCGGCCTTTCGTAAAGCGGCCTGATGAAATCGAGCCGCACAGCCATCACCTCCGCTCTACATGCGCCCGTACCCCTAGATTCCCCGGCAAACCTCGCCCGATGTAGCCTCCGGATCGTGTTCGACGCAGATGTCAGGATCACCACGGGCCGCCTGGTTCTACGCCCGTTCCGGCCCGAGGACGCCGAGCGCATCCGCTCGATCGTGGCCTCCGGCGTCCAGTTCCTGCCGCCGGGCACGCCCGCCCAGGTGGCAGGCGTCGCCCAGTGGCTGGCGGCCGGGGTGCACGAGCTGTGGCGCAGCGGCCAGGGCGTGCACCTGGCCATGGTGGAGGAGGGCACCGGCGTCGTCGGCGCTATCAGCCTGTTCAAGACCTCGTGGGGCGCCGGGACCACCGAGGTGGGGTACGGCGTGCACCCCCTGTACCGGGGCCGCGGGTTCGCCACCGAGGCCGTGCGCGGGCTCGTGGACTGGGTGTTCGCCACCACCGAGCTGCGCAGGGTGGACCTGACGGCCAACCTGGACAACGTGGCCTCGCTCCTGGTGGCGCACAAGGCGGGCTTCACCTGGGAAGGCGTCGTCAAGGGCGGCGCCATGGAGGACGACGGGCCGCACGACCTGGTGATCTTCGGGCTGCTGCGCGGCGACAGCCGTACGCCGTCCAGGGCCCTGCCCAGGACGGAGCTGCGCTCGGAGCGGTTGAGGCTGCGGCCGCTCGCCGAGGCGGACGCGCCGGGCCTGGCCGCGACGGGCGCGGACGAGCTGACCCAGGCCAACACGGGCGTGCCACGCGGCTACAACAGGCACGACGCGACCGAGTTCGTGGCGATCTCCGAGCGGATGCGGCTGCGCGGGCACGGCATCGCCTTCGGCGTCGAGGAGCTCGACGGCGGGCGCTTCGTGGCCGACGTCGACCTGCGGGACCTCGACTGGGGCAACCTGACCGCCGAGGTCGGCTACATGGTCGCGCCCTGGGCCAGGGGCAACGGCTACGCCGGCGAGGCCGTCGTGGCCATCGCCCGGTGGCTGTTCGACGAGCACGGCTTCCGCCGGATCCAGCTGCGCGCTGCCGTGTCGAACCCGGCCTCCCAGCGGGTGGCGGAGAAAGCCGGCTTCACCAGGGAAGGCGTGGCGCGCAACGCGCTCGACGGGCAGGACCTGGTGGTCTACGGCCTGATTCCGGCGGATCTGGGACTCTGACGGCCGGGCTCGCCGAACTGGCCTTCCCACCCCTTTGTGAAACACCTCGGCAGCCGTCACTCTTAGTGGTGAGGCGGTGAGGTGCCATGATCACGGTTGTCGGGTGGGACGGATCGGACCTGTCGGCCAAGGCCCTGGCGCGGCTGCACGCGGCGGCGCTCGTCGTCGGGCCGGACGACGTCCTGGCCCACCTGGACCTCAAAGCCAGGAGGGCCGGACCCGACGACCTGCTCGGCACCCTGGACACCCACCTGGAGCGCGGTGAGGGCGACGCCGTCGTGATCGCGGACGGTGACCCAGGCCTGTTCGGCGTCGTCGGCGAACTGCGCGCGCACGGCATCAAGCCCGAGGTGGTGCCCGCCGTCTCGCTCGTCGGCCGCGCCTTCGCCGGGACCGGGCTGAACTGGGAGGACGCCCTGGTGGTCGCGCCGCGCGGGCCCGAGCAGCTGCCCCAGGTGGTCAACGCCTGCCGTGCCCACCACAAGGTCGCGGTCCTGGTCGCGCCGGGCGCCGGGCCAGGCGAGATCGCCAGGGAGCTCGCCCCGACCACGCCCCGCGCCCTGATCGTCTGCGAGGACCTGGGCGGGCCCGACGAGCGGATCACGCACAGCCGCATGGGCGAGGCCACCACCCGCCCGTGGAAGGACCCCGACGTGGTCCTCGTCCTCGACCCGCTGCACAAGCCCAGGCGGCCCGGCTGGATCGCCGGAGCCCAGCCGGGGCCCGCGGAATGGGCGCTGCCGTTCGAGCACGGCCTCCCGCCAGTGGTCAGGGCCTTCGTCCTGGCCAAGCTCGGACCCCGGCTCGGCGACCTGGTCTGGGACGTGGGCGCCGGCTCCGGCGAGATCGCGATCGAGTGCGCCAGGCTCGGCGCCGCCGTGATGGCGGTCGAGCGCGACGAGCGGTCCTGCGCCCGGCTGCGCACGGCCGTGCTCGAGCACGGCGTCAAGGTGGCGCTGACGCGCGGCCAGGCACCGCCCGCGCTCGAACCGCTGCCCGACCCCGACGCGGTGTTCGTGGGCGGTGGCGGCACCGACGTGATCGTCGCCTGCGCCTCGCGCGGGCCGCGCTCGCTGGTCTGCGCACTGAAAACGGTCGAGCAGGTGCCGGCCGTCCTCGACCGGCTGCGCGAGCACGGCTACCGGGCGAAGGGCACCCAGATCGGCGCCGCCGAGCTGAGTGTGATGCGCGGCGGCTCGCACACGCTGAGCGCCGCCGACCCCCTCTTCGTCGTGCACGCCGTGCCAGGTCACGCGGGGTGACCTGTCCAGCAGTGCTGCCGATCGGTTATTCTCGCGTGTCTTGTCTACGCAGGAGATCCCCTACAACATGAAGCCGCCGCTGCTGCTCATCGGGCAGGGCTCGAACGACGACGCCGACTCCGCGGAGTTCGGCAGGTTCGTCCACCGGCTCCGCTGTCGCCTCGACCAGACCGCCGCCGACGTTTCCGGTGGCTATCTCGAGCGCGCCACGCCCCGGCTGAGCGAGTCCGTCGCCTCCCTCGTCGCCCGCGGGCACCACCGCCTGGTGGCGCTCCCCCTCAGCCTGAACAGGCTGGGAGAGGAGTTCCCCGCCGCCATGGCACTGGAGCAGGAAAGGCACCCCACCCTCATGTACGACTACGGCCGTCCCCTCGGCCCCGACCCCCGCGTGCTGGCCCTGCTGGCCGAGCGCCTCAACGACGCCGCCGCCGAGATGCCCAAGCTGCGACCGCTCGAGCTGGTGGGCGGCCGCCCCCGGCTGCGCGCCGTCGACTCGATGACCATCGAGGACCTGCCCCACCACGTCGAGCCGGGCGAGACTGCCGTCGTGCTGGTCGGCGAGGGCTCCACCGACCCGGCCGCCAACGCCGAGATCCACCGGGTGTCCCGGCTGTTCTGGGAGACCCACGCCTACGACTTCATGACCGTCGAGACGGCGTTCGTCTCCGTAACCCCGCCCGGCGTGCCAGGCGGGCTCGAGCGCTGCCGCCGCCTGGGCGCCAAGCGCGTCATCGTGGTGCCCTACCTGCTGTTCGCCGGCGGCATGCTGGAGCGGGTCTGGGCGCAGGCGCTGGCCTACGGCGCCGGGCACCCCGAGCTCGACATCCGCTGCGCCGAGGTGATCGGCGACTGCGAAACCCTGGCCGACGTGGTCATCGACCGCTACGAGGAAGCACTCGAACTGGTGCAGTGATGCTCGCAGAGACGCTCGCCGCGATCAGGCCGGCCGACCCCAGGGCGCTCGCCGACGCCCGCGCCCACCAGGACCGCCTCACCAAGCCGCGCGGCTCGCTCGGCGCGCTCGAGGAGGTCGCCGTACGGCTGGCCGGCGCGGCGGGCACCTGCCCTCCGCCCATGCCGTCGCCCGCCGCGCTGGCCATCTTCGCGGCCGACCACGGGGTGCACGCCCAGGGCGTGAGCCCGTGGCCGCAGGAGGTCACCGCGCAGATGGTGGCCAACTTCCTGGCCGGCGGCGCCGTGGCCAACTCCTTCGCCGCCCAGGCGGCCGCCTCCGTCACCGTGGTGGACGTGGGTGTCGCCGCGGACGTTCCCGCGGAGCTCACGGCTTCGCCCGCGTTCGTGGCCCGCAAGATCGCCCGAGGGACGGCGGACCTGTCTGCTGGGCCCGCCATGTCGCGTGAGCAGGCGGTCGCCGCCGTCGAGGTGGGCATCTCGGTGGCCCGCACGCTGGTGTCCGCCGGGGCGCGCTGCCTGATCACCGGCGACATGGGTATCGCCAACACCACCGCCTCGGCCGCGCTCATCGCCGCCTTCACCGGGCTCGACCCCGCCCGGGTGACCGGGCTCGGCACGGGCATCGACGAGGCGACGCACGCGCACAAGGTCGCGATCGTCCGCCGCGCGCTGGAGGTCAACTCCTTCGACGTGGCGGACCCGCTGAGCGTGCTGGCCGCCGTGGGCGGGTTCGAACACGGGGCCATCGCCGGGTTCGTCCTCGCCGGGGCGGCGCTCGGGGTGCCCGTCATCCTGGACGGTGTGATCGCGGGTTCCGCCGCGCTGGTGGCCGCCGCGCTGGTGCCCGCCGTCGTCGACCACTGCGTGGCCGGGCATCGTTCCGTCGAGCCGGGGCACGCCGCCGCGCTCGACCGCCTCGGGCTGCGGCCGCTCGTCGACCTCGAGCTCCGGCTCGGGGAGGGCACCGGCGGGCTGCTCGCGCATCCGCTGGTGTGCGCGGCCGTCCGGGTCATGCACGAGGTGGCCACGTTCGATTCCGCGGGTGTCACCGACAAGACCACCTAGGCGGGTCCTGTCCGCGACGTCACGGCGGGATTTCGCGCGCCCGACTGGCGTGGAAGCGATGGGCGCGAGGTCAGGTCGGCGGAGGGTGGGTGGTGCGGCTTGCCGTACAACCCGCAAGGGAATCTTTGTCCACTTCGTGCATCCGGCCTGGTGGGAGTCGCTGTCCTGGAGATGTGAGGATGGACGCCATGAGTCGATATGGGGCGATGTTCGGGCCGGACATCACGTTTCTCGGTGTCGATCGGTGTGACGTCAATGACGCCTCGTCATACGCGGACGCCGATGTCGTGATCATCGGGGCGCCGTTCGACGGCGGCACCTCGAACCGGCCGGGCGCCCGATTCGGGCCGAACGCGCTGCGGCAGGCCTGCTACCTGCCGCACGACGGATCGCGGCCGAGCCTGGCGCTGCGTGTGGACGGGTTGAAGGACCTGCGCGTCTACGACGCAGGGGACGTCGCGTGCTACTCGGGCGACGTCGAGACCTCGCTGGCCGACATCGAGGAGGCCGTCCACAAGATCGCCTCGTCCGGGGCGATCCCGCTGATCCTGGGCGGCGACCACACCGTCGCGCTGCCCGACGCCCGCGGGACCGCCAGGGCGTTCACCGCGCGGCGCACCTCGATGATCCACTTCGACGCGCACGCCGATACCGGCAACATCCAGTTCGGGCACCTGCACGGCCACGGCACGCCGATGCGCCGGCTGATCGAGTCCGGCGCCATCCGCGGCGACCGGTTCCTGCAGATCGGGCTGCGCGGCTACTGGCCAGGGCCCGAGACGCTGGACTGGATGGCCCAGCAGCGGATGCGCTCATACGAGATGACCGAGATCGTCGCCCGTGGGCTGGAGGAGTGCCTGACCGAGGCGTTCGAGATCGCGCTCGACGAGTGTGATCAGATCTTCCTGTCGGTCGACATCGACGTCTGCGATCCCGGGCACGCGCCCGGCACCGGGACCCCCGAACCCGGCGGGCTGTCCGCCAGGCAACTGCTCGACTCGGTGCGGCGCATCTGCTACGAGCTGCCCGTCGCCGGCATGGAGGTCGTGGAGGTCTCGCCGCCCTATGATCACGCGGACATCACCGCGTATCTCGGGAACCGGGTTATTCTTGAGGCGCTCTCGGCGATGGCCAGACGTCGCAAGGACGAAGGTGGCGGCCCTCGCTGGAATCCCCTCCAGCCTCTTCTTGACGGCCGTTGACTCGTGCGAAGCAAAACTCTCGTTAAGACCCGGTAGGTTTGCCTCCTAACACACAACCTTCGCGAACCTGGAGATTGCCCGCCATGGGTCCCTACCTCCTCGGCCTGCGGCTTGACGGCCGCCGGGTGCTCGTCGTGGGCGGCGGCCGCGTCGCCCAGCGCAGGGTGCCCGCGTTGCTCGAGGCCGGCGCCCTGGTCACCGTGGTCTCGCCGAGCGTCACGCCGGCCCTCGACGACCTGATCGCCACGGGCAGGATCACCTGGCACGCCCGCCCGTACGAGGTGGGCGACTGCGACGGCGCCTGGCTGGTCCAGGCGTGCACGTCGGCACGGGAGGTCAACGCGCAGATCGCCGCGGAGGCCGAGGCCAAGCGCATCTGGTGCGTACGCGCCGACGACAGGGACGCCTCGGCCGCGTGGACCCCCGCCTCCGGCAGGGTCGACGAGATAACCGTGGCCGTCACCGCCGGGGGCGACCCGCGCAGGGCCGCGGGGATCAGGGACGCGGTGGTGGACGCGCTGCGCGACGGCACGGTCGACGCGCGGCGCAACCGCACCAAGCCCGTCGGTGTCGCCCTCGTCGGCGGCGGCCCGGGCGACCCTGGCCTGATCACCGTACGCGGCCGCCAGCTGCTGGCGCAGGCCGACGTGGTGGTGGCCGACCGGCTCGCGCCGCGGGCCCTGCTCGACGAGCTCGCGCCCGACGTCGAGCTGATCGACGCCGCCAAGGTCCCCTACGGCAGGGCCCTGGCGCAGGACGCGATCAACTCCGTGCTGATCGACCGGGCGCGGCAGGGGAAGTTCGTGGTCCGGCTGAAAGGCGGCGACCCCTTCGTTTTCGGCCGCGGCGGCGAGGAGATGCTCGCCTGCGCGAAGGCCGGGATTCCGGTGCTGGTGGTGCCCGGCATCACCAGCGCGGTGGCGGTACCGGCGGCGGCCGGAGTTCCTGTTACGCATCGGGGAGTAAGTCAAGAGTTCCACGTCATTTCCGTACACGTGGCGCCGGATGATCCGCAGTCGACCGTCGACTGGCCCGCTCTGGCCAGGTCACAAGGCACGTTGGTGCTGATGATGGCCGTGGAGAGGCTGGGGAGAGTGGCCGAGGCCCTCCTCCGAGACGGACGTTCGCCGGAAACTCCCGTAATGGTGGTACAGGACGGTACTCTTCCGACCCAGCGGGCGGTTACCGCTTCCCTGTCCACCGTGGCCGACCGCGTGTCCGCGGCTGGGATACGACCGCCGGCGATCGTCATCGTCGGTGAGGTCGTCAGGGTCGGCCAGGAGGTCGAGATGGTTCGAGCGGAGCGCTTGCCGTGAACACGGCCATGGACGACGGGCGCCAGGAGTCGGCGGGGGAGCAGACTCTGAGCTTCGGGGCCGTCCAGGACGAGGACATCGGCGTGGTGGACGACGTCCATGAGGAGGTTGCCGCGCCTCCCGAAACTTCCGATGTGGCCGAGCCGTCGTCGGAAGCCGATTCCGATTCGCCTGCCGTAGAGGATGCCGAATCGGGTTCGGAGACGTCGGCCGATTCCGGGACGCCCGCCGTACCGGAGGATGGGGCTCCTGCTGCGGCGGAGAGTGGCGTGCGGGTGGAGGCGCTGCCCGCGGCGGCCGTCGAGGCGCTGACCGGCGCGCTCGACCAGCTGCGCGAGAGCATCTCCGACCTGCGCTTCGGCCTGGACCTGCCGGGCGTGGAGGAGGCCAGGAAGACGCGGGCCGACCTGCTGGCCCAGCTCCAGGACTACGTGATCCCCAGGGTGCGCACCAGCACCGCCCCCGCGCTCATCGTGATCGCGGGCTCGACGGGCGCGGGCAAGTCCACGCTGGTCAACTCGCTGGCCGAGAGGAACGTCTCGCGCACCGGCGTCCGCCGCCCCACCACAGGGACCCCGGTGCTGGCCTGCCACCCCGACGACCGGCCCTGGTTCGCCGACGGCGAGCTGCTCGGCGGGCTCCAGCGCCTGGACAAGCCCACCCGCGAGTCCGGCCCCACCGGCCTGGTCGTAGTGCCGACCGAGAAGCTGCCGCAGGGCGTGGCGCTGCTGGACACCCCCGACATCGACTCCGTCGTCGAGGAGCACCACGGGATCGCCCACCGCATGCTCGACGCCGCCGACCTGTGGATCTTCGTGACCACGGCCGCCCGCTACGCCGACGCCCCCGCCTGGAACCTGCTGCGCCTGGCCAAGGAGCGCGGCGCCCGGCTGGCGATCGTGCTGTCACGGGTGCAGCCCCGCTCGCGCGAGGTGGTGATGAAGCACTTCGTCCGCATGCTGTCGGAATACGGCCTGGGGGAGATCGACCGCTTCGTCATCCACGAGTCCACGGTCGAGGACGGCCGCCTGCCCGACAGCGAGGTCACCGACCTGCGCCTGTGGCTGGCCGAGCTGTCCGTCGACGAGGAACGCCGCGCCCAGGCCGTACAGGAGACGCTCGGCGGCGTGCTCGACAGCTTCCGCACCCGGGTGCCCGCGCTGGCCCGGCACCTGGAGGGCCAGGTCGCCTTCCGCGCCGAACTGCGCACCGACGTCGAGGCCGCCTACATGGGCGCGCTCGCCGAGATCGACCAGGCCCTCCGCACCGGCTCGCTGCTGCACGGCGAGGTGCTGGCCCGCTGGCAGGACTACGCCGGCTCCGGCGACCTCACGCGCACGGTCATGCTGCGCAAGCGCGGGAAGGCCGCCAAGCAGGGCCCCGAGCGGATCATGGCGTTCCGCGCCGCGTTGCGCACCGGTATCGAGTCGGTGATCGTGGCCGCCGCCAACCGCGCCGCCGAGGAGGTCGTCGCGCGCTGGCGGCACCGCTCCGAGCTGGGCGCCACGCTCGCCGAGGGCCTCGAGCGCCCCTCCGACGAGCTGGTACGGCACGCCAGCCGGGCCATCGCCGCCTGGCAGGAGCACGTGGTCGAGCTGGTGCGCACCGAGGGCGTGGCCAAGCGCTCGGTGTCGAAGATGGTGCAGTTCGACGCCGACTCGCTGTCCCTGATCTTCATGGTCGCCATGTTCAGCGGCACGGCGGAAGGTGTGCCACACCGGCTGGTCAACGCGCTGCTCGGCGCCGAGTCGCTGCGCGGCATCGGGGCCAAGGCGCTCAGCGACCTGCGTGCCAGGATCGGCATGCTGTTCGACGAGGAGTCCATGCGTTACGTGCAGGCCCTCGATTCGGCGGGGATCCCCGACGAGTCCGCGGCGACCCGCCTCTACCAGGCAACGTACAACCTCGAGGTCGCTCGATGACGGTTATGACCACCAGGCAGGGGCTCGCGCCCCGGCTCAACGCCCTCAACAAGATCGTGGAGCTCGGACCGGGCAGGCTCGACGAGAAGCTGCTCACGGAGGCGGGCAACCTGCTGCTCCGGGCCGGTGACCGGCTCAAGCTGTCCTCCGAGCACACCGTGGTCGCGCTGGCCGGCGGCACCGGCAGCGGCAAGTCGTCGCTGTTCAACGCCGTGTCGGGCCTGGAGCTGTCGCCGACCGGCGTGCGCAGGCCCACCACGGCCCGTACGCACGCCTGCGTGTGGGGCCTGGAGGGCGCCGGGCCGCTGCTCGACTGGCTGCAGATCCAGTGGCGCCATCGCTTCGCCCGCGCCTCCGCGCTCGACAAGGGCGAGTCGCAGCTGCACGGCCTGATCCTGCTCGACCTGCCCGACCACGACTCCATCAGGGCGCTCACCGACAACGAGGCCGACCGCCTGATCGGGCTGGCCGACCTGGTCGTGTGGGTGCTCGACCCGCAGAAGTACGCCGACGCCTCCACCCACCGCCGCTACGTCACCGAGCTGGCCGGGCACGACGCCGTCACCGTCTTCGCGCTCAACCAGGCCGACAAGCTCACCACCGAGGAGCTCGCCGAGCTGGTCATCGACCTGAACGACCTGCTGCGCAGGGAGGGCGTCGAGCACCCCACGGTGGTGCCCACCTCCGCGGTCACCGGGCGCGGCATCGACAGCCTCAAGAGCGTCGTCGCCGGATCCGTCTCGCGCCGCCGGGCCGCCATCCAGAAGCTCGAGGCCGACCTCGACCGGTTCGAGCAGCGGCTGACGGTCTCGATGCCGGTCGGCGAGGCGCCCTCCTCCGTCGACGAGGCGCGCAGGCTGGGCCTGACGGACGCGCTCTGCGACGCCGTCGGCGTGCCCGCCGTCGGCGAGGCACTGGAGAACGTCTACGCCACCCGCTCCAAGCGGTGGACCGGCTGGCCGTACCCGCGCTGGATCTCCAAGCTGCGCCCCGATCCGCTGAAGAGCCTGCGCCTGGACGACCTG
This sequence comes from Nonomuraea sp. NPDC050536, assembly GCF_044457685.1. Classification (NCBI taxonomy): domain Bacteria; kingdom Bacillati; phylum Actinomycetota; class Actinomycetes; order Streptosporangiales; family Streptosporangiaceae; genus Nonomuraea; species Nonomuraea sp. NPDC050536. The sequence goes on from NZ_JBITHD010000015.1 coordinate 151,008, forward strand.
GGCGACGAGATCCGCGGCATCACCACCGGCTCGGTCAGCGCCCAGTCGGCCGAGGTGAACAACGCCGTCCAGGCGCTGGCCGACGGGCTCTCCGCCGGCATGACGCCTGTCTGGCGTTCGGCCGTCAACCACGCGGCCAGGTCTCGCTCGGCGCAGCTGCCGCAGGCGCTCACCGAGGAGCTGGCGGAGGTGGCGCCTGAGCTCGACCGGGTGCCCGGGTGGTGGCGCCTGCTCAAGATCTGGCAGTACGTCCTGGTGGCGGCGTTCGCGCTCGGCCTGGTGTGGCTCGCCGCCGGGCTCTTCCTCGGCGGCTCCCTGCCGTCCGGGCTGGAGCTCTTCGCCGATACGGCGGCGCTGCCGTGGGTGGGGCTCATGATGGCCTCCGTCCTCGGCCTCGGCGCTCTTTCCGCGGTCGCCTCGAAGAACTTCGTCGAGCTCGGCGCCTCGCGGGAGCGGGAGCGGCTGGAGCGCGAGATGCGGCGCAGGGTGGCGGCGGTCTCGGAGTCCATGGTGGTCGAGCCCGTCGAGCGCGAGCTGGCCCGCCACCACGCCTTCTACACCGCGCTGAAGGGTCTGTCCGGCTGACCTCGGTACGGCCGGCCGTGTCGTCGTCCACAGGGCGCTAGCAGCGCTATCCCCAGAACGCCGCTCGGTGTCCTGGCCCGCCCGCCGTACGGGAGAACCTGTTCCCGGTCCGCGGGCATCGGGGCCCGCCGCACTGGGAGGCACAGGGATGAACGACATCTATGTCACGCTCACCGGCAACGTGGCCGCCGAGCCGCGCCAGTACACCTTCGACGACGGTGTGAAGGTCACCTCGCTGCGGGTGCTGACCAACCATCGCTACTTCGACAAGAAGACCGGCCAGTGGACCGACGGGGAGCGGGTCGCGTTCGCCGTGCGCTGCTGGCGGGAGCTGGGCGACAACGTGGCCCAGTCGATCCGCGTCGGCCATCCGGTGGTGGTCTCGGGCAAGCTGCGCATCCGCGAGTTCGAAGGTGAGGAGGGCCGGCGCTTCATGGCCGAGGTGGAGGCCATCTCGGTGGGCCACAACCTGCGCTGGGGCACGGGCAGCTTCGCCAAGCCGGAACGCGGCGTCGCCACCCGCGAGCGCCGCGACCTCCTCGACGAGGACACCCAGGACTGGGCCATGGGCCCCGCCGTCGGTCATGGCGACCTCCGGGGAAGCACCGTCTCGGGTAGCGCTGGTAAGGCCGCCAACGTGGACGCAGCCGGTTATGGCTCTGACGTGGGGCAGAAGGGCGAGGGCCCTGGGGCGGCGTGGGAGAGGGATGCGGCCCCCACAACACGCGATCGCGAAGGCACCGACGTTGCGCAGAACGGCGAGGGGCCTGGTGCGGCGCGAGACGGTGGAGATCGTGGCGTGGTCCAGGGGAGCTCAGCACTGGAGCCAGGCTGCGAGGCGCCTGGCGCGGGGCAGGGGAGTGGAGGCTCAGCACTGGAGCCGGGCGGTGGGTCTGGCGAGACGCAGGGGAGTGGGGACTCGGGGATGGAGCCGCGTGAAGAGGGGCGGGCTGCCGAGGTCATGGGGATGCGGCGGCGAGGCCGTAAGGGCGGCGGCGATCGTGAGGGCGTCGGCGCGAGTGCGGCCGAGCCCGGGGCAGCGCGAGATGGCGGCGTGGAGGGAGACACCGGGAGGGCGGTGATGGAGGACCGGGTGGCCGCCTGAGGAGGAGGGGGCATCGGCCCACACATCGGTGCCCCAGAGTTCCGCTGAACCGTGCACCGAAAGGAGTGGCCGATGGCGTTGCCCGTGTCAGATGGCTAGAGCATCTGTCAGGTCCAGGTCACGCCCCGCACCATGGCTGCTCCTTTCCCAGCACGGCCCGCTCGCGGAGTGAGCGGCATCCCTTCGCGGACCACGTGGACGCACGTGGCCACGTTGCCCAAGGTAGCGGTTCCCGTCGCGCGTCGCACACTCCGCAACTATTGTGTTACACATCGTTAGTCAGGGAGGAGACGAGATGGCGGCGACCAGTCACACCTCGGTCAAGTCTCGCGACGGTGTGTCAACACTGGCCGGTCGATGGCCGCTGCTTGGACAGCGGCGCCCGCTCGTGGTCTACCTATGCGGGATCGTAACTCTGGATCTCGCTGCGATTGTGGTGTTTGCGACATCTACCGATTTTCGCTGGCATGACCTGCTGACCTTCCTGGCCCTGATGGGCTGTGGTGCCGTGTGCATCGAGGCCAGCCGCCGCCTGGGCATGCCGGCCGGTGTGTCGCGCGACCTGCTGTCGGCGTGGTGGCTGCCGGTGGTGTTGCTCCTGCCGCCGGTCTACGCGCTGTTCGCGCCGATCCTCCTCCAGGTGCTGCTGCAGTGGCGCGTGCGGGCGACCGTTCTCTATCGCAGGGTGTTCAGCTCGGCCGCGATCGGTCTGGCCGGCTGTACGGCCTCGGCGGCGTTCCACTGGCTGGTGCCAGACCCGGCCGTGCTGGCGCGGGGCGGGGGACTGCCGATCGTTTACGCGGTGGCGTGCGCGGTGCTGTTCGCCCTGCTCAACGCCGCTCTCATCGCGGTGGCCGCGCACACGGCCGACCCCGACACGCGCTGGCGTGAGGTGCTGTGGGACCGGGAGAGCCTGCTGCTCGACGTGGTGGAGCTCTGCCTGGGCGTCACGGTGGCGATCGCCTCCGGCCTCAACCTGGCGCTCCTGGTGCTCGCCCTGCCGCCGGTGGTCCTCCTCCAGCGCAGCCTCCTGCACGCTCAGCTCCAGGCCGCCGCGCGCACCGATCCCAAGACGGGCCTGCTCAACGCGGCCGCCTGGCAGCGGGAGGCCGACACGGAGATCGTCCGTGCTCGCCGTACCGGAGACACGCTGGCGCTGTTGATCATCGACATCGACCACTTCAAACGGGTCAACGACCGTCACGGCCACCTCGTCGGCGACCAGGTGCTGGTCGGGGTGGCGGCGACGTTGCGCAGCCAGCTGCGCGACTACGACGTGGTGGGGCGTTTCGGTGGCGAGGAGTTCGTCGTCCTGCTGCCGCGCGCCGACGTGCACGAGGCCCGCCGGGTCGCCGAACGCCTCAGGAGCCGCATCGGCCGCATGGCCGTGCCCGCGGACGACGCCATGATCACCGTGACGATCTCGGCCGGGGTGGCCATCATGAGCGTCCACGGCGACGACCTCATCGAGCTCCTGGCCGCCGCCGACCTGGCCCTCTACCGCGCCAAGGAACTCGGCCGCGACCGCATCTGCGTCCCCGCCGTCCAACCCCCCAAACCCCCAACCCCCCACCCATAACCCCCACCCGCCCAAACAACCTCTCCCCAAGCCTCCCCACCTCCCGCCGCCGCCCACCACACGAGGCCCCCTCCCCACGGGAGCCCGCCCACGGGAGCCCGCCCACGGGTTCCCCGCCGCACGGCACCCTCCGCACGGGTGCTCACGCACGGGGTTCTGCGCCGCACGGGGTGCCCGCCGCATGGCACACGGGTGTACGGCATGCGCGGCCACCCCGGACGCTCTCCGCTGTAGGGTCGCCCGCCGCAGGGGGTGCCAGCGTGTGGGTTCCGTGTTGCATGGGCTGGTTGCTGCGGTGCTTGCGGAGTCCGGTATGCGTCGCTGGCCTTGGGCGCTCTCTACCGCGCGGGCGCCTACTGCACGGGCGCCTAGTGCACGGGCGCCTAGTGCACGGGCGCCTAGTGCACGGGTGCCCGCTGGGCGGGTGCTTATCGCATGGGGCGTGAGGGTGGGCGGCTTGGCTCTCGGCGTTTTTGTGGGTTTGGGGTGAGGGGAGCGGGGATGAAGCTTGGGCGGGAACCCCTAAGCTAGAGAACATGCCCGAGTACATCTACACGTTGCAGCGCGTGCGCAAGGCGCATGGCGACAAGGTTGTCCTTGACGACGTCACGCTGTCGTTCCTGCCGGGAGCCAAGATCGGCGTCCTGGGCCCGAACGGTACCGGAAAGTCGACGCTGCTGCGCATGATGGCCGGTCTGGAGCAGCCGTCGAACGGTGATGCGAAGCTGATGCCCGGATTCACCGTGGGCATGTTGCAGCAGGAGCCCCCTCTCAACGAGGAGAAGACCGTGCTCGGCAACGTCCAGGAGGGCGTGGCCGACACGATGGCGAAGCTGGCGCGGTTCAACGAGATCGCCGAGCTGATGGCCACCGACTACAGCGACGCCCTGCTCGAGGAGATGGGCAAGCTGCAGGACGCGCTGGACCACCGCAACGCCTGGGACCTCGACTCCCAGCTGGAGCAGGCGATGGACGCGCTGCGCTGCCCGCCCCCCGACGCGGACGTGACGAAGCTGTCCGGAGGCGAGCGCCGCCGCGTGGCGCTGTGCAAGCTGCTGCTGGAGGCCCCCGACCTGCTGCTGCTCGACGAGCCCACCAACCACCTCGACGCCGAGAGCGTGCAGTGGCTGGAGTCGCACCTGGAGAAGTATGCGGGCACCGTGCTCGCCGTCACCCACGACCGCTACTTCCTCGACAACGTGGCCAACTGGATCCTCGAGCTCGACCGCGGCCGCTGCTACCCCTACGAGGGCAACTACTCCACCTACCTCGACATGAAGGCCCAGCGGCTCAAGGTCGAGGGCCAGAAGGACGTCAAGCGCAAGAAGCGCCTCGAGGACGAGCTCGAGTGGGTCCGTTCGAACCCGAAGGCCCGCCAGACCAAGTCCAAGGCCCGCCTCCAGCGCTACGAGGAGATGGCGGCCGAGGCCGACAAGCACCGCAAGCTGGACTTCGAGGAGATCCAGATCCCGCCGGGCCCGCGCCTGGGGACCACGGTGATCAGGTCCAACGACCTGTCCAAGGGTTTCGACGACCGGCTGCTCATGGAGAAGCTCACGTTCGATCTGCCCCGCAACGGCATCGTCGGCGTCATCGGCCCGAACGGCGTCGGCAAGACGACGCTGTTCCGCATGATCACCGGCACCGAGACGCCCGACACGGGGGCGATCACGGTCGGCGACACCGTCAAGATCTCCTACGCCGACCAGTCGCGCGGTGGCATCGACCCGAGCAAGAACGTCTGGGAGGTCGTCTCCGACGGGCTCGACCACATCAAGGTCGGCAACGTCGAGATGCCGTCCAGGGCCTACATCGCGGCGTTCGGCTTCAAGGGTCCTGACCAGCAGAAGAAGTCCGGCGTGCTGTCGGGCGGCGAGCGCAACCGGCTCAACCTGGCGCTCACCCTCAAGCAGGGCGGCAACGTCCTCCTGCTCGACGAGCCGACCAACGACCTCGACACCGAGACCCTGTCGTCGCTGGAGAACGCGCTGCTCGACTTCCCCGGCTGCGCGGTCATCACCTCGCACGACCGGTGGTTCCTCGACCGCATCGCCACCCACATCCTGGCGTGGGAGGAAGGCTCGAACTGGTTCTGGTTCGAGGGCAACTTCGCCGACTACGAGAAGAACAAGATCGAGCGCCTCGGCGCCGACGCCGCCCGCCCCCACCGCGTCACCTACCGCAAGCTCCACCGCGACTAGCGTGCTCGGCCTCGCCGTACAAGACCATCCGTGTACGGCGAGGCCAAAGAGCGGCTCGACGTCGAGCCGAGCATCGCGAGGAGCAACAGCATCACGCCGCCGAGGAGAAACGCGTTTCTGAAGATCCTCGCGGAGTCCGCCGACCTGTGGCGCGCCCGCCGTGCCCCGTCGAGCAGGGCGACCACGCACAGGATGACCGGTAGCGCCCCGGAGAGATAGGGCGCTCAGACCCCCTGGAGGGTGGCCTGGGGAGCGGGGCGGCGCCAGGGGCCGTGGAACAGGACGATGGCGGGGATGAACAGGATCAGGCAGCCGAGCGCCACCAGCAGCCACGTCTGCCAGTTCGTGGCCTCCACGACCCGCGGGATCACCAGCAGCCCGACGACCGCGATGGCCTTGGTGAGGAACCCGAACAGGCCCCACGCCGTGCCCTGCAGCCGCGGGTCCACGTCCTCGGCGTCCTCGGAGTAGTTGGCCATCCACGGCCCGTACGCCACCCCGAGCGACCCTCCGAGCAGCGCCCCGACCACCATGAGCTGCCCAGTCGACACGTCGTCCTGACCGAGGATGAGCGCCAGGTAGGCCGTCACGAGCACCGAGGCGATCGTCCCGCCCAGCGAGTACGGCTTGCGCAGCTGCGTACGGTCGGACACCCGCCCCACGATGATCAGCGTGATCAGGTTGAGGCTCCAGAACGCCGCCATGATCGTGGAGGCCTTGGCGGTGGTGATGCCGAGCGCGGTCGTCAGCATCGTCTGCCCGAACAGGGAAAGCGTGATGTAGAGGACGAGCCACAGCGGGATCCCCACCACGTGCGCCCAGATGTTGCGCCGGGCGAAGAGGGCCCGCATGCGCGGCGGCTGTGACAGGTCGACGACCTCGCTGGCGGCGCATTCGGTGTGCTGGATCCTGGCCCGCAGCTCGGGCGAGAGGTCGGCGATGTTGAAGGCGATCACCAGCGAGATGACCAGCGAGAGGCATCCCATGATGACGAACTGGGAGCGCCAGGAGTCGTGGAAGGCCGGCAGGGTGGCCCCGGCGATCGCGGCGGCCAGGAAGTTGGCGCCCACCGGCCCCCAGGTCCAGAAGCCGAAAGCCTGAGCGCGGCCCATCCTGGGCGAGAAGTCCCTGACCAGCGGGGCCGTGCTGGCCATCGCGACGCCGTCGACGAACGCCAGCAGGATCCGGGCGAGCAGCAGGTCGCGCGGGCTGTGCACGAGTGTCATGACGAAGCAGCACAGCCCCGTGAGCAGCATGAGCGGGACGAGCAGCCGCACCCGCCCGACCCGGTCGGTGAGCCGCCCGCCCAGGATCGAGGCGATGGCGCCGGCGATGGCGGCGGCGCCGGAGACCAGACCGTAGGTGGCCAGCGTCATGTGCAGGTCTTTGAGCAGGAGCGGGACGACGGGAGCGATCTGGCCCTCGTATGAGCCGATGAGGATGGCCAGCACGGCCATCGTGAGGATCTTCATGCGGCGCGAACCGGTGGGGTATTCGTCGAGTTCGCGGACGTAGAACAGCCTCATGTGGCCTGCCTTCCTCAAGTTCTAGAAGTAGGCTCTAGAATCCTTTTCTGGGAGACTCCTCCTCGGGGTCGCCCGAGTCAAGGGATGCAATGATTGGAATGTGATTCTAGGATTGGGTCCAAGAAAGGAGTCGTACGTGGATCTTGAACTCGACGGTCTGGAGGTCAGCTTCGACCACACGGCCGTGGCCGCGCCCCGGATCAGGGACCTGCTGCCGATCTACCGTGACCTGCTGGGCGGGGTGTACCTGGGTGGTGGCGACCACCCGGACAGCGGCTACCGGACGCTGCAACTGCAGTACGCCAACGGCAGCAAGGTCGAGCTGATGGAGCCGCTGGCCGGCTCGACGTTCTTCGACAGCTTCTTCGAGCTCACCCGCGGTCGCGGCGGGGTTCATCACCTGAACTTCCACGTCAGCGACATCGACGCCGCGGTGGCCCGGCTGACCGGGCGCGGCTACCGCCTGCACGGTCTCAACCTCGCCAACCCGCGCTGGCGCGAGGTCTTCCTGCACCCCAAGGAGGCCCACGGCGTGCTCATCCAGCTCGCGCAGCCGGGCCCGCGCGACCGCGAGCCGCGCCCGTCGCTCGAGGAGCTGCTGGCGGGCCGAGGCTGGCAGGGCAACGGGGTGCCAAGCCCATGAAGCCCGTCCCCAGGCCGACGCCCGAGACGCAGCCGTTCTGGGACGGCGCCGCCGCCGGGCAGCTGCGGATCCAGCGCTGCCTGGCCTGCGAGCGGCACTACTTCTACCCCCGGCCGAGCTGCCCGCGCTGCGGCTCCGAACGGGTCGAATGGGTCACCGCCAGCGGCCGCGGCACGCTCTACTCCTACGTGATCAACCATCGCCCTGCCCGCGGCTTCGAGGACGAGGCCCCCTACGTGATCGCCGTCGTGGAGCTGGAGGAGGGCGTCCGTATGATGACCAACCTCGTCGGCGTCGAGATCACGCCCGAGAACCTGCCCCTCGACCTGCCGCTGCGCGTGGTCTTCGAGCAGCGTGGCGACGTGTGGATCCCGCTGTGGGAGGTGGCGGCGTGAGCATCGTGATCGCCGGTGCCGCCGAAACCGACGAGGTGGGCCGCCTGCCGTACCACTCGACCCTGCAGCTGCACCTGGAGGCGGCGCGCAACGCGCTGGCCGACGCGGGGATGACCAAGGACGACATCGACGGCATCGCCACCGTGGGCACGCCGGGTCCCATCCAGGTCGCGCACGCGCTCGGCATCTCGCCGGCCTGGCTCGACGGCACCGCCGTGGGCGGCTCGTCGTTCCTGTTCCATGTACGGCATGCCGCCGCGGCCGTCTCGGCCGGGCTGTGCCGTACCGTGCTGATCACCCATGGGGAGTCGGGCAGGTCCCGCGTGGGGGCGGGGCGGCACGCGGTGGCGGCCGACTCGGTGTTCGGGCAGTTCGAGCTGCCCTACGGCGTTGTGGGGCCGCCGACGCTGTTCACACTGACGGCGCTGCGGTACATGAAGGAGACCGGGCTCACGCACGAGCAGCTGGCCGGGGTGGCGGTGGCGCAGCGGCGGTGGGCGTCGATGAACCCGCGGGCCATGTACCGTGACCCGATCACGGTCGAGGACGTGCTCGCCTCGCGGCTGGTCGCCTATCCGTTCCACCTGCTGGAGTGCTGCCTGGTCACCGACGGGGGCGGGGCGCTGATCGTCACCACCGCGGAGCGGGCCAGGCGCAGCCCGGTGCACCTGCTCGGGGCGGGCGAGGCGGCCGAATCGCCCGTCATCTCGCAGATGGAGGACTTCACCACGTCCAAGGCGTTCCGGATGTCGGGGGAGGCGGCCTTCCGCGAGGCCAAGATCTCGCACACGGACGTGGACCATCTCATGGTGTACGACGCCTTCGCCCACGTGCCGATCTACGGCCTGGAGGACCTCGGCTTCGTCGAGCGCGGGGAGGCCGGGGCCTTCATCGAGGAGGGCCACACCTCGCCCGGCGGGCGCCTGCCGATGAACACCAACGGAGGCGGGCTGTCGTACACCCACACCGGGATGTACGGCATGTTCGCCATCCAGGAGTCGGTCCGCCAGCTCCGCGGCGAGGCGGCGGCCCAGGTGCCCGACGTCGAGATCAGCGTCGTCCTCGGCAACGGCGGCATGTTCGCCTCGGCCGCCACCCTCGTCCTCGCCAACCACCTTTAGAGCAGGGTGTGCCAGGTGATGAGGGCGTCGAGGGCCTCCACCGTGGAGCCGGTGACCAGGAGCGGGTTGACCTCCAGGGACTCCAGGGGCTCGCCGAGGGATTCGGCGAGCGCGGCCAGGCGGGTCACGACGGCGGCGACGGCGTCGAGATCGGCCGGTGGGGTGCCGCGGGCGCCTGCCAGGAGGTGGGCGCCACGCAGCTCCGTCAACGCCTGCCGTACCTCGTGGTGGTCGACCGGCAGGACGCGCAGGGCCGTGTCGCGCAGGACCTCCACCCACACGCCGCCCAGGCCGACCGCGAGTGTGAGGCCCCAGGCGGGGTCACGGACGATGCCCACCAGCAGTTCCACGCCGCCCCTGCGGTGGGGCTGTACGAGGGCGTCAGCGCCCGGGAGGGCGCGGTAGGCGGCGGTGACCGCGTCGGGGGTGGCCAGGTCGAGGTGGACGCCGCCGACGTCGCTCTTGTGGCCGAGCCCGTCCGCGGACACCTTGAGCACGACCGGATACCCGAGTTCGTCCGCGGCTGCCACGGCCTCCTCCGCCGAGTGGACCAGCCGCGAGGGCACCACCGGTATCCCGGCCTCGCCCAGGAACGCGGCAGCGCGATGCTCCGCCCACACCCCCGCCCGATCGGGGAAGCCCTCCGGTACGGCGAGCGTGACGGGAGCGGGACCGCCGCCCGCCCGGGCACGGGCGTGCCACTCCGACCAGCGGGCGGCGGTGCCGATCGCCTGGATGCCGTGCTCGATGCCGCCGAGCACGTGCGGATAGCCGGTCTCCTGCTGGACCGTACGGCCGAACTCCGTGACGTCGGTGAGGACGTTGCTGACCGCCACCACCGGCACGGGCGAGCCCGCGATGGTCCTGGCGGTGGCCGAGTACGCGGCGAGCGTCGGGCCGGGATCCGCCGGAGCCAGCTTGGGCGGCTCCGACAGCAGCATCACCAGGTCGATGCCGGGATCCTGGGTCACCACCGCCAGGGCGCGGCTGAGCAGCGTCCGGTCGATGAGGATGTAGCCGGTGACGTCCAGCGGGTTCTGCACGGTGGCGAACGACGGCAGGAACTCCGCCAGCCGTTCCACCGTCCCGGGGGAGAAGGGCGGCAGCGTGAGCCCCTCGTCCTGGGCCCGGTCGGCGATGATCTCCGAGGCGCCGCCCGACGGGGTGACCACGCCGACGCGGCGGCCGGGCAGCGGCCCGGTGGTCGCGAGCAGCCCGGCGGTGATCATGAGATCCTCGAGCGAGCGTACCCGGATCACGCCGAGCTGACGGAACGCGGCGTCGATCACGTCGTCGTCGCCCACCAGCGCCCCGGTGTGCGCCTGCGCGGTGTGCGAGGCGAGCTCGCTGCGGCCGATCTTCAGCGCCACGATCGGCTTGCCGGCCAGCAGCGCCCTGCGCGCCACCCGGGAGAACTCGGCCGGGTTCCTGACCGACTCCAGGAACAGCGCGATGACCTTGGTGGCCGGATCGTCGACCAGGTAGTCGATCACATCGGTCACGCTGAGGACCGATTCGTTGCCCATCGACGTGAGCAGGCTGACCCCGATGTTCCGGGACAGGGCGAAGGCGAGGACCGAACTGGCCAGCGCCCCGCTCTGCAGCACCACGCCCACCGACCCGCGCAGCAGCGGGGAGGGAATCGGCAGGCCGTACGGTGTGACGGAGACGGCGGCGTTGATGAACCCGTTGCCGTTGGGACCGAGGATCGTCAGCGAGTGTTCCCTGGCCACCTCGACGACCTCGGCCTCCAGCGCGGCACCCTCAGGACCTGCCTCGCCGAAGCCCGCCGTGAGGATCACGTACGACCGGATGCCCAGCTTGGCGCCCTCCCGCAGCACGGGCAGCACCGCGCCCGTCGGCACCATGACGTACGCCAGGTCCACGGGCCCCGGGATCTCCGACAGGCTGCGGTGGGCGGGCATCCCGTGCACCACCCCGCCCCGCGGGTTGACCAGGTGCACCTCGCCGGCGAAGCCGTGGGTGCGCAGGTTGAGCAGCGTGCTGATGGACCAGCCCGACTTGTCGGTCGCCCCGACCAGGGCGATGGAACGCGGATTGAACAGATCTGCGACGCTCATGTCACTCCCCGATGGTGCCGAGCCGCACGTGACCCTTGATCAGGTTCCGCGCGATCGTCCGCCGCTGGATCTCGTCGGTGCCCTCGAAGATCCGCAGCAGCCGCAGCTCCCGATACCACCGCTCGATCGGCAGCTCCTTGGTGTAACCCATGCCGCCGTGGATCTGCAGCACCCGGTCGACCACCTGGTTGGCCATGACCGCCCCGTTGAGCTTGGCGATGGAGGAGGCGTGCCGCGCGTCCATGCCCTCCTGCACCCGCCAGGCCGCGTACAGCGTGAGCCACTTGGCCGCCTCGATCTCCACCTGCGAGTCCGCGATCATCCACTGGATCGCCTGGTACTCGGAGATCGTCTGTCCCATGGACTTGCGGATCTTGGCGTAGTCGATGGCCATGCCCAGCATCCGCTCGGCCGAGCCGATCGCCCTGGCCGGGATCATGTACCGGCCCTGCCCGATCCACTGCATCGCCAGGTCGAAACCCTTGCCCAGCTCCCCGAGGATGTTCTCCTCCGGCACCCGCACGTCCTGGAACACCAGCGAGGCGGGCCCCCACTCGCCCATCGTCGGGATCGGCTCCGAGCGCCACCCCATGTCCCTGTCGGCCAGGAAACAGGTCACTCCGTACGGCTCGGCCACGGCGAAGACCATGACGAAGTCGGCCTCGTTCCCGCCGGTGATGAACGTCTTCTCCCCGTTGATGACCCACTCGGCGCCGTCGCGCACGGCCCTGGCGCGGATGCTGCGGGCGTCGGAGCCCGCGCCCGGCTCGGTGATCGCGAAGCAGGAACGACGCTCGCCCTCGATCGTCGGGATCAGGTAGCGCTGCTTCTGCTCGTCGGTGCCCGCGTAGAGGATGTTGTCGGCCGAGCCGCCGAAGGAGAACGGGACGAAGGTCCTGCCCAGCTCCATCACGATGATCGCGGACATCACCGGGCCCAGCGCGGCCCCGCCGTACTCCTCGGGGGTGTTGATGCCCCAGAAGCCCATCTTCCTGGCCTTGGCCCGCAGGTCGCGGTGCACCTTGGGGTCGATGCCGGGGCGCCCGGCCCGCTCGTTGCGCAGTACATCGGGCTCCAGCGGCATGATCTCCTTCTCCACGAAGGACCGGACCGTGTCGCGGATCTGACGTTCCTCGGAGCTGAGTGAGAAGTCCATCGCCGCCTCCACAATTTCTAGAATGCTCCTCTAATAATAGGTTCTAGTCGAGGTGGCCCAGGTGTCAAGAATCAAGTTCTAGAATCGAGGGCATGGCACGCAAGTCCTCATGGGAGTGGAGTCGCACGGCGCAGACGCGCCAGAGCATGCTGCAGGCGGCGCGCGAGGTCTTCGCCGAGCACGGCTTCGCCGAGTCCAACGTCGCCGACGTGGTGGCCCGCGCGGGCTCCAGCGTCGGCAGTCTCTACCACCACTTCGGTGGCAAGACCGAGCTGTTCCTGGCGCTGTACGAGGACCACCAGGCCGCGCACGAGGACGCCTCGGCCTCCAGCGTGGCCAAGGCCAAGCAGGCCGGGGTGGACGACCCGGTCGAGCTGCTCATCGCGGGCGCGCGGGCCTACCTGGCCGGGGCCTGGGAGCGGCGGGACCTGGTCAGGCTCTTCATGGAGGGCGACGGGCCACCCGGCTTCGCGCTGATCCGCCGCACCCGGGGCCGCGAGTGGATCCGGCAGAACGCGGTCCTGCTCGGGGCCAGCGGTGACCCCATCGACCGCTTCATGGTCACCGTGCTGACCAGCATCGTCGGCGAAGCGGCGCGGGAGGTCGTCACCAGCGACACGGAAAAGGCGGCGCAGGAGGTCATCGACGCCGCGATGGTCCTCATCCGCCGCCTGGATCCGCTCAAGCCCCCCGAGTAGCCCGCCCGTGGTCGAGCACCACGGTGCCGTCGTCCTTGGCGGTGCGGAAGAGCACCCCGTCACCGTCGGCCCAGATCGAGACCGTCAATGACTCGCCGGGGAAGACCGGGCTGGTGAAGCGCCCCGACATCGCGCGGAGACCGCCCAGCGCGTGGAGCAGGGCCCGCCCGGTGATCCCGTACGTGCACAGGCCGTGCAGGATCGGACGGGGGAACCCGGCGCGGGCCGCGAATTCAGGATCCGAGTGCAGGGGGTTGTAGTCGCCCGACAGGCGATAAATCAGGGCCTGCTCGGGCTTGGTGTGATAAGTCACCGTATGGTCGGGATCCCTGGACGGCTCGGCCCACTCGGACCGTGGCCCCCGCGGACCGCCGAACCCGCCCTCGCCCCGGATGAACACCGCGCTCCTGCTGGTGATCACCGGCTCGCCGGTCGCCAGATCGACGGCCCTGGCCTCGGTCGTCACCAGCGCCCCCGATCCCTTGTCGTAGATCCCGGTCACGCGCGACGACGTGCGCACCCCGCCCGCGGGCGGCAGCTCCCGGTGCAGCTCGAAGGCCTGCTCGGCATGGACCAGCATGGCGGGATCGAAGTCGCCCAGCCGGCGCCCCGTCGGCGCCTGGGCGGCGAGCACCGCGAAGGTGGGAAGCGCCCGCTGGTCCTTCTCCGTCGTGTACGCCAGCTCGGAGGTCCCCGCGCCCACGCCGAGCGCGTACAGCATGGTGTCCTTGGCGGTCCAGGTCCGCTCGACCGGCTCGCTCTCGACGCCGATCAGGTCGTGGTCGAGTCCCATCGCCCTACTCCGGGATCCGGCCGTTGGTCAGGGCGTTCTTGGCGGCCTTGGCGACCAGGTCGGGGATCACCCCGCCCAGCTCGGCCGGGTCCCACCGGGTGCCCTTGTCCACGGCGGGGCCCGCGTGCCAGCCCTCGGCCACGCTGATCATCCCGGCCCGCACGTTGAACACCCGGCCGGTGATCCCGCGCGCCTCCCTGCTGGCCAGCCAGACCACCAGCGGCGCGATGTCGTCGGGGTCCGCGGTGGCCAGGCCGGAACCCTGCCCGGTGACCAGGTTCTCGGTCATCCGGGTCAGCGCCGCGGGCGCGATCGCGTTGACCGTCACGCCGTACCGCTCCAGCTCCTGCGCCGTGATGACCGTCAGCGCGGCGATGCCCGCCTTGGCCGCGCCGTAGTTGCCCTGCCCCGGATTGCCGTAGATGCCGGAGGAGGAGGTGGTGTTGATGATCCGGGCGTCCACCTCGTGTCCGGCCTTGGCCCTGGCCCGCCAGTAGGCCGCCGCGTGCCGCATCGGCGCGAACGTGCCGCGCAGGTGCACCCGGATCACCGCGTCCCATTCCTCGGCCGTCATGTTCACCAGCATCCGGTCGCGCAGGATGCCGGCGTTGTTGACCACCGCGTGCACGTCGCCGAAGTGGTCGATGGCCGCCTGCACCAGGCGTCCGGCGCCGTCGAAGTCGGAGACGTCCTCGCCGTTGACGATCGCCTCGCCGCCCAGCGCCCTGATCTCCTCGACGACCTCGTTGGCGGCGTCGGACGATCCGGTCCCGTCCACGGCCGCGCCCAGGTCGTTGACCACCACCCGGGCGCCCTGCCTGGCGAACTCCAGCGCGTGCCCGCGTCCGATGCCCCTGGCCGCGCCCGTGACGATGACGACGCGGTCCTCCATGATCCCGATCATCCGACCCACTCCTTGACCGACAGCCTGTGCGAACTAGATTCTAGTATTGGAATCTAGAAAGAGTAGAGCCTTGACCGTGGTCGTGGAAGGGCGGCGGGACCTGCGCTACGCCTGGCGGACCCTGTCCGTGGTGAGCCTGGCCAGCGTGCTCACCGGGCTGGGCGGCAGCGCGATCAACGTGGCGCTGCCCGAGATCGCCCGGCACACCCACGCCGACGCCGCGGCCGCGAGCTGGATCCTGCTCGCCTTCCAGCTGACCACCACCGTTCTCATGGTGACATTCGGCCGCCTCGCCGACATGTACGGCAGGCGGTCGATGTACCTGCTCGGGCTGGGAACCTACACGCTGGCCGCGTTACTGGCCGGGCTCGCACCCACCGCCTGGGCGATCGTCGGGCTCCGCGTGCTGCAGGCGGCCGGCGGGGGTGAAGGTGCTGCCGCTGTCGATCGCGGCGATGTTCGCCTCGGCGGGGTCCGGCTTCCTGCAGCGCCGGCTGAGCGCACGCGCGCTCGCGGCGGCCGGAGCCTCGATCACCACGGCCGGGCTGGTGCTGATGCTGGCCACGATCTCCTCGAGCGTGCCGTACCCCGTGCTGGCGGCGGCGACCGTGCTCATCGGGTTCGGATCGGGGGTGTTCCTGCCCTCCAACACCACCGTGATCCTGCACGGGCAGCCCTCCGACCGGCTGGGCATCGTCAACGCGATGCGGCTCATGCTGCAGAACACCGGCGTGGTCGTGGGCACCGCGCTGAACCTGTCGATCATCACGGCGCCGCTGCCCGCCGTCCTGCACGACCGGGTGTTCGCGGGGACCCTGACCGGCGGGCCGATCGAGCAGTTGGTCACCGGATACCGGTGGGCGCTGGCCTGCACGGCGGTCATCTCGGTGGTGAACGTGCTGGCGTGCCTGGCCCGGGGAAGGCGGAGCTGACCCCGGCCGGTACGGTGGCTGCCGTGGTTGCACAACGGCACGTCTTTCTGCGCATGGTCAGATTCGCGGACATCGACTCCCTCGGTCACGTGAACAACGTCCGCTTCCTCGACTACCTGGAGGACGCCCGGTTCGAGATGTTCCACCTGGACCCGCACCGCGCGGGGGAGGGGCCGTTCAAGGGCCTTGTGGTGGCCAAGCACGAGATCGAGTACCGCCGCCCGCTCGACTTCAGGGCCGAGCCCGTCAGGGTGGAGACCTGGGTGACCGAGATCAGGGCCGCCCGGTTCACGCTCGAGCACGAGATCCTCGACGACCACGACCTCTACGTCACCGCCAGGTCCGTCATCGTGGCCTACGACGTCGAGCGGGCCGCCCCGCGCCGCCTCAACGAGGACGAGCTCACGTATCTCACGAAATTCGCGTGAAAGATCAAGGTAGGCGGCGCTGGCTCATGCTGGCGTTAGGCGTCAACGCGCATGCCAGCGTCACCTTGGGATTATTCGGGCTCCCGCTGGTGATCCCCGACATCCAGCGTAACTTCGGCGTCTCGTTGCCCGTGGCGGGCGTCATCGCCAACGCCCCCAGCTTCGGGGTTCTGGCCGCCCTGGTCGTCTGGGGCCTGCTCGCCGACCGGCGCGGCGAGCGGCTCATCCTGGGCACGGGCGTCGGCGCCGCCGCCGTGCTGTTCGCCGCCGTGGCGATGGCCGGCTCCGCCTGGGCGGTGGTGACCCTGCTCGCGCTGGCCGGCGCGGCGGGCTCGGCCGCCATGGTGGGCGGCGGACGCATCGTGCTGCGCTGGTTCGAACCGCCGGAGCGCGGCGTCGCGATGGGTCTGCGCCAGGTGTCCTACACGCTCGGCATGGCGGTGGCCGCCTTCGTCCTGCCGCCGGTCTCCCACGCGCACGGCATCACCGGCGTGCTGCTCGTCTGCGCCGCGGTCAGCCTGGTCGCCGCCGTGCTGGCCGGGCTGTTCCTGGCCGAGCCGCCGCGGTCCCTGTCCAGCGGGCCCGCGGCTTCCGACGGCTCGCCGTACCGGCAGCGGTCGCTGTGGCGTGTGCACGCCACCAGCGGGCTGCACACGGTGCCCCAGGTGATCGTCAGCACGTACGGCGTGGCCTGCCTGGTGGGCCTCTACCGATGGGACAGCGTGGCCGCCGGGCAGCTGTTCGGCGTGGCGGCCATCGGCGGCGCGGCGGTCAGGATCGTGGTCGGCCGGTGGTCCGACCGGGTCGGGATGCGCATGGGGCCGCTGCGGCGGCTCACGCTCGGGACCGTGGCGGTGGTGTCGCTGCTCATCCTCGGCGTGGTCACCCGCTCCTGGCTGGGCCCCGTCATGCTCGCCCTGGCCACGGTGATCACGGTCGCGGGGAACGGCCTGGCCTACCTGAAGGCCGGCGAGCTGGCGGGACCAGGCTGGGCGGGCCGCGTGCTCGGCGTCCACAACAGCGTCCAGAACGTGGTCGCCCTGATCGTCACGCCGCTGGCCGGGCTCCTGATCGCAGGCCCCGGCTACGGCGCCGGCTTCGCCGCGGGTCTGGCCTGCGCCCTGATCTCACTCCCGCTCATCCCGGCCCGCGGCGAACGCGACCCCCGCTAAGCCTTCGGAGGTCAACCGGACAGCCAGGCCGCCGTGTCAGGAGGCAGACGGTCTCCGTCGAGGGGGCCGGAGGTCAGCAGGACCGCGGTGTGGGGCGGTAGCCGTACCGGATCGGTGCCGCAATTGATCGCGCAGGTCAGCAGGCCGCGGGTGAAGAAAAGCGCACCCTCGGGGGAAGCCAGCCACTCCAAGGCGTAAGGAATCGATCGCACCAGGTCACGGCGGCAGGACAGGGCTCGGCGGTAGAACTCGAGGGTGGAGTCGGGGTCCCCGCTCTGGCGCTCGGCGCTGAGTTCGGCGAATCCGGCCGGCTGCGGAAGCCAGGGTGCGACGCCGTCGGAGGAGAAACCGAAGGACCGGCTGCCGGTAGTCCAGGGAAGGGGCACCCGGCAGCCGTCCCGCCCTGGGATCTTGCCCTTGGATCGGGCGAAAACGGGATCCTGGCGAGCCTCCGGGGGAAGATCCTCTACCTCGGGTAGGCCAAGTTCCTCCCCCTGGTAGAGATATACCGACCCGGGAAGCGCGAGCATTGTCAGTAATGCGGCTTTTGCCCGCATGAGTCCAGTTCCGGGATCGGCGGTTGCGTAGCGCGTCCGGTGGCGCACCACGTCATGGTTGGACAGCACCCAGGTGGCGAACGGCACCGCCGCCAGCGTGTCGTCGATCACCTTCTTGAAGGCCTGCGCCGACCAAGGGGCCAGCAGCCAGGCGAAGTTGAAGCTCTGCTGGAGCTCGTCAGGCCGCACGTACCGCGCGAGATCCCCGGCGCTGTCGGTCCACACCTCGCCCACGGCCATCCGCTCGCCCGGATAGGAGTCGAGCACCTTGCGCCACGCGCGGTAGACGCCGTGCACCTCGGGCTGCCCCCACACCGGCGAGTGCGACTTGAACGACTGGTCCTTGACGTCCGGCAGGCCCTCGGCCTTGTACAGCCCCATCGCCACGTCGATGCGGAACCCGTCGACACCCCTGTCCAGCCAGAACCGCAGGATGTCGAGGAACTCCTCGTGCACCGCAGGGTTGCGCCAGTTGAAGTCCGGCTGCTCGGGCGCGAACAGATGCAGGTACCACGATCCGTCGGCGACCCGCGTCCAGGCCGGCCCGCCGAAGGTCGACTGCCAGTTGTTCGGCTCGTCGGCGAAGACGTACCGGTCGCGCAGCCCCTGGCGGAACCACGGGTGCCGGTCGGAGCTGTGGTTGGGCACGATGTCGACGATCACCCGCAGCCCCACCTCGTGCGCGTCGCCCACCAGCGCTTCGAAGTCGCCCAGCGTGCCGAACAGCGGGTCGACATCCCGGTAGTCGGCCACGTCGTACCCGCCGTCGGCCATCGGCGAGGGATAGAAGGGCGTCAGCCAGATGGCGTCGACGCCCAGTTCCTTCAGGTACGGCAGGCGTTCCCTGATCCCGGGCAGGTCACCCACGCCGTCGCCCGAGGCGTCGGCGAAACTGCGGACATAGATCTCGTAGACGACGGCATCACGCCACCAGGGGATATCCATGTGGCGTGTATTGCCCGTTATGTCGGCGAGTTCACCAGGCTTTGCGCCGCGTAGACGAGATAGTCCCACAGCCGGGTCTCCTGCTCGGGAGCCAGCTCCAGCGACTGGACCGCGTCGTGCATGTGCTTGAGCCACGCGTCGCGCTCGGCCTCGCCGATGACGAACGGCATGTGCCGCATCCGCAGCCGCGGATGGCCGCGCTCCTGGCTGTAGGTGTTCGGCCCGCCCCAGTACTGGATGAGGAACCCGCGGAGCCGCTCTTCCGCGCCCGCGAGGTCTTCCTCGGGGTAGAGGGGGCGCAGCAGCGGATCCTCGGCGACTCCTTCGTAGAAGGCGTGCACGAGCCGCCGGAAGGTCTCCTCGCCCCCGACGGCCTCATAGAAGGAGGTTTCTGTCACCCGATTAGCCTATGCGCTGGCGGCCATGGCGATGCCCGCCGAGTCGAGTGCCGACTTCACCCGCAGCCTCAGCTCCCTGGCCACCTGGGCCTGCTGGGCGGGCAGCGTCTTGGCCGAGATCCTGAACACCATCGAGCTGTCGGACAGCTGTTCGACGCCGAACACCGACGGCTCCTCCACGATCATCGTCTCGCGGAACTCGGGGTCGCCCCAGATCTCGTCCGCCACCTTGTCGAGCAGCGCCCGGACGGCGGGGACGTCGCTGTCGTAGGCGACGGGGACGTCGAGGTAGGCGCGCGACCAGCCCTGCGACTCGTTGCCCACGCGGGTGATGGTGCCGTTGCGGACGTACCAGACGCGGCCGTCGGCGTCGCGCAGCCGGGTGACGCGCAGGGTGACGGCCTCGACCGTGCCGGAGGCGGCCCCCGCGTCGATCACGTCGCCCACGCCGTACTGGTCCTCCAGCAGCATGAACATGCCGGCGATGAAGTCCTTGACCAGCTCCTGCGCGCCGAAGCCGATGGCCACGCCGAGGATGCCGACGCTGGTCAGCAGCGGCGCGATCGGGATGGTGAGCCGGTCGAGCACGGTCAGCACGGCGGTGCCCATCACGACGATGGAGGCGACGTGCTTGAGCACCGAGCCCATCGTCTCGGCGCGCTGCTTGCGCCGCTCGTGGAGGAGCGCGTCGATGCCTTCGGTCGCGCCGTTGCCCTTGCGGAAGCGGCCGGTGATCGACGATCCGGTCGCCGCTTGGTTGACGACCCTGGTGATCAAGCGATGTGTGATGTTCCGCACAACGAACGCCAGGATCAGGATCAGGACAATGGTGATGCCGCTGGCGACCAGGGGAGCCCACGGCGCATTCCCGAACACCCCGACGAGAGTAGAGCAGATGCTGTCGCCACCACAGCTCAGAGCGAGCTGGGAGCCCATCTTCTCGAGGCCTTCCATAGGCGACGTGAACACTGGCGAGATCCTCCTAGGAAACGGTTCGGTCGGCGGCTTTAGGCCGTTTAGACCCAAAATCTACCGCCGACCGAACCGGCCGCCGTCACATCACGCCGGGGAAGACGGGGTCGTCAGGGCCCGGGGCCGCGGAGGGCGGGCCTTGACGCTCCGGTGACGGGCGGCTCGGACGGGACACACACCCGGAAGCATGTCCCGTACCGTTCCTATGCTTTATGTGTTCCTGCGATCTTTCGTGGAAGCCGGAACCGGCGGGATGCCCAGGGCCCCTGCGTACAGGAGGCCCTCCGCACCGGGCATCCCGCCGGCTCCGTGTGGCCGCCGTGGGTGCGGTGAGCCAGGGTGGCTGCGCTCCACCCGAGTCACCGCCTCGTCACTCCCCCACCGCGGCGAGCACGCGCGCGACCTTGGTCGCGGCTCCAGCCGGGTCGTCGGCCGTGTGCATCCGCTCACCCCAGGACCAGCAGTACCACCAGTCGGGGATGTCGGAGACATCAGTCGGTCGGCAGGTGACGTTCTCGGACAGGCTGGTCGCGTTGGGGTTGATGACCCTGACGAAGAGCCGGCCTGTCTGTGTGCGGACCACTCTGGCGAGCAATCCGCGGGCTCCGAGCTCTGAGACCAGTCGCTCTAGGTGCCCGAAGTTGTCGTCCCCCACCTCGTCCCTCCCTTTGTTTCGTTGCTGGTGCGCCAAAGATGACTCAGAACAGCGAGTGACGCAATGAGGGCCCTATGCTCACGGGGAGTTGCCTTCTCCCTCGTGGGTTGTAAGAAACAGTCCGCGGGGGGACGATCCTTAACCGTAAGCTTCAACTGCACGTTTTCAAGCGGTCATTGATGGGTCATAGTCGTATGTAGACGCAGAGCGCCCACATAACTACGCTGCGTCAGCGGTTGCAGTTCGGTCGGGACATTGTGTGTGAGAGGGGCCGGGATGTCCGGCAGGCAGCACAGGGAAACGGAGATCGCGCGGCGGATTCGGGCCAAGGGCCTGGCCGTGGGACGTACGAATGCCCAGATTGCCGAAGAGATCCATGAGACGTGCGGGCCTCAGTTCGGGACGACGAAGGTCAAGTCGCACCGCCTGTCGTACGGGATCGCGCTGGCCGACGTCATCGAACAGGTGCGGGCGCTGTTCGAGCAGGACAAGAAGGCGCCCCCGGGCATAGGTGAGACACTGCTGTCCGCCTACGAGAGCGGACTCAAGCGTCCGGGACCCGAATACCTGCACTACCTGTGTGCCGTCTACCGGGTGGAGCCCACCACGCTCGGCTTCGACGGTCCCTGCATCTGCGGCGGCCATGGCCATCAGCGCCCCATCCTCACCGCCACCCACTGGGACATGGCGGGCGCGGGGGCGCCGCGCGAGCTGATCCTGCAGCCGCACACGGGCGAGGCCCCCAGCGAGGGGATCAGCGAGGACGAGAACATCCTGCGCAGGACGCTGCTGACCCTGCTGTCGACCGAGCCGAGCAAGGCCAAGCTCGACGGTCCGGTGCTCGGCGCCATCGAGGGCATCAGGCGACGGATGGACGAGACGCTGGTGTGCGCCTCCGTCTCGCCCGCCATGCTCGACCAGTGGGAAGAGGCCACGCTCAGCTTCGGCCGCCAGTACACCACCACCGCCCCCCTCAGGCTCCTGTGCGACGTGCTGCTCGAGCTGAGCTCCGTCCGCGCCGCCATGAACCGGCGCCAACCCATCGACCTGCAAGAACGCCTGTGCCGCATGGCCGCTCAGCTGTCCGGGCTGAGCGGCATGATCATGATCAACCTCGGTGACCACCGGCTGGCCCGCTCCTTCTTCCGCACCGGGCGCACCGCCGCCGACGAGACCGGCGACCGCGCGCTGCGCGCCTGGGTCACCGCCCGCGAGGCGCTCGTGCCGCTCTACTATGGCGACGCCCGCGAGGCGCTGAACCTGGCCAAGAAGAGCCGCGACCTGGCCGGCCAGACGCCGTGTGCCGCGCAGGCGATGGCCCCGGTCGTCGAGGCCCGTGCGCTGGCCATGCTGACGGGCACCGAAAGCAGCAAGGAAGTGGTCGACCAGGCCAAGCGCGCGCTGGCGCGGGCCAGGAACGCCTTCTCCCACATCAGGGGCACCGAGCGCGAGGACATCGCCTTCGGCTACACCGAGCGGCAGCTGTACTTCTACCAGGGCGACGTGCTCACCAAGCTGGGCCAGACGCTCGAGGCCGAGGTCGTGCTGGACCAGGCCCTTGACAAGTACCAGGACCACATCCTCGACCAGACGCTGATCAGGTTCGACCAGGCCCAGTGCCGGCTTATCGAGGGTGACGTGGAGGAGGCGATCAAGATCGCCATCAACGCGTTGAACCTGCTGGGCTCCGACTTCCGTACCGACTTCATCATGCGTCCGGCCGTCGCGCTGGAGCGGGCCATCGCGGAGCGCGAGCCGAACCATCACCTGCTGCCCGTCTACCGGGAGCAGCTTCGCCCGACGATCTCCCTCGCGGAAGGGACAGGCAGTGCATGAAGCTGAAGATCCGACGCTACCGCTGGTCTGATCTCGACACCATCCTCGCCCTGCACCGCGTCTGCCTGGCACAGGTTGGCCTGGTCCCCGGCGACGGCGTCTACTACGACGACGACTTCCCCCGCGTCCAGGAGATCTACCTGGCCTGCGGCGGGGAGTTCCTGGTGGGCGAGGTGGACAGGCGCGTGGTCGCCATGGGCGGGCTCAAGCCGATCGGCGCGGAGACCGCCGAGATCTGCCGCCTGCGCGTCCACCCCGAACAACAGCGGCGCGGATACGGCGCGGCCATGCTGGACGCCCTGGAGGCTCGCGCGGTCGAGCTCGGCTTCCACAGCGTCCGCGGAGACACCACGCTCAACCAGGGTGCGGCCCTGGCCCTCTACGAGCGCCGCGGCTGGCGCGAGCTGTCACGCACCCGCGTAGGCGACCTCACGGTCATCTATGGCGAGAAGCGCCTCCTCCCAGCCCTCGCTCAGGACCTCAGATAGAGATCTCTCCCCTCGTACGCGCTCGCCCCAAGGGGCCGCCTCGTCGTGCCCGGGCGTGGTCTTTTCCACCGTCCGCACCGCCGCGCGGTCGCCGATTCCAGGGCGACACGGGCGTCCGGGACACCGCGCCGGCGCCGGCACGGATCCGTGACGACGCGACCCACGCCGCTCTCCGGGCACGACCGTTTTCCTGGGATGGTGACGCGCTGTAGCGTCCGTGCGATCACGCTTCGTGTGCTAATTCGGCCTCTGGGGGAAGGCGCCCGGATGGGCAGGAACCGCCAAGCAATGGCGGGGGATATGTAGGGAATGGCCGATTCGGCGTTGCCCGCGGATAGGGATGTACGAACCTACGAGTGAGGCTCTTCACTCTGAGTGGTAGAGGAACATCACCGTGAGCTGGCTGTACACCAACGACTGCTGATTGTAGTGAGATGCTTCCGCCATGGCAGTCGTGCCCGCTCCCCGACCCCTCCTGGGAGCCGTGCTTCTGTTGTTCGTCAGCGCCGCATGGGGGTCGGCGTTCCCGCTGATGAAGAATCTCATCCTCCGCATGCCGGTGGAGGACCTGCTCGCCGAGCGATATCTGATCGCGGCGGTGACGCTTTTTCTCATCCGGCCGCAGAGCCTACGGGGGCTCAGCCGCGAGACCTGGATCAATGGGATCGTCCTGGGAATCATGTTCGGCGTCGGGCAGAGCGCGCAGGCGGTGGCGCTGGACGACCTGCCGTCGGCCGTGTCCGGCTTCGCCGTCGGCTGCAGTGTGGTGATCACGCCGATCCTGGCACTGGTCCTGTTCCGGGTGCGGGTGCCAGGGCGGGTCTGGCTCGGCGTCGGGCTCGCGCTGCTGGGGATGACCGTCTTCACGCTGCTGAGGGGCGTCAACGGACACGACTTCTCGCTGCTGGCGCTGGCGGCCACGCTGATGGCCGCGGGGCTGTACTCCGGGCACACGTTATTGCTGGCGCACCTGACCAGGGCCGGCAAGCGCTTCGACGCCTACGCGCTCACCGTGATCCAGCTGGGCACCATCGGGGTGCTGACCGGGGGAGTGGCGGTGCACGACGGGATCGTCCTGCCCGGCCAGGTGTCGGACTGGGCGATTTTGGCGCACCTGTCGGTGATCTCCTGCGCGCTGGGCTTCCTGGCCAGGTCGTACGGGCAGAAGCACGTCCCCGCCGTGCCCAGCGCGGTGCTCATGTCGTCGCAGCCGCTGTGGGTCACGGCGATCGCGGTGATCTGGTTCAACGAGCCGATCGGCTGGCCAATGGCCATCGGGGGCGGGCTGATGGCCGGCGCCATGCTGCTGGCCGTGCCGATGGGGGCTCCGCCACGGCGACCGCGGCCGCTGCCGCCGGCCGTACAGGTGTCGCGCAAGGCCTCCCGGGTCCTGGCCGACCTGCGGATCAAGCGCGACGATCCGCTCAAGTTCGACGCGACGCCGCTGCCGCCCATCAGCCGGAACACCTGCGACGACACCGAGTCCTGCCCGTGGAGCAACCTCGCGCCCAAGGGCAACAGGGAGCCCAGCCTGGACCAGCTCATCGAGCGGGCCAAGTCCATCGTCAGGGCCAAGAACCAGCCGGGCCCCGGCTGCTGTCAGTCCGTGACGCTGGTGGGGCGCTGCCTCTGCTCACTGATGCAGGAATCGGATCAACAGCCGACGTCGGGCTGGTTTCGGGCACGGTAGGTACCTCGTCGCCGGGTAAATACCAGCAGCTTGGTATCCGTTAATCACGCACTTATTCAAGGCGAATCTTGATAATCGCTGGAGTGTCCGAATAATGGTTACTTATCCTCCAATGGAAGGTGCACCATGAAGCGGATCGTCGTCCGAAAGCCCGGCCCTGCCAAGCTCACCGGGACCTCCAGCGTCATACACAAGGGGTGACCGAGGGGCGGGCCCACGTCAGGGTTAAGGGTGCTCCACCTGGCCGTTGGGAGAACATCCCGCTGCTGATGCCCGTGATCGACGGGCACCGCCGGCGACACGGGCCCTACACCGTGGGGTCCGAACTGGTGGAACACCTGCTCCCGGCCGCCTTGGAACGTTCCCGTGACCTCGTGGCGGCTCATGACATCGAGATCCGGGCGGCGGCACCCGGCGTTCGCGACCGGGTGCCGGCCAGGCACCTGGGCATCGAGCCCGGCCTGCCGGAGAACGAACGGATCCTGGTGCCCGCTCCCCGTCGCACGCTCAGGCTGGCCAACGGCCTGGCCGAGTTCGTCCGTACGGCGGCCCGGCCCGGCACGGTGCTGGCCGTGTGCAACGTGGCCGAGGCCGACCCCACCGACGTCGAGCTGCTCGACGTCCTGATGCGCCGGATCCCGCCCGAGACCCTGCGCATACTCCTCTACAGCGACGGCCCGCCCGCGGCCCCCGATGACAGGGACGCGGGCGAGCTGTGGGCGGCCGTCGACCACTGCGTGCGGGAGGGGTTCCTGCACGCCGTGGTGGAGCTGGGCGAGCGCGGCTTGGCGCTGGCCGAGCCCGGCGGCGACCTGTGGTGGCGTTTCGCGCAGCGCACCGCCACGGCGCTGGGCGCGCTCGGCCGTACGTGGGAGGCGCGGGCGCTGTGGGAGCGGGTGCGCAGGACCAGCCAGCAGCCCGCGATGCACGCCGCCGGCGCGTACGGCACGGCCATGCTGGACGCCCGCCACCCGGATCCCGCCCAGCGCGACCTGGGCCGAGCCAGAGGCTGGATCAACCAGGCGATCGCCATCTCCACGCTGCTGCCCGATCCCCTGGAACGTGCCTTCAAGCTGGGCTTCGACCGCAACGGCCTGGCCCTCATCGAGCTGCGGCAGGGCCGTCCCGCGGCCGCGCTCGCGCTGGTGGAGTCGGCGCTGGCGCTGGCACGCGAGCTGGGCGGACACCACCCGGTGCACCGGATGGTGCTGCTGGCCAACCGGGCCCAGCTGCGGGGCGCGCTCGGATACGTGAAGGAGGCGCTGGAGGACTACGCGGCGGCCATCGCGATCGACCCCGCATTCCCCGACTACTACTTGGACCGGGGCAACCTCCGCTTCAAGCTGGGCCTGCACGAGGAGGCGCTGGCCGACTACGAGCAGGCGATACGGGTCAGCCCGCCGCTGCCCGAGGCCTACTACAACCGGGCCGAGCTGCGGATCGCCCGCGACGAGGTCGACGAGGCGCTTGCGGACCTGGGCTACGTGATCGAGCTGGATCCTGCCTACCTGGACGCCTACATCAACAGGGCCGGGCTGCTGGCCGGGCTCGACCGCGACGAGGAGGCCCGCACGGACGTGGAGGCCGGGCTGGCGCTCGCGCCCGGCAACCCGCACCTGCTGGCGGTGCTCGGCCAGCTGGAGACGTCCGCCGGGCGCTTCGACGCCGCCGGCGCCGCCTTCGACCAGGCCATCGAGACGGCCCCCGGGCTGGCCGCGGCCTGGGCCAACCGCGGCATCCTGCGCTACACGGCCGGCGACGCCAAGGGCGCGGTCGCCGACCTGACCCGGGCCATTGAGCTCGAACCCCAACACGACCTCTACACCAACCGCGCCATCGCCCTGCGCGCCCTGGGGCGTGTTTCCGAGGCGCTCGCTGACGAACGCGCCGCTCTCCACTGAAGTACGGCAAGCCGTCCCACCCGCCGCCCGCCGCACTCGGCTGAGGGCCCGCGGGCGGCGCTTCCGGCGAGTCGGTGATGGTCGCCCGCCGTCACGGCGCCTGGATCCCGGTGGGGTGGTGTGGCCTGCCGTACGGGTCAAGCAGGAAATATCTGGACGTGGTCGTTGGGGACGCGGACGTAGACCTCGTCCCCGGGAGAGAAGCCGCTCGCCGCGCGTGAAGGGACGTCGGCGAAGATGACGGCCTGATCCGCCTGGGCGTAGACGCGAGTCGTGGCGCCGAGGAAGACCGTGACGTCGACTGTGGCGCGAGCGCCGGGGCCCTCGGCGGACAGCTCCACGTCCTCGGGGCGGAACATGCACAGCACCCGATCCGAGGGTGCCGCCACGTCGAACGCGCCGCCCGCGGTGACCCGGCCGCCGGCCGCCGACAGCTCCAGCGTGTTGCGGTTGCCGACGAAGCCGGCCGCGAAGCGGGTCGACGGCGCGGTGTAGATCTCCGCCGGCGGAGCGCACTGCTCGATGTCGCCGGAGTTCATCACCGCCACCCTGTCGGAGATCGCCAGCGCCTCAGCCTGGTCGTGGGTGACGAAGACGGTGGTGATCCCGATCTGGTGCTGGATGCGCCGCACCTCGTCGCGCAGGCGGTGCCGTACCTGGGCGTCCAGGGCCGACAGCGGCTCGTCGAGCAGCAGCACCTCGGGCCGCGGCGACAGCGCGCGGGCCAGCGCGACGCGCTGCTGCTGCCCGCCGGACAGCTGGTTGGGCAGCCGGTCGCCGAGGTGCTCGAGCCCGACCAGCTCCAGCATCTCCTGCACCCGGGCCTTGATGTCCGGGGCCTTCCTGACCGTCAGCGGGAAGCCGATGTTGCCGCGCACGGTGAGGTTCGGGAACAGCGCGTAGGACTGGAAGACCATCCCGATGGGCCGCTTGCGGGCCGGCACGCCGGTCATGTCCGCCCCGCCGATCGTCAGCCGCCCGCTGCATCGCCGGTCAGCCCGGCGATGCAGCGGAGCAGCGTCGTCTTGCCGCAGCCCGACGGGCCGAGCAGGGCCAGCATCTCGCCCTGCTCGACGCTGACGCACACCCCGTTGAGCGCGTTGTGTCCCGCGTAGCGCTTGGTGACGTGCTCGAGTACGACATGGCTCATGACGAGGCGTCCTTCGTGATGGCGGCCATGGACGCGCTCACCCGGCCGCGGCCGAGCCAGACGACCAGGGCGGACAGCGCGAACAGCAGGCCGAAGGTGAAGATGGTGACGACGGCGAGCGCGTTGGGGTCGCCGAGGGTGCGCGAGACGAACTGCCGCGCCGACCACAGAGGCAGCGTCTCGTAGCTGACCCCGACCAGGATCTTGGCCAGCGCGAACTCGTTCATGGCGGTCGCGATGACCAGCAGCGACCCGGACACGACGCCGTTGCGGATGACCGGGAAGATCACCCTGACCAGGGCCTGCGCGGGGTTCGCGCCGCAGGTCGCCGCGGCCTCGCTGAGCTGTACGGCTCCCGCCGCCAGCAGCGAACTCTCCACCGCGCGGTACATGAACGGGAAGGCGATCGCCGCGGTCGAGGCGGCAAGCAGCCAGAACGTGCCGAACAGCGCGGGCGCCACCGACTTGGTGACCAGCTGGATGCCGGCCCCGACGACCACCCACGGAACCGCGAACGGGATGACCGCGATCGTCTGCACCACCGAGCCGATGCGCGGGTTGTGCACCACCGACCAGTACGCCGCGGGCACCACGAGCAGCACGTCGATGGCCACCACCACCGCCGACAGCACCAGCGAGCGGCCGAGCGCGGCCATCACGTCGGGCTTGGTGAAGACGCTCACCCAGTGGGAGAGCGTGTAGCCGTCAGGCAGCGCGGTGTCGGTCCACCGGGTCGCCACCGAGTAGAGCAGGGCGGCCAGCAGCGGCAGCCCGAAGTAGACGGCCAGCAGGGCGAGGAAGACGCGACGGGTCACAGCCACCTCGCAGCGCGCTTGAGCGAGAGTCGGTAGAGCACGGTCGCCAGGATGGCCATCAGCATGAGCAGCACCGACAGCACCGCGGCCCGGCCCAGCCCGAACACCGAGGTCTCCAGCGTGGTGCCGATCTGCAGCGTGATCAGCTTCATCGCGCTCGGCGACGAGGCGACCGCGTAGGCCACGGCGTAGACGCCGATCGTCCAGGTGAACACCAGCAGCCACCCGGCCACGACGAACGGCGACAGGACCGGGATGCCGACGTAGCGCCAGAACTGCCACCGGGTGGCGTGGCAGACCTCGGCCGCCTCCTGCCAGTCATCCTTGAGCACGCTCAGCGCCGGCAGCGTGAGCAGCACGAACATCGGGATGTTGAAGTAGAGGTAGACCAGGTTCATCCCGCCGAACGAGCCGGTCGGGGGGAACGGGTTGCCGTCGATCCCGAACAGCGCCCTGAGTATCAGGGTCAGCATGCCGGTCGAGCCGATCAGCGCCACGAACCCGAAGGCCAGCCCGATCCCGGCGAAGTTCGAGGCCACGTTCATCAGTGACAGCCAGAAGGCCCGCCCGCCCAGCCGCATCCGGGTGATCAGCCATGCCGCCGGCGCGCCGATCGCGGTGGCCAGCGTCGCCTGCACGAACCCGAGCGCCAGCGAGGAGCCGATGGCCTGCCGGTCGACGGGATTCCGCACGACCTTGACGATGTGGTCGAACCCGTAGCCGCCGCCAGGCAGCGCGAACGTGTCGTGAAGCAGCCGCAGCGCCGGGAGCACCAGCATGACGAGCGTGAAGAGCAGCAGCGGCAAAGCGGGGCCCCAGGCCACGAGGAACTCCCGGGTGGAGAATCTTCTCCCCGGAGTGGAGGTTGTTACGCCTGAGGTTGATGATTCCTGTTCTGTGGACGCCGTGCACGGCGGGGAGATCACTCCCCCCGCCGTCACGGGTTCCGGTGCTTGGGACGTCACGCGAGGACCTTCGCCTCCCAGTCGGCCACGATCTGCTCCGGGTTGACCTTCGTGATCTCGATCTCCTTGACAGGGCCGTAGGCCGAGTCGGGCAGCCAGTTGGCCTTGGCGTCGGCCGGCAGTTGCAGGTCGCCGTTGAGCGCCCTGATGGGCCGGGCGCCGAACTTGGCGAACAGATCCTGCGCCTGGTCCGACAGGACGAAGTCGAGGAAGCCCTTCAGGAAGTCGCCCTTCTTGGTGTTGTACTTGTTGATCATCAACCCGGACGGCGACCAGATCGAGCCGTCGCTGGGGATGATCACGTCGACGTTGACGTTCTTCTGCTTCAGCGCGGCCTTCTGCGCGATGCCGTTGAAGTCGTAGTTGATCTGGATCGGGGCCTCGCCCTTCTCCAGCGTCTCCTCGCTCATCTTGACGTCGCTGATGTTGCCGGTGTCCTTGAGCTTCTTGAAGTAGTCGAAGGCGGGGGCCAGGTTCTCCACCGAGCCGCCGTTGGCCACCGCCGCGGCCACGACCATCGCCTGGCCGGTGCCGGATGAGGTGGGGTTCTTGATGGCGATCTGGCCCTTGTATTCGGGCTTGAGCAGGTCCTGCCAGCTCTTGGGCGGGTTCTGCACCTTGTCGGTGTTGACCACGAAGGCGGGCGCGCCCACGAAGGTGGCGACCCAGCCCTTGCCCCGCTGCCAGTCCTTGAGCTTGCTCGCCGAGGGCGGCTGGTAGTCGGGCACCACGCCCTTGGCCTCGGCGACCGGGCCCCACATCAGGCCGATGTCGCTGGCGGTGCCGATGGGGTTGTCCTTCTCCGCGTCGAACTTGACGATCTCCTCGGAGGAGGACATGTCGGTGTCCTTGTGCGCGCAGGTGCCGCTGTACTTCGCGCAGAACGCCTTGACGACCTCGCCGTAGTTGGCCCAGTCGGGAGCCAGCCCGTAGGTCGGCAGGTCCTTGCCCTGCTCCGCGATCTTGGCGGTGTCCGGTGCCTTCGACCAGTCGTAGTCTCCGGTGCCCGACCCGCCACACGCGGTAAGCACGAGAACAGACGACGCGGCGGCTACTCCTAGGCGGAGTTTTGTCATCTTTTATGCCTTTCTGGGAGTTTCGTCACCGAACGATCGCGTACGTCGGATGTGCTAAACCGACGCGCAGGTGAATTCGGGGTGAACTCCGCGAACCGCCCGTGAGCAGGTCGCTTCCCGGCATGTCTAGTGCAGAGGTTCGGCCGGGCCAACGTGTGATTTGTCTATTGGCGCCATAGGGAGAGGCGTATAGCGGCTGTCTATCGTGGGCATCGGCTTAATCCCTCTTGTCCGATAACTGCCGGTCAGTGAGGCTTTGCCGTACTAGAACATGACCGGAAAGGACCCCGATGGCGACGATCCCGAGTCGCTACCTGCTCAACCACATCGGTGGCGAATGGCGCGCCCCCGAGAGCGGGCAGACCCGGCCGAACATCAACCCCGGCGACCTCTCCGACCACATCGGGGACTTCGCCGAGTCCGGCGGCGCGGACGTCGAGCTGGCCGTCGAGGCCGCCGATGCGGCGATGCCCGCGTGGAAGGCGCTCGGGCCGATCAAGCGGGCCGAGTACCTGCGGGCGGCCGAGCGGCTCATCGAGGAGCGCGCCGAGGACTTCGCCCAGGCGATCACCCGCGAGCAGGGCAAGCTGCTCAAGGAGGCGCGCGGCGAGGTCAAGCGGGCGCTGGCGATCCTCGACTTCACCGCGGGCGAGGGCAGGCGGCTGAAGGGTGAGACGCTGCCGGCCGAGGAGCCGCGCACGTTCTCCTACACCTTCCGCTCGCCGATCGGCGTCGTCGGGCTGATCACGCCGTGGAACTTCCCGCTGGCCATCCCGATGTGGAAGGTGGCGCCGGCGCTGCTGGCCGGGTGCGGGGCGGTGCTCAAGCCGTCGCCGTTCACGCCGCTGACCTCGGCGCTGCTGGTGGAGGCGTTCGTGGACGCGGGCGTTCCCGCCGGGGTGCTCAACCTCGTGCAGGGCGACATCGCCGCCGGCGAGGCGCTGGTCGGGCACCCGCGGGTGGCCGGGATCAGCTTCACCGGCTCGCTGCCCGTGGGCCTGGCCATCCACACCGCCGGGGCGCCTCGGCTGCTGCGCACCCAGCTGGAGCTGGGCGGCAAGAACGCGGTGCTGGTGCTGGCCGACGCCGACCTGGACAAGGCGGCCAAGGCCGCCGCCTTCGGCGCCTTCGGGCAGTCCGGGCAGCGCTGCAGCGCCACGTCCCGGGTGGTGGTGGACAAATCCGTCAAGGAGGCATTCCTGGAGAAGCTGGCCGCCGAGGTCTCGGTGCTCGAGGTCGGCTACGGGTTCGACTCGGACGCCACGATCGGGCCGGTGATCAACGAGGGGCGCATGCGGGCCTGCCTGGACGCGATCAAGTCCGCCCAGGAGATCGGGGCCAAGGTCGTCGTCGGCGGCGGGCGCGCGCCGGGTAACGGCTTCTACGTCGAGCCGACCGTGCTGCGCGACGTGCCGTGGGACAGCGAGATCGCCCAGGAGGAGATCTTCGGCCCGGTGCTGTCGGTGGTCGACTGCGACGGCTTCGACGACGCGATGCGCATCTCCAACTCCGTCAGGTACGGCATGAGCGGCACCATCTTCACCCAGGACCCGGCGACGATCTTCGAGGCGCTCGACCGGTTCGAGGCAGGGATGCTGCACGTCAACCGCCCCGGCGTCGGCGCCTACGCGCACCTGCCGCACATGGGCGCCAAGTTGTCGCAGTTCGGCCCGCCCGAGTGCTCGCCGCAGGTCTGGGACTTCTACACCGAGTGGCGGTCGGCGTGCATAAGTTACTGACCGCCGCCGAGGCCGTCTCCCAGCACGTACGGCAGGGCAGTGTCGTCGGCATGGGTGGCCAGAACATCAACCGGTGCCCGATGGCGCTCGTGCACGAGGTGATCCGGCAGGGGATCGGCGGGCTCACCGTGGTGGGCTGCAACCTGTCGCTCCCGCTGGACATGCTGGTGGCGACCGGGCTCGTGGTCAGGACCGAGCAGGGCACCGGCAACCTGGAGCGCTACGGCACGCTGTTCGCCTGGCGGCGGGCGGTCGAGCGTGGCCAGGTGAGCGTGGGCGACCACTCGCATCTGGCCATGGCCAGCCGGTTCGCCGCGGGAGCGCTCGGCCTGCCGTACCTGCCGACCAGGAGCCTGCTGGGCACGGACCTGCTCGACGGGCTGGTGTCGGAGGGGGTCGCGGTGGAGTCGGTGGATCCGTTCTCCGGCAAGCCGCTGGTGCTGCTGAAGGCGATGACGCCGGACGTGGCGCTGATCCACGCCAACCGGGCGGACGTGGCCGGAAATGTCATCATCGATGGGGTGACCTCCCATGAGGTGGACATGGTCAGGGCGGCCAGGGTCACGATCGTGACCGCCGAGGAGGTGCTGCCGGCCGGGGCGTTCGCCGACAGGCCCGAGCAGGTGACGATCCCCGAGGCGTACGTGACCGCGGTGGTCGAGCAGCCCTACGGGGCGTTCCCGACCTCCGTCTACCGGGCCTACGACTTCGCCGAGTCGGAGATCAAGGAGTACCAGGCGCTCGGGCGGGCCGGGGACGGCGAGGTGCGGGAGTGGATCTCGGGCAATCTCGGCTCGTCCTTCGACGACCACCTCAAGCTCCGCGACCCTGACGGCGTGCTTCGCGGCGGACTGGTGGAGCAGATGAGGAGGCTCGTATGAGCGGCGCTCTTCCGCGGGAGATCCTCGTGGTCGAGGGGGCCAGGCAGATCCGTGACGGCGACCTGGTGATCGTCGGGACCGGGCTGCCGCTGCTGGCCGCCACGCTGGCGCAGAAGACGCACGCGCCGGACGCCAAGCTCGTCATCGAGTCGGGGGTGATCTTCCCCAAGGTTGTGCCGACGCCGGTGTCGGTGGTGGACCCCCGGCTCATGCACGGGGCGTCCAGGCACGGGTCGCTGTTCGAGGCCCTGGGCGGGCTCGTGCAGCGGGGCCTGGTGCGCACCGGGTTCCTGGGCGGGGCGCAGGTGGACGAGTTCGCCAACATCAACTCCACCTGGGTATCCGGCAAGCGGCTGCCCGGCAGTGGCGGGGCCAACGACATCGCCAGCCACTGCTCGCAGGTTGTCATCCTGACAAATCACGAAAAGAGACGCTTTCCCGCTAGATGTGACTACATCACCAGCCCGGGCTTTCTGGGCGGGCCGGGGGAGCGGGCCAAGGCAGGGCTCGGGCCGCTGCGCGTCAAGGTCGTCACCGATCTGTGCGTGATGGAGGCCGACGACTCCGCCCTGGTCGTGACCGCCCTGATGCCCGGGGTCACGGCGGAAGCCGTACTGGAGAACACAGGCTTTACCCCGAAATTTCGGGACTCGTTGGACATTGTCGTGCCGCCGGACCCCGAGGAGCTGCGGCTCCTGCGCGAGGAGATCGACCCGGCGTGCGTGTACTTCCCTGAACGGAGAGGGAGTCGAACCGGACACCCGGAGACCCCCGAACGATGAGCAAGGTGCAAGGTGAGATGGACTCGACCATGAAAGACGCAAGGCCGTTGACCGAGAAGAAGCCGTTCGCCTGGGAGACGGCGATCGCGTGGAAGAACAAGGATCGCATCGTCATCCGGGGCTATGACGTCAACGAGCTGACCGGCAACATCTCCTTCGCCGAGCACTTCCACCTGGTGCTCCGCGGTGAGCTGCCGACGCCCGAAGTCGGCAGGATGACGGACGCGATCATGGTGAACATGGCCGAGCACGCCATGTCGCCCTCTTCCGCCACCGTCCGCTTCGCCACCAGCGGCGGCGCCGAGCTCAACGCGGCCGTCGCGGCGGGCGTTGCCGGCATCGGCCGCCTGCACGGCACCGCCGACCGGCCCGCCGAGCTGTTCATGAGCGTAGCTGAGCGGGCCGAGCGCGACGGGCTGAGCGACGAGGAGGCCGCCGCGAAGGTCGTCGCCGAGATGCGCGAGCGGCGCGAGCGGATGCCCGGATTCCACCACGCCCAGCACATCCGCGACCCGCGCACGGTCCGGCTGATGGAGCTGTCGGATGAGCTGGGCATCACCGGGCGGTACGTCCGGATCGCCCGCGCCATGGAGGACGCCACCGAGCCGGTGTTCGGCCGCCGCGTCTGGATCAACGGGCCCGGCTCGATGGGCTGCATCGGCCTCGACATGGGCTACGAGCCGCTGCAGCTGAAGGCCTTGTTCATCGTCTGCCGCTCGCTGTCGCTGTGCGCGCACTCGATCGAGGAGATGACCAGGGAGAAGGGCTGGCGCGCCTCCGCCAACTCGGACATGGTCCAGCCGCTGTCGCTGGAGATGCAGGGGCCCGACCACTACGACGGGCCTGCCGACCGAACTCTGGCTTGACAGGACCACCCCTCCAGTCGTTCCATAAACGGAACGACTGGAGGTTGGCATGCGTCCGAACTCACGATTCGCCGAGGTCCTGTCCTTCGACATCGAGAAGGTCGCCGCGGCCGCCGGGGACGATCCCGACGTGCTGCGCCTGGAGAACCTCGACACCGACGTGCCGCCGCCGCGCGTCGCGGTCGAGGCCACCATGGCGGCTCTGGCCGAGGGGCAGGGCAACAGCTGGCTGCCGTTCACCGGGCTGCCCGTGCTGCGCGAGGCGATCGCGGCCGACCTGCGCGTGCGCACGGGGCTCGGCTACGACCCGATGCGGCAGATCGTCGTCACCTCGGGCGGCACCTCGGCGGTCCTGCCGCTGCTGCTGGCCGCCACCCAGCCGGGCGAGCGCGTGGTACTCACCGACCCCACCTACGCCGGCCTGCTCCAGCGGGTACGGCTGTCGGGTGCGCAGCCGTGGCTCGTGCCGCTCCGGGTCGTCGACGGGTTCTGGCGGCTGGACAGGGAGGCGCTTTCCGCGGTGACCGAGGCGGCGGCGTTGCTGCTGATGAGCCCGTCGATGCCGTCGGGGATGATCCTCGACGCCGACGACTGGGCGGCGGTGGCCGCGGTCTGCGAGCGGACCGGCGCCCACCTGATCTACGACGCGGCGATGGAGCGGATCGTCTACGACGGCCACCCGCGGATCCACCCGTGCCACGTGGACGGGCTCGCCGACCGGACGATCGTGATCGGGTCGACGTCCAAGGAGTACCGGATGATCGGCTGGCGGATCGGGTGGATCGCCGGGCCGCCTGACATCATGCGGCTCGTGGGGCTGGCCGTTACCTACAACACCACGGTCTCCAGCGGGTTCGCCCAGCTCGGGGCGGCCGCCGCGCTCACCGACCCGGCCGGCGGCGGGGTCGCGGAGGCGGTGGCCGAGTACCAGGCGCGCCACGACACCGTGATCGAGCAGCTGGCCGGGCTGCCCGTCGTGCGGGCGGGCGGCGGCTGGTCGTGCCTGGTCGACGCGGAGGCTCTGGGCTTGACCGCGCCCGCGTTGTCGGCTCGCCTCCTGGAGCTCGGACGAATCGCCGCGACTCCCATGACCGCCTGGGGTTCCGAGGTGGCTCCCCGCTACGTCCGGCTGGTCTACAGCAACGAACCGGTCAAACGCCTGTCCGACCTGCGGGCCCGCTTCGACGCCGCCCTGGCCTGATCTCAGCGCTGCGCGTTGATCCGGTCCAGCAGCGGTGGCGTCCAGTGCTCGCCGTACCGCACCGGATGCGCGGGGTCGAGCAGCAGGTGCTTCCCCTCCGCCACGGTCAGGCTGCTGTACGGCGGGGCCGGCGCGGCCCGGCGGGCATTCCGGGGATGAGCAGCGACTTGCCCGTGACTGTCCGCGCCTCCATCGCCGCGTGGGCCTCGGCGGCCCGCTCGAGCGGGAGGACCTGGCCGATCGTCGGGCGGAGACCGGCCTCGAGCGCCTCCTCGACCAGCTCGCGCATGTCCACCTGCGGGAAGCCGACCCTGGTGACGCGGTCGCCCGGCTCGGTCATGGATCCGCCGGCCATGCCGTACACGCTGATCCTACCGCCGTCCCGCAGCAGCGACGCGGCGGCGGCGCCGATCTGCCCGCCCACGCCGTCGAACACCACGTCCAGCCCGCCGGTCGCCTCCCGGATCGTGGCCGTCCAGCCCGGGTCGGTGTAGTCGACGGTCAGCTCGGCGCCCAGGTCCGCCGCTCTCCCGCGCTTGTCCTGGCTGCTCGCCGCGCCGATCACCCGGGCTCCCGCGCGTACGGCCAGCTGCACCAGCAGGCTCCCGACGCCGCCGCCTGCCGCCTCGACCAGCACCCATTCACCCGGCTCCGGAGCCGCCGCCCGCGCCAGCCCCACCGCCGTGCGCCCGTCGGCCAGCAACGCCACCGCGTCCTCGAGCGACATGCCGCCGGGCGGCTCGACGAGCCCGGCCGCCTCGGCCAAGGCCAGCTCGGCGTATCCCCCCTTGCCGTCCAGCGAGCTGATCACCCGCCTGCCGATCAACCCCTCGGGCACTCCCGGGCCCACGGCGACCACCGTGCCGCCCACACCGTTCCCCGGCGTGTACGGCAGGCCGGGCCGATGCGCGGGCACGGGCCCCCGCCCGGCCCGCGACTGGGTGTCCACGAACGTGATGGCCGCCGCGCCCACCTCGATCAGCACCTGCCCGGGACCGGGAACAGGGTCCGGGACCTCCTCGACGACCAGGCGCTCAGGCCCGCCGAACTCCCTCACCACGACCGCACGCATGTCCCACTCCTTCGCTAATCGGAGCAAATCGCTCCGGCCCTATCGGAGCAAACCGCTCCGCAAGCGCGTTGATTCCCGGGGCAAGATCGACCTTGGCGAGTTGATCCCCTGGGACGGCGGTTGGTGCCATCATGGCTGGTCAGGGTGCTCGCACCTGGGGACGCGGGCGTTTGGGAGGAGTTCGGGCGGTTTGGGGGTCGGATGAGTTTCGACGAGTTGCTGCGCCATCTGGAGCCGGGGGCCAGCGCCCAGGCGGCGGGCATCAGGCGTGGTTACGGCGGGCCATCCGCCCGCACCGTCTGCGTGAGCTCCGGCCTGACCAGGCTGCGCTGCGCCTCCCTGCTCAAGCCCCTGTACGCGTGGGTGGCCGCGCCCCGCATCCCCGACGCGGAACGCTGGCGCCGTCACGCCCAGCCCGCCGTCGTCATCTCCTCCAACGCCGACACGGTCAACCTGTGGCTGTCGGTCGGCCCCGGGGTCATCCTCGACGACCTCCACCACCGCACGGGCGTCCGCTGGGCCGTGCCCAACGGCGACCCGTCGCGCTTCGGCTCGGTCGAGGTGGCGGCCCACGAGGTCGCCACCGCCTACGCGGCCCTCGCCCAGTCCGCCCTCGCCGGCGACCCCGTCGCCGAGACGATCATGGGCTGGATGCGGGAGGTGTCGGGGGAGCAGACGTTCGGCATCCGCGAGGCGGTCCGCGCGCCCAGCGCCGGCATCAAGTGCGGCTGGTACGGCGGAGCGGACGAGACGTGCCTGCGTACCCACGCCGTCGCCGTCATCCCGCGCCGCGGCACACGCACCACCGTGGCGGTCGCCATGACGGCCCAGCCGTACACGGATGAGCGTGAACGCGAGATCTATCATGCCCGCGTGGCGGAAGGCTTCCCGGTCGAAGCCGAACACGAAAAGGTCGGCGGCCGCCTCCTGCGCTCCCTGCTCACCACCACTCTCGCCGAGCTCGGCCACACCCCGCACCCCTGACCGGACTGGGTCAGTCCCAGAGGGGGAGTGGGGTGCCGGTCTTGTGGCGATGGGCGGCGGCGTAGAGGGCTTGGGCGGCGGCCACGTCCTGGATGGCTGTGCCGGTGGAGTCGAAGACGATGATCTCGGTCGGCGTCTGCCTGCCTGGCCTGGTGCCGCGGATGATCTCGCCCAGTTCGGCGTGGACAGGGGTGTGGGGGCGGTGGTGGAGCTCGCCGACCGCCGCGCACTGGTGGGTCACGTCCGTGACCAGGGTGGCCGCGGCCAGGAGGTCGTCGTGCAGTTCGCGCTTGTCGGGGGCGTCGGACCCGACCGCCGCCACCAGCGTGCCCGGGCGCAGGTCGTCGAGGCCCAGGTAGGGCACCGTCGAAGGGGTCAGGGTCACCACGATGTCCGCCTGCCTGCCCGCCTCTCCCGGACGCGGCACCGCCACGACCTCAAGCCCCCGAGACGCCGCGCCGCCGTCATGCCCCACGGCCGTGTGAGTGGCGGCGAAGGACTCGGCGTTGGCGGGATCGCGGCTCCAGATGAGGACGCGGGTGATCGGGCGGACCGCGCGGATGGCGGCCAGGTGGGCCGCGGCCTGGGCGCCGGTGCCGAGGATGGCGAGCGTGGTGGCGTCGGTGCGGGCCAGGTGGCGGGCCGCGACGGCGGTGGCCGCGGCGGTGCGCAGGCGGGTGACCGTGGCGGACTCCAGCAAGAGCAGCGGCTGGCCGTTCGTGCCGTCGAACAGGGCGATGACCCCGACGATGCTCGGCAGCCCCAGCGTGGCGGGCCGGTCGTAGAAGCAGGCGCCGATCTTCACGCCGACCACGCCGTCGAAGCCGCTGGCCTTGAGGTGGAACTCGCCGGGCGGGCTGTCGAGGTGGGCCAGCCGGCGGGGCAGGGTGTCGGTGCGGGCGAAGGCGCGCTCGATGAGGTCGATGTAGTCGCCCGGGGCGAGCAGTGCCTCCACCTCGGACTGCGTGAGCATCAGCACCCGATCTTCCCTACTAGGAGAAGAGAGTCCTGGTCAACTCTCCGGTGCGCGGCCCGAAGTAGTCGCGGAACAGCACGATCTTCCCCTCGCGGATCCTGAACACCTGGATGTAGGGCAACTCCACCCGCCCGGAAGGGGTGTCGACGTGCACCTCCGACTCGGCGATCAGCACCTCGGGATCGGCCGTCTCGTGCACGGTCAGCGAGCTGGCCGCCTCGTCGATGCGGATGTCGCCCGCCCGCGCGGTGTCGCCGATCAGGCTGAACATCGCGTCGATCTCCTGCCGCCCCGCGAAGCGCCGCTGCGATCCCTGCGGCGCGAACGGGAACTCGACCACGGCGTCATCGCTGAACAGGGCCGATCGGGTCGCGCGATCACCGTCGACGCCGGCGCGCAGGTAGCGCTGGAGCACCTCGCGTTGCTCGGACATGGCCTGCCTCCCTAGAATCGGAGTCGTGACTCCGGAAGAACGATACGGAGCGATGACTCCGTTTGTCAATCGATGATCCGCGCGGACGCCGCCCGCAACCGGGCCAAGATCCTCGACGCGGCCGAGGCCGTGTTCGCCGAGCACGGCATCACCGCCTCCACCGAGGAGGTGGCCCGCACGGCGGGCGTCGGCATCGGCACCGTCTTCCGCCACTTCCCGACCAAGGAGTCCCTGGTCGAGGCGGTGTTCGCGGGCATCGTGCAGGGCTTCGTCGACCAGGCGCGGCGGCTGTGCGACGCCCCCGACCCGGGGCAGGCGCTGTTCGACTTCCTGCGCGGGATGGTCGAGGTGGCGGCCACCAAGGCGGCTTACGCCGACGCGGTGGCCGCCGCCGAGGACACGCTCGCCGAGGGCCGCCGCGAGCTGCCCCAGGCGCTGGATACGCTGCTGACCCGTGCTCAGGGGGCAGGCGTGGTCAGGCGCGACGTGTCGATGCCCGAGTTGCTCGCGCTCACCGCGGCCGTCGCCAGGACGGGTGAGCACGCGGCCATGTCCCTGCGGATCGTTATGGACGGACTGAAGGTATGAAGCTCACGATTCTCGGCGGATCGGGCGCCTGGCCCACCGCCACCCAGGCCTGCAGCGGCTACCTGGTGGAGCACGACGGCTACCGGATCCTGATCGATCCCGGCTACGGCACGATGCAGGTGCTGCAGGAGTTCGTGGCTCCGGAGGACGTCGACGCCGTGGTGGTCACCCATGGCCATCCCGACCATTGCGCCGACCTCAACCCGCTGCTGCGCGCCCGGGTGCTGGGGGAGCGGGGTCCCGCGCCGCTGGCCGTACACGCTCCCGAGGGTGCGCTCGACGCGGTGCTGACGCTGGACAGGCCGGGGATGCTGGCCGACGGCCTGACCTTTTCCGGGGAGCTCGGGCCGTTCCGGCTGGAGACCTGGCTGCTGCCGCACCACGTGCCCAACCACGGTGTACGGCTCAGCGCCGGCGGGACCGTCCTGGCCTACACCGGCGACACCGGGCCCACGCCCGACCTGGTGGACCTGGCACGCGACGCGGACGTCTTCCTGGCCGAGGCGACGTACCCGGACGAGGTCCCCGAGGAGGACGCGCCGTACCTGTCGACCGCGAGGCAGGCAGGGGAGAACGCGGCGCGAGCCGGAGTGGGGCGCCTGATCCTCACGCACCCCTGGCCGGGGCTGGCGGCCGAGCGGTTCGTCACCGCCGCCGCCGAGGGGTACTCCGGTACGATCGGCATCTCATCCCCCCGCCTGATCATGGAGCTTTGATTGCCCTGCTTCCCCTCCTATGACGGCACCGAGCTGGCCTACCGCGAGTACGGCCAGGGCGAGCCGCTGATCTGCCTGCCCGGCGGCCCCATGCGCGACTCGGCCTACCTCGGCGAGCTCGGCGGCCTGTCGGCGCACCGGCGGCTGATCGTGCTCGATCTGCGCGGCACCGGGCGGTCGGCCGAGCCGGAGGATCCCGCCACCTACCGCTGCGACAGGCTCGTGGACGACGTCGAGGCCCTGCGCGTCCACCTCGGGCTCGACCGGATGGACCTGCTCGGCCACTCGGCCGGGGCCAACATCGCGGTCATGTACGCCACCGGCCACCCCGAGCACGTCGCCAGGCTCGTCCTGGTCACCCCGGGCGCGGGCGCCGTC
The DNA here is from genome assembly GCF_044457685.1 of Nonomuraea sp. NPDC050536. NCBI lineage: Bacteria > Bacillati > Actinomycetota > Actinomycetes > Streptosporangiales > Streptosporangiaceae > Nonomuraea > Nonomuraea sp. NPDC050536. The sequence goes on from NZ_JBITHD010000015.1 coordinate 192,391, forward strand.
GGGATCGACGTCGGCGGGGAGGCCAGGCTCGAGATCGCCCGGATGCGCGCGGGCGAGCCGTGGTACCCGGAGGCGATGGCCGCCCTCGAGGCGATCGTGGCGGGCAACGGCACCGACTGGGACGCGATCGGGCCGTTCTTCCACGGCCGGTGGGACGAGGCGGCGCAGGCGCACCAGGCGGCCGACGCCGGGATGCGCAATCACCAGGCTGCGGCGATCTTCGTCGCCGACGGCGCCTTCGACCCCGGGTCCATCCGTGCCGCCCTCGCCAAGCTCGACGCGCCGGTGCTGCTGGTGTCGGGCGAGGTGGACGTCAACACCCTGCCGAGCGTGGCGGTGGAGTACGCCGGGTTCTTCCGCGACGCCGAGGTCGTCGTCCAGCCGGGGGCAGGGCACTACCCGTGGCACGACGACGCCGACCGCTTCGTGACCGCCGTCGCCACCTGGCTCGCGAAGTGAGAAGCGCGGTGCCGGGGGACCGGCACCGCGCTGGAACGATCTAGCGGACGAGGGACGACGTATCCCCCTCAGGCCACGGCGACCTGCCTCACGTCAGGTCAGGTCGTCGAACTCGCCGTCCTTCATGCCGAGGCGGAAAGCCTCCCACTCGGCGGGGGTGAAGAACAGCCGGGGCCCTTCCGGGTTCTTCGAGTCGCGCAGGACGTACAGCCTGTCGTGGCCGGATTTGTGAACGGCGGCATCCCCGGATGCGTCGAGGACGGCCACTTCGACGCAGTCGCCGCCGTTGCTACCGCTGCGACGGGCCTTGCGCCACTCAAGGTCGTTCATACGCTCTCCTCAACTGTTGACAGCAAATCTAGGCTCGCGTTGACAGGTAGCGCGAGAGACCGGATCACGTCGTACCTCTGAACGATCGACTCGAGGTCGGCGGGTCGATCGGATACGTACCCCTCCCGGGCCGTTTCCAGGTAAACGAGATCGGGCTCTCCGGGAATTCTGGCGATCACGAACGCCCCGGTGAGCCCGGCGATGGCCGGACTGTTCCTGGGGACCACCTGGATCGTGATGTTGGGCGCATCGGCGCTCTCGCGCAGGGCCCGGATCTGGCCGCGCATCGTGTCGGCGGATCCCACCGGGCGGTGCAGCATCCACTCGTCCAGCACCACCCAGTACATCGGCGGATCGGACCGGTGCAGGATCGCCTGCCTGGTCATGCGGGCGGCCACCGCCTCGTCCACCTGCTCGGCGGTCGCCGCCGGCTCCCTGCGCAGCACCTCGCGCGCGTAGCCCTCGGTCTGCAACAGGCCCGGCACCAGCAGCGGCTGCCACGTCTGCAGCGTGCGCGCCGTCTGCTCGATCTCCAGCCACGGGCGGAACCAGGCCGGGTAGGCGGCCTGCCGTACCAGCGGCCACAGCCGGGTCAGCGCACCCTGTGTGTCGAGCACCTGATCGGCCCGCTCGGCGAAGTCGCGCGAGGGGGTGCGGTTGGCGAGCTCGACGGCGCACACGAGGGACAGTGAGTAGCTCAGCCGTTCGGCCAGCTGCTCCTGCGACAAACCCGCCCGAATCCGGTGTTCTCGCAGCTCAGAGCCGAAGAAGGCGAGGGGGCTGGAACCGGGTTCGAGCTCGCGAGCGGAAGGCATGATCCCTCCGGGGGGAGAAACGTTCTACACGGGTTCTACAAACGACACCCGCTACGCGCACAGTCGGTGTGTGCCACCGGTTGACGTACATAGAGTAGTCGCGCCGGTGCACTCTGATATCGGAGTGCAGAAATCCAGTAAAAAGTAAGGACAAGTGGTGCCCATGTCCGCCCTGCACGCCGCGCGAGTGCAGCAACTGTGCTGGGTTCAGGAACGGCTTGCCGCCGCAGGTATCCGCGCCATCCTGGTCAGCCGGGTCAGGCTCACCCTCTCGCAGAACACCTACCAGCCGCCGGTCAGCGACGACCCCGTGCTGGCGGCACGGCATGTAACGGTGAGTTACACCGGCGACTACGTGGTCGAGCTGCCGGGCTGCCAGCCCGTCCGCTTCACCACCGCCGAGGAGACCGCGTCCTACGTGAGCTCCTTGATCACCTCGGCCAGCTCCGGCGGCTGAACCCTCGCTGGCAACTCGTAGAACCAGCCTGCGCCGCGATACGAGTCCACTTCCTCGGGGGCGCCAGACCCGAGGTCGACTTGAAGCTCGCACTCGTCGAATTCGGCCAGGTAGAACTGCTCGGTCTTGACGTAGTGGACGCCGAGCCAGACGAAATCGCGGGGGACCGCGACGTGGCGGTCCTGCACGGCGGAACCCGGCAATCCCGTCTCCTCGGTCAGTTCCCTCCTCGCCGCCTCCAGAGGGGTCTCTCCGGCCTGGATCCCGCCTCCTGGCGGCTCCCAGAACGTCTCGCCGCTCACGCGGTCGTGCCAGCGCAGCAGCAGCACCTTGCCATCGGGATCCACGCACACCACCCGTGCCGCGGGCCTGTCACTGCTCATGCGCCCATCTCCTTCTCTGTACGGCGTGCCCCGGTTGTCCGAGCCGAATGAGCTCCGACCAATCCCACCACCGAGCCTCGGCCCCGCGTTTCCCGGGTCCCGCCCCGGCGCTTTGGTTTTCCACTCTCGTGGGTCTCGCCTCGGCGTCTCAGCCGCTTGCCGTGCTGCGCTGTGCGCCGCGCGTTTCCCGGGTCCCGCGGTGCCTTGGCGCCCTGCGGTTCGCTGGGTTGGCGGGTCGGTTCGGGGGGGTGGAGGGCATGCCGTACCTCTAATCCTGTTCGGTGAGGACGAGCTCGAGCAGGCCGGGGAAGCGGTCGGTGAACTCCTGCCTGCGCAGGCGGTTGAGGCGGCGCGGGCCCTCGTCGCGCTGCTCCAGCAGGCCGACGTTGCGCAGGACGCCGAAGTGGTGGCTGAGCGTCGACTTGGCCGTCAGGTGGGTGAACGTGCCGCACGGGCGCGTCCAGTCGGGCACCTCGGCCAGCTCCCTGACGATGCGGCGGCGCACTGGGTCGCCGAGCGCGTCGAGGGCGGCCTGGAGCGACACCTCGGCGGGTGAGGCGTGGGTCAGCGAGCGCGTCCTGTTCGACGACGATCGAACATTGCTGTAGTGTTCCATCTCGATCGAACAGCTTACTCGGAAGGAGCGCCCATGGACACCGGACAGGTAGGCGTGTGGCATCCGGCGATCGGCAAGGCCCCCGCCGCCGTGGCGCGCCGGGCGGCCGTCGAGATCGAGGAGCTCGGCTACGGCTCGGTGTGGGTGAACGAGGGGCCAGGGTCCAAGGACCCGTTGGTGGTGGCGAGTCTGCTGCTGTCGGCCACCAGCCGTATCGCCGTGGGCACCGGCATCGCCAACCTGTGGGGGCGCGACGCCACGGCGATGGCCGCGAGCAGGGCCACGGTCGGGGAGGCGTTCCCCGGGCGGTTCCTGCTGGGCATCGGCGTGAGCCACAGCACCCTGGTCGGCAGCCGCGGCCACGCCTACGGCAAGCCGCTGACCGCGATGCGCGAGTATCTCGACGGCATGGACCAGGCGCAGCCCGGTCTGCCCGAGGGCGACGCGCCCCGCCTGCTCGCCGCGCTGCGTCCCAAGATGCTGGAGCTCTCCCGCGACCGCGCCGCCGGGGCCCACACGTACTTCGTCCCGCCGGAGCACACCGCGTTGGCCCGCGACGTCCTGGGCCACGACCGCCTCCTGGTGCCCGAGCAGGCCGTACTCCTGGAGACCGACCCCGCCAGGGCCCGGCAGATCGCCCGCACCCACATGGCGTACTACCTGACACTGCCCAACTACGTGAACAACCTGCTGGCGCTCGGCTACACCGACTCCGACCTGGCCGACGGGGGCAGCGACCGCCTCGCGGACGCCATCGTCGCCTGGGGCGACCCGGAGACCGTCGTCAAGCGCGTCCGCGCCCACCTCGACGCGGGCGCCGACCACGTCGCCCTCCAACCCCTGTCACCCCACGCCCCCGACCTCACAGACGCCCTCACCCAACTCCAAACCCTCGCCCCCGCCCTCGACCTCTAACCGCTCCGCCCAACCCAGGCCGGTCCCATGGGGAGGGCGGTTCCCGGTTGTGGGGGGCCGTGGCTTTGCGCCTGGGCCACGGAGCCGCCGGGAGGTGTTCTCGGCACCCACGGAGGTCTTTCCCGGCGCTGGGTCGGCGAGGAGGGGTACGGCGAAGGGCGGCGCCTTGTGCGGCGGGGACCGGGGACCCTGGTGCCACGCTTACGAAGCGCCGTAACGGCGGCCGGCCACGTCCTGCTAGCCGTGGCGTCCCCCTGGACAGAGCCCGACCCCGTGCGGCGGGTGGCGGCGGGGCGGCTCGCCGTACAAGAAGAAGTGGCGTACTAGAAGAAGCGGCGTGCGAGGTAATGCAACGCCGAGCGGGCGAACGTATGGAGGGCGGCGGGGGATGCGGTCAGCGCTTCATGGCGCCGTCGGCGATGGCGTCGGCGGCGTCGCCGATGGCCATGCCGACGATCTCGAGGCGGCGCACCAGCTCGCGTTCCTTCATCGACTCGGGCGTGATCTCGCCGGAGAAGATGCGGGAGATCTCGTACTGGTACATGCGGCGGATCGCGCCGCCGACCTTCTTGGCCTCGAGGGCGTCCTGGACGACGGCCGAGGGGCGGGAGGCGAGGTCCTTGACGGCGTTCTCGAGGGCGTCGATGCCGACGATGACCTGGTCGAGCAGCGGCGAGAAGCGGATCTGGTCCGGCACCCTGTACAGGTGCGACTCCCGGACGAAGTCGCGCAGCGAGTCGAGCACGTCGTCGATCGACCGCGACAGCCGGAAGAGGTCCTCCCGGTCGATCGGCGTGACCAGGGCGCTCTTCAGCTCGTCGACCAGCCGGCGGCGCTCCTCGTCACCGAGGTGCTCGATGGCGCGCATCTGCTCGTGCGCCCCCGTCCTGCCCACCTCGCCCGCGATCATCGCCATCGCCAGCCAGGCGCCCTCCTTGGTCGCCTCCAACTGTCCCAGCAACGCCTCGGTCAGCGCCCTGTCCATCCGCCCGGACAGCAGGTCCCGCACCCGCCGCAGCCGCTTCATCGGTCCTCCCCCCATGCGATCACACTGCTCACCCGATTCCTTCCCATTGCTTCCGGCTCTCTGATGAGAGCCTCATGTCGTACGGCACGCCGCCACGGGGTTACGGGGAGGCTCCTTGGACGAGGCGGGCTATGACGGCGGCGCTCAGGGCGCTGGCGGGGAGAGTCAGGAGCCAGGCGACGACGATCTTGACGGCGGCGTACCAGCGGACGCGCCCGCCGCCCTGGGAGACGCCCGCGCCGACGAGGCCGCCCGCGATGGCCTGGGTCATGCTGACCGGCATCCCGACCAGGGCCGAGGCGATGACCGCGAGGCCCGAGCCGAGCTCGGCCGCCACCCCGTGAAGAGGGCGCGAGACGATGATCTCCCGGCTGAGCGTGCGTCCCGCCCTGGGCAGCCCGTACAGGGCGCCGAGGCCGAACAGGACCGCCACCATCGACGTCACGCCGATCGGCGCCCCGGTGAAGCCCAGCGCGATCATGAAGACGGCGAGCATCTTCTGTGCGTCGTTGGCCGCGTAGGCCACGCACTGCAGCAGGAACCCGCCCCAGTGCCAGCGCGACAGGCCCGGCCCGTCGGTCACCAGCAGGAGCATCCGGTTCGCCGCCCAGGCGGCGAGCCCGCCGACGAAAGGGGCGATGAGCCCGATCGCGAGGACGAGCGACACCCACCCGTACGACACCGGCAGGCCCCAGCCGATGCCGGCGCCGGTGACGCCGCCGACGACGGCCAGCGTGAGGCTGGTCGGGCGGCCGCGGGCGTTGAGCACGGTGACCACGGCCAGGGCGCAGATCACCGCGATCGTCATCGCGCTGCGGCCGCCGGGGCCGGAGAAGGTCGCCAGCCGGGTCACGAACGTCAGCGCCACCTGGTTGGTGGCCAGCGGCACGACGGCCACCAGCACGACGAGGATCAGCAGGCCGACGGCGGGGCGGACGTTGGGCAGCTTCAGTCCCGTCGCGAGGAGGGAGCCGCCGTCGTTCATGCCGGAGACGACCGCGAAGAGCGCGGCGACCACGATCACAACCACGGCGTTCAACGGCATGCGCTCCATCCCAGCCCGCCCCGGTTGTGCGGGACAAGTCCCATTCCCTGATGACTGCTATAGACGGGCCTACCCGGATCGGTCCTTCCGGCCCCGGACCTTGGCGTTCGCGCCAGAAGCCGATTGACCCGACGCCCCTCCAGCGAGCGGGGCGGCGGGTCTCACGGCGTCAGGTGGTGAGGATGGCGGGGTCGGAGAGGCTCGGCCCGCCGGTCTCCACATGGCCTGCGAGGCGGCGGAGCCAGCCGGCGTCGGTGCTGGAGGTGACCGTCAGGTCGTACCAGCTGGCGCTGGCGGCCAGCGTGGCCGTGTGGGTGACGGTGGCGCCAGGGCCCACGGTGTGGGACGCGGTGGCGCCGCCGTAGGCGTTGACGATGGTGACGGTGCAGGCCGCGCCGCCGCCGTTGGTGATGGTGAGGACGACGTCGCCGCCCGAGTAGGCCGCGGTGACCTCGGGGTTCGCGGGCTGTGCGCCGCGTGCCGAGGGCACCGTTCCCTTGAAGCGGCGCAGGTACCCGGCGGGGCCGGAGACCGTCAGGTCGTACAGGCGGGTCTTCTTCGCCGTGGACCAGGGTGCCGAGAGGGATTTACCTGGTTCGCAGGTGTAGCTCCACGGTCCGAAGGTGCCGACGGCCGACGAGACGAGGAACGTCGCGCCCGACGCGCCCGCGCTGGTGAAGATCAGCCCGTAGGTGCCGGCCGAGGCGTCGGTGCGGCCGGAGACCCGCAGGTCGTACGGCAGGGCGCGGGCGGGCCGCTGACCCGGTTCCTGGCGCGGCATCGATCCCGGCGACGGCGCGGTGGGCACGTAGTCAGGGTGCCGGTTGTGGTCCGGTGGTGCGTACCCCGACGTGCTCGGCAGGGCGGGAACCGACACGTCCTGCTGCGCGAAGTCGAACGCCGAGGTCAGGTCGCCGCAGACCGTGCGGCGCCAGGGCGAGATGTTCGTCTCGGTGACCCCGAACCGCTTCTCCATGAACCGCAGGATCGAGGTGTGGTCGAAGGTCTGCGAGCACACCCAGCCGCCCCGGCTCCACGGGGACACGACCAGCAGGGGAACCCGGGGTCCGAGGCCGTACGGCCCCTTCACGTAGCTGCCGGACTTCGTGTAGAGGTCGAGTGTCGTGGGCGCCGTCGACGTTCCAGGAAACGCCGGCGGCACATGGTCGAAGAACCCGTCGTTCTCGTCGTACGTGATCAGCAGCACGGTCGAGGCCCACACGGAGGGGTTGGCGGTGAGCGCGTCCAGGACCTGCGCGATGTACCAGGCTCCGTAGTTGGCCGGCCAGTTCGGGTGCTCGGTGTAGGCCTCGGGTGCGGCGACCCAGGAGATCTGCGGCAGCTGCCCGTTCATGACCTCGGCCTTGAGCACGTCGAAGAAGGTCCCGCCGTTCTTGACGGCTGTCCCCGTCCGCGCCCGGTCGTAGAGCGGGTCGCCAGGTAAGGCGTTCCGGTAGTTGTTGAAGTACAGCAGCGAGTTGTCCCCGTAGTTCCCGATGTACGGGTCGCCGGTCCAGCCCCAGGTTCCGGCCGCGTCAAGGCCGTCTCCCGTGTCCTGGTAGATCTTCCACGAGATGCCGGCGGCCTGTAACCGCTCGGGGTAGGTGGTCCAGCCGTACCCCGCTTCCTGGTTGCCAAGTACGGGGCCGCCCCCGGTGCCGTCGTTGCCGGTGTGCCCGGTCCACATGTAGTACCGGTTCGGGTCCGTCGCGCCCATGAACGAGCAGTGGTAGCCGTCGCAGACGGTGAACGCGTCGGCCAGCGCGTAGTGGAACGGGATGTCGCCCCGGTTGAGGTAGGCCATCGTGGTGGCCGTCTTGGCGGGGATCCAGTTGTCGTACTTGCCGGAGTTCCAGGCCGAGTGCGTGCCGTTCCAGTCGTGGTCGAGGTCCTGCAGGAACTGCAGACCGAGGTTGGACGCGGTCGGGTGGAAGGGCAGCACGCCGGACTGGTTGAAGACCGGCTGTCCGCTGGGCTGCGTGAACGGGCGTGGGTCACCGAAGCCCCTGACGCCCTTCATGGTGCCGAAATAGTGGTCGAAGGAGCGGTTCTCCTGCATGAGGACGACGATGTGCTGGACGTCCTGCACGGTTCCTGTGACGACGGCCGGCGCGATCGACTCGGCGCGGGCGATGCTCTCGGGGAGAAGGGACAGTGCGGCGGATCCGCCCGCCACCTGTAAGAAACGACGCCGGTTGACCTCGGGCATGGGGCCGGCTCCTTCCGGTCGTTGCGTACCACGCAACTAGTTGCGTAAGGGCTGACCGGAACATAAGACGTGCAGATAGCCGTGGTCAACTACGGGATGGTGTCGAACAGGGATACGGGCGGGATGGCGCGCTGCTGTGACTTAGCGGGGGAAGACGACGGTCTTGTGGCCGTCGAGGAGAACGCGCTGCTCGGCGTGCCACCTGACCGCCCGGGCCAGCGTGATGCACTCGACGTCACGGCCCATGGCGACCAGGTCCCCGGGCGAGTGGCTGTGGTTCACGCGAACCACCTCCTGCTCGATGATCGGGCCCTCGTCCAGGTCGGAGGTGACGTAGTGGGCGGTGGCGCCGATCAGCTTGACGCCACGGGCGTGGGCCTGGTGGTAGGGCTTGGCGCCCTTGAACGACGGCAGGAAGGAGTGGTGGATGTTGATCGCCCGGCCGGCCAGCTTCTCGCACAGCTCCTGCGACAGGACCTGCATGTAGCGGGCCAGCACCACCAGGTCGACCTGGTAGTGCTCGACCAGCGCGAGCACCTCGGCCTCCTGCTTCTGCTTGTTGTCCGGCGTGACCGGCAGGTGGTGGTAGTCGATGCCGTAGGACTGGGTGAGCGGCCGCAGGTCGGGGTGGTTGGAGGCGACCGCGACCACCTCGATGTCGAGCCCGCCCGAGCGGACCCGGTAGAGCAGGTCGTTCAGGCAGTGGTCGAACTTGCTGACCATGACGAGCACGCGCGGCTTGACCGCCGTGTCGCGCAGCTTGAACTCCATGCCGAAGTCAGGGGCGAGCGCGGCGAAGTCGGAGGTGAGATCCTCCGACGCCGAGAACTGCACGCGCATGAAGAAGCGCTGCCCGACCTGGTCGCCGAACTGCTGGCTCTCGATGATGTTGCAGCCCCGGCCGGCGAGCAGGCCGGAGACGGCGGCCACGACGCCTGGGCGGTCGGGGCACGCAAGTGTCAGGACGTACTCGGAGCCGGGAAACACAGTCATGCCTTCACTCTCGCCGAGGTGGGATCGTAGGGCGCCTTGAGGCTGATCTGGGCAGAGTACAGTTCGCCGGCGACATCCACGTCGCACTTGCCGAGCGACACGTCGGACACGAATCCGAGCGCCACGGCGCGGCCCAGCGTGGGGCTGTAGGCGGCCGAGGTGACGTAGCCGACGGGAGCACCGTCGGCCAGCAGCGACTCGCCGCCCCACAGGTGCGCGTCCGGGTCGTCCAGCACGATCGACACGACCCGGCGGGACGGAGGCTCGAGCGCCTTGTCCGCGCCGCGGAAGCCGCCGGACTTCCTGCAGGTGAAGCGGAGTCCCGCCTCGGCCGGGGTCACCTCGGGTCCCAGCTCCCTGCTCCAGGCGCGGTAGCCCTTCTCGATCCGCATGGCCTCGATGGCGTAGTAGCCGGCCTCGGCGACGCCTGTGCCACGCAGGGTCTCGTACACGGTGACGGCGAACTCGGCGGGGACGTAGAGCTCCCAGCCCAGCTCTCCGACGTAGGTCACCCTTGTGGCGCGCACCGTGGCGTATCCGAGGTCGATCAGCCTGGACGTGCCGAAGGGGAAATCATCAAAGTCCGCCTTCGACACCTTCTTCAGGATATTTCGTGACTCGGGGCCCATGATGCCGAAGACGGCGTATGCGCCGGTCACGTCCACCAGGGCCGCCCGCCGATCCCCGATCCCCTTGGAGATGTGGTCGAAGTCCCGCGTGGTCTGCGCCGACCCGGTCACGATCAGGTACTCGTCGTGCGCCACCCGCGTCACGGTCAGGTCGGACTCGTAGCCGCCCCGCTCGTTGAGCAGCCCGGTGTAGACGACCCGGCCCACCTCGACGTCCACGTCCGCGGTGCACAGCCACTGCAGCACGTCGACGGACTCGGGCCCCTTGAGCGTGAACTTCGAGAACGAGGTCTGGTCGAAGAGCGCGGCCCCGGTACGGCAGGCGTTCACCTCCGCGTTGACCTGCTCCTGCCAGCCCGGCCTGGCGAAGGTGTACGGCTGCGGGACGCCGAAGTAGTTGACCCGCTCCCAGCCCATCTTCGACCCGAAGCAGGCCCCGCCCGCCTCGAGCAGGTGGTGGACGGGCGAGCGGCGCAGCGGCCGGGCCGTCTCGAGCTCCTTGTTGGGCCACGACATCGCGTAGTGCAGGCCCAGGGTCTCGGTGACCCGGTCCCTGAGCCAGGTGTCGTTGTCCGCCCAGCGGGCGAAACGGCGCAGGTCGGCCGGCCACAGGTCGGTGGTGGGCGAGCCGTTCACGATCCACTCCGCGAGGGCCTTGCCCGCTCCGCCCGCCGAGGCGATCCCCGCGGAGTTGAAGCCCGCCGCCACGAAGTATCCGGCGACTTCCGGAGCCTCGCCGAGCAGGAACATGTTGTCCGGGGTGAACGACTCGGGCCCGTTGTAGAACATCCGCACGCCGGTGGTCTCCAGGGCGGGCACGCGCTGGACGGCGTTCTCCATGATGATCGAGAACTGGTCCCAGTCCTCCTCCAGGAGCTGGAACTCGAACGGGTGCGGGATGCCGTCCATCCCCCAGGGCTTCGCGTCGGGCTCGAACCCGCCCACCACCAGACCGCCGACCTCCTCCTTGAAGTAGGCGTAGCCATCCGGGTCGCGCATGACCGGCAGGTCCGGCCTGACGCCCTCGATCTGCTCGGTCACGACGTAGAAATGCTCGGCCGAGTGCAGCGGTACGGTCACCCCGGCCATCCGGCCGAGCTGCTTGGCCCACTGCCCGGCGCAGTTCACCAGGATCTCGGTCTCGATGTCGCCCTCGGTCGTCGCGATCTTCCGCACCCGCCCGTCGACGACGGAGACGCCGGTCACGCGGATCCGCTCCAGCACCTGCACCCCGCGCCGCTGCGCCCCGCGCGCCAGCGCCTGGGTCAGGTCGGATGGGTTGGCCTTGCCGTCGCCCGGCAGCCACACCCCGCCCACCAGGTCGTCGGTCCGCATCACGGGCCACAGCTCGCCCGCCTCGGCCGGGGTGATGATCTCGGCGGTGATGCCGTAGTTGCGTGCCTGGGCGGCGGTCCGCCTGAGCTGGGTCATCCGCTCCGGCGTGCGTGCCACGCTCACGCTTCCGCACCGCTTCCATCCGGTGCCGAAGCCGGTCTCCGCCTCCAGCCTGCCGTACAGGTCGGTGCTGTACTGGATGAGCTTCGTCATGCTCTCCGTGCTGCGGAGCTGGCCGACCAGGCCGGCCGCGTGCCAGGTGGTGCCGCAGGAGAGCTGCCCCTGCTCGAGCACGACGACGTCGGTCCAGCCCAGCTCGGCCAGGTGGTAGGCCACGCTGCAGCCGACGATGCCACCACCGATGATCACAACCTGGGCGCGGGAGGGCAGCGCCTTGATCAAGAGATGCTCCTAAGCCGATTGATACCCGGCCAGCTGCGCACGTTCCGCAACATGGCGATGAAGGCTTGTTCTGCGGGACCGAGGAGGCGGTCCCTGCGGTGGGCCAGGACGATGGGGCGGGGCTTGGGCGCCGGGTTGACCTCGACGGCGCACAGGCGGCCGTCGGCGAGCTCCTGCTCGACGCAGTGCTCGGAGACCAGCGAGATGCCCAGCCCGGCGGCCACCGCCTGCTTGATCGTCTCGGGGCCCCAGATCTCCGTGCGCTGTTCCAGGCCCCAGGTCTCCAGGGCCTGCTCCTGCAGCTCACGGGTGGACGAGCCCGGCTCCCGGATGAGGAACGGCTCCCCGGCCAGCTCGTGCGGCTCCGCCGTACCCTTGCTCGACAGCCGGTGGCCCGGCTGGGTGATGACGACGAGGCGATCCTCCAGGATCGGCTCGCTGACCAGCTGGGCGGCGCCGGGCTGGCCGGCGAGCACGGCCACGCCGATCTCGCCGTCGACCAGCCCGCGCTCGACCTGCTGGGCGTTGGCGACCTGGATGCCGATCTCGATGCCGGGGTGCCGGTCGCGGAAGGCCGCGAGCAGCGGCGGCAGCAGGTACGTGCCGACCGTGGTGGTGCCCCCGGCGACCAGCTTGCCCGTCTGCAGGCCCGAGACCTGCCTGATCGCGGCCACGGCCTCGTCGGCCAGCAGGAAGACGCGCTTGGCGTACTCCAGCATGACCTCGCCCTCGGGCGTGAGCCGGATCCTGGCGCCGCTGCGGTCGATCAGCGTGCTGCGCAGTGACTGCTCAAGCTGCCTGACCTGGTGTGACACGGACGGCTGGCTCAGGTAGAGCTTCTGCGCGGCGGCCGAGAAGCCGCCGCACTCCACGACCGTCATGAAGATCCAGAGCCGGTGCAGGTTGAGCTGCATCTATCTAACCCCTAGCCGCCTCGATCGATTCGCGCAGCGCGTCTTCCAGCTGCTCGAGCCGGTGCCAGGGGATCTCTCCCATCGTGCAAATGCGGAAGAAATCCGCTGAAAGCTGCCCCTGACCGGCGTAGATAACATATCCACGCTTCTTCAACTCATCGTGAAGCGCCGGGTACGTCACACCATCCGGCAGGTGCAGCATCGTGACGGTGTTGGCGCGGTACTGCTCGTCGACCAGGATCCGCAGCCCCAGCCGCTCGAACTGGCCGCGCACCAGCGCCGCCCGCTCGCGGTAGAGCTTGGTGCGCGCCGCGAAGCCGCCCGCCTCCTCGTACTCCTTGATCGCCTCGTCGAGGGAGTAGCAGACCTGTACGGCCGGCGTGAAGGGCACGTCGCCCTTGCGCTGACCCTTCAGGTAGCTGGCGGCGTTGAGGTAGAGGCTGCGCTCGGGCACCTGCTGCAGGCGCTCGACGGCGCGCTCGCTGCACAGGATGAACGACATGCCGGGCAGGCCGTGCAGACCCTTGTTCGCGGTGCCGCACACGATGTCGGCCTTGACCTCGGCCAGGTCCTGATCCTCGATCGCCGTCCCGGAGATGGCGTCGACGACGAACAGCGCGCCGTTCCTCGCCGCTGCTTCGCCGATTTCCTTGATCGGGTTGATCAGCCCGGTCGTGGTCTCGTGGTGGACGGCCACGACCGCGTCGACGTCGTCGTGCGCGGCCAGCGCCCGCTCGATCTCCGCCGGGTCGGCCGGGACCGTCCACTCGCTCTTGACCTCGTGGAACGGGATGCCGTTCGCCTTGGCGATCCTGATCATCCGCTCGCCGTAAACGCCGTTGTTCACGACGAGCACGCTGCGTCCCTCGCGGACGGAGCTGATGACCGCCATCTCCATGGCCGAGGTCCCGGACCCCGTAACCAGCAGCGCCTCGTGCGTGTCGCCGAGGTTCAGGCAGCGGGGCAGCGCCTCACGGATCCTGAACAGCAACTGCGTGAACTCCGGCTCGCGGTGGCACAGGTCACCACGAAGCAGGGCATCCTTGACCCGCTTCGATGTACAGGCAGGACCGGGGTTCAGCAGAATGAGCTCTTCGTCCATCATCCACTCGATCTCGGGTAGTTATCCGGCATAACGGACGCTATCCAGGACCCGCAGCGGACGACAGGCGCGTTTCCCTATACGCGCGATAGCCCCATCCGAGGTTGACGCGCTCAGCCGGCGTAGCCGTCCAGCGCCTTGCCGACCTCCTTGCGGTAGGTGTCGCTGCCGGTGTGACCGGAGTCCTCCACGATCACCAGGCGGGCGTCCGGCCAGGCCTGGGCCAGGTCCCAGGCGTACTCCAGGGGCGAGCCGAGGTCGAAGCGGCCGTGCAGGAGGAGGCCGGGGATGCCGGCGAGCTTGTGCGCCTCGCGCAGCAGGACGCCCTCCTCGAGCCAGGCGGCGTTGGAGAAGTAGTGGGCGCAGATGCGGACGAAGGCCGCCAGCGCGTCGTCCGGGCGGTCGCTGTAGGCGTCGGGCTTGCCGTTCACCTCCAGGGAGATGACCGTGTCCTCCCACGCCGTCCAGTCGTGGGCGGCCTTGGCCCTGACGGCCGGATCCGGGTCGGCCATGAGCCGGGCGTAGGCGGCCAGCACGTCGTCACGCTCGGACTCGGGAACGCCCTCGCGGAAGCGCTGCCGCTGTTGCGGGAAGAAGCGGCCGACGCCGTCGTAGAGCCAGTCGATCTCCGAGCGGCGGGTCATGGTGACACCGGTGATGACGATCTCCGACACCCGCTCGGGATGCGCCTCGGCGTAGGCCAGGATCAGCGTCGAACCCCACGAACCGCCGTAGAGCAGCCACCTGTCCACGCCCAGGTGCTCGCGCAGCCGCTCCATGTCGGCCACCAGGTGGTGGGTGGTGTTGGCCGACAGGTCGACGGCCGGGTCACTGGCGTGGGGCAGGCTGCGGCCGCAGTTGCGCTGGTCGAACAGGATGATGCGGTAGCGCTCGGGATCGAAGCCGCGGCGCTGGCCCGGGCCGCATCCCGACCCCGGGCCGCCGTGGACTACGAGTGCGGGCTTGCCGTCAGGGTTGCCGCACGCCTCCCAGTAGACGAGGTTGCCGTCTCCCACGTCGAGATGGCCGTGGTCATAGGGTTCTATCGCGGGATACACCCGGCCAAGCTACTAGGCGTCGTCGCCGGGGTGCAGCTCGATTTCCACGTGGTAGGTGGAGGGACGTGGGGTGATGTGCAGCTCGGGGTCCTCCAGCATGACCTGGACGGAGGCCTGCCACACCGGGTTCCCCAGCGCCGCCTCGAAGGCCTCCGCGCTCGCCCACTCGGCCACATTGACGAAGCGCAGCTCGGCGTCGTCGGAGATCGCGCGGTGCAGCCAGGCCCTGATGAAGCCCGGCTGCCTGGTCATGATGCTCGCGTGCTCCTTCCAGCGCAGCAGGAACCTGTCGGACTCCGCGGGAGGGACGCTGAACGCGTTGATCAAGGTGATGGAATCGCTCATACCCCTATGACGGAGCGCCGATCGACTATGTGACCGAGAACTCCGGCTCCGCGCGGGTCAGGATCGCGGTCCTCGCCGTGACCGGCCAGAGCGCGGTCAGCTCGCCGGCGATCGTGGCCACCAGCTTGGGCACGTCGCTCTCCGCTGAGTCGTGCATCGCCTCGGCCACGATCAGCACCGACGACGACGTGTCGCGGATGGCCGACGAGCCGCTCTGCCTGTTCGTCCAGCGGCGCGCGTGCGCCCGGCGGGCGTCGTCGGCGAAGATCACCTCCCGGGGGTCGGGGTGCTCGATCTCCCCGGAGAACGTCTCATACGACTCGTCGCCCACCGCATACCTGACCTCCAGGTTTCCCGAAATTTCGGACAGGTCCAGGGCGGCAACGGGCATCGCGAACGCCATCGAGATCGCGTTGCACAGGTCGATCAGGGGATGGATGCGCGGCAGCGTCCCCTCCTTGCGGAACCGCCGCAGCAACGCCTCGGAGGCACAGCGGTACTGGGTCGGCTTCAACCCCATCCGCGAGAACGTCCGCCGCCACGCCTGGATCTCGGGCAACTCGCTCTCGGACGCCTCCGCCAGCCTCTCCCGCGCGATCATCAGGTACGGCTCGACCTCGGGAACGGCGTCCTTCGTGATCCCCTCCACATGCAGCACACCGGGGACCAGCTCGGGAAAGTCCCGCCACATCTCATCAGCATGACCGAACAGCATGCCCGCCATCCTGCCCCCTCCCCACCCCGCCCCACAGGACCAAACCAACCCCGATCGCCTGGTCCAAATCCCTCTCACGCACAGCAGGCCCCCGCCGCCCTTCATAATCCCTCTCGGGTACGGCATGCCCCGCCGCCTTTCATAATCTCTCTCGGGTACGGCAAGCCACCGCCCCCGGCCGCCCTTCGTACTTCGGCCGAGGGCCCGCGACCGGCGCTTCCGGCGAGTCGGGGATTCTTGCCCGCCGCCACGGCTCTCCGTGACACGGGCGCCGCGGCCCCGGGTGCCCCGCCGCACAGGGCGCCGCCTTTCACCGCCCCACGTCTCGCCGACCCGGCGCCTGGAAAACCGCAGGGTCTTCCCGCGCCGGGGTCGGCGAGGAGGACCGCGGCGGCTGTCCGGCGCCCTGCACGGCGGCCCAGGGGGACCGTGGTGCCGGGGAAGGGAGCGCGGGTGGTGGTGGGGCAGCGGGGACCGGGGTGCCCGGAGAACGAAGCGCCGTAGCGGGGGGAAGCGGCCCCGACTCGCCGGAAGCGCCGGTCGCGGGTCCTCGGCCGAAGTGCGGTGGGCGGCCGGGGGCGGCGGCTTGCCGTACTGGACAAAAGAGCTAGGGGGCGAGGAGGGGATTGGGGTGGAGGCGGACGTGGTCGGTGGCGGTGTGGACGAAGGCGCGGATTCTGGCGCTTTCGCCTGAGGTCAGCCACGTCAGGCGCCAGCCGAACGGCTGCCCATCGTGGATCGGGACGTAGGTGACGTCCGGCCGCGCGTCGTAGCGGCGCGCGTGCGCCGGCACCACGAAGACGCCCTTGCCCGCCCCGATCAGGGCGAGCATCTCCTGGATCGTGCCGAACGTGGTGCCCCGTTCGATGGGACGGCCGCCGGGCGTGGTGCGGGGCACGACCAGCGCGTCCTCCTCGTCGGCGAACGAGCGCGGGCGCAGCACCTTGTCCCTGGCCAGGTCGTCCATCGACACCGACTCGCGGCGGGCGAAGGGATGCCGGGACGAGACCGCCAGCACCGGCGGCTCCCGGAACAGGATCGCGCTCTCGGTGACGTCCGGCTTGAGCGACGGCGCGCCGGCCAGCATCACGTCGATCTCGTCGGAATGCAGGAGCGTTACGCCTTCGGAGTAGCGGCACTCGACGATCTGGACCTCGCAGTCGGGATGGCGCCCGTGGAACAGGTCGGCCACCTCGATGACGAACTGGCCGACCGCCGTGCCGATGAACCCCACCCGCAGCACGCCGTCCACGCCCCGGCCGGCGGCGACGGCCCGGGCGATGCCCTCCTCGATCTGCTGGAACGCCGGCCCCACGTCGTCGAAGAGGCGCTGCCCGACCGGGGTGAGGGCGACCTGGCGGCTGGTGCGCTCGAACAGCGGGACGCTGATGCGGCGCTCCAGCTTCTTGATCGTCTGGCTGACCCGGGCCGTCGAGACGTGCAGGCGCTCGGCGGTGCGGCCGAAATGGAGCTCCTTGGCGAGCGTGAGGAAGATCTCGAGGTCTCGCCGTTCCACTTCGTGAACCTCCACGTTAACGATCGTTGCTGATGCTCTCATTGTTGCCGATCCCGGACAACGCGATCGTTAAGGCATGACGAAGAACACGATGACCCTGGTCACCGGGGGTACGGGAAAGACCGGACGGCGCGTCGTCGAGAAGCTGACGGCGATGGACAGGCCGGTGCGGATCGGCACCCGCAAGGGCGGCGTCCCCTTCGACTGGGAGGACCGCTCGACCTGGGCGCCCGCCCTGGCCGGAACCTCCGCCGCCTACCTCGCCTACTACCCCGACCTGGCCGTTCCTGGTGCGGGCGAGGCGATCGCGGCCTTCTCCGAGCTGGCCGTCTCGACCGGGACCCGGCGCCTGGTGCTGCTGTCGGGCCGGGGTGAGGAGGAGGCGCAGCACGCCGAGGAGCTCCTGGCCCGTTCCGGCGCCGAGTGGACGGTGGTCCGCTGCAGCTGGTTCAACCAGAACTTCACCGAGAACTACCTGCTCGAGCCCATCCAGGAAGGGCACCTCGTGCTGCCCGCCGGGGACGTGGGCGAGCCCTTCGTGGACGCCGACGACATCGCCGACGTGGCCGTGGCCGCGCTCACCCAGGACGGGCACGCCGGGGAGATCTACGAGATGACCGGGCCGCGGCTGCTCACCTTCGCGCAGGCCGCCGCCGAGATCGGCGCCGCCGTCGGCCGGGAGATCGGCTACACGCAGATCCCGGTCGAGGCCTACGTGGAGCATGTCCCCGCCGAGTACACCGACTTCCTCACCTACCTGTTCACCACCGTGCTCGACGGCCGCAACGCACACCTCGGCGACGGGGTGCAGCGGGCGCTCGGCCGCGAGCCGCGCGACTTCGCCGACTTCGCCCGCGAGAGCGCGGCGGCGGGAATCTGGGGCTGATGATGAAATCCGCAATGCTGCTGGCGGCCGCCCTGGCCGCCGGCCTGATGGCCGGGCTGTTCGCCGCCTTCTCCTACGCGGTCATGCCAGGACTGGGCATGTCCAGCGACAAGACCTTCGTCGAGGCGATGCGCAACATCAACGTCGCCATCCTGAATCCGTGGTTCATGGTCTGCTTCATGGGTGGGGCGGTGGTCGGCATCGCGGCGCTGATCGTCCACCGTCGCTCCGGGCGGGCCGTCCTGGTCTGGACGGCCGCCGGGCTCGCCCTCTTCGTGGTGATGTTCCTGATCACCAGCGCCTTCAACGTGCCGCTGAACGACGCGCTCGCCAAGGCGGGCAACGCCCACCTGGCGGCGGTGCGGCAGCGCTTCGAAGGGCCGTGGAACACCTGGAACCTGGTCCGCACCCTCGCCAGCGTCGGCTCGTTCGCCGCCTTCAGCTGGGCGCTCGTCCTCTACGGGCGGTACGTGCCGAAGAACCAGGGGTTGCCTTCCGGGTCCGTGCAGGCGTACTCGCGCGAGCCGTAGGGCTGGTCGGTCAGCGCCATCGTGATCTCGGCCCCCGCGGCCTTCGCCCGGTCGTGGTGGGCATCGGGATCCTGGACGGCGACATAGACGCCGGGCCCGCCCTGCTTGCCCTGCCCAATCATGATCATGTCGTCACCGACGAGGATCTCGGCGTGGATGACCACGCCCTCGTCGTTCTTGGACACCTCGTGCGGCTCGAATCCGAAGGCGGCGGTCAGGAACTCGATCGCCGCCGCGCAGTCCTGGTACCTGGCCAGAGCGTAAACCGTTCGCGTCATGCTCTCAGTGTGCGAGGCCGCTCACCTGGGGTCTTGGATAAATCTGACCGGGCGTGGTGTCGCCCAGCGTTCTGAACTCGCGGTTCATGTGCGCCTGGTCGTAGTAGCCGCACTTCAGCGCCGCGTCCGCGATGGGCCGGCCTTGCTGAAGGAGCCGTACGGCACGGCCGAACCTGATCACCCGGCCGACGGCCTTGGGCGCGAGCCCCACCTGGTCGTGGAAGCGGGAGACCAGGTGCCGGTGGCTCCAGCCCAGCCCCTCGGCCAGCACCCGCGAGCTGACCGCGCCGCCGCTGCCCAGCAGCTCGCCCCAGGCCCAGGCGATCTCGGGCCCCACCTCGGGGCTCCGCCGGATCCGGCAGGCCAGCAGCGTGTCGGTCACCGCCAGCCGTACGCCCCAGTCGTCGATCTCGCCGACCCGCTCGAGCAGCTCCAGGCCCCAGGCTCCGAGCAC
This sequence comes from Nonomuraea sp. NPDC050536, assembly GCF_044457685.1. NCBI lineage: Bacteria > Bacillati > Actinomycetota > Actinomycetes > Streptosporangiales > Streptosporangiaceae > Nonomuraea > Nonomuraea sp. NPDC050536. The sequence continues at coordinate 211,804 of NZ_JBITHD010000015.1, forward strand.
GTCCGTCACGGGGACCATCAGGTTGGCCAGCTCCCGCATCGGCATCCCGAACAGCCTGCGCGCCCCGAACGGGGTCAGGAACACCTCGACCCCCTCGGACGCCCCGGTCACCCGGGTCGCCGCGAACCGGTCGCCGAGCCCGCCGGTGAACGACGTCATCCGGACCCCGTTCACCTCCATCGGCCCGCCGAGCCCCAGGACCAGCACCACCCCGGGCATCGCCATCTCGGACCGCGCCACGGGCTCGCCGTAGTCCTCGCGGTAGGCGGCCAGCCTGGTCACATAGGGAGCCAGCGCCCTGCTGGGCGGCGCCTCCACCATGACCAGGCTCACACGTCCGACTATAGGTGGCCGGTGACCGGCCGCGCCTGGTACAGCTCGAGGGCCCGGTCGATGACCTCGGACCGCGCCAGCCCCTTCACCTCGCTCAACGGGAACCACGCCGCCTGGTCGGTGGACCCGCCGACCTCGTGCCGCAGCTCGCCGCCCACCACACTGGCGGCGTAGAAGACGCGCACGGCGTGGAACTCCTCGCGCGGGTGGTAGCTGTTGATCCCGAGCAGCCCGTCGACCTCGATGTGGTAGCCCGTCTCCTCCTCGACCTCGCGCACCACCGCGTCGAAGGGATCCTCGCCGTGCTCGACGCCGCCGCCCGGCATCGTCCACAGTGGGCTCTCGCCCTCGATCCAGCGGGCCAGCAGCAGGTCGTCCCCGCGCACGCAGATCGCGTACGCGGAGACCCGCTGGCGCCTCACAGACCCGTGTGCTTGGCGAGGAAGGTGAGCGTGTCGGCGGACAGGTCCACCGAGCGGCTGATCGAGCGGGCGCCGTGGCCGACCTCGGTCTCGTTGCGCAGCAGGACGGGCCTGTCGCCGGTCGAGGCGTGCTGCAGCGCCGCGCACATCTTCCACGCGTGCAGCGGGTGCACCCGTGTGTCCGACTGGAAGACCGTGAAGAGCGTCGCCGGGTACTCCACGCCCTCGCGGACGTGGTGGTAGGGCGAGTATCCCGACAGCCAGCCGAACTGCTCCGGCACGTCGGCCGAGCCGTACTCCACGTTCCAGGTCGCCCCGAGGCCGAACTTCTCGTAGCGGATCATGTCCAGCAGCGGCGCCGAGCAGGCCACCGCGGCATACAGGTCGGGCCGCTGCGTGAGCGCCGCGCCGACCAGCAGCCCGCCGTTGGAGCCGCCGGAGATCGCCAGGTGCTCGGAGGTGGTGACGCCGGTGGCGATCAGGTGCTCGGCCGCGGCGTGGAAGTCGTCGAAGACGTTCTGCTTGTTGGCCAGCATGCCGGAGCGGTGCCAGTCCTCGCCCTCCTCGCCGCCGCCACGCAGGTTGGCGATGGCGTAGACGCCGCCCGCCTCGACCCAGGCCAGGACGGAGGCCGCGTATCCCGGCGTCATCGACAGGCCGAAACCGCCGTAGCCGTACAGGATCGTCGGGCGCGGCCCGTCGCCGTCGACCGGAGAGATGATCAGCATGCGCACGTCGGTGCCGTCCTTGGACTGGTAGACGACCTGCTCGGTGCGCACGGGCGGCACCTCGACCGCGCCGGGGGAGGCCGCCCACAGCGTGGTCTCGCCGGTGCGGGCGTCGTAGCGCTGGATCGTGGGCGGGGTGGTGTTGTCGGTGTAGCCGAACCACGCCTCGTACCCGCCCTCGGGACGCTCGGAGATGCCGCCGATCGTGCCGAGCCCGGGCGCGGGGACCTCGCCGATGCGCTCGCCGGTCCTGAGATCGTGGATGGAGATCTCGGAGATGGCGTGGCGGGTCCAGCCGACCAGCATGACCGGACTGTCCAGATCGTCGAGGATCGCGAAGTCCGACAGCACGGCCTCCGGATCCTCGGGGATCAGGTCCCGCCATTCGGTGGGCGTCTCAGGATCCGCCACGCAGACCCGCGCGCGGGACGCGTCACGGTCGGTGTGCACGTAGACCAGCCCGTCGCGGCCGAAGTACAGCCCGGTCTGCGCGTCCACGTCCTCCTGGACGACCTTCAGCGCGGGGGCCTCGGTCGGCGAGGCCGTCAGGTCGGCCACCCAGAGATCGTTCCGCGGCGCCGTACCCTCGCTCGCCGAGACCTGCAGCCAGCGGCCGTCACGCGAGACTGACACCCCGTAGTAGTTGGTCATCTTCAGGCCCTCGCCGAAGATCATCACGTCGTCGTCGAGGGAGGCGCCGACCTGGTGCAGGTAGACGCGGCGGTGGAACTGCGACTCGCCCTCCGGCACCTGGTCGCTCGGCAGCCGCCGCACGTAGTAGAACGACTCGCCGCCGGGCAGCCATGCGATGGGGGAGTAGCGGCAGCGGTCGATCGGCCCCTCGATGTTCTCGCCGGTCGCCACGTCCATGACGTACAGCTTCGACTCCTCGTCGCCGCCGACCGACAGCTGGTAGGCCAGCAGGCGCCCCTCCTTGTCGGGCTGCACCGCGTCCAGCGTGGTCAGGCCGCTGGAGTCGAGCGCCATCGGGTCGATCAGCGCCCGCTCGGTGCCGTCGGCGTCGACCACGTAGTACACCGCGTGCTCCTGGTCGGGCGTGCGGCGGGAGAAGAAGTGCCGCTCGCCGCGCCAGGCCGGCACGCCGACCGAGCCCGACCGCAGCAGCTCCGCGATCCGCTCCTTGAAGCGCTGCGGCTCGCTCTCGCGCTTGAACAGGTCCTGCTGCGCGAGCAGCCATGCCTCGGTCTCGGCGCCCTCGGCGTCTTCGAGCCAGCGGTAGGGGTCGGGGACGGGCGTGCCGTGCAGGTCATCGACTGTTTCTGTACGGCGGGCGGTGGGATACGGCTCTCGCGTCATGCCCCGAACCCTATGGCAAGCCCGATGCCGGTCGGGGCGCGTAAAGGCCTGGTGTTGCGGGCATAAAACGTATCGTGTGCCCCTCTGGTCATATCGGCTGGAGGTTATGGGGTGGCGGGAACCGGTCGGGAAACGCCAGACTTGGGTGAAGGACGGTGCCGTGGTGACCATCCGCTGGGCCGTCCGGCGGAGGTCCACGTGACGGAAGCGACAGTCCCCCAGGAGGGACCGACAGCCGGGACATGCCGCGGCATGTCCCCTTTGATACCCGTGCAGCGGGAAGAGGCACGATGATGCGCCAGGTCCTGCTGCTCAACGCAACTTACGAGCCACTCACCACCCTCTCCCTGCACCGCGCGATCGTGCTGGTGCTGCGCGAGAAGGCCGACGTCATCCATCGTGACGGGCGGGGCGCCGTGCTCCGCTCGGCCAGTTGCACGCTGGACGTGCCGTCGGTGATCCGGCTCCGAAGATACATCCGTATTCCCTACCGGTCGCGCATCCCGCTCACCCGGGCGGCGCTCATGCGGCGCGACGACTTCCGCTGCGCCTACTGCGGCCAGCGGGCCGAGACCATCGACCATGTCATCCCGCGGTCCCGCGGTGGTGCGCACACCTGGGAGAACTGCGTCGCCTCCTGCACTCCGTGCAACCATCGCAAGGCCGACAAGTTCCTGGAGGAGCTGGGGTGGGCGCTGCGCTTCGCTCCGGCGGTGCCACGAGGGGCCCACTGGCGGCTGATCGGGGCGTCGCAGGTGGGTGACCCACAGTGGGCTCCCTACCTGGAGGCCGCGGCCTGAGCACAGGTTTTGCCCGGACCCTACGCGGGTCCGGGTAAAAACCTTTGTACCGAAATTTCGGGAGCTGCCACCATTTGGGCATGTGGACCTTCACACAGGACGTCGATGAGTACGCCGAGGCCGCCGAGGCCTTCCTGACCGCTGACCCGATCAGTAACACGGTGCCGCTCACCGTCCTGGTGGGGATGAAGGCGGGCATACGCGTGGAGGGCGCCTACTTCGGCTGGTGGCGCCCCGACGGCCAGGTCCGTGGCGCCGTCTTCCGCACGCCGCCGCACCCGCTCGGGCTGGCCAGGATGCCGGTCGAGGCGATACCCGCGCTCGTCGAGGCCTTGCGCGACCGCGAGGTCCCCGAGGTCGTGGGCCCCGTCGAGCTCACCGACGCGTTCACCGCCGCCTCCGGCGGGCAGGTCGTGCGTGTGGTCTCGGAGCGCCTGTACGCCCTGGGCACACTCGAGATCCCTTCGGTCCCCGGGCACGGCAGGCTCGCCACGGCCGCCGACCTCCCGCTGCTGGTGGCCTGGTGCCAGGCCTTCCATCAGGAGGTCGAGCTGAACCCGGGCGACGTGGTCGCCTACGTCGAGCGCCGCCTGGCCGGGCGCGAGTTCTTCGTCTGGGAGGACGACGGCGCACCGGTCTCGCTGGCCGCACTCCAGCCGCCCGCCGGCGGGGTGTGCCGGATCGGGCCCGTCTACACGCCGCCCTCGTGCCGCCGCCGCGGTTACGGCGCCGCGGTCACCGCCTTCGCCAGCCGTACCGGGGTGGAGGAGAGGTGTGAGCAGGTCGTGCTCTTCACCGACCTGGCCAATCCCACCAGCAACTCCGTCTACCAGTCGATCGGGTACGAGCCGCTGACCGACTATGCCCACGTCATGTACAGGCCGTAATCTGTGGTCATGCCGCGATACGACTTCCGCTGCCGTGCCTGTGGGTCCACGTTCGAGGTGTCGCGCCCGATGGCGTCCTCAGGCGACCCCGCGTCGTGCCCCGAGGGCCATGACGACACGGTCAAGCTGCTCACCACGGTCGGCATGACCGGCTCCGCCGCCGCACCCCGCCCCTCCGGCGGCGGCTGCTGCGGCGGCTCCTGCTGCTCCTAACCCGCGTGGTCGCGTCTATCCGCGCGGGCAGCCGGCCGTTCTTGAACTCCGTCTCCCCGCGATCACGCCCACTGCTGGTCGGGCACGACCCCTGACATGAGCCGCGACGTGCCCCACCGCTGGTCGGGCACGACCCGTAACGTGAAACGCCGGGTTGCCCTCGAGTCGGGGTCCCGTCACAGACGTCTGCTCCGTCGGGAGGCTCGTGGTCGCGCCCCGACGCGAGCCGTATCGCGAAACGCCGGATCGGCCTCGAGACGGGGTCCCGTCACAGACACCTGCTCCGTCGGGACGCTCGTGGTCATGCCTCAACGCGAGCTGGGTCCGGGATACGTGTGCCGTACCCCCAACCTGCCGCCTGCGCCCGATACAACTCGCCCGAGCTGTAGCTGCGGCCCTTTGCCAGAACGGAGCGGCGGTGTGCGACCGACGCCCGCCCAGGCAGGCGGGCATCGACGGCACATCCTGCGCCCCGTTATCAGAGCGGAGCGGGGGTGCGCGGCCGACGCCCGCCCAGGCAGGCGGGCATCGACGGCACACCCTCGTAAGCCGGGGGGCTATGCGGCGCGGGGGCGCTTGCGGCGCTGGAAGGGGAGGAAACGGTCGGCCAGGTGGGGACGGGATGGCGTCAAGGTGGGTTCGACGGCGATGATCCGGTCGAAGCGGAAGGCGCGGATCGCCCGGCGCATCCGGCACACGCCGACCAGGTACCAGTATTCGCGGTGCACCAGGCACGTCACCGGCTCCACGTCACGCGAGGTGACGCGCCCGGCGGCGTCGCGATAGTGCAGGCGTACGACGAGACGGCTGGTGATGGCGTCGGCCGACACCCGCGCCCGTGCGGCGACGTCGGCGGGCAGCGGATCGGTGAGGGTCGCGAGCGTGGTGGCGATGACGTCGTCGTCGATCTCGAGGTGTTCGAGCGCGAGCCGCAGCCCGCGGCGCGCGGTCACGGCCTGCGGCCCCGTGCCCAGATGGGCCAGGGACAGCGCCAGCGCGGCGATCTCGGCGGTCGTCAGGAGCTGGGAGGAGGGCTTCACGACTGTAGCCATACCCAGACACTACGCTCCACCACCGACAGTTTTCGAACGCGCTGACGATATCCTCCTCCCCCGCCCAGGCCACATACCCCTCCCGCGCCCTCCAGCCCTCGTGCGGCGTCTTGCCCTCGTGCAGGGTCTTGCGCTCGTGCGGTGTCCTGCGGTGGTGTGGCCTCTTGCTCTCGGACGGCTTCTTGCGCTTTTACGGCAAGCAGCCGCCACCGACCGCCCGCCGCACTCAGGCTGGCGGCCCGCCCCCGGGCGCTGCCGGCGAGTCGACGCCGCTTCCCCGCCGCCACGGCACCTCGTACCCCGGGCACCACGGTCCCCATTCCGCCGTACATGGGCGCCGACCTCCGCCCCGCCCCACCCCGCCGCCCCGGCGCCAGGGACCGCCGGCATGCGCGCATACACCGGCTTCCCTCTGCCCCGGACGAGGCGGCGCGGGACCCCGGGAGCTCATGGAGTTCCGGACCAGGGACCTTCCGGGACCGCGTTCCCAGCTCCAGGGGTCCGGGGTCCAGGAGACCCGGGGATGGGGGGTTAGTTGCGGTAGGCGGCTGTGGCGATCTGGATGAAGGATTGGATCAGGGGGTTCGGGTCGCCTTCGTTCCATGCTGCTAGCACGCGGCTTGGTGCCATGTCGGTCAGGGGTACCACGGTCAGCTCCTCGGGTGGGTCGAGATCGAGCGGGCTCATCCCGACCGTGCCGTTCCAGAGCACGGCCTGCAGGCACTCCTGAACGGCACGCACCACCGGACCCTCGCGAGGCTCGCCCCCGTTCCAGTACGACTGCCAGTTCGGGTCGGTGCCGTCCGGGAACTGGAACCAGCGCCGGTCGGCCAGGTCGGCCAGCTTCAGGTGGTCGCGGCGGGCCAGCGGATCGTCGGCGCGCAGCACCGCGCCCACCGGGTCGGCGCGCAGCTCGTGCACCGTCAGGCCGGTCTCGTCGAACGGCCCGCGGGTCAGGGCGACGTCGACCAGTCCGGCGCGCAGCCCGCAGGTCGGATCCGTCAGGTCGGTCTCGCGGATGCGGACCTCGACGCCCGGGTGCCGCCGCCGGTACGCGGCGGCCAGCCGCGTCACGCCCTGGTCGGAGCTGTCGCCCAGGATGCCGACGGTGATGGTCGCCGCGCCGGCCGCCACGGCCACCCGCACGCGTACCCGGTCGGCCTGTTCGAGCAGGGCACGCGCCTCGTCCAGCAGCACCGCCCCGGCCGGGGTGAGCGTGACGCCCGCGGCGGAGCGGTGCAACAGAACGGCACCCATGTCGGTCTCCAGCTGCTTGATCGCCCGGCTCAGCGGCGGCTGGCTCATGTGCAGCCGGGCGGCGGCCCGGCCGAAGTGGAGTTCCTCGGCGACGGCCACGAAATAGCGCAGCGTGCGTAGCTCCATGATCGGCGACGATACCCGTACGGTATCGACGCCACCTAATCGGTCTTGGACGGCCTCGGTGCCCGGGCGGTGGAATCGGAGCATGACTGACGAACCGATGACCGACCCTGCCGTGCAGGTTGCCGGCGCCAGGGAGATCGCCCCCGACCTGCTGGTGATCCCGAACGACCGGGTCGCGCTGGTACCCAACATCGGCGTCATCGGCGGTACGCAGGCCGTACTGGTCGTCGAGACGGGCATCGGCACGGCCAACGCCGAGCAGGTCCTCGCTTTCGCGTCCGAGGTGGCGAAGGGCCGTCGGCTGTACCTGACCACGACGCACTTCCACCCCGAGCACGCTTTCGGCGCGCAGGTGTTCGCCGGCCAGGCCACGTACTTGGTCAACCGCGCCCAGGCGGACGACCTGAAGATCAAGGGGCCGGGCTACCTGGAGATGTTCCGTGGCTTCGGCGGGCCGATCGCCGACCGCCTCGACGGCGTCCGGTTGCCCACCCCCGATGTGGTCTACGACAACGGGTACGACCTGGACCTCGGCGATCGGACCGTACGGCTGCGGTCCACCGGCCGGGGCCACACGAAGGGCGACCAGGTGGTCGAGGTGCCGGACGCCGGCGTGCTGTTCACCGGGGATCTTGCCGAGACCGGGCAGTTCGCCATCTTCCCGTGGTTTCCGCCGTACGACACGGACGTGTCCGGCGTGCGCTGGCTGGAGGTGATGGACCGGCTGGCCGCCGCCGGACCCCGGGTGGTGATTCCCGGTCACGGGGACCTCGGTGGACCGCAGATCCTCGACGACGTCCGCGACTATCTGCGCGAGCTGCGCGACGAGACCTGGCGGCGGCGTGACTCCGAGATGGGTGAGGCCGAGATCGTCGCCGAGGTCCGGGCGTTGCTGATCGAGCGGCATCCCGAGTGGGTCGGCCAGGAGTGGATCGAACGCGGCGTCGGGTGCCTGTGCACCGAGCACGCCGCATGACCCTCGTCCCGCCACGCCTGGGCTACCGCCGTAGTAACCGCCACGCCAACACTCGCGTTCGTTCCAGCCCCTCGACCATCGGGGGCCTAGAGCGGAGTCGTAGCGGTGAGGAGGTGCACCGACTCGCCAGGAGCGCCGCCCACGGGCCGCCAGCCGAAGTATGGCGGCCGGCCGGTTGAGCGGCTCGCCGTACAGAACGACAAAACCCCCACCCCGCAGGACGGCATGCCACGCGCCGTACAGAACGACAAGACGCCGCGCTGCCTGAGACGACAAGACGCCGCGCTGCCCGGGACGATGAGACGCCGCCCTGTTGGGGCGATAGGACGCTTGTCTCTGCCGGGACGATGAGGCGCCGCGCCCTGCCGAGACGATGAGACGTCCGTCCTCGTAGGGACGGGGCGACGCCCGTCCCTACGAGGACGACAGAACGCTTGCCCCTGCAGGGCGGGAAGATGCCCGCCGATGCGAGGGGAGGAGTTGCCGCTCCGGGAGCGGGGAGTTAGTGGGACAGCTGGGTTAGGTCGCGGGAGGCGCCGGTGGAGGCGGAGGTGGTCATGGCGGCGTAGGCCTGGAGGGCGGCGCTGACGGGGCGCTGGCGGTCCTTCGGGCGGTAGCCGCCGAGGTCCGCGAGCAGGCGCTCACGGCGCGTCGCGAGCTCCGCCTCAGGGACCCGGAGCTCCATCGAGCGGTTCGGGATGTCGATGTCGATGATGTCGCCGTCCTCGACCAGGGCGATCGTGCCGCCCTCGGCCGCCTCGGGAGAGGCGTGGCCGATCGACAGGCCGGACGTGCCGCCCGAGAAGCGGCCGTCCGTGATCAGGGCGCACGCCTTGCCCAGGCCCTTGCCCTTGAGGAACGAGGTCGGGTACAGCATCTCCTGCATGCCGGGCCCGCCCTTGGGACCCTCGTAGCGGATGACGACCACGTCGCCCGGGTTGACCTTGCCGCCGAGGATGCCCTCGACCGCGTGCTCCTGCGACTCGAAGACCACGGCCGGGCCGGAGAACTTCCAGATGGACTCGTCGACCCCGGCGGTCTTCACGACCGCGCCGTCGCGGGAGATATTGCCGTACAGCACGGCGAGCCCGCCGTCGGCCGAGTAGGCGTGCTCGAGGTCGCGGATGCACCCGGCGGCGCGGTCGACGTCGAGCGAGTCCCACCGGTTGTCCTGGGAGTACGGCTTGACGGTCCGGACGTTGCCGGGCGCGGCGTGCCACAGGTCGAGGGACTCGGGCAGGGCGGACGGGGAGCGGACGTCCCAGTCGGACAGCGTGGACGCGAGCGTGCCGCCGGTGACCGTGGGCACGTCGCGGTGCAGCAGCCCGGCGCGGTCCAGTTCGCCGAGGATGGCGGGGATGCCGCCGGCGCGGTGGACGTCCTCGATGTGGTACTTGTCCGTGGCCGGGGCCACCTTGCACAGGCACGGCACCCGCAGCGAGATCTCGTTGATCTCCTTGAGCCCGAAGTCGACGCCCGCCTCGCGGGCCGCGGCCAGGATGTGCAGGATCGTGTTGGTGGAGCCGCCCATCGCCACGTCCAGCGTCATCGCGTTCTCGAAGGCGTCCTTCGTGGCGATCGACCGCGGCAGCGCCGAGGAGTCGTCCTCCTCGTAGTAGCGCCTGGTCAGCTCGACGATGGTACGGCCGGCGTCCTCGTAGAGCTGCTTGCGGCGCTTGTGCGTGGCCAGGATCGTGCCGTTGCCGGGCAGCGCCAGACCGATCGCCTCGGCCAGGCAGTTCATGGAGTTGGCCGTGAACATGCCCGAGCACGAACCGCAGGTCGGGCAGGCGTTCTCCTCCATCTCCAGCAGCTCGGCGTCCGAGACGTTGCTGTCGGCGGCGGCGATCATCGGGTCGATCAGGTCGAGCTTCTTGCCCGGGGTCTTGCCGGCTTCCATCGGCCCGCCGGAGACGAAGATCGTGGGGATGTTCAGCCGGAACGCGGCCAGCAGCATGCCCGGCGTGATCTTGTCGCAGTTGGAGACACAGATCAGCGCGTCGGCGCAGTGCGCGTTGACCATGTACTCCACGGAGTCGGCGATCAACTCGCGCGACGGCAGCGAGTACAGCATGCCGCCGTGGCCCATCGCGATCCCGTCGTCCACCGCGATCGTGTTGAACTCGCGCGGGATCGCCCCCGCCGCGCGGATCGCGGCCGAGACCACGTCACCCACGTCGCGCAGATGCACGTGCCCGGGGACGAACTGCGTGTAGCTGTTGGCCACGGCGATGATGGGTTTGCCGAGGTCGCTCCCGGCTACACCAGTCGCCCGGAGCAGCGCCCGGGCTCCGGCCATGTTCCTGCCGTGAGTAACCGTACGAGACCTGAGGGCGGGCATGGTGGTTCTCCCATCGCTGTCGAGTCTTCACATGGTACGGCTATCGCCCGGCAACTGAGACGTCTGTCCACAGCCCGGACACCGCAGCCCGTGTACGGCGGGGGCTGCGGTTGGTCAGGAGGGGAGGCGGATGGCGGCTAGTTGAGTGGCTTGGGCTACCAGGCGGCCCTTGTCGTCCCAGATGTGGGCGGTTTCGTCCATGCGGTCGGAAGTCACGTCCGTGGCGCGGAGACGGACGCGAACCGGGCCGGAGGCCGGGAGGCGGCGGATGTAGGCGGTGAGCTGGATCGTCGGGACCCAGCCTGGAGCACCGAGGTCGAAGGAGACCGGGGGGACGGGGTCGAGGGCGACCAGGAGACTGAGCGGGTCCCAGTCCGAGCCGTCCGCGAGGCGCTGCCAGGAGGCGATCTCGCCGCGCCGCGTCGGGTTGCCGAAGGCGAAGGCCAGGTGGGCGGGGTTGATGTGCTCCTCGACGACGTCCATGAGCGGGACGGGGAAGTCGGCGCCCGGCGGGTCGACCGGCGCCAGGAAGCAGGCGTCAATGTCGGGCAGTTCGACCGGCTCCTCGCTCGACCACCACGGGTCGGCGTCGTCCAGCACGCCCAGCGTGATCAGGGAGACCAGCCGCGTCCTGCCCTCCTGCGCCAGCTCCGCCTGGACCTGGGCCACGGTCCTGCCCACCCGCAGCGTCCTGACGTGCACGTCCGCCTTCCCGGGCGCGGGCGGTTCGATGAAGGTCCCGCTGACCGCGGTCACGTGCGGGTGCCCGTCACCGGCGGTCTCGACCGCCGCCCTGCCGAGCACGGCCAGCAGGTAGCCGCCGTGCAGGCGGGTGCCCACGCTCCACTGCGCGTCCAGGTTCGCCTCGAAGCCGCCATCCCGCACAGTCAAAGCGGTCGCTTCACGAAATGTCCCCATATGGTCAGATTGACATCGTTAACCTGACGGCGTCAACGTATTGTTCATGACCACCAGACGCATGCGTGCCCGCAAGGGTGAGGGATCGCTGCTACGCGAGGAGATCCTGCGCGCGGCCGAGTCGCTGCTGGCCGAGTCGGGCACCGAGGACGCGCTCACGGTGCGCGCGGTTGCCGAGCGGTCCGGTGTCTCCACGCCGTCGGTCTACCTGCACTTCGCCGACAAGGACGCGCTGGTGGAGGCGGTCTGCCTGCGTGTGTGGGACGAGCTGGGCCGCCTCGTCCAGGAGAACGCCGGCGGCGACCCGTTCCACGCCCTCGGCCGGTGCGCGCGGGCCTACGTCCGCTTCGCCCTCGACCACCCGGTGCAGTACCGGGTCCTGATGATGCGCCCGGCCACCCAGGAGGCGGCCTCGGCGTGCTTCAGCCACATCGTCACGGCCGTGACGGCCTGCGTCGAGGCCGGGGTGCTTCGCGGTGACCCGCAGGACCTGGCCCTGGCCATGTGGACGGCCGTGCACGGCTGCGCCTCGCTGCTCATCGCCCAGCCGTCGTTCCCCTGGCCGGACGACCTCATCGACAACACCATCCGCATGGCCGGCTACGGCACCGCCATCCTCCCGCGCCTACCCCGCGAGGCCCCACCAAGCCAGGTCATCGCCGCAGAACTCGACGAACTGGGCGTACGGCTAGCGGGCGGCCTGCCGTAATGAATCTCTATCCGTCTCCATAGCGGGCTGGAAGCACCTGGGCGGCGATCTCGTAGAGGCGGTCGATCTCGGCGTCGGTGAGCGCGCGCTCGCGCTTGGTGATCCACTTGCGGGCGCGGGCGCCCTCGTAGACGTCAACCCCGCGGATCGTCATGATCTTCCACGGCACCGGCGGCCCGTAGATCGCCAGCGAGGGGACGACCGAGATCTCGCGGCCGTAGGCCTTGCTGATCAGCTCGCTGGCCTGCGAGGCCTCCCAGCTCGCCTCCGTGAGGCGGGGCTTCATGTCGAACGGCCCGTGGAAGAGCTTCTTGCCCATCTGCACACGGACCGGCAGCCGCTTGTCCCACTTCTCCGAGTCGACCGCGTACACGCCGGTGGGCCCGACGACCAGGTGGTCGATCTGGGCCTCACTGCCCGGGATCGCCCTGGCGTGCAGCGTGCGGTAGCCGCTGCGTTCGAGCTTGCGCAACTGGGCCTCGGTGCGCCGCTCGGCCACGGAGGCACGCCGCCACGCGGGCACGGTGGAGGCCTGGCGCGCACGGTAGACCGTGTCGAGGATCGCCGCGACGACCGCCGCCGTGGCGCCCACCCGCCAGTCGCGCACGAGGAAGCCCACGAGCAGGCCGACGCCGAGGGCGATGAGCGCCCGGTTGCGCAGGCGGAGGAAGCGGGGTTGTTGCAGCAAGGTCCGTAGGGATGCGCGCTCGATGGGCGCGTATGTCGATGTGGGCGCTGCCGGCGTGCTAGTGGCCGCACGCCTGTCGCCTTCCGGCCTGTCGCTCACCCAGATCGGTGACGTTGTGTGACCGTCTTCGCGCTGAGGGTCGGAGTCCACGTAACTCACCGTAGCTTGATGGTCGGAACGATTCCTAGTCTTGCCGTGTCCATACTTTTATGGCCCAGCTCATCGTGTTCTACGCCCGTTTTTCGGGTATCTATTACGTTCATCTCTAGAGATCCCTAGTGTGCAGACGTGCGAGAACTTCACGAGCTTTCCGCCCTCGAACAGGCCCGTGCCATCCGCGAGCGGGAGATCTCCCCGGTCGAGCTCACCCGGCACTACCTCGACCGGATCGAGCGCATCGATCCGCAGGTCGGCGCGTACGTGACCGTGACCGCCGAGCTGGCCCTGGATCAGGCGCGTGACCTGGAGAAACAGCTGCCGGACGGACCCCTTGCCGGAGTGCCCATCCCGATCAAAGATCTTAACCTGGTGAAGGACGTTCCGATCATGTTCGGGTCCAACGCCTATCGGGGTTTCGTCTCGCCCGTGGACGACACGGTGGTCGAGCGGCTGCGTGAGGCGGGCACGGTCATGCTCGGGAAGACCGCCACCCCGGAGTTCGGACTGCCTTGCTACACGGAGACGTACCTGTCACCGCCGACGCGCAGCCCCTGGGACCTGGCCCGGTCGGCGGGCGGGTCGAGCGGCGGCGCGGCGGCCGCGGTGGCGGCCGGGCTGGCCCCGGCGGCGCAGGGCAGCGACGGCGCTGGCTCGATCAGGATCCCGGCGGCGGTCTGCGGGCTGTTCGGCATCAAGCCCACCCGCGGCAGGATCAGCTTCGCGCCGATCATCCCCGACCTGGTGGGCATGTCCACCAACGGCCCGATCGCGCGCACCGTGGCCGACGCGGCGGCGCTGCTCGACGTGATGGCGCACAACAACCCCGGCGACGTGTTCCTCGCGCCGCCGCACGAGGGCACGTTCCTGGAGCACGCCACCCGCGATCCCGGCCGCCTGCGCATCGCCCGCTACGCCGAGCCCGTCGTACCGGGGGCCGTGGTGGAGCCCGAGGTGCTGGCCGCCTACGAGGAGGCCGCCAAGACGCTGGCCGCGCTCGGGCACGAGGTGGTGGAGATCCCCTCGCCGTTCGGGCCCGAGGTGGTGCCCGAGTTCTCGACGCTGTGGTTCGCCTTCGCCTGCATGCATCCCGTCGCCGACCACCAGGTGGGCGAGCTGCGCCCGATCACCGCACGGCTGCGCGAGCGCGGCTTCGCCACCAGCGCGCCCACCTTCCTGCAGGCGCACGCCGCGCTGCAGGGTGCGGTCAGGCAGGCGCTGACGATCACCGACGGCTACGACGCGGTCCTCACCCCGACAGTCACGCAGCCGCCCCGGCCGGTCGGCTGGTTCGAGGACGTCGAGGACGTGGACGAGACCTTCGAGCGGATGAAGCGCTTCGCCGCCTTCCCCGCGATCTACAACGTGAGCGGCCAGCCCGCGGTCAACCTGCCGCTGTACTGGACCGACCAGGGCCTGCCGATCGGCGTCATGCTGGGCGGGCGGATCGGCGGCGAGAGCACCCTGATCTCGCTCTCCGCGCAGATCGAGGCCTACCGGGGGAGCTTCTGGGGAACCCGGCGGCCGCCCATCTGGTGATCCCCTGCAAGGTTACAGATGGTCCGATAGGCGGCAAGGACGTACAACCATGCGCATGCGCACCGTTCTCATCCAGACCGACACGGCCGTGGCGGCCGAGCTGAAGCCGGGCGAGTCCGCCACATTCGGCCGGGGTGCCGACGGGATCAGCGTCGACATCGTGGTCTCCGATCGAGCGGTGTCGCGGCTGGCGGGGCGGATCACCGCGATCGAGGACTACTGGCAGATCAGCAACCTCAGCACCGACCGCACCTACGTGGTGGAGAACCCCGAGGGCGGCGGCGAGTTCGTCAAGGTCCCGCCGCTGCGCATGGGCATGCCCGTGCCCTTCGAGTTCTCCCGGGTCATCCTGCCCGCAGAGCACGGCACGACCGGCTTCCTGGTCTTCGCCCCCGAACACGTGTACGGCAAGGCCGCCACGACCGCCGGCTCCGGCGCGACCACGATGGGCGTCTTCCCGCTGGACAAGACGGCCAAGTACTTCCTGATCCTGGTGGCCCTGTGCGAGGCGCGCCTGCGAGACCCGTCGAGCACGTTCGTGCCCACGGTGCCGCAGCTCATCGAGCGCCTGGGCGGCACCGACCTGACCCGCAGCGGGGTGAACTTCCACATCGACTACCTGGCCCGCACCAAGCTGAAGGTCAAGCAGGCCGACGGGGGCGGCAAGGCCGACTGGCAGCGCGCGGCGCTGATCAACCTCGCCCTGCGCTTCGACCTGGTGACCGACGCCGATCTGCGCCTGCTGCCCTAGCTCTGGTACTGGTTGCGATATTTCAGGACTTGGTCGACGTAGCTCTGCCATTTGGGCGGCACACCGCCCGCCCGTGTGACGGGCTGGACGCCGGAGACGTAGAGCGCGGCGAGCTTGGCCGCGGGATCACCGGGCACGTCGGCGATCTGAGGGCCGAGACCGCAGAAGAAGCGTCCCATCGCGGGCAGCGACATCTCCGGCGGGAACGGCGGTTCCGGTATCGGGCCGCGGTTGCCGTGCGGCTGCCAGAACCACAGGACCCGGGGAGTCCAGCGGGCGATGCCGTACTCGTCCTTGGCCCGGTCGCTCAGGTCCGCGTCGAAGTCGCTCGACACCTTGAGTATCCCGGCGATCAGCGCCGGGCTCAGCCCGGGCACGTTGTCGCACCAAGTGCCCGCCTGCAGGATGAGTTTGCGGTACTTGGCCGGGATGCCCTGGTCGTCCCGCAGCCCGAGGAGCACGGTATGGCTCGCCGAGGGCGTCGTGGTGGTCGCGGAAGGCGTGGACCCCGAGCGCCAGAAGAGCACTCCCGCGATCAGGGCGGCCGCCACGACCGCCGCGCCCGCGCCGATCAGGAGGGGGCGGCGGTCTGTGGGTGGCGGCGGTGGGGGTTGCTCGGGAGAAGGGTCCCGCAGGGCCTCGACGAACTCGGACACGCCGGCCCAGCGCTGGTCGGGATCCGGGTCGATGGCCTTCATGATGGCCGCGCTGACCCGCTCGGGAATCTCCTTGCGCAGGCGGTGCGGCGCCAGCCGTACCGCGCCCGAGCCGGGAACCTGGCCGGTGAGCACGTGATAGGCCATCGCGCCCAGGCCGTGCACGTCGGCCCGCTCGTCGGGCGCGCCGTCCATGCGCATCTGCTCGGGCGCCATGTAGCCGGGCGAGCCGGCGGCGATGGTGTGGCTGGTGGCGTCGGCCAGCGAGCGCGCCACCCCGAGGTCGGCCACCATCAGCCGTTCGCCGCCGCCGGGCAGCGAGCGGAACAGCACGTTCGACGGCTTGAGATCGCGGTGCACGATGCCCAGGCGGTGCAGCACCTCGACGCCCTCGGCGATCTCGCCGACGATCCTGAGCGCCTCGTCCACCGGCAGCGGACCCTCCGCGAGCCGCCCCGCCAGCGTCCCCATGTCCGCATAGGTCATGACGAAGTACGGCCGGCCATCGGGGAGCTCGCCGATGTCGTGGACCTGGACGATCCGCGGCGAGTCCGCCTGGCGCAGGATCCGGGCCTCCTTGACGAACCGCTCGCGCACCGCCGGCTCGGCCGCCCAGTTGTCGGCCAGCACCTTGATGGCCACTAACGAGTCGAGCCGGTCGTCACGGCCGAGCCACACCGACGCGAACGCGCCCGAACCCAGGGCACGCTCGATCGGATACCGGCCGATCGAAGCTGGAGTCTCCACAGTTGACATGACCTCGAGTGGGGGATCTTGAGTCAGACTCTCTCATTGTGGGGTACTGGCCTGACAGCCGAACGAGGATTACGTTCATGGTGTGAACAGCCCGTGGATGATTCTGGGAGTTCTCCTCGCCACGTCACTCGGCATCTTCGTGGTCGTCGCCCTGCTGGTCTTCGTGCCGAGCAGGGGTCCGGCGCGCCGGGCGGAGGCCGAGGCGGTGTGGCTGGGCGGCCCGTCCAGGAGCGAGCGCGGCGTGAGCACCTCCGGTCTGGTCCTGGCCGACCGGGTGGCGCACTGGGCGCCGGCGCCCGAGTCCGACTGGGTGGCCGCGGCCGAGACGGCGGAACCGAGCAGGCGCGTCGGCGGCGCCTCGGCAGGGTGGTGAGGCGTCATGCGGGTACTGACCGCCGCGCAGGCGGACGACGTCCGTCAGGCGCTGATCACCGCTGAGCGGCGCAGCGGCCTGCGCTTCGGCGTGTTCCTGGGCCAGCCCGCCGGCGGGCGGCGGCACTTCGCCGAGCGGCTGCACGCCGCGCTGGGCGAGGAGGCCGACGACGCGGTGGTGCTGCTCGTGGACGTGAACGGGCGCGGCCTGGAGATCGTCACAGGGGAGCGGGCCAGGCGGCGGCTGCCCGACAGCGTGTGCCGGATGACCGCGATGTCGATGGCGACCGCCTTCAGCGTCGGCGACCTGGTGGGCGGCCTGCTGTTCGGCATCGCCGCCCTGGGTGAGCAGGCCACCGCGCGCCGCTAGAGCCAGCCCTTCCTGGCCGCCGCGACGCCCGCGGCGAAGCGGGTCTCGGCGCCGAGCGCCCGCATGGCGACCGCGATGTGCCGCCGCACGGTCCGTACGCTCACCCCGCTCTCGTGCGCGATCTGCTCGTCCGTCATCCCGGTGGCCAGCTGCCGCACCACCCGCCGCTGCGCGGCGGTCAGCGGGACGTCGTCACCTTCCGGCCTCACGGAATCCCTCCACATCAGGTCGAACCAGTCGGCGAGTACGCGCAGCAGGTCCGTGGCCGTGACCAGCAGCGCGGGCACCCCGGCGGCGGCGACCGCGACCAGCGCGGTGGCGTCGTCCACGAGGATCATCTTGGTCGGCACGTCCTTGCGCATGCGCACGCTCTCGCCCGCCGCCGCGGAGTCGGCCATCAGGCGGCGCCCCCACGGCACACCGGTGTAGGCCACGTCGTACAGCCCCTGATACTCGGCCCCCGCGGCCAACGCCGCGGGCGGCGGCAGCAGCAACCGGTGCGCGGTCGGCTCGGTCTCGAACGTCACCGTGAACGCCGCCCTGACCAGCCGGGTCCCGGCCGCGTACAGCTCCACGGCCTTGGCCGCCGCCTCCGGCATCGAGTCGATCACCTCGACCCCGTCTCCCGCCACCGGCCCCGCCCTGACGCCGTGGAAGCCGAGCCTCGCCACCAGCCCCCGCCATCCGGCCGCCAGCCTGGCCTGGCGGTTCACCAGGTCGGCGTGCTCCCTGTCGACCAGCAGCCGCAGCGCGGCAGCCGTACCGACCGGCCTGAGCAGGGCGTCGCCTTCGCCTCCGCGGAAGGCGACGCCCGCTGCCATCAGTTCGAGGGTCTCCGGCGCATCCCCGTCTACGTCCACGCCCAGCCGCAACGTCCCCCGTTCGCGAAGCCGGTCGTAGAGCGCCTGTGCCTCCGGGCTCACAAGGCCCGCCAGGCTGCTTCCCGCCATCGAACCCTCCCTGGGTCGGATCAGCCCCAGCCCACGCCTGGGTCAGGCTTCAGCATGACCGCCTCCCGTCATCGTGTGGACCTCTGACATGTCCAGTTCTAAAGGAGGTGTCATGCTTCGTCAGCCTGGAGGGTTCCAGGGTGCGGGGCTACGGCGCGCAGGGAGCCGCCCGCGATCAGCCTTCGAGCAGCCTCACCACGTGTTCGCTCACGCCCCGCAACAGGGTGGCGGGCACGATGGGCACCGTGGCGACGGCCGAGAACAGCGAGGCCAGTCCCGGCAGCGGGAAGCCGTCGTCCTTCATCGCCGCCGTCCCGATCGGGTTCTTGTCCAGCGCCAAGCGGCTGCGCTCCCAGGCCTCCAGCACCTCCTCCTGGGACGGCACGCCGAACCCGTGGCCCACGGGCGCGGCGTGGCGCAGCCGTACCAGCGGAGTCTCGGCGAAGGCCAGCGCGGTGCGGGCGCGCGTGGCCAGGTCGGCGCGCGGCTCGGGATCGATCCAGTGCATCGCCGTGCAGGGGTTGCGGCAGGTGGCGACGCAGACCGCCACCGCGCCGGCCACCTGGCTGTGCTGGCGGTCGAAGTAGGCGCGCCAGCCCTCCGGCGGCTCCTGGGCCACGCGCAGCGTCCGGTTCGTGGCCGACTGCTCGGACTTGGTGTGGTCGCACTCCCTGTCGCCGATCACGCCGAACCTGCTGCCCGTCGCGCTCAGGCCCTCCGGCCAGCGCGCCGGGTCGCCCGCGTGGCCCAGGTGCGGCTCGAAGGCCAGCAGCGGCAGATACTCGCCGGCGATGTGCACGGCCGCGATCAGCGGGCTCAGCTCCCGCCTGAACCACCGGATCGCGATGACCTCGAGCAGCAGGCCGTACACGGGACGCAGCGACTCCAGCGCCCCGCGCGGCTGCTCGCGCGGCGTCTGCGGCATGTGGCACGCCCGCGCCTGCCTGCGCAGGTCGGCGGGTACGGCTCTCGCCTCCACGGCGAAGTCCTCCGCGTCCAGCGAGAGCAGCCGCTGGCCGAATTCGCACACGCCCGCCACCACCTCGTCACGGGCCAGTGCGCCGAGATCCGCGAACGCGTACCGCCTGGCCAGCGCGATCAGCAGGTCACGAGTCGTATCCACGTGATCACTCTCTCATGAGCCGGGAAAGTCCGACGACCGCAGGGGTGCGGCATGCATACGCTCCGGCACATGCTGACCATGCTGACCGCGATGTCGCTGCTTGCACCCGTGGATGGGCCCATCGAACTGAAGCCCGTCTTCGACACCTTCGTCCAACAAGACTACGAGGACGACCAGTCCAAGCAGCCTGAGCTGAAGCTGGGCTTCAACGGCACGTCGGTCGCCAGGTCCTTCCTGACCTTCGACACCACCGCCCTCGAGGGCCGCACGCTGACCACGGCCACGCTACGGCTGTGGAACCAGCACTCCTGGTCGTGCCGGTCGCGCTCCTGGGAGGTGTGGTCGGCGCCGTCCGCCACCCGGGCGACCCGCTGGCCGGGGCCGCCGCCCATCGCGCTGCGGGCCGCCTCCATCCAGACGACCGGCTTCGGCGACAAGTGCGCCGACGGCTGGGTCGAGGCCGACGTGACAGAACTGGTGCGCGACTGGGCCAAGGACGCCTCCAGGACCGGTTCGATCATGCTGCGCGCCGCCGACGAGGCCGACTCCTTCGCCTGGAAGCGCTTCTCCTCCGCCGACGACGAGCCGGTCCACGCGCCCGCCCTGTCGGTGACCCTGCAACCTTGACCCCGGCGGCTACGCCCTGGGCCTGTGCCGGGTTACGGGTGGCAGGGGGTCCTGACGCACTGGACGTCGCCCGGCGGGTCGGTCACCGGGGGCTCGCTGTCGGGCGGCTCCTCCGGGCCTGGGCTCGACGGCGCGGCCGTCGGCGTCGTGGGGTGGGTCGTCGGCGTGACCGTGGGCTTCACCGTGGGCGTGGCCGTCGCGGTCGGCGTCGCGCTGGCCGAGTGCGAGCCCGACGGGTGCGGCTTGGGCGACTCCTTGGGCGGCGGCGCGGCCGGGTGCTTCTTGTTCTGCGGTACGGCCTGCGTCGGCGCCGTCGTGGCTGAGATCTCCGGCGAGTAGACGCGAGTCTCCTCGTCGGCCGGAGCCGGGCGCATCCACAACGACGAGGCGGTCACCGCCGCGGTCACGACCACGGCGGCCGCCATGGCCAGTGACGCCACCAGCGCCCGCCGCCCCGTGGACGACCGCGGGTCGTCCCCGGCCTCCATCGTCCGCGCGCCACCTGTGGCCGCGCGGCCGTGCCCGCCCTCACCGGCCGCGGCCGTCCTGGCGGCTCCAGGTCCCGCGTCCTCACCGGCCGCGGTCCGCCCCGCGTCTCCTGTACTCTCACCTATCTCGGCATGCCACCCGTCACCCGCGCTCTGACCGGGTGTCCACGCGCCGACGCCGCCTCGGGCGCCCTGGCTCGGCCCGGTCGTCCAGCCCTCGGCCTCGTCGGAGCCGCGGCCTGCGCCCGTCGTCCACGAGCCGCCCTGTCCCGTGCGCGGCGCGCGGCCCCTGCCCGGGCGCTCGCTCTCGCCCTGGCCTGCCGTACCTGCCGGGAGGGCTGGGCCTGCCGGGCCGGTCGGTCCTGAGGTGAGGACGGCGGAGGGCTGGGCGGGGTGGGTGGCGGCGTGGCGGGCGACCTCCGCGAGGCGGGCGGCCGAGGACCAGCGGCGCTCGGGGGACTTCTCCATGGCGCGCGTCACGACGTGGCACGGGCCCTCGGGGATCGCGTCCGGCAGCGGCGGGACCGGGGCGTGCAGGTGTTTGTAGATGATCTGCACCGGGGTCTCGCCCTCGAACGGCAGGCGGCCGGTCAGGCACTCGTAGGCCACCACGCCCAGCGCGTAGACGTCGACGGAGGGCGTGACCTCGCTGGCCGTGGCCATCTCCGGCGCGCAGTACGCGGCTGAGCACAGCATCGCTCCTGTCGCCGTGAGCTGGGCCGAGGCCGAGTGCGCGATGCCGAAGTCGACGAGCACCGGGCTGCCGTCGTCCTTGATCAGCAGGTTGCCGGGCTTGACGTCGCGGTGCACGATGCCGCGGGCGTGCGCGGCGGACAGCGCGTCCGCCACCGCCGCGACGAGTCGCATCGTCGCCTCGGGCGTCATCGGGCCCCACCGCAGCACCTCGTGCAGCGACTCGCCCTCGACGTAGGCCATCACCAGGAACGTGACCCGGCGGCCCTCGACCTCGCACACCCCGTAGTCGTAGACGTCGACGACGCCCGGGTGGCTCAGGGTGGCCATGGCGCGGGCCTCGTTCTGGAAGCGCCGGGCGAACGTGGCGTTCTCGGTCAGCGCCGCGTTCATCACCTTGACGGCGACGGTCCTCGTCAGGACCGTGTCCTGGGCACGCCAGACCTCGCCCATGCCGCCGCCGCCCAGACGGTCGGTGAGCGCATAGCGGCCGTTGAGGGTGGTTCCGGCACCGAGCACGTCTCCGAGGCTAACATCGCCGAGCCCTCCGCACCGGCCGACCGATCACCAGCCCCACACGTCCCCACCCGCGCATTTCCCCAACCTTCGCCCCACTTTCCCCGCCCTGTAGGACATGGGGGCGCCCTCCCGGGACGCCTGGGGGCGGGGGAGGGCGCTTGGGGGTTAGAAGGTGGCGGTGGTGGTGCCGCCGGGGCCGGTGGCGGGGGTGGTGACGGTGGTGTTGGGCCCTGGTTGCCACTGGTCCGCCGTGTCGGGGTAGTTGGCTTCCTGGCGTTTGATGCACTTCCATTCCACCGCGGTGTTGGGTGGGAGTTTGGTGATCGTGCCGGTCCAGGTGGGATACGAGGTGGGGGAGAGCTTGACGGCACTGGCGACCGACCAGTTGCCGAGTTGGGGCACGCTGCCGACGGCGTACACCGACTGCCCCGCGACGGTCGTGCCGTTGTCGCAGCGGAAGGTGACAGACACCGGCGCCTGCCCGAGCGTGAAGGCGAACGTCTTGGCCGACGTCACCGCCAGCGCCGCGGACTTGGCCACGACCAGATTGCCGCCCGCGTTGTACCAGCCGCTTGAGGCCGCGTCGAAGGCCGCCTTGGTGGGGTACTGCGTGAGCGCCGCGCCGTTGAGCGTGACCGCCGAGGCCTGCGTGTCGGCGACCAGCTCGACGACGTTCTGCCGGGAGGCGGCCGCGCCGGTGTAGGTGCCGCTGGAGGCCGCCACGGTGACGGTCGCGGTCGAGCCGCTGAGCTGCTGCGAAAGCTGAGTGGTGCGGACCGAGCCGCTCTGGTAGCCGGTGCTGGTCCCGTCGTCCTCGTACAGGGTGAAGCCGGAGGACGCCGGGTCGGCGTAGACGCGGGCGATCAGCTCGTCGCGGGTGCTCGCGTCAGTGCGCTTGCCCACCACGTTCATGGTCTTGTCGTCCACGAACATCTTGGGGATGATCGCGCCGGCCCGGGCGAAGGCGGGGAGCCGGAAGACGCCGTTGACCCACAGCGGCCGGTCGTTGAACCACTGCCCGGTGCTGGTGAGCTTCTCGCCGGTGGCGTAGTCGTACCAGCCGCCCGCGGGCAGGTACATGGTGCGCGACCGCTCGCCCTTGCCGGCCACGACGCCGACCAGCAGGTCGCGCCCGACGAGCTTCTCGTGGCCCATCTCCCGCACGTTGGGATCGTTCTGGTAGTAGTACACCAGCGGCGGCACTACCGGCTCGCCGTACCGGTAGGCCCGGTGCGCGAGCGAGTAGTAGTACGGCGCGAGCTCGTAGCGCTGCCGCAGGTTGGCCAGGTTGCTGACGACGTTGCCGATCTTGTCGGGCGCGGTCTGCGCGCAGTTGCACAGGTTCTCGGTGTGCGGCCTGATCGGCACCTCGAACCAGGAGCCGTCGGCGAACCACTGCGTGTACAGCTCGCTCAGGTCCGAGTCGAGCATCTCGCGGCGGAATCCGCCGATGTCCGAGCCGTAGTAGTCGATGCCCGACATCGACATGTGCAGCTGGGCGTTCTGCTGCTGGGCCAGGGCGGTCAGCTTGGAGCCGATGTCGGCCGACCACATGGCCACGCCGTACCGCTGCATGCCGCCCGCGCCCGAGCGGGCCAGCATGAACGGCCGCTTGGTGCCGGAGGCGTAGCCGCGCGCGATGCTCTCGGCCCACTTGAGGTTGTAGAGGTTGTGGTAGTCGGCGTGGGCGTGCTTGCCGGGCAGCACCCCGCTGGTCCAGTCGGTGGAGTCGTACATCTCCGGCTCGCCCAGGTCGAGCCAGTGGCCCAGGACGCCCTGGTCGATGAGCGGCTGGCGCTTGAGCGTGTGCCAGTAGTCGCCCGCGGCGTCCTGCGTCCAGTCGATCATGCCGCCGCGGCCCCACCAGTCGTTCGTCGTCAGGTAGGCAGCCGAGCAGGACGAGCAGCCGGCCCTGACCAGGTAGCCGCGCGAGGCCAGGTCGGCGTGCTCGGGGTTGTTCCTGCCGATGTAGGACTCCTCGATCGTCATCAGCCCGACGCCGTCGTTCGAGGCGAGCGAGGAGATCTTCGCCGTGGGGTTGGGGAAGTTGGCCGTGTCCCACGACAGCGTGCCCATCCGGGTGCTGTCGGACCCCGCGGTCACCCCGCCGAACCAGTTGAGGTCCAGCACGAACCCGTCCACGGGGAACTTGTCGGTGCGCAGCGCGGACAGCCGGTTGTCGATCTCGGCCCAGTTGTCGTAGCCGTACTCCGACACCCACAGCCCGAAGGCCTTCTTGGGCGGCACGGGCGGCCGCCCCGTCAGCTCCAGGTAGTCCTTGCGCAGGTCGGTCAGGTCGGGCCCGGTCATGGTGTACCAGCGGACCTGGTCGCCCCAGGTGTCCACGGTCCACGGGTCGCCGGTCAGGTTCCACTCCTGCTTGTAGACCTGGTCGAGGAAGAGCCCGTAGTTCAGGTTGGCAGCGCCGACGGCGAACAGCACCGGGATCTGCGCGTTGCCGACGGGCCCGTTGTCGGTGTCGTAGGCCATGGCGTTGCCGTAGTTCCCGCCGGGCGTGCGGTCGCGTCCCACCCAGTCGCCGTCGGCGCTGCCTCCCGTGAAGAACTGCTCGCCCAGCCCGTAGGCGTTCTGCATCGACCCCTTGGTGATCGTCAGGCCCTTCCACGCCTGGCTGAGGTTGCGCGGGCAGGCCTGGTAGAGCTGCCTGGCCGGGTCGGACACAGTCACGCAGAGGGTCGCGGGCGCGACATCCACCTTCATCGAGGCGGTCGTCAGGGTGTTGCCGTTCTGGGTGAAGCTCGTGGGTCCTGTGTAGTCCTTCTTCGCCACCTGCGCGGTGGTGAAGATCGGCGATCCGGTGCCCGGGCCGGTCCCGTCGGCCAGCTCGAAGTGGACGAGGTCGTCGTCGAGGAACTCGACGATCAGGTAGGCCGAGCCGGAGGTGAACTGGACCCGCTGCACCGCCGCCTGCGCGGGCAGCGCGACGAACAGCGGTAACAGCAGGGCGCTCAGCAGGAGCAGGACTCGTCTCATGGCCGCGCCACCACCAGGTTGTCGAGGTTGATCCCGCCGGAGCCGTAGGCGATCTTGACGCTGTGGGAACCGGCGGACAGCGAGGTCGTCAGCGTGGCGGTGCCCCAGGTGTCCCAGTTGGCCAGCGCCGGGAGCGACAGCGTGCCGACGCCGGTGCCG
Organism: Nonomuraea sp. NPDC050536; assembly: GCF_044457685.1. Classification (NCBI taxonomy): domain Bacteria; kingdom Bacillati; phylum Actinomycetota; class Actinomycetes; order Streptosporangiales; family Streptosporangiaceae; genus Nonomuraea; species Nonomuraea sp. NPDC050536. Next base: position 236,724 of record NZ_JBITHD010000015.1, read on the forward strand.
TCCACGTAGATCGTCCGGGTCGACGGGACCGTGGTGGAGTAGCGGAACTTCAGCTGGTGGCTACCGGAGGCGTCCGCGTTGACCTGGAAGGTGACCGAGTCACCCGCTTCGGCGAACCCGTCCACGAACCCGGTGCCGGTGTAGCCGGGGTGGTCGGCGTTGGTGGAGGTCCCGCTGCCCGTGCCGAACTCCGCCTCGTAGGCGGCCTTGTCGACGCCGTTGAGCGTGACGGTCCTGCTGGAGGCGGAACCGGCCAGCTTGACGTGGGTCAGCTGCCGCACCGGGTCCCACCACCAGCCCTCGGAGGCCGCCTTGAGGTCGGCCAGCGTGGCCCGCGCGGTCGCGCCCGTCACCGACGTCGGCTTCGTGCTCGCCACCTGCAGCGTGCTGGTGGTCGTCAGCGCCGGCACCGTCACGGTCTCCGTGTGCCCCGCCCAGTTCTCGGCGGAGGAGATGGTACGGCTCGCGTTCGCCGAATCCTCGAAATAGGAGTACGAGGAGGACCCCGAGGGATAGATCCGGAAGACGAGGTTGGTGTAGGTGTCGACGCTGTTGCCGATCTCGCCGCCGAGCTCGTAGTCGGCGTTGAGGTTCAGCGGGATGATCGCCCCCGGCCGGGCGTAGACGGGGATCGTGTCCAGCGCCGCGTTGTAGGTCTTGGTGCCGGGGCCGGTGAAACGCCCGCCGTTCCACAGGTCGTACCACTCGCCCGCCGGCAGGTAGACGTTCCTGGACGTGGCGCCCTGCGTGGTGATCGGCGCGACGAGCAACTGCGAGCCGAACAGGTACTGCTGGTCCTGAGCCGCCGCCGTGGCGTCGCCGGGGAAGGCGAAGCTCATCGCCCGCACCATCGGCGACCCGGTCGTGGAGCCGGCCTTGGCCTCGGTGTAGAGGTACGGGATCAGGTTCATCCGCACATTCGCGAATTTACGGAATGTCGGGATGACGCTGGTGTCGCCGGTCCTGGCCTGCACGTTCCACGGCGTCCTGGCCTCGGAGGTCGAGGGGTTCGACTTCTCCGAGTGGTACTGCATGATCGGCGAGAACGTCGCCTGCGCCGCCGCCCTCAGGTACAGCTCCGCGCTCGGGAAGGTGCCCGTGAAGCCCGCCAGGTCCCAGGCCGTGTACGGCACGCCCGACTGCCCCGCCGAGATCTCGGCCCGGACGGCCTCCTGGAAGGCGGAGAAGCTGGAGTTCTGGTCGCCGGCCCAGAAGATCCCGGTGGTCTGGGCGCCTGCCGTACCGGCTCTGCTGAAGATCGTGCCGTTCGGGTTCTTGCCCTTGACGTAGGAGTCGTAGGCCTTGGTGTAGCTGTTGGGGTAGGCGTTGTGCATCTCGTCGCCCTTGCGGCCGTCGGCGAACTGGACGCCCCTGCCGAAGACGGCCTCGCTGCCGTCGGTCTTGAAGCCGTCGATGCCGATGTCGTCGACGAGGTAGTCGCGCTTGCTCATCCACCAGTTGGTGGCGGCCGTGCTGGTGAAGTCGGGGACCATCGAGTCGCCGAACCACTGCCCGGTCGGGATCCGGTAGGGGCCGTTGGTCGGGTTCTTGGCGACGTACCCCTGGGCCTCGGCGTAGGCCTTGTCGTTGAGGTGCTGCTGCGGAGCCGTGGGCGGGTTGGTGTCGAAGTTCTCCTTGAACACCGGGATCTGCCAGAGGATCATCTTGATCCCCTTGCTGTGGGCGTTGGCCACCATGGCCTTCGGGTCCTGCCATTCCCCGCCCGCCGGGAACGTCAGATTGGCGTAGGAGAGTTTGCCGCTGCCCGGTGTGGGGGTGTACGTGGCGCCGTGCCACACGTAGAACGTGGCCTCGTCGCTCCACTGCTCCAGCACCATCGCCGTGTGCGGGATCTTGTAGGTGGTGACGTTGTTGAGCTCGTTGGTGACCTCGGTCTGCGTGTTCCACTCGTTGGCGGACATCCACACGCCGAAGGCCCACTTCGGCGGCAGCTGCGGGCGGCCGGTCACGGCGGTGTAGTCGTCCACGATCTCGGCCGGGGTCCCGGCGAAGAAGTGGTAGTCCAGGGTCGAGCTGAGCGCGCCGCCGGTGTCCACGGTGAACCCGGCCAGATCGCTCAGATGGGTGTTCAGGTTGAAGATGGCGTAACGGGTGCTGGGGATGTAGACGCCGTAGCCCGCCGAGTTCAGGAAGAACGGCACGCTCAGGTACGTCCTGCGCGTCGTGCCCTGGTCCCTGTACTGGTTGTAGACGTAGTTGTGCACGTCGGTGCCACGCTGGTCGAGGCGGTCGTACCGCTCGCCGAAGCCCTCGAAGCGCTCGCCGGCCGGCGACATGAAATGGTCCTCGATCTTCGTGATCGTGGTGGCCCCGTCGCTGGCCCAGCCGATGTTCCTGAACACCGCCGGGTCGTACTGCCGGGTGATCAGCGTGGTCCCGTCGCCCTTGTAGACCGACAGCCGGTAGGGCGACTTCTGGATCTTCAGCACGAGCGAGCTGGTGGAGATCGTCAGCGTGCCCGCCGAGTCCGTCACGCTGTATCCGGAAACGCCGGAGATGTTCAGCCCCTGACCGCTGGGCGCGATCTGCGTGCGGAACCGGTCGAGCGCAGGGAAGGCGAAACGGATCTTCGGCGTGAACGAGCCCGCGCTGTCACCGGTCGTGACATCCACCGACGTGCCGTTGTCGGTGTACCCGGTGACGTTCGTGACCGTGCTCCACGAAGTGACCGTGAACGAGAACGGCCCGGTGCTCTTCTGCCCGCCCCCGTTCACGTCCGCGTTGACCGTGTAGGAGATCTTGTCGCCGCGGGAAAAGCTGCCCAGGTTGAGCTTCCAGTAGGAGTTGTTGCCGCTGTTGTGGTCCCAGGCCGCGCCGATCGGGGTCTGGTTGACCCCGTTCTTGGTCCAGGTGACCCAGACGGTCTGGCCCGACTCGATCGGCCAGGTCGTGGCGTTGATCCAGACCTGGTCCCCGGCCATCGGGTCGCGCGGGGCGCGCTCGGTCGGCTCGGTCGAGTAGAGGTCGTCGACGCCGGTGGGGTTGTGGTGGACGCCGTCCAGCGCGTAGGCGGGGACGGACACGAGCGATGCCAGCAGGGCCATCACCGCGACGATGAGGCCCGACCGTAACCGGGACACGGAGAAATTCCTCTCAGACGGCGAACACAGGGGAGAGGCTCGGCCAGTGCTCCGCCGCGCAGAGCACGGGCGGGTGGTCGATCGGGGTGGGCAGGACGACCTCACGGGCGCCGCGCAGGACCTCGCCGGTCCACACGTCGACCCAGTCGCCTTCAGGGAGATACACCGACATTTCCGAGATGTCCGGCGAGATCGCGGGTGCCACCAGCAGCGCGTCGCCCAGCTTGTACTGCAGCGGGAACTCCCACACCCGCGCGTCGGCCGGGTAGTCGAAGAACAGCCCCCGCATCAGCGGCGCGCCGGTCGCGATCGCCTGACGGGCCTGCTCCGAGAGATACGGCACGAGCCGCTCGCGCAGCTTGGCCAGCCGCCTGAACACCGGGATCACCCGGTCGTCCCCGGTCCGCTCGGCGATGTTCCACGGCGTCCGGTCGTTGAACGGTTTCCTGTGGTGGTTGAACTCCGAGTGGTACTGCATGATCGGCATGAACGCCGCCGCGCCCGCCGCCCGCAGATAGAGCTCGGCCGGCGGGATCTCGCCGGAGAACCCGGCCAGGTCCCAGCCCCAGTACACGATCCCGCAGGCCGAAGCGGTGATCCCGGCCCTGACCGAGGAGCGGAACGCCTCCCAGGTGGAGTCCTCGTCGCCCGCCCAGAACGCCCCGTGGGGCTGCGATCCCGCGAACCCCGCCCGGCTGAACGTCACGGGCGGCTTGCCGTGCTCACGCAGCAGGTCGCCGAAGGCGCGGGCGTAGTGCACGGGGAACAGGCCGTTGCCGTCGTCGCCGCGGCGGCCGTCGCCGTAGCGCAGATCATGGCCCCAGGCGTGCTCACCGCCGTCGGTCTTGAAGCCGTCGACGCCGACCTCCTCGACCAGGTAGGCGCGCTTGGCCGTCCACCAGTCGCGCACCTCCTGGACCGACAGGTCCGGCATCAGCGCCAGCGGGAACCACCAGCCGCGGTTGCGGTACGGCCTGCCGTCAGCCTCCCTGACGGACTTGTCCAGGATCTGCCGAGCGTCGACGGCCGCCTGGTGCCTGGGATGCGGGCGCATCTTCTGCAGCGGGATCTGCCACAGCAGCACCTTGATGTCCCGTTCGTGTAGCTCGTCCACCATGCCCTTGGGGTCGGGCCACGGGCCGTCTGCCGGGAAGGTGTAGTCCTTGTAGGCGTGCGGCTCTTCGGAGGGTTCGTACTGCGCGCCGCGGAAGGCCGTGAACGTCGTCTCGTCGCTCCACGCCTCGATCACCAGCGCGCCCACCGGGATGTCGAGCTCGCGGTGCCTGTCCATCTCGGCCAGCACCCGGGCCTGGGTGTTCCACTCGTTGCCGCTGGCCCACAGCCGGAAGACCCACGCGGGCAGCTCGGTCGGGCGGCCCACGTCGTCGAGGAACCTCCCGAGGACGCCCGCGGGGGTGGCCTCGCCGTACGTCTTGACGAACAGCTCCGCCTCGGGCCCCACCTCGGCCTCGACCGTGATCGTGTCCTTGATGTCGTACCAGGTGCGGCGGGTCGTCTCCAGGTGGAACCCCCACGGCTCGGCGCCGCCGACGACCAGGGCGAACGGCATCGGCAGGTACGTCCTGCCGTGCGCGCCCTGCGCCTTGTACTGCTCGAACACCACCGCGTCCAGCGACCTGCCGCGCTGGTCGACCGCGTCGTAGCGCTCGCCGAAGCCGACCACGTGCTCCTCCGGCTCGAGCGCGATCTCGAACCGCACCCGCAGCACCCGGTCGCCGTCGCTCAGCCAGCGCACGCTGCCCGGGACGATCCGCTCGCCGTGCAGCTTCCCGCCGCTGTCGCTCCAGCTCGCGGCCGTCACCTCGAACCATCTCGTGGTACGGCGTGCTCCCTCAGCATCCGTCTCGGTGAATCGATACCGATACCGCTTCCCCTCCCGGACGGGCGGCGTCGTAACCCGCCACGACCCAGCTTGATCCCGCGCCGCCCTAGCCTGCGCCGCCGCCAGATGCCCGCCATCCATGGCGCTCACGTCGTTGGTGCCCGCGTCCTCGCTGACCGAGTTGCGCCGAGCCCCACCGCCCCCCTCCTCGCCGACCCGGCGCAGGGTGAGCACCGCCGGGGTAGGCGTCGCTTCGCTCGCCCCGGCTTTGCTCGCTTCGGCTGGCTTCGCCCCGGCGGCGCTTGCTTCCGCGACGCTTGCTGGCTGCGCCCCGGCATTGAGCGCCTCGGTGTTGCTCGTCTCTACCCACTCGCACACGATCGAGGTGACGTTGGGGGAGGCTCTGACGCGTAGCTCTACGGGGTTGCCGTCGAAGGGGTGGGTGGGGACTCGTTGGTCTTCGGTTTCGGCGTAAGGGTGGCCGGAGCCGTAGGGGCGGTGTCGGATCATGAGGTGACTCCGAGCTCGTCGGCGAGGATCAGGTACATGCCGTGCGACCACAGCAGCGGCTTGGCCACCGGGCCCCAGCGCTCCACCCACTCCTGCTCGCGCCCGGGGACGAGCAGCCGGTCGGAAACTTGCTCGGGCAGGTCCCCCGAGGGGTCCGCCTGGGCGGCCATCCAGTCCAGGTAGCGCCGGGCCTCCTCGCGGCGGCCCGCCCGGGCGTGGTTCCAGCCGAGGAAGCCCGCGAGCAGCACCCACCGCCCGCCGCCGTAGAAGGTGTCGGCCAGGTAGCGATAGACACCGCCCTCCACGGCCAGCTGCCTCTCGACCTCGCGAACGGTCGCCTCGCCCACCGGGTGGCCCACCGGGTAGAGCCCGAACGGCTCCACGCAGGCCAGCAGGCTCCCATCCACGGCAGAATTGCCCAGCCATTTCATGAGATATCCGGACTCGGCCACCCCGTCCGCCGAGACCAGCGCCTCGATGCCCGCCACGGCCTCCGAGGCGGCCGCCGACTCCGCCGGGGAGAGAACGCCGAGCGCGACAGCCGCACGCAGTCCCGCGTGGATCGAGCCGAGCGTCGCCACGTGCCGCTGCTCGACGTGCTCCTCCCACCAGTCGTAACACGGCAGGTCCCAGAAGGCGGTCAGGTAGCGGGCCGCCGTCCTGACCCCCTTCTCGGTGCCCGCGACGGCCGCGCCGTACCGCTGCGAGTGCTCGCGCAGCGCCCACAGCCAGGTGCCGTAGCCGTCGAGCTGGAAGTCCCACCAGTCGTCGTCGCCGTCCACGCCGTCGAGCGTGAAGCGCGTGGGGAGCATCTCGGCCGGTGAAACCCGCTCACCGCGCTCGGAGCGCGCGACCAGTGAGTCCACCTGCCCGGCGCGGTCGCTGATCACGCGGGCGCACCACGCGTGGAACGCCTCCGCACCGGACCGGTCCCCGTGCCTGCTCACCCCCTCGGCGATGAACGCCCCGTCCCGCAGCCACGAGTAGCCGCGGTAGGCGGAGAAGGTGGGCGAGGCCGGATAGGCGCCGCCGGCGGACTGGTACCTCTTGATGACGTCGAGGCTGTGCGACACGAGGGTCACGGGTGCTGCTCTCCTGAAGAAGTGGGTTTCCTGGCTGTACGGCCTGCCGCCGCGGGGCGCGGGCTCAGCCGAGCAGGGCGTCGACGGCCGTGGCGGCGGACTTGAGCGCGTCCTGGACCGGCTTGCGGCCGGCGGCGGCCTCGCCCAGCTCCTTGGTGACGGCGTCCTGCATCTCCTGCTGCCGCTTGATCACCGGCGGCAGCGCGATCGACTTGAGCGAGTCGAAGACGGCCTGCCGGTTGGCCGGCTTGGGGTCCTTCAGGTAGCCGGACAGGACCGACTGGTCGGAGACGGGCGGCAGCTCCCACGACGACTCGATCCGCGTGGTCGCCGCCGTGCCGGACGAGGACAGGTACCGGGCCCAGGCCCAGGCCTCCTTGCCGTGCTTGGTCGTCGACGAGGCGGCCACCGCGTTGTGGAAGACCGCGCTGGCCTTGGCCGCGTCACCGGGCTCGACGACCACGTCCCAGCCGAACGGCACGTCCTTCAGTCCGGCGAACTGCCAGATCCCGTTGTGCCACATCGCGAGCTTGCCCGACTTGAACAGGTTGGTGTCGTAGTCGGCGGTGCCGCCGATCTCCGCCTCGGTGGGCATGGTCTTGCCGACCTTGGAGGCCAGCCAGGTGGCCGCCTTCACTCCGGCGGGACTGTCGAAGGCCGACTTCTTGCCGTCAGGGGTGAGGAACTCGCCGCCCGCCTGCTTGAGCGTCTTGTAGAACTCGAAGAACTGGACCGGCTGGAAGTCGCCGTAGATCCCCTTCTTCTTGTCGGTCAGCTTGGCCGCGGCGGCCTGCTCGTCCTTCCACGTCCAGTCGGCGGTGGGCTCGGCGACCCCGGCCTTCTTGAACAGGTCCTTGTTGTAGAAGAGCACGACCGTGGAGAAGGAGGCGGGCAGCGCGTACTGCTTGCCGTCGTGCTTGAAGGCGTTCAGCGACTCCTGCGCGTAGACCGACGGGTCGCCGTCGCCGGCCACGGTGTTCAGGTCGAGCAGCGAACCGGCGGAGGCGTAGGTGACGAAGTTCTCGTAGTTGAGCTCGAAGGCGTCGGGCGCCGTGCCGCCCGCGATGCTGGTCTGGAGCTTGGTGAAGTACTGGTCGAAGGGCGCGGTCTCCACCTGGATGTGGATCTTCGGGTTCTCCTTCTCGAAGCCAGCGATGATCTTGTCGAGGTCCTTCACGTGGTCGGGGGCGGCCGAGAACGTGAAGTACCGCAGCGTCACCTTGCCGTCGGAGCTGGTAGCGCCCTTGGTGGCCGAGCCCTGCGAGCACGCGGTGGCCAGCAGGGCCACGGCCGCGACACCGGCAGCGATCTTGGTTTTGCGCATGGGGGGATTCCTTCTTACTTGAGCCCGCTCTGGGCGACGCTGGCGATCACGTGCTTCTGGGCGAAGACGTAGAGGAGGAGGATGGGGACCACGCTGACCACCGAACCGGCCATGACCACGTCCCACTGCGTGGTGAACTGGCCGTGCAGCGTGGCCAGCCCGAGCGGGAGCGTCATGAACTCCGGCGACTTGATGATGATCAGCGGCCACAGGTAGCTGTTCCAGCTGGCCATGAAGCCGAAGATGGCGAACGTCGCCAGCGCCGGCCTGATCAGCGGCAGCACGATCTGCAGAAATATCCGGAAGTGGCCGGCACCCTCGAGCACGGCGGCCTCGTCGAACTCCTTCGGCACCTGCTTGATGGCCTGCCGCAGCAGGAACACCCCGAACGCGGAGGCGATCGTCGGCGCCAGCAGCGCGAAGTAGGTGTCGACCAGGTTGAACGTGCGCATCTCGATGAACAGCGGCACGACCAGCACCGGCAGCGGCATCATCAGCGTCGCCAGGTACACGGCGAACAGCGCGCCCCGCCCGGGGAAGGGCAGCCGCGCGAACGCGTAGGCGGCCATCGCCGAGGTGATCAGCTGCAACGTGGTGGAGGCCGCCCCGATCCAGGCGCTGTTGACCACGATCCGCCAGAACGGCAACGTCTCGAGCAGCTTGCCGTACGCGTCGAAACTGGCGTTGTCAGGGGTGAAGTCCGGCGGTACGGCCAGCACCGCGTCGTCCGGCGTGAGCGAGGTGATGACCGCCCAGGCGAACGGGAACAGCATCACCAGCGCGCCGAGCCCGACGACCAGGTAGCGCAGCGTCCTACCCATAGGTCACCCACCTGCGCTGGCCCCTGATCTGCACGATCGTCACCAGGAGCACGACGGCGAACAGCAGCCACGACAGCGCCGAGGCCGTCCCGGCCCTGCCGTACCTGAAGGTCAGGTCGTAGATCTGGGAGACGACGACCTGGGTAGCGGCGCCCGGCCCGCCGTTCGTCATGATCTTGACCTGGTCGAAGACCTGGAAGCCGTTGATCAGCGAGATCACGATCACGAAGAACGTGGACGGCGACAGCAGCGGCAGCGTGATGTGGCGGAAGCGGCGGTACGCGCTCGCGCCGTCGACCATCGCGGCCTCCTGGTACTCGCGCGGGATCGCCTGCAGCCCGGCCAGCAGGATGATCATCACGAAGCCCAGGTCCTTCCAGGCCGAGGCCAGGATGATCGAGGGCATCGCCCAGTTCGGGTCGGTCCACCAGCCGGGGCCGGTGACGCCGAACACGCCGAGCACCCAGTTGACGATGCCGCTGGCCGGGTTGAGCAGCCACTTCCACATCAGCGCGACGACCACCCAGCTGGTGATCACCGGCAGGAAGTAGATGCCGCGCAGGAAGCTCCGGCCACGCATCGCCGTGTTCAGCAGCATCGCCAGTCCGAGCCCGCCCACGTAGACCAGCGGCAGGTATCCGGCGATGAAGTACAGCGTGTGCAGGAAGGCGGCGCGGGTCTCCGGATCGCCGAGCAGCTCGATGTAGTTGCCCAGCCCCACCCAGCGCATGTCGGTGATCAGGTCCCATTCGTGGAGGCTCGTCCAGAACGAGCCCACCATCGGGATCAGCGTGTACAGCACCAGCGGGATCAGGCTCGGCAGCAGGAACACCGCGACCGTGCCCGCGTACCGCAGCCTGCGCCGCGGCGGCCCGGCCACATGCCTGGGCGTCGTCTTCGGGGGAGTGGCGGTCGTGAGGGTCATGGCGTGGCCCCGATCAGCCGGGCCCTGACCAGGCGGCCCTGCTCTCCGGCGGCGCCCGCCGCGTCGAACGGGGTCGCCAGCACCAGCGCCGCCGCGCCCTGCGCCCAGCTGGTGTCGTCCCAGCCCTCGACCTCGACGGAGATGTCGCGGCGCCCCGGGTAGAGATGCGCCCGCACGGCACGGTCGAACCCCGGCTGCCAGAACGGCCACTCGGCCGTCCCCTCGCCCAGCACCACCACGACCTCGGGATCGATGACGTTGATCAATCCTGCCGTGGCCCGGCCGAGGATCCTGCCCGCCTGGGCGAAGACCTCGCGCGCCACCACGTCGCCCCGCTCGGCTGCCTCACCGAGCTCTGCGACCGAGCCGAAGCCGGTATCCGCCGCCCCTGCGGCCGAGCGGGCGCTCGCGAGCAGCCCGGCCGCGCCCACCAGGGCCTCCAGGCATCCGCGCGCCCCGCATCCGCACAGGGGGCCGTCGGGGTCGACGGGCAGGTGGCCGAACTCTCCCGCGCCTCCGCGAGCCCCCCGATACACCCGGCCGTCGGCCACGATGGCCGCGCCGACGCCGCGCCCCACGGTCACCACGAGGAAGTCGGGATGGGTGCGGCCCCTGCCGTACAGCCGTTCGGCCGCCGCCAGCGCGTTGACGTCGTTCTCGACCAGCACCGGCAGGTGCAGCCTGCGCCGCAGCCGCTCGCCCACCGGCATCGCCTGCCAGCCGAGCGTGGGCGCGTTGACCGTGCCCACGCCCTGGTCGTCCACGCTGCCCGGGACCCCGATGCCGATCCCGAGCAGCCGCGGGCCCTCCTCGAGCCCGCCGAGCACGGATTCCACCGCGCCGCCGAGGTCGCCGAGCGCGTCGGGGGAGGCCGGATCGAAGGGGCGCTCCCACGAGCCGAGCACCTCGCCGTCCAGCCGTACGTCCACCAGGACCAGGTGGTCGGCCGTCACCTTGACACCGAGCGCCCGGCCCGCGTCGCCGACGAGCCCGAGCAGCTGCGCCGGGCGCCCGCCCCTGGACGGCTTGAGGTCGAGCTCCTCGAGCATGCCCGAGCCGATGAGCTCGCGGGTGAGCTGGGTGACGGTCGCGGGGCTGACGTCCAGCTCCCGCGCGATCTCGGTACGGCTGAGCGGTCCGACCGTGCCCAGGAGGGCGAGAATCGCCGTCCTGGTGAGGTCCCCGCGATCAGTGCCAACCATGCGAAGGGACTTTCTTTAGGAATAAAGTTAGTGATGAAAATATGGATCCAGTCCCTCCCCCTGTCAACCCCCGGATGTCTGTCGCTGGGTGAGCTTCTTCATCTCTTACGGCAGGCCGCCGCCACCGGCCGCCCGCCGCACTCCGGCCCGGGGCCTGCGACCGGCGCTTCCGGCGAGTCGGTGACGGTTGCTCACCGCAACGGCGCGGCGTAACCCCGATGGCCCGGACCACCAAGGCGCCGCGGCACGTGGTTCGAGGCATGGCCGTAGGGCTGCTCGCGCATCGCGGTCGCCGCGGAGCCCAGCTGGTGGGGGCGCGGCGCGGCCGGATCTGCGGCAGGGCGTGGCGGGGGCCGATCAGGGCGACCGGGTACCACATGGGCGACTGGCGGGGCGATCAGGGCGACTGAGTACCGCGTGACCGACGCGCGATCAGAGCGCGCTGTCGTGTTTCGATCGGGGCTGGCTAGAGCTGCAGCGCCTTGATCTCGAAGAACTCCTCGAGGCCGTGCTCGCCCAGCTCGCGGCCCACGCCCGACTGCTTGTAGCCGCCGAAGGGCGCGAGCGGGTTGAACTGGCCGCCGTTGACCGCCACCTGACCGGTGCGCAGCTTTCTGGCCACGGCCGTCGCGCGCTCCTGGGTGCCCGCCCAGACCGCACCGGCCAGGCCGTACCTGGTGCCGTTGGCGATCTGCACGGCCTGGTCCTCGGCGGTGTAGGGGACGATCGACAGGACGGGACCGAAGATCTCCTCCTGCTCGATCGTCATCCCCGGCTCGACCGCGGCGAAGACCGTGGGCTCGACGTAGAAGCCGCGGTCGAAGATGCGCTCGGTGCCGCCGGCGACCAGGCGGGCGCCCTCCTCCTGGCCGCGGTTGATGTAGTGCACGACGCGGTCACGCTGGGCGGCGGAGACCAGCGGGCCGATGCGGGTGGCCTCGTCGAAGGGGTCGCCGACGGTGTACTTCCTGGCGGCCTCGACCGACAGCCTGACGGCCTCGTCGTACTGGTCGCGGTGGACGATCATCCGGGTCCAGGCCGAGCAGGTCTGCCCGGCGTTGATGAAGCAGTTGGCCACGCCCACCTTGACCGCGGTGCCCAGGTCGGCGTCGGGAAGGATGATGTTGGCCGACTTGCCGCCCAGCTCCAGCGCGACCTTCTTGACCGATTCCGCGGCCAGCGAGGCCACCCGGCGTCCGGCCACGGTGGAGCCGGTGAAGGAGATCATGTCGACCTCCGGGTGTGCCGCCATGGCCTCGCCCACGACCGGCCCGACGCCGCTGACCAGGTTGAACACCCCGGCGGGCAGCCCGACCTCGTGGAAGATCTCGGTCAGCGCGTAGGCGGCGAGCGGCGCCACCTCACTGGGCTTGAGCACGACCGTGCACCCGGCGGCCAGCGCGGGCGCGACCTTGCAGATGATCTGGTGCAGCGGGTAGTTCCACGGCGTGATGGCTGCCACGACGCCGACGGGCTCCTTGACGACCAGCGAGTTGCCGACGCGCGACTCGCGCTGGTGGCTCTCGGCCAACTGCGCGTAGGAGGCGAGCACGCCCTGCGGCATCAGCGTCTGCACCTTCAGTGCGAAGCCCAGCGGCGAGCCCATGTCGGTGGCGATGGTCCTGGCGATGTCGCCCGCGCGTTCCTTCAGCAGTTCGGCGGCCGCTCCCAGGAGCTTGGCGCGCTCGGCCGGAGCCGTTTCCGACCAGGAGGGGAAGGCCTTTCTCGCCGCTGCCACGGCCGCTTCGACGTCGTCCGGGGCGCCTGCGGGAACCCGGTCGATGATCTCCTCGGTGGCCGGGTTGACGACCTCGATGGCCTTGCCCGAAACAGAAGCGATCCAGGCACCGCCGATGTACAGCTGACGCATAGCCCCCATCCTCGCGCGCCTGCCGTCACAATGCGAGGGCACGACGCATCACGCGGTGCGCCTTTTCCACCGCATGCACATCGCCGGCCGGCCGCACATGGTCGCGAGCGGTGGCCAGCACTCGGTCTCCTTCTTCCAGAAGGGTACGGCGAAGCGCCGCGGATAGCGGGAGATGTCCCAGATCTCGGAAAACTCGCAGGATCCGGACGAGAACCACCGGGTTGTCCTTCGCCGAGACCCTGATCATGCCGAAGGCGTGTTCGGCCAGCGCCGCGGTGTCGGTGCGCCAGGTGATCAGCCGCAGCGCGCCCTGCTTGTCGGTGTGCCCCTCGGGCGCCTCCGGGATCGGGATCAGCCGCCTGAACGCCTCCCCGAGCCACTCCACACAGGCCAGCCCGGTGTTGGTGTCGTTGAGCGCGGGCGACAGCGCGCGCAGGGCGATCTCCACGATCCGGTAGACAGGTCCCCGCACGGTCGAGCCGGTGCGCGGCAGCGGGCACAGCGTGATCCACCGGTCAAGCAGCCGCAGGTCGCGCCTGCTCAGCTCGCCCCCGGAGGCCATCGTCAGGATGGGCGTCCCCTGGATGACGAAGTCGCCGGGCGCGCGGGCCAGCACCACGACCGTCCCGCGCCGCCTGGCCCAGCGCACCAGCGCCTTGGTGTGGATCCAGTCGAGATAGCCGGAGCGGGCGGCGGGCACCCGCGTGCCCGGCACGGCGGGGGCCGCCATCCGCCCGCCCTCGAGGTCGCGCGGCAGCAGCTGGTCGACCTCGCGCACCAGCCGCGGCAGCACCACGGGGATGCGCACCTCGCTGACCACGGCCTGGACGAACAGCACCAGCATGATCAGGCAGGCTCCGGTGAGCAGCTGGGTGCTGACGTGGCCGAGGTAGGGCAGCTGGACGTCGCGGCTCATCGAGCTGGTGGTGCGGTTGCCGAAGATCCACGTGCCGATGAACAGCCCGATGGTGACCTGCACGACGCGGTTGCGCAGGAAGTCGCCGATCAGCCGCGGCCCCATCTGGGAGGTGGCGAGCTGCACGGCCACCAGGGTGACCGAGATGAGCAGAGTGATCGTGCTGATCAGCGCCCCGGTGAGCGTGGACAGGCTGCTCTTGATCCCGTCCTTGGTCTCGGCCACCACCTGGGGGTCGGTCGGCAGCGCCCAGTCGGGCATGGTGTCGCGCAGCAGGCCCTGGACGGTGGCGCTGCCCTCCATCCAGGCCTCCACGTGCTCCAGCGTGACCGCTGCCAGATAGGCACAGACCATCATCAGCAGCGGCACGAACCAGATCGTGTCCCGCAGGCGCTCGCCCCGCGGCTTCAGCGACAGGTAGGCGCCGATCCCCCCGAATCGCCCCACGCAGGGTGCTTACCCAAAGGCGGGCGTCTTCGTGCGCGACCGCTTGAGCTCGAAGAAGTCCTCGAACGAGGTCACCGCGACCACGCCGTCCCACAGCCGCCCCGCCTCCTGGCCCCGGTAGATCTTGGTGATCACCGGACCGAAGAAGGCGTTGCCGCCGATGCGGATGACCGGCGTGCCGACCTCCTGGCCGACCAGGCCGATGCCCTCGTTGTGCGACTCGCGGACCGCCTCGTCGAACTCCTCGGAGTCCATCGCGTCAGCCAGCTCGGGCTCCAGCCCGGCCGCCTCCAGCGCGGCCTCGACGGTCTCACGCAACCTGCCCAGGCGCTTGATCTGCCGTTCGTTGTGCAGGCGCGTGCCCAGCTCGGTGTAGAGCGCGCCGACCACGTGGTCGCCGTGCTTGGCGCGGGCCGCCGCCACGACCCTGACGGGCTCGATCGCCCTGGCGATCTGCTCGCGGTAGGCCTCCGGCACGTCCTTGTCCTCGTTGAGGACGTTGAGGCTCATGATGTGCCAATGGATGTCGATGGGCCTGACCTTCTCGACTTCGATAAGCCATCGAGACGTAACCCATGCGAATGGACAGAAAGGATCGAACCACAGGTCTACCGGAGTCTTCTCAGTCACGCAGGGCCATAACCTGAGAGTGGATCCGGCCTATTCCCACCATGGCATGATTCAGGCAAACCCCGACGAAGTGGTGTAGAGGAGCGGAAATTTGGCAGGCAACCTGACCCGGGATGAGGCGCGCGAGCGAGCCCGGTTGCTGAAGGTCGACTCGTACGCGGTGGAGCTCGACCTGACTCAAGGAGAGGACCGCTTCGAAAGCATCACCACGGCCCGCTTCTCCGCCGAGCGCCCCGGTGCCTCGACGTTCATCGACCTGCACGGCGCGGTCGTCAGGAAGGTCACGCTCAACGGCGCGGACCTCGACGTGTCCGCCTACGACGCGGACAAGGGCCGCTTCCCGCTCGACGGGCTCGCCGAGAGCAACGAGCTGCGCGTCGAGGCCGACTGCCAGTTCATGCGCACCGGCGAAGGTCTGCACCGCTTCGTGGACCCGGTCGACCAGAAGGTCTACCTGCACAGCCAGTTCGAGACGGCCGACGCGCACCGCATGTACGCCTGCTTCGACCAGCCCGACCTCAAGGCCGCCTTCCAGCTGACGGTCAAGGCGCCGGCCGACTGGGAGGTGGTCTCCAACGCGGCGGCCGACAGCTCCGACGACGGCCTGTGGGTCTTCCCGCCGACGCCGGTGATCTCCACCTACATCACGGCGCTGGTGGCCGGGCCGTACCACAAGGTGACCTCGGAGCACGACGGGATCCCGCTGGGCATCTACTGCCGCGAAAGCCTGGCCCAGTACCTCGACGCCGACAACATCCTCGAGGTCACCCGGCAGGGCTTCGACTTCTTCCACCGGGTGTTCGGCGTCCGCTACCCCTTCGGCAAGTACGACCAGCTGTTCGTGCCGGAGTTCAACGCCGGCGCGATGGAGAACGCCGGCTGCGTGACGTTCCTGGAGGACTACGTCTTCCGCTCGCGGGTGACCGACGCCGTGGTCGAGCGCCGCGCCGAGACGATCCTGCACGAGATGGCGCACATGTGGTTCGGTGACCTGGTCACCATGCGCTGGTGGGACGACCTGTGGCTGAACGAGTCGTTCGCCACCTACATGTCCGTGCTGTGCCAGGCCGAGGCCACCCGCTGGGGCGGCGGCGCCTGGACCACGTTCGCCAACGTGGAGAAGGCCTGGGCCTACCGCCAGGACCAGCTGCCCTCGACGCACCCGATCGCCGCGGACATCCCGGACATGCAGGCGGTCGAGGTCAACTTCGACGGCATCACCTACGCCAAGGGCGCCTCGGTGCTCAAGCAGCTGGTCGCCTACGTGGGCCTGGACAACTTCCTGGCAGGCGTCCGCGACTACTTCGGCGAGCACGCCTGGGGCAACACCACGCTCGCCGACCTGCTGGGCGCGCTGGAGCGCACCAGCGGCCGCGACCTGTCGTCCTGGTCCAAGGAGTGGCTGGAGACCTCCTGGGTCAACACGCTGCGCCCCAGCTTCACCGTCAAGGACGGTCACTTCGAGACCTTCGAGGTGCTGCAGGAGGCCCCCGCCGACCATCCGACGCTGCGCTCGCACCGCGTCGCGATCGGCCTGTACTCCATGAACGACGGCAAGCTGGAGCGCACCAAGCGCGTCGAGCTGGACGTCGTCGGCGCCCGCACGGCCGTGGCCGAGCTGGTCGGCGTCGAGCAGCCCGACCTGGTGCTGATCAACGACGACGACCTGACCTACGCCAAGGTCCGCCTGGACGAGCGTTCGCTGAGCACGCTGGTCGAGGGCGGCATCACCGCCTTCACCGAGTCGCTGCCCCGCGCGCTGTCCTGGTCGGCCGCCTGGGACATGACCCGCGACGGCGAGATGTCCACCCGCGACTACGTCAAGCTCGTCATCTCGGGCGTGGCCACGCTCAGGGACATCACGGTCCTGCAGACCGTGCTGCGCCAGGCCCGCCTGGCCGTGCAGCAGTACGCCGACCCGGCCTGGCGGGCCGAGGGCCTGCGCCTGCTCGCCGACGCGCTCAGGTCGCTGCTCGCCACCGCGGAGCCGGGCTCGGACCAGCAGCTGGCCTACGTGCAGGCCTTCGCTCCCGTGGCCGTCTCCGACGAGGACCTGGCGGTGCTGCAGGGGATCCTGGACGGCACCGCCGTACCCGAGGGCCTGTCCGTCGACACTGACCTGCGCTGGACGCTGGTCGGCGCGCTGGTGTCCGGCGGGAAGCTGGGCGCTGCCGACATCGACGCCGAGCTGGAGCGCGACCCCACGGCCACCGGCGAGCGGTCGGCGGCCCTGTGCCGCGCGGCCATCCCGACGCCGGAGGGCAAGGCGGCCGCCTGGGAGTCGGTCGTCGGCGGCACGCTGGCCAACCACATCACCCGCGTGACGATCGCCGGGCTCCAGGACCCGAACCACCCCGAGCTGCTCGTGCCCTACCGCGAGAAGTACTTCGCGGAGGTCGGGCGGATCTACAAGGAGTGGACGTTCGACTCGGCGCAGACCTTCGCGGTCGGCGCGTTCCCGGCGCTGCTCATCGAGCAGGAGACCGTGGACGCGGCCGAGCGCTTCCTGGCCGAGGGCGACCACCCGCAGGCGCTGCGCAGGCTGATCCTGGAGGGCGCCGACGGCGTCAGCCGCGCCCTGCGCAACCGCGCCAAGGACGCGGCGTCCTGAGCTAGACCAGCATGCCGCCGCCGGCCGGCACGTTCTGGCCGGTCATCCAGCGGCCGTCGGGCCCGGCGACGAAGGCGACCACGGCCGCCACGTCGTCGGGCCCGCCCAGGCGGCCGAGCGCTCCAGCGCCTCCGGGGGGTTGCTGGAGCGCAGCAGGTCGGTGTCGGTGGCGCCGGGGGAGACCCAAAAGTCCCCATGGGGACCGACCTATGCGCGCAGCGCGATCTTGCGGGCCTCGCTCTTGGGCAGCCGGTCGACGTACAGCCGGCCGTCCAGGTGCTCGGTCTCGTGCTGGAAGCAGCGCGCCAGCTGGCCCCTGGCCTTGATCCGCACCGGACGCCGCAGCCGGTCCACGCCCTCGACCGTGACGCCGGCCGCCCTGGCCACCGGAGCGTAGATCGGCAGGCCGGTGCCCTTGTCGGGGACCGACAGGCAGCCCTCCTCGTCCAGCACCTCCTCGGCGTCGTCGACCGTGAGCACGGGGTTGATCACGTGGCCCTTGCGCCCGCTGATGTCGTAGACGAACAGCCGCCGCGACACCCCGATCTGCGGGCCCGCGAGCCCGACCCCGTTGACCGCGTACATCGCCTGGAACATCTCGTCGATCAGGCGCCGCAGCTCCCGGTCGAAGGTCTCCACGGGGTCGGCCGGGGTGCGCAGGACCGGGTCGCCCAGGGTCCGGATGTCGCGCATGAACGCTCCTGGTAAGAGGTGAATACCACTAACGCCAATTACCCTAGCGTGGTGGTCAATCAGGGGCCGCCGCGACTGTGGAAGACTGGGCGCGTGCGTGTCTACATCGGCTCCGATCATGCCGGCTTCGAGCTCAAGAACCACCTCGTCTCCTGGCTGAAGGATCACGGCCACGACGTGACCGACTGCGGTCCCCAGGTCTACGACCCCGAGGACGACTACCCGGGCTACTGCCTGCGCACCGCCGAGGGCGTCGCGGGTGACCCGGCCAGCCTGGGCATCGTCATCGGCGGCTCGGGCAACGGCGAGCAGATCGCGGCCAACAAGGTGCGCGGCATCCGCGCGGCGCTGGCCTGGAGCGAGGAGACCGCCCAGCTGTCGCGCGAGCACAACAACGCCAACGTCGTCGGCATCGGGGCGCGCATGCACACCCAGGAGGAGGCGACGCGCTTCGTCGAGGTCTTCCTGGCCACGCCCTTCTCCGGCGCGGAGCGTCACAGCCGCCGCATCGCCCAGCTGGCCACCTACGAGACCATCGGCCAGCTGCCCTCCCTCCCCGACGCCTAGCGGTCCGGCACGCCGCCTGCCGGGCGCGTCTCAGGGGGCGTCCGGATGGCGGCGGCGCCAGACGCGGTGGGTGAGGTCGATGACCAGGGGAATGGCGATCCACCCGTACGGCGCGGCATACCCCAGAGCGGGCACGGCCCCGGCGAACTGCACCGCGAGCGCCGTGAGCAGGAAGAACGCGGCGAGCACCACCGACACGACCACCCCGAGCCGCACCGCCGCCGGGTTCGACACGACGCCCTCCCGCACCGCCGTGTGCTTGAGCATCGCCTCGCACCCGAGCAGCGCCGCGTACGTGACCGCGAAGATCCCCACGGCCAGCGAGTTGCCGAACCCGTGCCCGATCATCGCCGTGGGGAACGGCAGGAAGGCCGCCAGGACGAGGACGGCGGCGTTCCACCCCGACATCCGATGGGTCAGCCGCCGTGCCCGGTCCATCAGCACGTGGTGCCGCCGCTGCACCCCCCACAGCAGGAAGAAGCCGAGCACGAAGGCGATCAGCGAGCTGATGTGGTGCCAGAGGAACTCGGCCAGGGCGGCAGAGCTCACCAGGTCCTTCTCCTCAGGCCGCTCGATCTCGATCGCCAGCAACGTCATCGCGATGGCGAACACCGCGTCGGAGAAGAAGATCATCCGTTCGGGGGAGTACCCCGACTCGACCGGCTCCTCGGTCTCCTGCTCGCTCGTCACGAAATTGCCCTATCTATCCCGCCTGCCGGAGTGCGCGGGACAGCCTAGTGCAGTCCGAGGGGACGGCTGAAGCCGAGCGCGGGGCCCGGTCTCAGGACCGTCGGTTGGGCTCGCGACGCGGCGTCTCGTCGCGCAGCGGCCGCCGGTCGGCAGCCTCCTGCTGCTCCTTCGACGGCCGCGAGACGTCACGTGCCCTCATCGCGATGACCGCGGTGATCTGCAAGCTCTGCAGCGCCATGCCTTCGACAGTACGTCAGAACACCAGCCCCGCCCACGGCATCGGCGTCCAGGACATGGCCGCGGCGAGCGACTGGAGCGTTCCCGGCGTGTGCTCACGCAGCAGCCCCGCGGCCAGTTGCCCGCCCAGCGAGCCGCCGCCCAGGTAGGCCCCGCCGAGCGCGGTGACGGGAAGCGTCAGGTCCGGCTCCTCGTCGACCGGCTTGCACTCCGCGCCCGAGGTGTCGGCGGTCAGCCGCCACCGGCGCGCGTTCCACGGGCATGCCTGGTCCTCGACCTCGAGCACCACGTCCACGGGCGCCGAGTAGGCCCGGGCCGTCAGGGCGCGGTCCACCTCGACCAGGCGGATGTAGAGCTCGTCGCCCCAGCGGGCGTTGAGCTGGCGGGAGTCGGCCACCCACTGGGTGATCGGGTCGTCGACCGGCACACCGGCCACGGTGGTGGTCACCAGGTCCCTGTCCAGGACGCTGCGCCACAGGGCCGCGCGGGCGGCGGGGTCGGTGGCGTGCAGATCGTGCAGCCTGAGCTCGCCGTTCGGGGCGCCGTTGTCGCCCCAGGTGGACTTGATGCGGAAGAGCGCGTACCCGCGGATGCCGCCGGAGTCCTCGGCCACGATGCCGCGCAGCGGCCCGTTGCCCTGCTGGTCGAACTCCTCGTCGGCCAGCACGCCGTCCCAGAAGTCGGCGTTCCTGGCGTAGAGGCCGGGGCGCTCGCCCAACACGGTCTCGAACAGGCGCTCCAGATCCGCGCGTACCTCGGCGGGTTTGATCACGCGCAGCCGGACCGACGGGTCCGAGGGGGCGTGCCGTACGAAGGCCGAGGCGTGCTTGGGGATGCTGACCCGCAGCTCGTTGGCGGCCTCGCCGTACCCGAAGCGGCCGTAGATGGCGGCCTCGGAGGCGTACAGGGCCGCGACGGCCTCGCCGCGCTCGCGGATGTCGGCCAGCTGGCGGAGCATGAGGGAGGTGAGCAGCCCGCGGCGGCGGTGCGAGGCCAGGACCGCGACGGACGTGACGCCCGCGACAGGGAGCGCGCCGCCGGGGACCGTCATCGTGAAGCTGTGGATGGCCGTGGTGGCCACGATCAGGTCGCCGTCGAAGGCGGCGAGGGTGCGGTCGAACTCGGTGGCCTTGCGCCACCGCTCGGCCTGCTGGGGATGGGGCTGCCAGCCGAAGCCCTCGGACAGCACGTTGGAGTACGCGTGCCACTCGGCTTCGCCGATCGGACGAATCGGATACGTCATCCGTCCAACGTATGAAAGGGCAAAGCAGGCTGGCTACCCAATATCCATGCTTAATGATCAAGGCGTTGGTCAAGTGGGCTGCCCAAACGTGAATGAGCCCGATACAGTCATGCGCATCATGAGTTCCCGTCCGGCGCCGCTGCTCCCGCCACGGCTCCGCGCGTTCCTCCAGCGGGTGCCGCTACTGGTGCCCGTTGTCCGGTTCCTGCGGCGCGGGCCACTGGCGCGCGACCGGAACCTGCTCATCACGCTGTGCCTCGTCACGCTGGTGGTCGGAGGGCTGGCCGCACGGGTCTCCACGGAATGGTTCTCGCCCTCGCTGCTCATCCTCGTCACCCTGGTCGGCGGGCTCCAGCTGCGGTTGCGCAGCCTGGCCGTGCTGCTGGTGGCCGTGGTGGTCGCGCTGGGGTACATCGCCCTGACGCTGGGCGCGGGCAGGGTGGGTCTCGGGCTGCTGGTGACGATCGGGTTCACCGCCGTGCTGGCCGCGCTCATGGCCAGGACCAGGGGCAAGCTGGGCGTGCAGGGGCTGCGCGGCGACGCGATGCTGCTCGAGCTGCGCGACCGGCTCAAGAGCCAGGGCGAGCTGCCCGCGCTGCCCAAGGACTGGGGCGCCAAGGTGGTGCTCAAGCAGGCCGGCGGGTCGTCCTTCGGCGGCGACTTCCTGGTCTCCATGCGCGACGGCGACAACCTGGAGATCGCGCTGGTCGACGTGTCGGGCAAAGGCGTCGACGCGGGCACCAGGGCGCTGCTGCTGTCGGGCACGTTCGGCGGGCTGCTCGGCTCCGTCGACGACTTCCTGCAGGCCTGCAACGCCTACCTGCACCGCCAGCGCGGCGACGAGGGCTTCGTCACGGCCGTGCACGTCCGCATCAACCTGGCCTCGGGCGAGTACACGATCACCTCGGCCGGCCACCCGCCGGTGGTGAAGTTCGACTCCGGCACCGGCAACTGGCAGGTCGCCTCGGCCAAGGGCGTGGTCCTCGGCGTCGTGCCCGACCTGCACTGCGAGCCCGACAGCGGCGTGCTGCGCAAGGGCGACGCGCTGCTGCTGTACACCGACGGGCTCATCGAGCAGCCGGGCCGCGACATCGACGCCGGACTCGACAAGCTGCTGGGCGAGGCGGAGCGGCTGCTGCCCTCAGGTTTCCGCGACGGCGCGCGAGCGCTGGTCAACGCGATGGCCTCGGGTCACAACGACGACTGCGCGCTGGTGCTCATCTGGCGTCCATGACCCGTGTGGTTCGTCACGCCCACATGGTGAAACAGGTCACTGGCCGGGGCCTGGGTGGCTTGAGATTCTGCTGGTGAGCTCCCCGCTGAGGGTTTCCCAGGCCAGGTTTCCCAGGCCCTGGCCGCCGCGGGGTACCAGGAGCCCGGGTCCCGGGGGAGCGGCGCGGTTCCGCCGGGGCCCGGCAGACCCGCGGTGGTGCGCGGGCCGCTCGCTCACGGCCGTGTAGGGAGGGAGCCGGAGCGCGCGGGGGATCAGGCGGCGGAGGCTGCGTTCCGTCCTGGGCCGATCCGACACCTCCCGCCGCCGGGCCGCCCGGTGTCTCGGCGACCCGGCGGCGGGACAGCCTTCGCCCGTACGGCGAGCCGCCCCCTGAGCGCGTCTACAGCCAGCCGGAGTCGTTGGCGATGCGCACTGCGTCGATCCGGTTCCTGGCGCCGGTCTTGCACATGATCCGCGACAGATGGTTGCGCACGGTCCCCACCGACAGGAACAGCTGATCCGCGATCTCGGTCGACCGGGCCCCGCCCGCCGCGATCCGCAGCACGTCCAGCTCCCGCCGCGTCAGCGGGTTGGCCGCGGACTCCAGCGCCGCCACGGCCAGCTCGGAGTCGACCGCCCGCCGCCCGGAGGCGATCCGCCGCAGCCCGGCGGCCAGCTGCTCGGGCGCCACGTCCAGGCTCATGAACCCCAGCGCCCTGGCCGCGAACGCGGCCCGCACCTGACCGG
Organism: Nonomuraea sp. NPDC050536; assembly: GCF_044457685.1. Taxonomy (NCBI): domain Bacteria; kingdom Bacillati; phylum Actinomycetota; class Actinomycetes; order Streptosporangiales; family Streptosporangiaceae; genus Nonomuraea; species Nonomuraea sp. NPDC050536. Next base: position 259,396 of record NZ_JBITHD010000015.1, read on the forward strand.
GGCTCGGCTGCGCCGACAGGATCAGCACCCGGCAGCCGGGATCCCGTTCGTGCAGCCAGGCCATGGCCGCCAGCCCGCCGGTCTCGGGAAGATCCAGATCGATGACCGCGACGTCCGGCTCGCAGGCCGTCCGCGCGAGCTCCTCGCCGGTGCCCACCTCGGCCACGACGCGCAGGCCTGGCTCGGCGTCGAGCGAGGCGACCAGGCCCCGCCGTACCAGAGGCAGGTGCTCGGCGACCAGAATCCGGATCAAGGCGCTCCCTCCGTCATCTCCCAGAGTGATCGCGTGATTGCGTACTGTCAACGAAGTCTCCCGATTCGCCAAAGCCTCCGCAAGCCGTTCACGTCCGGCGAGTTCGACTACTCTGGGGATGGTTGGGACCTTCCGTCTGCCCTGGAGCGCGCCTACATGAACTGGCTCTATCTCGCGGGGATCGTCATCTTCCTCCTTGGGCTGATGGCTTCCATCGCGTTGCACGAGATCGGCCACCTCGTGCCGGCCAAGCTCTTCGGCGTCAAGGTCACCCAGTACATGGTGGGTTTCGGTTCCACGGCCTGGTCCAGGCGGAAGGGCGACACCGAGTACGGGATCAAGTGGATCCCGCTCGGCGGTTACATCCGCATGATCGGCATGCTGCCGCCCAGGCCCGGCGACGACCCGAGCAAGCTGCGCGGCACCTCGACGGGCCCGTTCCAGGGACTGATCGACTCGGCCCGCGAGGCGGCGCAGGAGGAGGTCAGGCCGGGCGACGAGGGCCGGGTCTTCTACCGCAAGAAGTGGTGGCAGAAGGTCATCATCATGTCCGGCGGCCCGGCCATGAACTTCGTGCTCGCGTTCGTGTTCTTCGGCATCATGCTGGTGGGCGTCGGCCTGCCCACCGGCTACAAGCCCGTCGTGTCGCCCGAGACGCAGACCTGCGTCATCCCCGTCGCCGAGAAGCGCGACGCCTGCCTGCCCGGTGACCAGCCGACCCCGGCCGCCAAGGCGGGGCTCAAGCCCGGCGACCAGATCGTCTCGCTCGGCGGCCAGAAGATCGCCACCTGGGACGACGCCACCCGCGTGATCCGCTCCCACGGCGCGGGGCCGGTCGCCATCGGCATCGTCCGCGCGGGCAAGCCGATGACGCTGAACGCCACGCTGATCGCCCAGGACCGCCCCTCGGTCAAGGACCCGACCAAGATCGAGAAGAACGTCGGCTTCCTCGGCGTCATGCCCACCGAGGTGCTGGAGAAGCAGAGCGTCGGCGCGGTGTTCGGCTACATGGGCGACCTGACGGGCCGTGTGGCGACGTCGCTGGTCAACCTGCCGCAGAAGATGGTGGGCGTCTGGAACGCCGCCTTCTCCGGCGAGAAGCGCGACCCCGAGGGCCCTGTGGGCGTGGTCGGCGCCGGGCGGATGGGCGGCGAGATCCTCGCCTCCGACCTGTCCCTCGAGAAGAAGGTGCTGTTCCTGCTGAACCTGCTGGGCGGCTTCAACCTGGCGGTCGGCATGTTCAACCTGATCCCGCTGCTGCCGCTGGACGGCGGGCACATCGCCGGCGGCCTGTGGGAGGGCATCAAGCGGGGCTTCGCCCGCATCACCCGGCGTCCCGAGCCGCGCTACGTCGACATCGCCAAGCTGCTGCCGCTGACCTACGCGCTGGCCATCCTGATGATCGTGATGGCCGGGCTGCTGATGTACGCGGACGTGTTCAACCCGCTGACCATCACACGCTGACGGATGGACCCGCTGGAGGAGCTGCGCCGCATCTGCCTGGCGCTGCCCGAGACCACGGAACGGCTCAGCCACGGCGAGCCGACGTGGTTCGTGCGCGGGAAGAAGACGTTCGTCATGTACGCCGACCACCATCACGACGACCGGCTGGGCTTCTGGTGCGCGGCGCCGCCCGGGGCCCAGCAGGAGCTGGTGGGCGAGGACCCGGAGCGGTTCTTCCGCCCGCCGTACGTCGGGCATCGCGGGTGGCTGGGCGTCTACCTCGACGTCGAGGCCGACTGGGACGAGATCGCCGAGATCGTCACCGACGCCTACCGCGTGATCGCCCCCAAGTCGCTCATCGAGCGGCTGCCCTGACCGCGCGGTCGAGGGTCAGGGCACTCCGGGGCGGGTGAACCCCACACGAGGGGTGCCGTACTCGGCGTAGTTCGTGATCTGTACCACCGTGCGCGAATTGGGGGCGTGGATCATCGTGTGCTTCACCGGGTCGAGCACGATTCCCACGTGATCCGGCACGCCGTCTCCGGTGCTGTCGAAGAAGATGAGGTCACCGGCTTGTTCCTTGCCATCGGGGATGCGCGGGCCGTGGGACCACTGGTCGGCGGCCACCCGGGGGATGGTGATCCCGGCCGCCTCGTATGCGCGGAGCGTCAGCCCGGAGCAGTCGAAGGTGTCGGGCCCGGTCGCACCCCAGACGTACCGATCGCCGAGCTGCTTGAGCGCGTAGTCGATGACGCTCTGGGCGCGCGGGTTCGCGGCGAGGCTGAGGGCGTTCGGCGGGGGCGTGATGTTCCCCGAGTAGCGGACGCCGCCGCTCACGCCGGCGTCTGCCACGCCGCCGCTCACGCCGCTGTCTGCCACGCCGCCGTTTCCGTTGGGGTGGTAGGTCGCCAACTGGGTGGCCGCGGGCCGGAAGCCGGGGTCGGGGATCCAGCGCTGCCCGTCGTGCGGGACGAAGTCCTCGTCACCTGGAGCGCCGATGGACTCGAAGAACTTGACGTCGTCGCCGAAACGTTTGTTGATCTCGTCGGTGGCTTTGCCGACGGCGTCGACCGCCAGCTGCTTCTGCATCTGGGCTCGCCCCAGCGCGGTGGCCAGCTCGGACTTGGCGCCCTCGGTCGGGTCGCCGTCGCTGTTCTTACGCTTCTCGTCCACTTGGTGATAGATGGACTGGACCTCGCGTCTGGTGCTTGCCAGCGTCGTCCCTGCGGTGTCCAGTTTGTCGGCGCAGCTCGTCAGCGCGCCGCTCAGCGCATTGGCGGCCTGGGGATACTGGGCCATGTGCGTCTTGAAGCTCTCGGAGGCGTCGCCGTTCCAGGCGTCGTCGACGGTGGTGACCGCGCGTTTGAGGGTGCCGACGTGCGTGGTCGCGTTGGTGGCCAGTGTCCGCCAGCGCTTCGCGATCTTGTAGATCGCGTCATCATCGCCGTTCAGGTCGTTGATGATGTTCTGGATGGCGCTGAGGTACGACTGCCAGATGTCCGTCACGCCTGCGCCACCTCGGAGCCTGGGTTGTCGGCTTTGCGGACGTTGCTGACGACCTTGTACAGGGCCGCTTCGACCTTCTTCAGGTTTCGCTGGGCGTGCCGGGTCTCGGAGGCGAGCTTCGACTCGAGTTTCTTGACGGCCTCGACGAGCTTGCCGGAGGCGTCCGGGAGGGAGCCGAAGCAGGACTGCGTGGGGCCTGCCGGGTTCTCGTCGGCCACGGTCTTGAACTGGTTCGCGACGCCGTTGGCCTTACCCGCACAGTCTTCGAGCGCGTCGAAGTAGATATCGAACCCCGCCATGAAAGCCTCTCCCGCCATGCCCCATGGACATCAGACATCACGGGAATTTATCACCTTTGTGATCGATCTGGCTCGGCTGTCAGTTCATCGAGATGTGCACGTGGTCGTAGTGGTTCTCGGTGATGCTGCCGCGGTCCTCCATGGCGCGCCAGCCTGAGCCCATGTTGATGCGCTGCTTCCAGATCACGTACTTCACGCCGAGCTTGTCCTGGTTCTTCAGCGCCCAGGCCGCGATCTGATCGCCCAGCGTGTTGTTGGCGGCGCCGGGCATCGTGCCGCCTGAGCTCATCATGAAGTCGCAGGCGCGCCCGAGCGGATGCTCGCCGCCACCGCCGGAGCGGAAGCAGCCGACGTCGAAGGGCAGCTTGAAGTTCTTCTCGATCAGGCCGCGGATCGTGCGCATGCGCGGCGTGATGTTGTCGGAGCCGCCGGGCAGCTCGGGCGCCCAGGATCCGTCGGACTTGCGGCCGGGCCCGTAGGGGATGAGGTTCTGCAGCCTCTGCTGGATGTCCTTGATGAGCCCCTCGGCCTGGTCCTTCTCCTTGCCGACGTCGTCGGCGTTGGCCTTGATCCGCGCGGCCAGCGCGGCCGCGTCGTCGGAGGCCTGCTTCGTCTCGTCACGGGCGGTGGTCACCGCCTGCACCATCGCCACCTGGTCGGAGGTGAGCTGCTCGAGTACGGCGGCGCCGCTGCCGGTCGGTGGCGGGATCAGGCTGGACAGCGCCGGGTCGCCGTTCTGGTAGCGGAGCGTGGCCAGCTCGGCCACCTTCCGCTCGGCCTGGTCGAGCCCCTGCTGGGCGGTGGCCAGGCGCTGCTTGGCGGTCTCGGCCGCCTTCTTGGCCTTGGTCAGCTCGACCCGCTTGGCGTTGTAGGACTCGATGAGCGTGTCGATCTTGCTGTTGAGCTGCTTCAGCTCGGCGCGGAGTTGCTTCTCCGTGGGCTTGGGGGCCGCCGAGGCGGGAGTAGTGGCGCTGAGGGCCACGGCTGTGGCGGCGATGAGGCCGATGGCGAAGTTCGCCCGTGCCACGTGGGGGTTCCTCTCCCTCTGCCGACCGGGTTAGCTGACGGGTTCGGGCGTGGGAGCTTCCCTACCACTTGCGTGGATTCACCCCGGAGTGCGGTGGGTCCCCGGCTCCCGGGCGACGCGCCCGGGATTAGGCATGCAACGGGTGTTACGACCGATGCGTGAGGGATACTAGTCGTATATCCGGGGTAATGCGACTCCAAGGCGAAATCAATTAGTGATCTACCTGTGATCGAAGCATGCGGGCCGCCTCCTCCGGCAGCACGTCGTTGACGAAGGCGCCCATCGCCGACTCCGACCCCGCCAGGTACTTCAGCTTCCCCGGCGCCCGCCTGATGCTGAACAGCTCCAGGTGCAGGTATCCCAGCTCGCGCCGCTGCCGCACCGGCGCCTGGTGCCAGGACGCGATGTACGGCATGGCCACCCCGAACAGCCCGTCAAGCGCCCGCAGCACCGAGGTGTAGAGCGGCGCGAACGCGGCCCGTTCCGCCTCCGACAGCGCCGCGAGGTCCGGAACCTGGCGGTGCGGGTAGACGTGTACCTCGAACGGCCAGCGCGCCGCGGCGGGCACGAAGGCGGTCCACAGGTCGTTGGCGGCCACCACCCGGGTCCCGGCGGCGCGCTCGGCGGTGAGCACGTCGGCGAACAGGGTGGGGCGCTTCTCCGCGGCGGCCAGGTGGAGCTTGGTGCGCGGCGTGATGTAGGGGTAGGCGTAGATCTGACCGTGCGGGTGGGGGAGCGTGATGCCGATCTCCTCGCCCCGGTTCTCGAAGACGAAGACCTGCTCGACGCCCTCGATCCCGGACAGCTCCGCCGTACGGTCGGCCCAGGCCTCCATGACCAGTTCCACCTGCGCGTCGGACAGCCGCGAGAAGGAGGAGTCGTGGTCGGAGGTGAAGCAGACCACTTCGCACCGCCCCACGCCCGGACGGACCTCACTCAGCCCGCCCACATCGTGATAAGCCCCGAAATTTCCAGAGAAAGAGGGGAAGCGGTTCTCGAACACCACCACGTCGTATTCGTGGGCCGGGATCTCCGACAGCCGCGTGTCCGTGGACGGGCACAGCGGGCACTCGTCTGCCGGGGGCAGGAACGTGCGCGTCTGCCGGTGCCCGGCGATCGCGATCCACTCCTCGGTCAGCGGGTCGTACCGCAGCTCGGAAGCCACCGGCCTGGGATCGAGCGCCCGCCGGTCGATCGCGCTCCTGTCGGCGTCGTCACGCTGATCGAAGTAGATCAACTCTCGGCCGTCCGCCAGGTGGGTGATGGTGCGCTTCACTGCGAGCCCTCCGCGATGATCAGTTCTCCGGCCCGTTCGGCCAGCTCGGTACGTGCTTCCTGCGGCATCCCGGAGTCGGTGATGACCACGTCGGCCTCGGCCAGCTCGGCGATCGTGCTGATGCCGACCGTGTTCCACTTGGTGTGGTCGGCGGGCACGACCAGCCGGTGCGCCGCCGCTACCAGCTCCCTGTCGGTCTCGGACTCCAGCAGGTTCGGCGTGGTGAACCCGGCGCGCACGCTCATCCCGTGCACCCCCAGGAAGAGCGTGTCCACGTGCAGGCGCCGGATCGCGGCCACGGCCACGGGCCCGACCAGCGCGTCGGAGGGCGTGCGCACGCCGCCGGTCAGCACGACCGTGCGGTCGGCGCGCGGGTTGCGGTGGAAGACGTCGGCGACCGGGATCGAGTTCGTGATCACCGTCAGCTCGGGAACGCTGATGAGGTGGTGGGCCAGGGCCCACGTCGTGGTCCCCGCCGACAGGGCCACCGCGGTGCCCGGCCGTACCAGCTCGGCGGCGCGACGCGCGATGGCCTCCTTCTCGCCCTGCTGGCGGGAGGACTTGGCGGTGAAGCCCGGCTCCTCGGTCGAGCCGGGCCCGAGGGCGGTGGCGCCGCCGTGCACCTTCTCCAGCAGCCCGCGCTCGGCGAGCACCTCCAGGTCACGGCGGATCGTCATGTCGGAGACGCCCAGCTCGCGCACCAGGTCGGCGACCCGGACACCACCGGTGCTGCGTACTCGCTCGAGGATCGTCTGCTGCCGCTGCTGTGCGAGCACGCCCCCTCCTTCCAACACATTCCACCAAATTATGACACGACTATGTTGGGGAATGTCGCTTGTGTTTGAGCGGCGGGCGCGAGAGGTTGGATCTAGGACCTGTGGAAGGAGATCTCATGGCCAGGCGCGCACGCAAGGGCAGGGCTCGCAAGAAGAAGAGGTCGAACCACGGCAAGCGCCCTAACGCGAACTGACGAGCTCCCGCACCACGGCCGAGACGGCGCGGTGGAACGTGGGATACGCATAGATCATCTCGTCGAGCCGCTGGAGCGGGATCCTGGCGTGCACGGCCAGCGTCAGCAGCCCCAGCACCTCACCACCGCCGGGGCCCGCGCAGGTCGCGCCCACCAGGACTCCGTCGGCCGCCACGAGCTTGACGAACCCCTGGGCCTGCGCGATCCAGCCGCGAGTGCCAAGGTCGCCGACCGCGACCCGCACGTCGAGCCCCTTGTCGCGGGCCTGCGCCTCGGTGAGACCGACCGCGCCCACCTCGGGATCGGTGAACGTCACCCGCGGCACCGCGTGGTACTCGGCGTCGTGTGAGCCCTGCTGTGCCCATGGTCGCGCCCGCTCGGGCTCCGTTGGCATCGTGCCTCGCTCTCTCCGCCCGAGCTCCTGCGCTCCAAGGATCTCCTTGACGATGATGTCGGCGTGATACATCGACATGTGCGTGAACGCTCCGTGGCCGACCGCGTCGCCCAGCGCCCACACGCCGTCGGTGACCCGCATCCGCGCGTCCGTCGGGACGGCCCTGGCGCTCTCGTCGAGCCCGAGCGCGCCCACGCCGATCGCCTTCAGATCGACCCGCCGCCCGGTGGCGACCAGCAGCTTCTCGGCCCGCGCGCCGTCCAGCGTGAACATCGAGCCGTCGTAGTCGACGCGCGAGACGTGCACGCCGGCGTGCACGTCGATACCCTCGTCGGCGAAGACCTTGCAGATCAGCTCGCCCGACTCCGGCTCCTCCATGGACAGCACCTTGTCGGAGCCCTCCAGCACGGTCACCCGCGAGCCGAACCGCGAGAACACCTGCGCCAGCTCCACCCCGATCGCCCCGCCCCCGAGCACGATCAGCGACCCCGGCAGCTCCTCGGCCTCGATCGCCTGGTGGTTGGTCCAGTACGGCGTGCCCTCCAGCCCGTCGATGGGCGGGACGGCCGGCTGCGAACCCGTGGCGATCACGATGCCCTTGCGTGCCCGCAGCACCTGGTCACCGACCGTGACCTCGCGCGGGCCGGTGATCCGGCCGTAGCCCCTGACCAGATGGCCGCCCTTGCCGGTGAAGCGGTCGGCGGCCACCTTGTCGTTCCAGTCGTCGGTGGCCTCCTTCCTGATCCGGCGCGCCAGCGCCGGCCAGTCGGGCTTCGGCGCCGCGGCGGCGTGGACCATCATCTTGGAGGGAACGCATCCCCAGTAGGGGCACTCGCCACCGACCAGGTTGCCCTCTACACCGGCGACCCGCAGCCCCGCCTCGGCCAGCCGTCCCGCGACATCCTCGCCGCCCGGCCCCATTCCCAGCACGATCACATCGACGTCCATGGCCCCAACCTAGCCAGCGCGTCGTCGATCTTCTCCTGCGGGAGGTCGTAATCCTCCATCTCGCCCGACAGATAGCGGTCGTAGGCGGCCAGGTCGAAGTGGCCGTGGCCGCACAGCGCGGTCAGGATCACCTTCTCCTGCCCGCTCTCCTTGCACCGCAGCGCCTCGGCGATGGTCTCGGCCAGCGCGTGGGTGGGCTCGGGCGCAGGCACGATGCCCTCGGTGCGGGCGAAGCGGACGCCCGCCTCGAAACACTCGGTCTGCGACTTGGCCACGGCCTCGAACATGCCCAGCTCGTACATGTGCGACAGCAGCGGCGACATGCCGTGGTAGCGCAGCCCGCCGGCGTGGATCGGGTCAGGGACGAAGTCGTGCCCCAGCGTGTGCATCTTCAGCAGCGGCGTGAACCCGGCCGTGTCGCCGAAGTCGTAGCAGTAGCGGCCGCGGGTGAACGACGGGCAGGCCGCCGGCTCGACCGCGCGGAACGTGGTGGCCACCCTGCCCGCCAGCTTCTCGCGCAGGAACGGGAAGAACAGGCCCGCGAAGTTGGAGCCGCCGCCGGTGCAGCCGACGATCAGATCGGGCATCTCGGGCAGCTGCTTGAGCGCCTCCTCGCCGATCACGGTCTGGTGCATCAGCACGTGGTTGAGCACCGAGCCGAGCGCGTAGCGCGTGTCGTCGGAGCCGCCGGCCACCTCGACGGCCTCGCTGATCGCGATGCCCAGGCTGCCGGGCGATTCGGGTTCGTCGGCCAGCACCTTGCTGCCCGAGCTCGTCAGCGGTGACGGGCTGGCGTGCACGGTCGCGCCGTACACCTGCATGAGCGAGCGGCGGTAGGGCTTCTGGTCGTAGGAGGCCCGCACCATCCAGACCTCGCACTCCAGGTCGAACTGGGAGCAGGCGAACGCCAGCGCGCTGCCCCACTGCCCGGCGCCGGTCTCGGTGGTGAGCCTGCGCACGCCCTCGCGCGCGTTGTAGTACGCCTGCGGGACGGCCGTGTTCGGCTTGTGCGACCCGGCGGGGGAGACCCCCTCGTACTTGTAGTAGATCCGCGCGGGCGTGCCGAGCGCCTTCTCCAGCCGCCGCGCCCGGAACAGCGGCGTCGGCCGCCACATCCGGTAGACGTCGAGCACCTCGCCCGGGATCGGGATGAAGCGCTCGGTGCTGACCTCCTGCGCGATCAGTTCCATCGGGAACAGCGGCGTGAGGTCCTGCGGGCCGACCGGCTGCATCGTGCCCGGGTGCAGCGGCGGCGGAGGCGGCTCTGGCAGATCTGGAACGACGTTGTACCAGTGGCTGGGCGTCATCGATCCAGTCTCGCGCTATTGCCCGCCGCGTTCCAGAGCCACCAGTCGGGCACGACCTCCTAGGCGGAGGCGTTTGGTAGCGGGCCGGGCATAGACAATCCATCACACGCTTACTACATTGGTTGAATGACTTCACAAGCGATCATTTTCGATGTCGGCGGCGTGTTGGAGATCGCCCCCAGACTCGACGTGGCGGGTCGATGGGAGCGCAGGCTCGGGCTGCCCACGGGGGAGATCGGCACCCGGATGACCGCCGCGTGGAAGGCGGGCACCATCGGCGCGGCGTCGTACGACGAGGTGCTGGCGGCCCTCAGGGACGTCATCGGCGACCACGCGGAGGCCTACATGGAGGACCTGTGGGCGGAGTACCTCGGCACCCTCAACGCGGAACTGGCCGAATACCTGCGCGGGCTGCGCCCCCACTACCGGACCGGGATCATGAGCAACAGCTTCGTGGGCGCCCGTGAGCGGGAACAGGCCGCCTACGGCTTCGAGGACCTGGTCGACCACATCGTCTACTCGCACGAGGTGGGCGTGGCCAAGCCCGACCCGCGCATCTACCACCTGGCCTGCGAACGGCTCGCCGTACGGCCCGAGGAGGCGATCTTCCTCGACGACGTGGAGGCGTTCGTCGAGGGGGCGCGGGCGGTCGGGATGCGGGCGGTGCACTTCAGGGACACCGCGCAGGCGATCGCCGAGCTCGAGGCCCTGCTCAGGGGGTGATCATCCGATCACCCTGGCCAGATGCCGGGGGTCATCGGCCTTGATCACGACGTCAGCGATCTGCCGCGGACGGGCCTCGCGCTCGTACCGCTCGTAGGCCGGGAGCGTCCACTCCTGCTCCTGCGGGGTCCGCCGCGCCAGCGCCCGGCCCGACAGCCACAGATGCGCGCTCACCTCGAACGGCAACCCCCTGCCCAGCAACAGCGCCCCGTCCACGACGATCACCCCGTTCGCCGGGAGTTCCTCGTACGGCACGCGGTAGGCCCGGTCGGCGGCCGCGTCCCACAGCTTCGGCAGCACCCGCCCGTCGCGCCCCTCGAGCACCTCCCTCCGGAGCGCCTTCAGATCGAGCCAGTCGTCATAGAAGACGTCGGGGTCCTCCCGCCCGAACTCGAGCCTGAGCGAAGCCGGCCGCAGGAAGTCGCCCGCGGAAACCCGCACCACGCCCCGCCCCAGAACCCGGAGCGGATCCACCAACGCCTCGGCCAGCCGCCCGGGCTCCGCCGCCGGCGCCCCGTCCACCACCACGCGCACCCGCCCGGCGACGCCGTCGATCCGTTCGACCAGCTCGCCCACCAGGGCGTCGAACGAAATCGGGTGGGCTCGCACTACACCAACGTCCAGCAGTACAACAGCTGACCGCTCTCCTTGGCCCGCCTGGCCAGCCCCACGAGCTCCTCGATCACCCCACGCAGCAACTCGGCGTCGGCGCGCCCATCGAACTCCTCGATCCCCGCCCACTGCTCGGCCAACTCGGCCATCCGGCCATGGTCCACATCGGCCAGCGTGTCGCGCACGGCGGCCGACAACTCCTCAATCCCCGGGCCGTCCAGGAAGGGCGAATCGGGCGGCAGGGCCTCCCACTCCTCCTCGGTCCGCGGAGCGCCTTCGGATGGCGGATAGATCTCCACCATCTCCACCAGGCCCACAGACCACGGAACCCCCTGGATGAGCCCGATGAGCTGCCCCAGAATCACGGCCGGCTCGATGCCCTTGGCGTCCACCGCGTCGAAGCCCTGCCCCTCCGGCATGCGACGGTTGCCGGCCCGCCCCAGCTCGGGCAGTACCATCGCCGCCTCACGATCCGCGGCGCGGTAGTAGTCGAACAGGACGCCCACGCGACCCTCCTCTGAACAGTCCCCGGCGTAGGTCATGGCGAGACTACCCTCGCCCGATCACGGCTGTGGATCTTCGGGAAGGACTCAAGATCGCCAAGCGATCGGACACGTATCGGGCACGGAAGATCAAAAAGAGCATCAGAAAGGCCAGGTCTCCCCGGAGGGGCTGACCTGGCCTTTCGCCATGAGAGCGGACGACGGGAATCGAACCCGCGTAGCTAGTTTGGAAGACTAGGGCTCTACCATTGAGCTACGTCCGCGCGAACCGGTCGAAGTCTGGTCTAGACTTCATCCGGTCGTCAGGGCGTAAGCGTACCGGAGTCGCGGAGCGTGTGCGCACCTGGCGCCGCGGGGCGTGGCGCAGCTTGGTAGCGCGCGTGCTTTGGGAGCACGAAGTCGCAGGTTCAAATCCTGTCGCCCCGACTCATGGAAAGACCAGCGGCACGACGGCCATCTTGACGATGGCCAGCCCGACCGCGACCAGTCCGAGCGTCATCCCCGCCACCGAGGTGCTGCGGTTGTAGACCGTGGCGATCGTGGCAGCCCGCCGTACACCGGCGCGCGAGAGAGCGACCGCGAAGATCCCCAGCGCCCCCATCACCCAGGCATGCTCGAGACGCATGCCCGCGAGCACCGCGACCAGCGCGACGAGCAGGGAAGCGGGCCCGATCCGCTCCAGTAACCGAGTCACGGCGAGAGAACCTACCGCCTGTTGATCAAGCGCGCCACGCGAACCTGCACAGAAGCGCCGATGAGCACGAGCCCTGCCGGCACGCCGCAGTAGGCGGCCGTCAGCAGACCTATGGGAAGCGGCATGCGCATGTCCGTAACCTCCAGCCTTCGATGTCGATCGGCCGGAAGGTCTCCCTCGCCGCGGAGGCGGCCCGCCTGACCGGGCTGCGCGAGCCGTACTGACGATCAGGCGTGTTGAGAGGTACTCCCCTTCACTACCAAGAAAGGGTAATGAATCAGGACTCGGTGCGGAAGAGCGCCCAGACGGCCTTGCCGCCGTGCGCCAGCGGGTCCCAGCCCCAGCACTGGCTGTAGGTCTCCACGATGTACAGCCCGCGGCCGTGCTCGGAGACGAAATCGGGCTCCTTGGGCGTGGGCACGTCGTCGCTGGGGTCGGCCACGGCCAGCAGGACGTGCGGGCTGACCCGCATCAGCAGCAGCTGGATGTCACGCCGCGCGCGGGCGTAGACGGCGTACCTGACGGCGTTGGTGACCAGCTCGGAGACGACCAGCGCGGCGTCGTCGCTCAGCTCCGACAGACCCCAGCTCGACAGCGTCGAGCGCGTGACGTCACGCGCGGTCTTGACGGAGTCCGCCTGAAAAGGGAGCGGGCAGGAGGTCGTGAAAGGCTGGTCGTCCGACAGGAGCCTGTCGAACCCCACCTCACGGGTGATCTGGAGGCAGTCGGCAGTGGCCAGAGGATCCTCCACCATCCCGCCGATACCTCCCGCTTGCCATGGGTTTAGTGCATGTTTAGCCCAATATGCACTAGGCCATCATGGGTCACGTCTGGCGTGGCTGCAAGACCCAAATGCACGTGCATGTGCAATGTGCAACGGCATGGGCGATTACTAGGGTGGGTATCCGAATCGGACACGAGGTTGAGACCTTGTCATAGCCGTCGATGTGGTGTCACTGTGTGTGCGGACCTTGATAGGAGGAAGTGTGACGCAGAACCAGCCGGGTTCCGGGCCTACGGCGCTGCGCATACTCCTGGGCTCCCAGCTGCGCAGGCTCAGAGAGGCCAACGGCGTCACGCGCGAGGAGGCGGGACACCTCATCAGGGGCTCGGAATCCAAGATCAGCCGCATGGAGCTCGGCCGGGTCGGATTCAAGGAGCGCGACGTCGCCGACCTGCTGACGCTGTACTGCGTGACCGACGAAGAGGCCCGCGCCGCCGTACTCGACCTGGTCAAGACCGCCAACGAGCCCGGCTGGTGGCACCGCTGGAACGACGTCCTGCCCACCTGGTTCCAGGCCTACGTCGGCCTCGAGGAGGCCGCCGCCCGGATCAGGACCTACGAGGTCCAGTTCGTGCCCGGACTGCTGCAGACCAAGGAGTACGCCAGGGCCGTGGTGACCGCCGGCTCCGCGGGACTCGGCAGCGAGGAGATCTCCCGCCGCGTCGACCTGCGGCTGGAACGCCAGCGCGTCCTCGACAAGGCCGACGGGCCCATCTTCTGGGCCGTCATCGACGAGGCGGCGCTGCGCCGCCCGATCGGCGGCGCCGAGGTGATGCGCGCCCAGCTCGAGCACCTCATCGAGCAGATGCGCCAGCCCAACATCACGATTCAGGTCATGCCCTTCAGCTTCGGCGGCCACAGCGCCGAGGGGGGCGCCTTCAGCATCCTGCGCTTCCCCGACCAGGACCTGCCTGACGTCGTCTACGTTGAGCAACTGGCCAGCGCCCTCTACCTGGACAAGCGTGAGGACGTCGACAGGTACACAGAAGTGATGGAACGGTTGTGCGCGGTCAGCACCACTCCCGACGAGACGGTCGAGTTGCTGCGCGCCATAGCCGAAGAGTTCTGAGAGCTGCCTGGTCTGCCCTAGACTGGCCGTGGCGCTCGGCTCCCGCCGTGGCGGAGCATGCCCGGCGCCGCTCATGTGGGCGCGGCGCGTGAGCCGTACCGAATGGACGCGCCCGCGATCACTCGAAGCTTGATCAAGGAGACCACCCCGTGAAGACCGCTGTCGAGGAGCTCAGCCCGACAAGGGTGAAGCTCACTGTCGAGGTGCCGTTCGACGAGCTGCGCCCGAGCCTGGATGCGGCGTACAAGAAGGTCGCGCAGCAGGTGCGCGTCCCCGGGTTCCGCCCTGGCAAGGTTCCGGCCCGCATCATCGAGCAGCGCTTCGGCCGGGCGGTGGTGCTGGAGGAGACGCTCAACGACGCGGTGCCCAAGCTGTACGGCCAGGCCGTCGACGAGGTCGACGTCTTCCCGGTCAGCCAGCCCGACATCGAGGTCACCAAGATCGAGGACGGTGACCAGATCGAGTTCACCGCCGAGGTCGACATCCGGCCCAACTTCGACGTGCCCGACTACCAGGGCGCCGAGGTCACGGTCGACTCCGCCGAGGTCACCGACGCCGACGTCGACACCCAGCTCGACGCGCTGCGCCAGCGCTTCGCCACGCTGACCGGCGTCGAGCGCGCGGCCACCGGGGGCGACTTCGTCGTCATGGACCTGCGCGCCGAGATCGACGGCGAGAACATCGAGGAGCAGCAGGCCAACGAGGTCTCTTACGAGGTCGGCGCCGGCTCCGTGCTGCAGGGCCTCGACGACGCCCTCGAGGGCATGTCCGCGGGCGAGGAGAAGAGCTTCAAGACCGAGCTCGTCGGCGGCGCCAACGCCGGCGACGAGGCCGACGTGATCATCAGCGTCAAGTCGGTCAAGGAGAAGGTCCTCCCCGAGCTCGACGACGAGTTCGCCCAGCTGGCCAGCGAGTTCGACTCGCTGGAGGAGCTGAAGACCAGCATCAGCGAGGGTGCCCGCCGCAACAAGCTCATCGACCAGGTCGTCCAGGCCCGCGAGAAGGCCCTCGAGGCGCTGCTCGAGAAGATCGACATCCCGATCCCCGACAGCGCGTTCAAGGCCGAGGTCGACGCCCGCAAGCACAACCTCGAGCACCAGATCGCCGAGAGCGGGCTCAGCCGCGACGCCTACTTCCGCCTCTACCAGACGACCGAGGAGGAGCGCTTCAAGGAGTTCGACGACAACTCCTCGCGCGCCATCAAGGCCGGCTTCGTCCTTGACAAGATCGTCAAGGCCGAGGAGCTGGGCGTCTCCGAGCAGGAGCTCACCAACTTCGTCGTACGGCGCGCCATGGAGATGGGCGTCCAGCCGAACCAGCTGGCCCAGCACCTGGCCGACAACGACCAGCTCACGCTGGCCATGGTCGAGATCGTCCGCGACAAGGCCAAGGCCGTGGTCGGCGACGCCGCCAAGGTCGTCGACACCGACGGCAACGAGGTCGACCTCAAGGCGATCTACACCGAGATCAACGGTGAGCCGCCGGTCGAGGAGGCCGCCGAGGACCAGGCCGACGACTCGGCCGAGGACAAGACCGACGAGTGACCCGTACGAGCAAGGCCCCGGACCCGCGGCACGCGGGTTCCGGGGCCTTGCCGTATTCCGCCTGTTATTCCCCGCAAGGCCAACCTGCGCCGTCAGCGAACAGTACGTGGACTGGGCATGACCTGTGCGCGACGCGCGTTAAGGTCACAAGCAAGCCCATCGATTACGACGCATCGGAAGGTGACGCTGTGACCAGCCCGCCGACCTTCTATCAGCCCGAGTCACGAGGCCGTGAGAACGGCTCTGCCTTCCGGCTTGAGGACCAGCTTTACCAGCGCCTGCTGCGTGAGCGGATCATCGTGCTCGGCCAGGAGGTGAACGACGAGATCGCCAACCGCATCTGCGCGGAGCTCCTGCTGCTCGCGGCCGACGATCCCAACCGTGACATCTGGCTGTACATCAACTCGCCCGGCGGCTCGGTCAGTGCCGGAATGGCGATTTACGACATGATGGAATACGTGCCGAACGACGTGTGCACGGTTGCCATGGGCATGGCCGCTTCCATGGGCCAGTTCCTGCTGTCCGCAGGTGCCAAGGGCAAGCGTTACGCGCTTCCGCACGCTCGCGTCATGATGCACCAGCCTTCCGGCGGCATCGGTGGCACCGCCGCCGACATCGCCATCCAGGCGGAGCAGATGCTCTACATCAAGAAGACCCTGGCCGAGCGGATCGCCTTCCACACCGGTCAGTCGCTCGATCTGATCGAGTCCGATTCCGACCGCGACCGCTGGTTCACGGCCGAGGAAGCCAAGGACTACGGCTTCATCGACCATGTCGTTCGCAGCGCGCGGCAGGTGCAATCGCAGGGCGCAGTCTCCTAAGGGGGGAGTTGAAGTGAATATCGAAAGCCGCTACGTGCTCCCTCAGTTCACCGAGCGCACGTCCTACGGATCCAAGACCATGGATCCGTACACCAAGCTCTTCGAGGACCGGATCATCTTCCTCGGCGTGCAGATCGACGACGCGTCGGCCAACGACGTGATGTCGCAGCTGCTGACGCTTGAGTCGCTCGATCCCGACCGTGACATCAGCATCTACATCAACTCGCCCGGCGGCTCGTTCACCGCCATGGCGGCGATCTACGACACGATGCAGTTCGTCCGGCCGGAGATCCAGACCGTCTGCCTCGGCCAGGCCGCCTCCGCCGCGGCCGTGCTGCTGGCCGGTGGCACGCCGGGCAAGCGCTTCGCGCTGCCGAACGCCCGGATGCTGATCCACCAGCCGTCCACCGAGGGCGGCGGCCAGGGTAGCGACATCGAGATCCAGGCCCGCGAGATTCTCCGCATGCGTGCGCTGATGGAGGACATCATCTCCAAGCACACCGGCAGGTCTACCGCAGATGTTCGTAAAGACATCGAACGTGACAAGATTCTCACTGCGGACGAAGCGAAGGCGTATGGTCTGATCGATGACATCATCCCGTCCAGGAAGAAGGCGGCTCAGGCCGTCGCTTCCTGACGAGGTGTAGCGCACCGGAGCGCTGCCCAATAAGGCACGTTCCGGTGCGACTCGCCGCCAGGGGGCTCACCTAGGGCCCAGAAGACGGTAACGTCGAAACCTGAGCGGTTCGGACCGGGTCCGGAAATACGGATCGCGGGAGCAGGGCGGTCCCACGCAAAGGAGTATCTGGGGTGGCACGCATCGGCGACGGGGGAGACCTGCTGAAATGCTCTTTCTGCGGAAAGAGCCAGAAGCAAGTCAAGAAGCTCATTGCCGGTCCTGGCGTCTACATCTGCGATGAGTGCATCGATCTCTGCAACGAGATCATCGAGGAGGAGCTCTCCGAGTCCTCCGAGCTCAAGTGGGACAACCTGCCCAAGCCGAGAGAGATCTACGAGTTCCTCGACGCCTATGTCATCGGTCAGGACAAGGCGAAGAAGGCCCTCTCGGTGGCGGTGTACAACCACTACAAGCGGGTGCAGTCCGGTGACCGAGGCAGAGACGAGGGCATCGAGCTGTCCAAGTCGAACATCCTGCTGCTCGGCCCCACCGGCTCCGGCAAGACGCTGTTGGCGCAGACCCTGGCCAAGATGCTCAACGTCCCCTTCGCCATCGCCGACGCCACGGCGCTGACCGAGGCCGGCTACGTCGGCGAGGACGTCGAGAACATCCTGCTCAAGCTCATCCAGGCCGCCGACTACGACGTCAAGAAGGCCGAGACCGGCATCATCTACATCGACGAGGTCGACAAGATCGCCCGCAAGAGCGAGAACCCGTCGATCACCCGCGACGTCTCCGGCGAAGGCGTCCAGCAGGCCCTGCTGAAGATCCTGGAAGGCACCACCGCGAGCGTGCCCCCGCAGGGCGGCCGCAAGCACCCGCACCAGGAGTTCATCCAGATCGACACCACCAACGTGCTGTTCATCTGCGGCGGCGCGTTCGCCGGCCTGGAGAAGATCATCGACTCCCGGATCGGCAAAAAGGGCATCGGCTTCAACGCCATCATCCGCTCCAAGGAGGAGACGGACTCCGCCGACATCTTCGGCGAGGTCATGCCGGAGGACCTGCTCAAGTTCGGCATGATCCCCGAGTTCGTCGGCCGCCTGCCGGTCATCACCTCGGTGCACAACCTCGACCGCGAGGCGCTCATCCAGATCCTCACCGAGCCCCGCAACGCGCTGGTCAAGCAGTACCGCAAGCTGTTCGAGCTCGACGGCGTGGAGCTGGAGTTCACCGACGACGCGCTCGAGGCCATCGCCGACACGGCGAGCCTGCGCGGCACCGGCGCCCGCGGCCTGCGCGCGATCCTGGAGGAGGTGCTCCTGTCGGTCATGTACGAGGTGCCCTCCCGACAGGACGTCGCCCGCGTCGTCATCACCCGCGAGTCGGTGCTGGAGCACGCGATCCCAACCCTGGTCCCGCGCGATCAGCTGGCCGCCAAGCAGCAGCGCACTCCGCGCGAGAAGTCGGCCTGACCCATCCCGTACGGCAAGCCGCCCCATCGACGTGAGGGGCGGCTTTGCCGTATCCGGGGTGGATCAGGCGGCGAGGTGTGGCTTGAGCAGCGTCATCCATGCCTTCTCGATCTGCGCGTACTCCTCGGGGCAGCGCTGGGCACGCGACTCGGGCAGCAGGCCGTCGTCCTGGCTGCCCACCAGCACGTCGGTGAACTTGTCCGGGTTGGAGCCCAGGACCCAGCACATGACGTTGTAGGCGCGCTGGTCATCGGTGGAGTGCTCGTCGGCGAAGTCCAGATCCTCAAGGTCGCTCTGGCTTGCCAGGATCTGCCAGAACTCGCCGAAGTCGAGCGCCATCTCGGCCGTATCGTCACCGCCCTTGGCGAGCAGGACCGTGGCCAGCTGGTCGACCGCGTCCTCCTCCTTGCCGGTGATCGGCAGGTTGTACAGGCTGACGGTGGCGTGGCCGAGCTCGTGCAGGATGATGCCCATCACCGCATTGGAGGCCTTCTCCTTGGCCTGCTTCTCGTCCATGGACTGCGCGAACGTGTCCTCCATCCACGGCTGGACCTCGTAGCAGAGCGTGAGGGTCTTGGTGTCGGGCTGCCAGAACGCGTTCTCCTCCCCGCACTCCTTGCCCTCCACGGTGATGTCGGAGGGGAGCTTGAGTAGACCGGTGATCATGTCGCCGATGCCCTCGAGGCCCTTGTCCTGCTCCCACTCGTCCTTGACGGCGGCCAGGTCCTGGTTCTTGGTGACCTCGCCGTAGACCACCTTGACCTTGCCGGACTTCTGCGCGACGGCGGACTTCGTCGCCGCCGGCGGCGCGCTCTCGGCTGGAGTTCCACTGCCACAGGCGGTAAGGGCTAGGGCCGCGAGCATCCCGCAGGCCGCGTATTTGAGCTTCATGGGATGTGAGCATCGGGGCGCGGCATCGACGGTTGGTTGACGATCCATGAACGCCTGGTGCGGGCCCTAGACTGGTTTGCTGTGACAACGCCAGAGCTGCCTACCCAGTACACGCCCGCCGACGTCGAGACCCGGAGCTACGAGCGCTGGGTAGCCGAGGGGTATTTCGGCGCCGACTCCGGCAGCTCGCGCGAGCCGTACAGCATCGTGCTGCCACCGCCGAACGTGACCGGCGTGCTGCACATCGGGCATGCGCTCGACCACTCCATCCAGGACGCGCTGACGCGCCGCGCCAGGATGCGGGGCAAGGAGGCGCTCTGGCTGCCCGGCATGGACCACGCGGGCATCGCCACCCAGAACGTCGTCGAGCGCCGGCTGGCCGGCCAGGGGCTGTCCCGCCACGACCTGGGGCGCGAGGCGTTCGTCGACAAGGTCTGGGAGTGGAAGGCCGAGTCCGGCGGCAAGATCCTGGGCCAGATGAAGAAGCTCGGCGACAGTGTCGACTGGTCGCGCGAGCGCTTCACCATGGACACGGGGCTGTCCAGGGCCGTCCAGACGATCTTCAAGCGGCTCTACGACGACGGGCTCATCTACCGGGCCGAGCGCATCATCAACTGGTGCCCCCGCTGCCAGACGGCGCTGTCCGACATCGAGGTCGAGCACCAGGATGACGAGGGCGAGCTCGTCTCGATCCGCTATTCCGACGAGATCGTGGTGGCCACCACGCGGGCCGAGACCATGCTCGGCGACACCGCGGTCGCGGTGCACCCGTCTGACTCCCGCTACGCGCACCTCATCGGCACCTACGTGGATCTGCCGCTCACGGGGCGTTCGATTCCGGTGGTCGGCGACGAGCACGTCGATCCGGAGTTCGGCACCGGCGCCGTCAAGGTCACCCCGGCCCACGACCCGAACGACTTCGAGATCGGGCGGCGCCACTCGCTGCCGTCCCTGACCGTGATGGACGAGCGCGGCATCATCACCGCGCACGGCCCCTTCCAGGGGCTGGACCGCTTCGAGGCGCGCCCGGCCGTCGTCGCCGCGCTGCGCGCCGAGGGCCGCATCGTCGCCGAGAAGCGGCCCTACCTGCACTCGGTCGGCCACTGCTCGCGCTGCAAGACCGTCGTCGAGCCGCGGCTGTCGCTGCAGTGGTTCGTCCAGGTCGCGCCGCTGGCCAAGGCCGCCGGCGACGCGGTCCGCGACGGCCGGACCGTCATCCACCCGCCGGAGCTGGCCAAGCGCTACTTCGACTGGGTCGACGACATGCACGACTGGTGCATCTCCCGCCAGCTGTGGTGGGGTCACCGCATCCCGGTCTGGTACGGGCCGGCCGGTGAGGTCGTCTGCGTCGGTCCCGACCAGGATCCGCCCGCCGGGTACGTGCAGGATCCCGACGTGCTGGACACCTGGTTCTCCTCGGGGCTCTGGCCGATCTCCACGCTGGGGTGGCCGTCGGCCACGCCGGATCTGGCGCGCTTCTATCCGACGTCCGTGCTCGTCACGGGATACGACATCCTGTTCTTCTGGGTCGTCCGGATGATGATGTTCGGGCTTTACGCGATGGACGGGCAGCCGCCCTTCCGGGTCGTGGCGTTGCACGGCATGGTCCGCGACCAGTACGGCAAGAAGATGTCGAAGTCCTTCGGCAACGTGGTCGACCCGCTTGACTGGATCGAGCGCTTCGGCGCCGACGCCACCCGCTTCACGCTGCTGCGCGGCGCCAACCCCGGCGCCGACGTGGCCGTCAGCGAGGAGTGGGCGGCCGGTTCGCGGAACTTCGTGAACAAGATCTGGAACGCGACCCGCTTCGCGCTCATGAACGGTGCCACGGTCGGGGAGCTGCCGACGGACCTGACGCCCGCCGACCGCTGGATCCTGTCGCGCCTGCAGAACGTCATCTCCGCGGCCGACGCGGCCTTCGAGGACTTCGAGTTCGCCAAGGTCTCCGACCTGCTCTACCACTTCGCCTGGGACGAGGTCTGCGACTGGTACCTGGAGCTGGCCAAGATCCAGCTCTCTGAGGGGCGCGACGGCACCCGGCTCGTGCTGGGCCACGTCTTCGACGCGCTGCTCCGGCTGCTGCACCCGCTCGTCCCGTTCGTCACCGAGGAGCTGTGGCGCGCGGTCACCGGCGGCGAGTCCGTCGTCATCGCCCCCTGGCCGGTCGCCGACGCCTCCCGGGTGGATCCCGCCGCGGAGGCCGAGATCGACGCTCTGCAGGAGGTGGTGACGGAGGTCCGCCGCTTCCGCTCCGACCAGGGCCTCAAGCCCGGCCAGAAGGTCGCCGCTCGTCTCGGGCTCTCCGGTACGGCTGTCGCCGCGCAGGAGGGCGCCATCCGTGCGCTGCTGCGCCTGACGGAACCCGGTGACACGTTCGCCGCCACCGCCAGCTTCACGGTCGCCGGCGTGAACGTGGAGATCGACACCGCCGGCGCCATCGACGTGGTCGCCGAGCGCAAGCGCCTGGAGAAGGACCTCGCCGCGGCGCGGAAGGAGGCCGCCCAGGTGGCGGCCAAGCTGGGCAACGAGCAGTTCATGGCCAAGGCGCCCGAGGACGTGGTGGCCAAGGTGCGGGCGCGGGCCGAGCAGTCCGAGGCGGACATCGCCCGGCTCGAGGCCCAGCTGTCGGCACTCGGTGTTTGAGGAAGCCGCACGCGGGGAAGACCTATTCGTTACCGGAGATGGACCTTGGACCCCGCTGAGGCTGCTAGAGTCTTCAGTGCAGGGCGGGTCCGCTCTGCACCTCCTCTTGATCAAACCCTCTTCCGGGTCGTGTCCTGCTGATTGGACACGGGGCGGAAGATGGAGTAGGTTTAGAGGGTTGCTCTGAAGGCGGGTTGACCGACAGGGCGGGCGATTTGACTAGAATTGTCCCGGTCTGCTAGACTTGCTGCGACGAAATGTGCGCATCCTGTAGTTTGGGAGCACGCGTCCGTTTCTTGAGAACTCAACAGTGTGTTAAAAGCCAGTGCATGAATTTTCATGCAACACCTCGTCTGTTTTAGACGGACATTTGTTGCT
>NZ_JBITHD010000016.1:0-251596 GCF_044457685.1 Nonomuraea sp. NPDC050536
GGCTGCCTCCCACTTCACACGACCCGCTACGACGGGCCATCGGCGAAGGCCTTTCACCTCCGCACGGTCAAACAGCGCCTCGTGGCGCACGCCGCGCCGCTTCCGGTGCTCGGGCGCCCGTGGCCCTGCGCTCCGGGTCGGCTTGCCGCCGGAGCACGGTGGCGCAGGTCCCGCTCAGGTGCTGTACAGCAACGCCTATCCGCTCGCGCCTGGCCCGCCGTACTTCGCTCCAGGTCTTTGAGGCTGAAGAGCGGCGCGTCAGCCCCGCTTGTTGTAGAGGTGGAGGGCGAGCGGCGCGCATACTGCGGTGATGGCAGCGGTCGCGATGAGCGACCAGGCGACAGATCCGCCGGTGCCGCCGGCGTTGTTCATCAGGCCCCTGGCTGCTGCGGCGACGTGACTGAGCGGGTTGACCTCGACGAAGGCTTGGAGCCAGCCGGGCATGGTGCTGGGCTGGACGAAGATGTTGCTGGCGAACGACAGCGGCATCAGCACGACGTTGGCGATGCTGATGACCACGGCCGGGTCGGGAATGATCAAGGCGACCACGGCCCACAACAAGGTCAGGGAGAGCCCGAAAGCGACAACCAGGGCTACCGCGGCGAGCACACCAGGTAGGCCACCATCGGGCCGATAGCCCATGATCAGTCCGAGGGCCACCACGATGCCGGAAGCGAACAGGTAACGTGCGGCATCGCTCAGCAGGCCACCGAGCACGAAGGCGCCGCGCCAGACGGACAGGGAGCGGAAGCGATCGAAGGCTCCCGTTGTCACATCCTTGGCGAGACGGGCACCGCCGTACATAGTGACGATGGCGATGCTCATACTCAGCGTGCCGGGCAGGAGGAACATGAGGTAGTTGCCTGGCGAGCCGCTGATAGCGCCGCCGAACAGGTAGGTGAACAGCACGGTGAACAGGATCGGGATGGCGACCGAGTCCACAAGCTGTTTGGGGTCGTGCTTGATCTTGAGCATGGCTCGCCGGCCGAAGGTTGCGGAGGCGGCGAGTGCCCCGGCACGGCGGCGTGCTGGGCTTGTGGTGAGCAGGATGTCGATCCGGTCGGTCTCCGCCGCGGCGGGGCGCGTGATGGCGGCGGGGGTGCTCATGCGTTCACGTCCTGGTGGCCGGTCAGGCTGAGGAAGGCCTCGTCCAGGCTGGGCTGGCCGAGAGTGATCTCGGCGACACCCACCCGGGCCTCGGCGAGCTGGGTCAGGGCGTGCCCGACGAGTCGGCCCATGTCTGTCGCGTCAGCCGGAGTGGCGAGCAGCATGGACAGGGCGAGCGGGTCGGTGGCGGGATGGACCGTTCCTTCCAGGGCGCCGGCCAGGACCTGTTGCGCTTGCCGACGCTGCTCGCCGTCGAGGAGCCGGACGTGCAGGGTGCCCGAGCCGACTCGGGATTTGAGCTGGGCGCTGGTGCCTTCGGCCACGATCCGGCCGTGGTCGATGACGGCGATCTGATCGGCGAGTTGGTCGGCCTCCTCCAGGTACTGGGTGGTGAGCAGCACCGTGGTGCCGGCCGCGGCGATGTGGCGGACCAGCTCCCACACCTGGCTACGGCTGCGCGGGTCGAGCCCGGTGGTCGGCTCGTCGAGGAACAGCAGGTCGGGGGTCACGATCAGGCCGGCCGCGATGTCCAGCCGACGGCGCATCCCGCCCGAGTATCCGCCTACCGGGCGGCCGGCCGCGGCGGTCAGATCGAAGGCGGCCAGCAGGTCATCGGCTCGCCGTTTGCCGGCGGCGCGGGACAGGCCGTGGAGGCGGCCGAGGATGTTCAGGTTCTCGTACCCGGTCAGGTCCTCATCCAGGGCGGCGAACTGGCCGGTCACGGCCGCCCGAGCCCGGATCGCATCCCGCTCGCTGATCACGTCGTGACCGAGGACACGGGCGGTGCCGCTGTCAGGCCGGGTCAAGGTGGCCAGGATGCGGATCGTGGTGGTCTTGCCCGCTCCGTTGGGGCCGAGGAACCCGAACACCTGACCACGCCGGACCGTGAGGTCGATCCCATCCAGTGCTCGGTTCTCGCCGTAGACCTTGACCAGGCCGTACGCCTCGATCGCCGGCTGGTCGCCGTCCATGCTGTTCTTTGACATGCCGTAAGACTTATTTATCTCTTACGGATTGTCAAGGTTATGGCTGAGCAGATAGCATCGCTGCGATGGTTGACACACTCGACCCCGCCACGCCGGCCCGCCGTCGGCGGTCCGACGCTCGGCGTAGCATCGACGCCATCCTCAACGCGGCCCGCATCGTGCTCGGCGAGCGATCCGACGCCAGCATGGAAGAGATCGCCACCACGGCCAACGTCACCCGCCAGACCGTCTACGCGCACTTCCCCTCACGCGACGCCCTCATTGCCGCCCTCATTGAGGCCGCAGCCGCCGAATACTCCGCCCTGCTCGACGCCGCCTGCCTCGAGACCGCCCCACCCGCCGACGCGCTGGCCCAGTTCCTCGACGCCGGCTGGCGGTTCCTGCGCCGCTACCCCCTCCTGCTTGACCCCACCACGACCTCGATCCATCGGCCCAAGAGCAACGACCCCCACGACGTGGTGCCACCGCGGCTCGAACGGCTCATCCGGCGAGGCCAGGGCACGGGCGACTTCGACCGGTCGCCCCCGGCTGCCTGGCTCGCCGCCGCCGTCATCGGACTCCAGCACGCCGCCGCGGCAGAAGTCGCCGACGGGCGCCTCACTGCCGGTGAGGCGGCGGCTCTGTGCCTGGAAAGCACGCTGCGCCTCTGCGGCCGGCCGACTGCGAGCCGCTAGGTCGTGTTTTGCGGATCTCAGCTGAGCCATAGCAGCAGGCAGGCGATGGTGACAGCTGAGGGGTAGTGGGCGGCGAGCTTGTCGTAGCGAGTGGCGATGCCCCGGAACTGGCTCCGCATCTCGATGGTCGGATTCCGAGGGTCCGGATCGTTGGCCCTACCACGAGACGCCCGAGTACTGGGCGCAAGCCATCTTGGAACAAACCGGCTAAGGCAGCCTGCAAGTCTGAAGCCTTGGTAGTCGATCTTGCTACCGGATCTGCTGACAACGACTCTGGATGACCATGGATTGAGGTGGACAGACCAGCGGCGACAGCACTGTGACGCTCGCAAGGACTTCCATGGACGACGTTGACCCTGCTACGGATCAGCAGGTTACGGGTACGACTCCTGTCGGCCGCGCGCCAGCTCAATGGCTCATTCCGATCATCGGAATGGGCCTTTCTGGTATCCCTACAGCAACGGGTTCTGACGACCGTGCGCATCGACGATCTCTTCTCGGCCGGGGACCGGGTGGCCGTGGCTTTCACGTTGACCTACACGCACGACCGTACGAGGAAGGACTTGACCATGACGGGGGTCAAGTCGTACCGACTTCAGACGGCAGGATTGTCGAGTTCTGGGGTGAGACCGACTTGTACGGTCTCCTCCGTCAGGCAGGCCTCGTCCCCGAGGAAATCCCTGGCTTCTAGGGTTACCCGGGGCCCCGCGGCTCCAGAGGCTTCCAGCGGCCTGTATCGAGTCTGGTGGTGCGGGCGGAAAAATGCTTCGCAGGTGCTCGGGGACATCGTCGAGGATGGCCCTCGTGACCCATGTACTCGAATCTCCCCATGCCGACGATGCCGCGACTCTCGGCCCTCTGCAGTTGAGGGTCTGGCTGGAGACGTATCCCTGCGAGGACGCGGGAATCGATGAAGCCTGGATCCATGAGCAGCATGGCTCCTCCGCCACCACGGAGGGAATCGCCGGGTGGCGGGACTTCATCGAGGCGGCGAGGCGGCAGCCGGACCTGCTGTTCTGCCGTGTCGTCCGCTCCGGGACGGAGATCGTCGGCTTCCTCTGCGGCCGACGGGACGAGGCGGTCACCCTCGGGCCGATGTACCTACTGAACGAAGCCCAGGGCCGAGGCATCGGCGACCGAATGATGCGCGAGTTCCTCGCGTGGGCGGGAGACGCTCCGATGCGCCTGTGGGTCACCGACTACAACAAACGTGCGATCCGCTTCTATGAACGCTACGGATTCGAGGCCACGGGCGAGCGAGAGCTCTGGCGAGGAAAGCTGCCGAACATACGCATGGTCCGCGACACCACGTTGAGCCACACTCCCAGTTGAGTCGGCATGGGGCCAGATCGCCCGCTGAGAAGATCTCCGTTGGCCGTAACGCGCGTGCGGCGAGGTCGGCGGTGTCGACCTGCGCGGCGCCCGAGGGACCCGCTCGTCGAGCGACCCGACGAATCAGGAGGTGCTCAGCAAGCCGCGTGACTATTCCTGCTGCGGAGATATCGCGGCTATCTGGGAGACTGGGTGTCTGTGACGCGCTCTGACCTAGCTCGCAGAATTCATTCCGCAGCCCACCTCACTGGCCACTTCGTGCTCCGCTCAGGACAGATCGCCACCGAGTACTTCGACAAGTACAAGTTCGAGGGCGACCCCATTCTGCTGGATGACATCGCTCGGGCGATGACTCCCCTGGTTCCGGGGGATACCGAGGTGTTGGCCGGGCTCGAGATGGGCGGGATCCCTGTGGTCACTGCCCTCGGTCGGCATACCGGCTTGCCGTGCGCGTTCGTTCGTAAGCAGGCCAAGACGTACGGGACCTGCCGCCTGGCCGAGGGTGCCGATGTGGCGGGACGGCGGGTTCTGGTCGTTGAGGACGTCGTCACCAGCGGCGGCCAGATTGTCCTGTCCACCGCCGACCTGCGTGGGCTGGGGGCCCAGATCAGCGAGGCATTGTGTGTCATCGACCGCGAACAGGGAGGTGTGGCAGCGCTGGCCGCAGAAGGCATCCGCCTTTCGTCATTGTTGACGGCCACCGACCTGCGCACGTCCAGTTGATCCACAGCGGTTGGCCGCGTCGGCTCTGGCGGATGTGGGCGCGAAGTATCCCGCACGTCCAATCGGACGGGTGTGGATCGGGATACGTGAACCGGAGGTCCCCGAAGGGGGTGCCGCTTGGCGAACAAGAGGTGGTGTTCGATGGCTTCGCCGTACCACGTGATGATGTACGGCCTGCAGTGACGTGAGGTTCTTGGCGGCGATGCCCGTTGATCGTGGCGGGGCGGTCATTGAGGAGTCTCCGTGCGGAATGCGAACGCGACATGGCTGTCTCAGGCGGTACGAGGCCGTAGCCATCTTGGCTGCGGCCTCGTAGTTCTGCCTGGCCCCCGTCGCCAGCGCCCACGCCTGCTCTCGACGGGCTTCCGAATCCGCCGGGGCACCGCGAGGGCGCTGAGCCCCAGCCTTGGCACACGTCCAGGTCACGGTTGTCTTCACCGTGTCCAGAACGTGCGTGGCGGGCTGGGTTTCTCAGCGCGGTCGTGCGCCGGTGGAGCTGGGGCTCAGGGGGTTTTGCTGTAGCCGAGGGCTTCGATGATGCGTCCGTCGCGGATGTGCATGAGGTTGACGCCGGCCACCGAGGTGGACTGCGCGTGCGCGTCGCCGAACACTTCGTTCACCTGACCGTGCTGGAAGTTGACGTGCCACTTGATGACCGCCCGGTCCCCGAAGACGAAGACCTCGTCGGGGGCGAAGCTGGTGTTCTGGTGGGCGGCGAGTTCCTGCCAGAAGGTCAGGCAGGCGTCCTGGCCCTCGTACCGGGCGCCCTCGGGTGCCGGCTGGACGCTGACCATGACGCAGTCGTCGGCGACCAGCCCGGCGAGCAGCGCCGGGTCGTGCTGGGTGAACGCGTCGTTGAACTGGGCGATGACCTGGGCGGTCGTTCTGATATCCGACATGGGATGCTCCTTTTGAGTGAGGTGACACATTCAGCGGCGGGCGGTTCTGGTGCCCCAGACCGCCAGCGAGGCGAGGACGCTGAGGGCCGCGCCGAACCAGAGGACGGCGGTGAGGGCCACACTGTCGGCGACGATGCCGCCGAACAGCGCCCCCAGGGCGATGGCCAGATTGAACATCGAGGTGTTCAGCGCGGTGGCGGCTTCTGTGGAGCCGGGGGCTGCCTTGAGAATCCAGGTCTGGACACCGACCGGCACCCCGCCGAAGGCCAGGCCCCAGGCGATCAGCAGGGCCACGCCGCTGACCGGGCTGCCGCCGGCGATCGGGAACAGGGCCAGGAGTACGGCGAGCAGCACGCTGATGGTGGCGATCGTCGCCCGGATGTTGCGCCCTGCGGCCGCGCCGGTGACGAAGTTGCCGACGATCCCGGCCAGGCCGAAGGCGAGGAGTACCGGACCGATCATGCCCTGGTCGATGCCGGCGATGTTCTGCATGATCGGGCTGACAAAGGTGAACGCGGCGAAGTGGCCGCTGACCAGCAGGAACGTAACCAGCACTCCGGCTCGTACGACGGGATTGCCGAACTGCCCGGCCAGCGTGCGCAGCCGTACGGGATCTGTGGCGGGCATCTGCGGCAGCAGCAGAAGCAGCGCGACGACCACCAGCAGGCCGAGCCCGCCCAGAATCGCGAACGCGACCCGCCAGTCGCTGAGCTCGCCGATCAGTGTCCCCGCAGGGACGCCGAGCACGTTGGCGGCGGTGGCCCCGCCGAAGGCGATGGCGGTGGCCTGAGGGATGAACCTCTCGGGCACCATGCGTACGGCGATACCGGCGGCCAGCGCCCAGAACCCGCCGATGCTGACTCCGACCAGGAATCGCGAGGCGAGGAGTACGGCGAAGTTGGGGGCGACGGCCGACAGCACGTTGGCCGCGACCATCAGGCTGATCAGGCCGAGCAGGACGACGCGGCGGTCCAGGCGCCCGATCGCCACCGGGAGGACCGGCGCGGCGGCGGAGGCGACCAGGCCGGGCACGGTCACCATCAGGCCGGCCGTACCTTTTGAGACCTCCAGCGCACCGCCGACCGACGTCAGCAGGCCCACGGGCAACTGCTCAGCGGTCACCACGGAGAAGGTCCCCACGGCCACCGCGGCGACGGCGAACCACCTCTTGAGCGGCACATGGTCGGATGCCTGTGCCAGGGGTTGGGCGACGCTGGCCACGTCCATCACTCCTTCATTAAGAATATTAATGTTAAGTAGATGAACGTTGAGGTTATTCCGGGCGAGCGAAGTGTAACGTTCTGTAGCGGATCGCACTCGACCTGTGTACAGAGCGCCCTTACAGCGCAGTGATCATGTCGGCCGCCAGGGCGGGCTTGGTGGCGGTACGCCACGGGGCGCCGGGCGCGGCGGTGAGCAGGACGTGGTCCCGCTCTCGGCCGGCGGCGGCAGGGCTGGCTGTCTGGCGGATCTACTGTCTGCGCATCAGCAGACGGCCTTGGCGGAACCGCTCGTCTTCGTGGGGCTCGCGCAGCATTCGCCCTACTTCGACCAACCCTGCCTTGCGCGCCAACTCGGCGAGGTCTTCGATCGGCCACCGGTAGGCAGGCGTTACCTTGTGATCGAATGCCACCACCGGCTCGCCCTCAGATTCGAAGAAGCCGAGCAGGAGGTAGCCGCCCGGGGCCAGCAGCCTGCGGAACTCGGCGAAGTACGGCGGCAGTTCTTCCGGCGGAGTGTGGATGACGGAGTACCAGGACAGGATGCCGCCCAGCGCACCGTCGGCCAGGTCGACGGCGTCCATCGAACCGACCTCGAAGCGCAGGTCAGGGTAGGTCTCACGGGCAAGCTCGATCATCACAGGGGACAGGTCGACGCCAAAGGCGTCCAGCCCCAGATCCCGAAGGTGCGCCGTCATGTAGCCGGGGCCGCATCCGACCTCGGCGACCAAGGGCCCGGCGCCGCCGGTCCGCACGAACTCTGCGAACGCGGCGAGCACTGCGCGATCCAGAGGCTGGCGGTCGAGTGCGCCTCGGACAAACTCGGCGTAGCGGACGGCGACGGCATCGTAGGCCTCTGCCGTCGTAGTCAGATAGGAGGGGGTTTCGGTCACGGTGGATGACTCTAGAGCTCGACCGGCGCCGCCGTACGACTCCCGGAGGCCAGAGGACGGGACTGGACTCCCGGGGCACCCAGTTGGGGCTCACCCACCCCAGACGTCTGCGGACCGGCGCACTCGTCCGCAAGTTGTACGGCCAGCCGTAAGGCTGCGCAGTGAGGCGCCTGTGAGGGCCAGGTAGGCCGCTCACCTCGCCCACGCCGGCGTTCTGAGCGGGAGATCTGAACCGCCAGCCAGGCGTGTTGGGTGGCGCTCGGTCAGTCCCAGCCGGTCATGGTGGAGGTACTCGTCACACAGAACTCGTTTCCTTCTGGATCACGCATCACCGTCCAGGTGTCGGGGTTGTCCAGGAAAGCCGGATCTTGCCGCACTTCAACCAGCTGGGCTCCAGCCTCAACCAGCCGTGATACCTCGGCCTTCATCGAGCCTGAAGTCACCAGGTCAAGGTGTAGCCGATTCTTGCCCACCTTGGGCTCGGGCACCTTCATGAAGTACAGCGATCCGCCGACACCACCTGGGTCGCTGACTTGGAATTCGTCGGGATTGCGCTGGTTGACCTTGTACGCCAGCGCCTGCGCCCAGAATTCGGCCTGGCTGCGCGGATCGTGGCAATCAACGACAACAGTCAGCAATGAAACCGACACTCTGACCACCCCATCAACAACTGGGTACTCTGCCAAGTGTAATCAGGCGCAAGAAATCACGCGTAGCGCCTACGCCGCCCCCGAGGAACGCCAGGGGCAGCAAGTCGGGGTACCAGCGGGACTCATAGGAGAGGTCGCAGGTAGCGGCTTGAGCGGTTTTCACGCGCGGCCGTGATCGGGCCGCGGTTCTGCGCGTGAACTAACATCTCCCGCGTGACCATCCCTCAGGTCGTCAAGGTGATCGGTTCGTTTATGGTATGGACAGTCGGCGCCTACCTGGGTGCTGTCGTGTTCCAGATATTCGTCAAGGGCCTACCGATCACAGCTGCGCTCATCGCGTCGGCAGAAGTGCTCCCTGGGGCGTTCATCGGCGGGACCATACTCGCCATCCTTATGGCCATCCGAAGCCGTCGAACCAGCCTCCGGCGGGGGCCTCAGGCTCCGAGATGATCGCTCGAGAGGGGCGACATCGGAGGTAACTGAGGCGCCAAAGGCGCATGATCTGTCCGTGCAATATATGCGCGGAGGAATTCGCTATGAGCTTCGGCTGACCGCGTGACGGGCTGGGCGCAAGTAGGCTGCGCACGTGAGTCGGGACGTGCGGGTGGTGGTCCGGTATCGCAGGGCTGTGACGTACGGCGTGCACGCGCTGCTGGCCGCGCTGCGGACCGCCGGGGTCGACGGCGAGGTACGGCTGGGCGCGACGCCGGAGGAGACCGCGGCGCACATCGCCGAGCCGGGCGCCGACCGGGTGCTGGTGTTGTGGTCGTTCTACTCGCCCGACGCCGAGGCGATGGCCGCCGAGCTGGCCACGGTGAGGCGGCTGGGCGGCGACGGCGGGCACGTACTGCACATCGCGGGCGGGGTGCACGCGACGGCCGAGCCCCAGCAGGTCATCGACGCCGGATGGGACCTGGCCGGCATCGGCGAGGGCGAGTCCACGATCATCGCCCTGGTCGAGGCGCTGCGAGAGGACGGCGAGCTCACCACCGTGCCCGGCCTGGCGATCAAGGACCATGACGGCGTCGCACTGCGTACCCGGCCCGTGCCGCAGCTGCCGCTCGACGCGTTCCCCTCGTTCCCCTACGCGAAGGGACGCTTCGGGCCGATCGAGATCACGCGTGGCTGCCGGTACACCTGCCGCTTCTGCCAGACGCCGTTCATGTTCGGCGGCCAGTTCCGCCACCGCTCCGTCGCCAGCGTCCGCGAGCACGTCCGGGCCATGGCCGAGCACGGCCTGCGCGACGTCCGCTTCATCACACCCACGTCTCTCTCGTACGGCTCGGCGGGTCCGGATCCCGATCTCGACGCGGTCGAGGAGCTGCTCGCCGGGGTGAAGGAGGAGCTGCCGCCACGCGGCCGGGTGTTCTTCGGCAGCTTCCCCTCCGAAGTGCGCCCCGAGCACGTCACGCCCGAGGCGATGAAGTTGCTCAAGCGGTACGTCGCCAACGACAACCTGATCATCGGAGCTCAGTCGGGTTCCGACGCGATCTTGGCGGCCTCGGGGCGCGGGCACGGCACCCAGCCGGTCCGCGACGCCGTGCGGATCGCCACCGAGCAGGGCTTCCGGCCGAACGTGGACTTCATTTTCGGCATGCCCGGCGAGTCGGAGCAGGACCAGGCGGCCTCGATCCAGCTCGCCGCCGACCTCGCCGACCTGGGCGCCCGCATCCACACCCACACCTTCATGCCGCTGCCCGGCACCCCATGGCGCGACGCCGAGCCCGCCTTCATCCCGCTCACCACGATGCGCGAGCTGGACCGCCTGGCACAGCGCGGCGACGCCTACGGCCACTGGCGCAAGCAGGCAGAACACTCCCAGCGCCTGGCGGAAACGGCCAAGGCCTACCCTCGCCGCACCCAACGCCGCCGAACCACCTAGAACCCTGCGAAGGCGCGCTTCCCTGCCATGGGGTCCGCGATCAGCCAGGAGGCGGTACGGCAGGCCTGCCGTTCGAATACCAACAGCGTCCCGAGCGAGGGCGCGTGCCGAAGGCATAGAGCTGTGGGGAGATGATGGCCAACAATGGGGGTGTGAGGGAGCTCGTCGAACTCGTGGGTACGGGTGGGGTGGTGGTGCTCAGCGGCGCCGGGCTGTCCACCGAGTCGGGCATCCCGGATTACCGGGGGCCTACGGGGCGGGCCAGGCGGGCTACGCCGATGACGTATCAGCGGTTCACCGGGTCATCCGAGGAGCGGCGGAGATACTGGGCGCGCAGCCACGTCGGCTGGCGGCAGATGGGCCTGGCACGGCCGAACTCCGGCCACCGGGCCGTGGCCGAGCTGGAACGCTGCGGCCTGCTGTCCGGGATCGTGACGCAGAACGTGGACGGGCTGCACCAGGCCGCGGGTGCCCGCCGGGTGATCGAGCTGCACGGCGGCCTGGACCGGGTCGTGTGCCTGTCGTGCCGCCGCCGGACGCGCCGCGCCGAGCTGGAGACGCGGCTGCGGCTGGCCAACCCGGGCTGGGAGGCGAGCGGCCTGATCAACCCGGACGGCGACGCGGTGCTGACCGACGAGCAGGTCGCGGGTTTCACCGTGGTCGACTGCGCCGCCTGCGGCGGCCTGCTCAAGCCCGACGTGGTGTTCTTCGGCGAGAACGTACCCCGGCCCCGGGTCGACGAGTGCTACGCGATGATCTCCAGGGCCAGGGCGCTGCTCGTGCTGGGCTCGTCGCTGTCGATCAGGTCGGGGCTCCGGTTCGTGGAACGGGCCGCCGAGCTGGGCATCCCGGTCGTGATCGTGAACCAGGGACCCACGGGCGGCGACGGGCTGGCCGTACTGACCATAGACGCCCCGCTCGGGGAGACGCTGACAAGCCTGGCCAGAGCGACGGCACCCGGTGCGGCCGTGTGATCGCGGCAGGAGCGCCAGCAGGCCGGTCGCCCGGGCAGGTGATCATGCCTGATGGGCGAGTTACGCTGGCCTTATACGGAATGCCGCTTCTTGGAGGCAGGCCATGCCGAGCGATCCTGACCACGTGCTCGACGCCATCGACGGCGCCGTCGAAGACTGGGAGGCGCTGAGCGCCGACGCCATGCGGTGGGCGCCTCCGGAGAAGAGACGCGACGACCTGCTGGGGGAGATGACCGACATCTTCGGCCCGCTGGCCAACGCCCTCACCCAGGCGTTTCGCCCTATGGGTGAGGCGCTGATGCGATCCATCGAGAGCTCACCGGTGGGCCGCCTGCTGGAGTTGACCAGTGGCGAGGAGGAGGACGACGAGCGCTAGGACGACTTGGTGTGCCACCAGCCGGTGCACCGCCACGAGCCGCCCACGTTCTTGATGCACGCCCGGAAGCTGCGGCCGCCCGGGTCGTCGACGCCGAAGCTGGTGACGCTGTCGTTCCCGGGCTTCACCGTGGCGTGGCAGGCGTGGTAGACGCCACGCCGGTCGGACCAGTCGAGCGACACCTTGTCGCCGCCGCGCAGCCCGGAGCCCCATACCCACCAGACGTCGCGGTATTTGTACGCGTCGCCGACCGTGTACAGGTGCGCGGCGCCCCTCCGGCCGCCGACGCTCGTCATCCGCTGCCACTGGCTCTTCGGCATGCTCTGGGTCGGCCGCAGCGCCGGACCGCAGGAGAAGTTCACCGGGCCCTGCGCGTTGGCGGCGGTAGCGGGGATGGCCAGCCCGCCGGCCACGGCGGCCGCGGCCACGAGCACCTTCAGCGTGGACATGAGCACCTCGTTTCGTCGCATGCCGCAGACGCTAAGCCGCCCCTTGTTGAGGATCTGTTGAAGATCCGTTGGATGGGGCTTCCTGTGCTCGTCGAGCGCGGCATCGAGCCGTACCGGGGCGCGCGCCCTGCCCGTCGGTTTCCTCCGCGACCGGGAGCTCGCGGAAGAGGCCGGCCTGGCCGAGGTGCACCTGGAGCAACTGGCGGTGTACGGCGAGCCGGGGCCCGGGTGAGGGCAGGACCGTTTGGCGAAGCTGGCGGACGCGACCGGTGGGGTCTTTGGCTAGGCGGGGACGGAGATGCCGAGGCCGCCCTTGGTGTGGGCGCCGAAGCGGGCCTTTTCTGTGGCGATGTCCAGGGGGCGGATGCCCTTGCGGGCCTTGATGATGTCGTCCGTGAGGAGCGAGGCGGGCACCAGCCAGGAGACCTCGAACTCCAGGCCGTCCGGGTCCTGGGCGTAGAGCGCCTTGGTGGTGGAGTGGTCCGAGGCGCCGACGAGGGCGCCGAGCTCCGAGAGCTTGATGGCGATGCGCTCGAGCTCGTCGAGTGTGTCGACCTCCCACGCCAGGTGGTACAGGCCGACCGTGGACCTGCCCGCACCCGAGGGGCCCGCCTGGTCGCCGATCTGGAAGAGGCCCAGGTCGTGATCGTTGGTGGAGCCGGAAGCCTGCAAGAACGCCGCCCCTGGCATGCCCATGACGACCTCGAAGCCGAGGGCGTCGCGGTAGAAGGCGACGCTGCGCTCCACGTCGCGCACGTACAGGACCGCGTGGTTGAGCCGCTGGACCGGCATGGTGATCCCCTTTCAGCAGAATCACCACCAAGTATATGAGAGTTCAAGTAAAATGCGAGCATGACCCGATGGCTGGACGCGGACGAGCAACGCACCTGGCGCACCTTCCTGGCCGCCACGCAGCTGGTGAACGAGGCCCTCGACCGCCAGCTCCAGCGCGAGTCGGGCATCCCGCACACCTACTACATGATCCTCGTGGCGCTGTCGGAGGCGCCTGAGCGCGCCATGCGGATGAGCGAGCTGGCCTGGAAGGCGCAGAGCTCGCAGTCGCGCCTCTCGCACGCCGTCGCGCGCCTGGAGGAGCGCGGCTGGGTCCGCCGCGAGCGCTGCCACTCCGACGGCCGCGGCAACATCGCCGTACTCACCGACGAGGGCTTCGCCGCGCTGGCCGCCGCCGCGCCCGGCCACGTCGAGGAGGTACGGCGCAGCCTCTTCGACGCCCTCACCCCCGCTCAGGTCCGCCAGCTGGATGAGATCTGTACGGCGGTGCGGAACACGCTGGAGCCGTAGCGCGAAAACTGTCGCCGTGGCGTCGTACGGTTCTCCCCGGAGTCGAACAAGGAGACGGGGATGCACGACACGAATGAGGCGCTGTTCAGGACCGTCCATGGGATCGCGGGTCGGATGGCGGGTCAGCCGGTGCCCGTGGTGATGGACGCGTTGCTGCGTCACCTGCCCAAGGCCCCCGGTCTGGAGGCCACTGAGATCCGCCGCATCGCCGAGGAGATCAGCGTCGGCCGCGACCCCTCCGGCCTGTAACCCCGACCCCGACCCCGACCCCGACCCCGGGTGCTTTCGGGAGGCACCCGTACACCTTCTCGCCGACGCGGCGCCGGGGCGCGGCCAGAGAAAGTCGCCTCGCTCCCGCAGATGCAGGGGTTGCCTCGCTGGGTAGCAGGCACCGGACTCCGCGGGACGCCTGTGCGCTGACGTGATGCCCTGTGCGGCGTGCCGGGTTGGTGGGCGCCCGCATGGCGGCCGGGCGGTTCGTGAGGGGAGCGTGGGGAGATCCTGCGGGTGGTGGGTGTGGGTGGGTCTCGGGGCTCCCGGAGGGGGGTAGGGGGCGGCGTTGCGGTGGTCGGCTGTCTTCGCCGGAGAAGCGTCTCCCTGGACAGGGTCCGGCCGAAGTGCGGTGACTGGCGGTGGGGCGGCTTGCCGTACAGCAGTCGAGTGCGCCAGAGCCGTACAAGTGAGTGCGACAGAGCCGCACAAGAGAGCCCGGAAGCAGAGAGTCGGGGTAGGGGTGGCCTCAGGGTCAGATCGGGGGAGGGCCGGATGTCCCGCAGAGGGGCGCGGCGGCAGGGTGGAGATATGACCGCAAAGAGGCTCTATCCCCTCCTCGCCTGCGCCGCGATAGCCGTCGCGGTGGCGGCGCTCGTCGTGGGCCAGCTGGACGCACAGGACCTGCTGAACACCGGCGTGGGGGATGGCGTCCCGATGGCGGTGCTCGGCCTGGGTTCTGTGGCGTTGCTCGGGGGATTGCGGGCCGCGGGGGCGCCCGTAAGGGGAACGCCGGAGAGGCTGATGCTCGTGTGGGCCGTGACGATCGGGGTGAGCGCGTTCGCGCCCGTCCCGCTGGAGATCGTGGCCTTCGGGAGTCTGGCCGGGGCAGCGGCGCTGCTGGTGCCCCGGCTTCGGGCCGACGAGGCGTGGCGGGGGATCGCCAGGGCCGTCGAGTGGCTGGCGCTGGCCGGCGGGCTTGGGGTCCTGGCGTTCACCTACGTGGCGCTGCCCGGGCAGGGCGTGCTGATCGGGCTGGTGGAGCGCGCGCTGCTGGTGTCCGGCGTGGCCCTGCTGGCCGTGCTGGCCGGCTGGTTGACCAGAGTCGTGTGGGCGAAAGCTGTCAATTTCCCGACTTATCACAGATTTATCGCTAGTGGATCTTAACCACACCAGTTTCGGTGCTAGTCTCTCCCGCGATCTTCTATCCGGGAGCAAGGTATGGCAACGGGCAGATCCATCAGATTCAAGATCCTGACGCTGCTCGTCATCCCACTGATCTCCCTCGTCGCGCTGTGGGGCTTCGCGGCCAGCACCACCTTCGGTGACGCGCTCAAGCTCCTCAAGGTGCAGACGATCTGGACGGGGATCATCAACAACGCCGACGGCCTGGTGTCGGACCTCCAGGGAGAACGGCTGGCCTCCGCCGAGAAGCTGGCGGGCGCGGGAGGTGACCCGACCGCGCTGGCCAGCGCCCGCGTCAAGGCCGACAAGATGCGCACGACGCTCGTCGAGCAGGCCAACTCCGAGGACGTGCAGGCGGCGCTCACGCCGGAGATGAAGGCGCAGGTGCAGCAGGCCCTCGGCGCGATCGACCGGCTGTCCGACATCAGGCAGCAGGTGGACGATGGCAAGCTGAGTGCCTCCGGCCTGGTGGGCGCCTACTCCGCGATCTCCGACGCGGTGCACCGCATGTACGGCTCGTTCGCCATGAGCACCGACGTCGACCTGTTCCGTCAGGCCCGCGGCCTGATCACCGCCGACGAGGTGCGCGAGCTGCTCAGCCGCGAGCACGCCCTGGTGGTCGCCTCGGGCGGCAGATTGTCGATGGGCGACATGCACCTGCTCGCCCGCCTCGACGGCGCCAGGACCTACCTGTTCCCCAAGGTCCTGGCCGACCTGGACGACGACCTGCGCGCGCCGTTCGCCAAGCTGGCCGCCTCGCAGCACTACACGTCGATGGAGCGGATGCTGCAGCAGTACATCGGCGGCGAGCGCGTCGACATGCAGCTGTGGCGCGGCACGGCCGACCCCGCGCTGAAGGAGTACACGCAGGGCATCTGGGCCGCCGGCGACGGGCTGCTGGGCAAGATGCAGCCGGCCGGCATGGCCATCATCGTGCGCGCCGCGATCGCCGGGGCGCTGGGCCTGATCGCGGTCGTCTTCTCGGTGTTCGTCTCGATCCGGGTGGGCCGCCGCATCACCCGCGAACTGGCCACGCTGCGCAGGAGCGCCCTGGACCTGGCCGAGATCAGGCTGCCCGACGTGGTGACCAAGCTGCGCAGGGGCGACGAGGTCGACATCGAGGCCGAGGCCCCGCCGATCATGGTGGTGGCGGGCGCCACCAGCGAGGTCACGGACCTGGCCAGCGCCTTCGACACCGTGCAGCGCACCGCGGTCGACGCGGCGGTCGAGCAGGCCAGGCTGCGCGAGGGCGTCTCGGAGGCGCTGCGCAACCTGGCCAGGCGCAGCCAGTCGCTGCTGCAGCGCCAGCTCAAGCTGCTCGACGACATGCAGCGCCAGACCGAGGAGCCGGATGCGCTCGAGCGGCTGTTCAAGCTCGACCACCTGACGACCCGCATGCGCCGCCACGCCGAGGGCCTCGTCCTGCTCTCGGGCGGCTCGGCTGGCCGCAGGTGGCGGGGCACGATCCCGATCGAGGACGTGCTCAACGGGGCGGCGGCACAGGTGGAGGAGTACACCAGGATCCGCGTCTACCCGATGCCCGAATGCGGCATCTCGGGCGCGGCGGTGGCCGACCTCATGCACCTGTTCGCCGAGTTGATGGAGAACGGGGCCGCCTTCTCCTCACCCGGCAACGAGATCTCCGTCCGGGGAGAGCTCGTCGGCCGGGGCTTCGCGGTGGAGGTGGAGGACCGCGGCCTGGGCATGCCCCAGGCCGAGCGCGACGAGGTCAACCGGCGCCTGTCAGGGCCACAGGAGTTCGACCCGTCGCAGACGGAGCGGCTCGGCTTCGCCGTCGTCGGCATGCTGGCCGCCAGGCACGGGATCAGGGTCACACTCAAGCCCTCCCCGTACGGCGGGACCACGGCGATTGCGCTGATCCCCGCCACCCTGGTGCAGCAGGTGACGCCGCCGGAGGTGTCCGTCTCGGTCATCCGCACGTCGGAATCCGAGTTGCCGCGCCGGGTCCGCTCGGCCAAGCGCAGTCCCGAGCAGTCCTCGGAACTGCCCCGCCGTGTACGGCAGACCAACCTGCCGCAGCGGCTCAAGCAGACGCCGCCTTCCCAGCCCCAGAGCGATGAGCGCTCTCCCGAGGAGACCAGGGCGTTGCTGTCCTCGCTCCAGTCGGGCTGGCAGCGCGGGCGGCAGGACAGCGATCAGGATGGGGGATCTCAGTCGTGAGTCGCGAGCCCGAGTGGGTGGACGAGGAGGCAGGGCCTGTCGTACGGCCCTACGCGGTCGCCCGCGGACGCACCAGGTCCTCCTCGACCGCGCTCGACCTGCTGGCGACCGTGGTGTCCACGGGGTCGCCCGTGCCGGCACAGGCGGAGCTGAGCGGCCAGCACCGGCGCCTGCTCGGCGTCCTGGACGGCAGGACCCGGCCGGTCGCGGAGGTGGCCTCGGAGCTGGACCAGCCGGTGGGGGTGGTCAGGGTACTGCTGGGGGACCTGCTCGACCACGGGCTGATTCGGGTACGGCCGCCGATGGACAAGACGAACTCTCCCACGGAGAGCCTGCTCCGCGAGGTGATCAACGGGCTGAGGGCGCTCTAGCCGGTCGCGGTCAGCGTCCGCAGCGAGTGCTCCACCAGGGTGATCATGACCTCCTTGGCGGAGGTGCGGCGCCGCACGTCGCACAGCATCACCGGGACGTCGTCGTCCAGGTCGAGCGCGATGCGCACGTCGTCGATGCTGTGCGTGGCGGCCCCGTCGAAGCAGTTGACGGCCACCACGAACGGGGTGCCGCGCTGCTCGAAGTAGTCGATCGACGGGAAACAGTCGGTCAGCCGCCGCGTGTCGGCGATCACCACGGCGCCCAGCGCGCCGTGGGACAGCTCGTCCCACATGAACCAGAACCGCTCCTGCCCGGGGGTGCCGAACAGGTAGACGACCAGCCCGTCGCGGATCGTGATGCGGCCGAAGTCCATCGCCACGGTCGTGGTGGTCTTGCCCTCGACGCCGTCCAGGTCGTCGATGCCGACGCCGCGGTCCGAGAGCACCTCCTCGGTCTTGAGCGGCTTGATCTCGCTGATCGATCCGACCAGCGTGGTCTTTCCGACGCCGAAGCCCCCCGCGATGAGGATCTTCAGTGCGACGGGGTCCTCAGAGAGCCCGGAGTCCATTGATCACTTCCTTGAGAATGCGCTCGCTCGGGCGCGGCCCGGCCGCGCTGGGGGATGTCACCGAGATGAGGCCCTGGTCGCGCAGGTCGCCCAGCAGTACGCGGACGACGCCGACGGGCAGGTCGAGCTCGACGGCCACGTCGGCTACCGAGATCGGGGTACGCGCCGCCCACAGGATCCGCTGCTGCTCGGGGCCGAGGTGGGCACGAGTCTCCCCGACAGCGCTCACGGTCGCGATGAGGTCGAGGAGCTCTCCCGACGACCTCGTGCGCCCGCGGGTGAGAGCGTAGGGCCGCACGAACGGCCCCGCGTCCTCATCCAGCCACTGCGGGGTGTCGCTCATGACGCTCTCGGGTTCGTCGTGATGTGCTGTCCGACCCGCTTGACCAGCATCGCCATCTCGTAGGCGATGTGGCCGACGTCCACGTTGGCGTCGGCGATCACGGCCAGGCACGTGCCCTGTCCCGCCGCGGTGACGAACAGGAACGCCGACTCCATCTCCACGATGGTCTGCCGCACGTCCCCGCCGCCGAAGTGGCGTCCTGTGCCTCGGGCCAGGCTCTGGAACCCGGCCGCCACGGCCGACAGGTGCTCGGCGTCCTCGCGGGTCAGGCCATTGGAGTAGCCGACCGCCAGGCCGTCGGTGGACAGGATGACGGCCTGCCGTACCGCGGCCACCCGGCTCGTCAGGTCGTCGAGGAGCCAGTTGAGCTCCCCGTTGGTCGTTTGCACGCTCATGCGTCGTCCCCCTTGTGGTCGGCTTCTTGTCGGGCACGCTCTGTTCCCCGTTGGAACGCGGAGAACAGGTCGCGTACCTCGTCGGGAGATCGTTCTTGCGGTGGTTCAGGGGGCTCCTTGAGCTGGGGCGGCAGGTTGGTCTGCCGTACCCGTTTGGGGAGTCCCGCGTGGGTTCCGCCGCTCACCACGGCGAGCGGTTTCTTCCTGTTACGGCTCGGCAGCGCCGGCATGTCGTCGTCCGCGGCCGGCAGGGCGACCTGCTCGGCCACGAGCGCCCTGGGCACCAGCACGATGGCCGCGGTGCCGCCGAACGGCGAGCGGCGCAGCAGCACCTGGATGCCGTGGCGCTGCGCCAGCCTGGCGACCACGAACAGCCCGAGCCGGTCGCTGTCGGCCAGGTCGAACTCGGGGGGGTTGGCCAGCATCGCGTTGAAGGACGCGTACTCCGACTGCGACAGCCCGAGCCCGCGGTCCTCCACCTCGATCACGTAGCCGTTGCTGACCAGGTCGCCGCGGATCTGGACGGTGGTGGTGGGCGGCGAGTAGATCGTGGCGTTCTCCACCAGCTCGGCCACCAGGTGGGTGACGTCGGCGGCGGCGCCGCCGTCCAGCGAGCCGTTCGGCATCGACTCGACGGTGACCCTGGTGTAGTCCTCGACCTCGGCGACGGCCGCCCTGACCACGTCGACCACGGGCACCGCCTTGCGCCAGGAGCGCCCGGGCACCGAGCCCGACAGGATGATCAGGCTCTCGGCGTGCCTGCGCATGCGGGTGGTCAGGTGGTCGAGCTTGAACAGCTCCTCCAGCCGGTCGGGGTCGTGGGTGCGTCGCTGCATGCTGTCGAGCAGCGCCAGCTGGCGGTGCAGCAGGCCCTGCTTGCGCCTGGCCAGGTTGAGGAAGACCTGGCCGATGCCGCGCCGCAGCGCCGCCTGGCCCACCGCGGCGCTGACGGCCGTGTTCTGCACCGAGCCGAAGGCCCTGGCCACGTCGGTGATCTCGGCGGAGCCGCTGACCCGCAGCGGCTTGCCCTCGGCCTTGACGTCGACCTCCTCGCCGCGGCGCAGCTTGGCCACGATGGCCGGCAGCCGGCGCTCGGCCAGCTCGAGCGCGACCGTACGCAGCCCGGCCAGCTCGCCGGCCAGCCGGCGGCCGAACCGCACCGAGATGATGATCGAGGCGAGCACCGCGATCAGGCCGAGGACCCCGGCGACGCCCATCTTGATCAGCGTCCCTGTGGCCCCGTCGGTGGCGCGCGTGGCCAGCGCCTGCGAGGAGGCCACGCCCAGCTTGTCCAGCTGCGCGGCGAGCCTGTCGACCGTGGAGTTCCACTCGCCGGCGTTCGCGGGTGGCGTCCCGGTCCTGACGATCCGGTCCTCCATCGCGCTGAAGTCGCGGAACGGCTCGTCGTCGAAGATCTTCTCGTACGGCCGGCGGAGCTCGTCGTCGAGCCCGGCCAGCCCCCGGGAGTCCAGGAACTTCCTGGTGGCCACGTACTCGGTGAAGGCGCCGACCTCGGGATCGGTCATCCGGCCGTCCAGCAGGGCGCCGCCGACCAGGGCGCTCTCCCTGGCGAGGATCTCGCGGGCGTTGCCCATGGCCTGCAGCGCGGAGGCCTGCTGGAACAGCTGCAGGTCGGGCACCGAGACCAGGTGGTCGTAGAGGCGGAACAGCGAGTCGAGGATCCGGTTGTACTCGTTGAGCGTGGCCAGCCGGCTGATCATGCCGCCGTCGATGGAGATCCGGATGGAGCTGAGACGGTCGAGCTCGGTGGTGAGCGTGTCCAGCGATCCGCGCATGTCGGCGGTGATCGCGCCGCCCGCCTTCACGGCGGACTTCTGGAAGGCGGTGACCGCGACGTCGGTGCGGGCACGCTGCGTGCTCAGATCCTGGGCGGACTTACGGGTCGTGATGGCCATGGAGGTGCGAGCGCGCTCGGCCTGCAGCTGAAGTCCCAGGTCGGTGGAGGTCACACCGATCGTCTGGTACAGCGTGTTGGCCCTCAGCAGGGCCTGGCCGTCACCCACGGTGAGGTTGAGGGCGAACCCCCAGAGCGCGCTCAGAGACAGGAGAGGTAGCAGCAGCAATAAGAAGATCTTGAACCGAATTGACCGGTTTCGAGCGCCCATGTCCCAACCTCGGAGTCGAGGCCGATTTCCACACTTTGTGTAAATAGCCTCCGGAAGATCGCACAGGAGACTAGCACCCATTAAGGTTCCGGCGCAGTGGGAGGAACGCGATGATTAGCGTGATTACTGGGGCCAGTGCGGGGATCGGAGCGGCAGCCGCTGCCGAGCTGTCCCGCCGTGGCCATCACCTGGTGCTGGTCGGCCGCGACGCGCGACGGCTCCAGAGCGTGGCGGAAGGGCTTCCGGGTTCCGGGGCCGACGTGCTGACCTGCGATTTCGCGCGGCTGGATGACGTGCGCCGGTTGGCGTCCCAGCTGCGCGAGCGGTACGACCGCTTCGCCGTACTGGCCAACAACGCCGGAGTGATGAGTCCTCGCAGACACATCACCGTGGACGGGAACGAGCTCATGGTTCAGGTCAACCATCTAGCGCCGTTCCTGCTGACCCATTCTCTGACAGACCGCGTTGACAGGGTGGTGACGACGAGTTCACGCGCGGGAGGCAGCGGGCGGATCGATCCCGGCGACCTGTCCCGCGAGCGGCGGCGCTGGAACGGCTGGCTGCAGTACGGCGACACCAAGCAGGCCAACGCCCTGTTCACGGTCGCCCTGGCGGCCCGCGGGACCACCGCGACCTGCTTCCACCCCGGCGTGATCCGCACCGGCTTCGCCGGAGAGACCTGGCTGATGCGGCTGTTCCTGATGGTGCCCGGCTACGCCAAGCCGCCGGAGTACGGCGCGCGGACGCTGGTCGAGCTGGCCGAGACCGAAAAGCCGGAGCCGTTCTACGCCGAGGGCAAGGCTAGGCAGGCCCCTGGGCGAATGGCGGACCCGGCGCTGGCCGAACGGCTGTGGGAGGCGAGCCTGCGGGCCGTGAACAGATGACCCGCAGTACAGCAGCGAGACCAGGGCTTCACGCCTGGAGCTCGCCCACGGCTCGGAAGGCGGCGGTGATGGCCGCGTCGGCGTAGGCGGCGGGGACCGAGTCGGAGTTGGCGATCGCGATCCGGCCGAACCGCCTGCGCGCCAGATCGGCCGGGAAGGGGCCGTCGGGGTAGAAGGCGTGCCAGGGCCTGCAGTACTCCGGCGCGTACCCGTGGCCCCACCGGTTGACCGTGATCGCCTCGATGTCCCTGGCCGGATCGAACCCGGCGCTCCCCAGCAGCCGCGCCAGCTGGTCCCTGATTGAATACTCCATATACGAAAAATCCGTCTTTATCAGGACGTGTCGCCCGGCGATCGCCCCATCGCTCGGACCCAGCTCCGACTGACACGGCGTGGCGATCATGTGCACGTTGATCGGCTCGCTCGGATCCTTCGGACACTCGTACCCGGGCATGCTCACCGGGTAGTCCAGCTCCGACACGCACCAGTACGCCCCGGTCCACCGGACGTGGTTGACGCCGATCTTCCGCCAGGCCTGCCAGTTACGCAGCTGCACCATCGCATACAGCAGCGGAAGCTTGACCGCCTCACGCATCGCCTTCTTCTGCGCGGTGGGCAGCTCGGGCGTCAGATACGGGATGACCATGTTCCAGCAGGCCATCACCACCGCCCCCGCGCGGACCGTGCGGATCCTGTGCCCATCGAAGTAGCCGACCGTGGCCGTCGTCGCCGTGTCGGGTGAGCCGTCGTTGTTCACCGACACAACCGGGCTCGACAGCCGGAACCTGACCTGGTTGATGGGCAGGTCCAGCCGGCCGTAGTCGAAGGAGGCGGTGGTGATGCCGTCCATGTCCACCGAGGAGGCGAACCCGGGG
The DNA here is from genome assembly GCF_044457685.1 of Nonomuraea sp. NPDC050536. NCBI lineage: Bacteria > Bacillati > Actinomycetota > Actinomycetes > Streptosporangiales > Streptosporangiaceae > Nonomuraea > Nonomuraea sp. NPDC050536. Next base: position 22,607 of record NZ_JBITHD010000016.1, read on the forward strand.
ACCATCCGCCCCACCATCATCCTGACCAGTGCCTGGTTGCCCTCGGGGAAGTGGTAGATGTACGGGTCGTCGGCGCTCCACTCCTTCTTCATGCTCGGCGAGTTGAAGCGCGAGGGCTTGTCCGAGTTGAGCTTCAACCCCTGGAAGCCCGGATAGTTCCAGCCCTCGGCGCTGCCCCAGGCGTCGATCGCGCCGAAGGCCCTGGTGTCGTAGGCCCACTCGTCGCTGGACTGGGTCCGCAGGAAGCGCTCCGCGTCGGGATGGACCTTGCAGACCTTCAGCAGGAAGTCGGAGTAGGTCATCCCGGCCAGCCGCTCCTCCTTGCCCTCCTGTCCGAGCCCGGGGAACCAGTCGGGCGGGTTCCCGTAGAGCATGAGCAGGTCCTTCTTGGCCCGCTCCGCGATCGGCAGCCCGGCGACCCACTGCTCGGCCCTGATGCCCGGGGCGTAGCGGATGAGCGTGTCGCCGGAGAAGGTCTCCTTGTCGCACATCACGCCGTCGGACATGCCGAGCCGGGTGTAGAGCCCCTGGTCGAAGTACTTGTCGAACCTCTTGACCTGCACACCGAGCTGGTGCAGCAGGTCCTTGCCCTCCGGCGTCCACACCGACGGCGCCTCGATCGACTGCGAGCCGCCGTAGCCGATCAACGGCACCCCGCGGCCCGTGGGCTTGAACTCGTTGCGCCGGGCGTGGCCGCCGATCTCGTCGTGGTTCTCCAGGATCAGGATGCGGGCGTCGGGACGGCGCCGCAGCCACTCGAAGGCCGCGCTCACCCCGCTGATGCCGCCGCCCACGACCACCAGGTCGTAGTTCTCGCCGGTGGGCTCCGGCGTCCCGGCGTACTGCCAGAACCGGTCGTCGCGCATCGCGTGCGGCACGCTGAGCGCCGCGGCGGTGTTGCCCTGCAATCCGGTGAGCACGGGCGGGAAGTTCGCGTCCTGGGGCACCTCCAGAGTCGGCGTGCCGACCATGCCCGGCTCGCCCCGGTCCGGCCCGCAGCCCGCGACCGCGCCCAGAGCGGCGATCCCGGCTGTCACGGCGACCCCGTCGAAGAAGTCGCGGCGCGTTATGGGCCTGTCCATCCCGAGATCGCGTGCCCTGCTCATGGCGCGATCATCGGCAGTGTCCGAAAATGCCACACTGGGGCGCGCAGCGGATGGAGAAACATTTTGCGCGCCCTATTACCGCGAATGCCGTATTGGAGTAGCGTCCGGAATATCGCGACGGGGGGAGTCCAGTGGTTGGAAAGCAGGGCAGGGTCACGGGGAAGGTGGGCCCTGGTCTGGTAGGCGAGGTCATGGTTCCGGTCAGAGGCGGCGTCGAGGCCTTCTACGCTCATCCGACCCTGCCGGACGAGGAGATCCCCGTCGGATCCATCGTGATCGTCGTGGAGTATTTTCCTCCCCGAACGGTCTATGTGGCCCGTGCACTCGTCTAGCGCGTTGGAGGACCCGTGTCCCCTGAGCTCTACTTTCTCGGCGGGGGCATCCTCGTCGCCGTCGTCGTCATCATCCTGCTGTTCAAGGCCTTCTGGCGGGTCGCCGAGCCCAACGAAGCGCTGATCATCTCCGGCCTCGGCGCGCGCAGGCGCGACGCCGGGGTCGACAGCTTAGGATTCAAGATCATCACGGGTAAGGGCACCGCGGTGCTGCCCGGCTTCCAGACGTCCAGGCGGCTGCGCCTGGACACCAGGGCCGCCAACCTCCAGGTCGCCTGCGTCACCCAGCAGGGCATCCCCGTGTCCATCAGAGGCGTGGTGATCTACAAGGTCGGCGACGACCTGGCCTCGATCGCCAACGCCGCCCGGCGCTTCCTGGACCAGCAGGACTTCATGACCGGCGCCATCCACGAGCTGTTCACCGGCCACCTGCGCTCCATCGTCGGCAACCTCACCATCGAGGACCTCATCCTCAACCGCGAGCGGCTGACCAGCGAGACCAGGGCCTCGGCCGCCGACGAGATGAGCAAGCTGGGCCTGATCGTCGACTCGCTGCAGATCCAGGAGATCGACGACGAGACCGGCTACATCACCAACCTCGGCAAGCCGCACGCCGCCAAGATCGCCGCCTCCGCGCGCATCGCCGAGGCCCAGCGCGACCAGGAGGCCACCGAGGCCGAGCAGATCGCCGCCGCCAACAAGTCCGCCGCCTGGCGCGACTCCCAGATCAAGCAGGCCGCCTACCAGGCCGAGATCGACCGCGCCCAGGCCACCACCCGCCAGGCGGGCCCGCTGTCCGAGGCCACCGCCCGGCAGGAGGTCGTCGTCCAGGAGACCAAGGCCGCCGAGCTCGAGGCCAAGCTGTCGGAACAGCGGCTCCAGTCGCAGGTCCGCAAGCCCGCCGACGCCAAGGCCTACGAGACAGTCACGCTCTCCCAGGCCGAACGCGACGCCCGCATCGCCCAGGCCGAGGCCGAGGCCAGGGAGACAGAACTGCGCGCCACCGCCCAGGCCTCGCAGGTCAAGCAGGCGGCCGCCGCCGACGCGGAAGCCGTACGGCTGCGTGGAGAGGCCGCGGGCTCCGCCACCAAGGTCGCCGGCCAGGCCGAGGCCGAAGCCGCCAAGGCGCGCGGCCTGGCACAGGCGGAGGCCACCAAGGCGATCGGCCTGGCCGAGGCGGAGGCCGAGCAGGCCAAGGGTCTGGCCGAGGCCAAGGCCATCAGGGCCCGCGCCGAGGCGCTCAAGGACAACCAGGAGGCGGTCATCGCCCAGCAGCTGGCCGAGAGGTGGCCCGAGGTCGTCGAGGCGGGCGCCAAGGCGTTCGGCAACGTCGACCACATGGTCGTACTCAACGGCGCCCAGGGCGTTGAGGAGCTGCTGGCCAAGGCGCTCACGCTGGGCGGCACGGGCCTCGGGCTGGCCCGCGCGCTGCTCAACGGCGGCTCTCCGAACGGAGCCGAACCGGAGGTGCGCAAGACGACCTGAGCGGACGTATCTTCGTCACTAGGTGAGCCGGGAAGTCTGGTCGGCATTTCATGAAGAATCCCGACATAGGGAGCAGCCATGGACCTGGTTCTCGCCGGTGTGATCGCAGCCATCGCGGTCGTCGTCATCGTCGCCTTCAAACTCATCTGGCGCGTCGCCGAACCGAACGAAGCGATCATCATCTCCGGCTTAGGAGCCCGAGGCAGGGACACACTCGGATTCAAGATCGTCACCGGTAAGGGCGCCCTGGTCCTGCCGGGATTCCAGAGCGCACGCCGCATCTCGCTCGACAGCCGGGTCTCCGAACTCGAGGTCCGCTGTGTGACCCGGCAGGGCATCCCTGTCCACGTACGCGGCGTGGTGATCTACAAGGTCGGCGACGACCTGGTCTCGATCGCCAACGCCGCGCGCCGCTTCCTGGGTCAGCAGAAGACCGTGGACGACAAGATCCACCAGCTCTTCTCCGGGCACCTGCGCTCGATCGTCGGCAACCTCACCGTCGAGGACCTCATCATCAACCGCGACGCCCTCACCAACGAGATCCGCACCACCTCCGCGGACGAGATGATCAAGCTCGGCATGATCGTCGACTCGCTGCAGATCCAGGAGATCGAGGACGCCACCGGATACATCGCCAACCTGGGCCGCCCGCACGCCGCCGCCGTCGCCTCGGCCGCCAGGACCGCCGAGGCCCAGCGCGACCAGGAGGCCACCGGAGCCGAGCAGGAGGCCGAGATCAAGAAGGCGGCAGCCGTACGGCAGGCCAGGATCCAGCAGGCCGGCTACCAGGCCGAGATGGACCGCGCGGCGGCCAAGGCCGGCCAGGCGGGACCGCTGGCCGAGGCGGCGGCGCGCCAGGAGGTCGTGGTCCAGCAGACCTCGGCCGCCGAGCTGGAGGCCCAGCTGGCCGAGAAGCGGCTGGAGGGCGAGGTCCGCAAGCCCGCCGACGCCCGCGCCTACGAGAAGGTCACGCTGGCCGACGCCGACAGGCGCGCATCCGTCGCCGAGTCCCAGGCCGAGGCCGAAGGGATCAGGCTGCGCGGCGAGGCCGAGGCGGAGGCCACCAGGCTGCGCGGCATGGCGGAGGCCGACGCCGCCAGAGCGCTGGGCCTGGCCGAGGCCGACGCGATCAAGGCCCGCGCCGACGCGCTCGCGCAGAACCAGGAGGCGGTCGTCGCGCAGCAGCTGGCCGAGAAGTGGCCGGAGATCGTCGAGGCGGGCGCCAAGGCGTTCAGCAACGTCGACCACATGATCGTGCTCAACGGCGCCCAGGGGATCGAGGAGACGCTGGCCAAGGTTCTCACGCTCGGCGGCACCGGACTCTCGGTGGCGCGCTCGCTCCTCAACGGATCCGTTAATGGTGCAGATGCGGAGGCAATTATCAAATCCACTGAATCCCGCGAATAGCGACGTTACTCGGCTCCTTGCTCTCCACTTCCTCTAGCGTTTCGAGGAAATACCGCCAGAGCGAATTGGAGAATTCATGCTTAAGGCCGTTTCCGGGATATGTCTGAGCATGATGGTGATCGCGGGGTGCTCCTCCGGCCACGCCGCCGAGAAGGCCGCCTCGCCATCACCCACCCCCACCCCCGCGATCAACCTGCGCGCCGCCCTGCTGCAGGCCCCCAAGGGCATGCACGTCTCCTACGGGCCGGAAACCGGAGCCTTCGGCTCACTCAAATCCACCCAGCAGGGCCTGCAGGCCATGCACCAATCACTCCTCGACCACCCCGAATGCGCCGGCGCGGCCCAACTCGACGCGACCCAGCCCGCGATCGCCAAGTCCCCCGCCGCCGTCGTCGCCTTCTCCTCCGCCAACGGCTCGATCACGCAGGCGCTCGTCTCGCTGCCCACGACGACCTTCCCCGGCGCCTTGCCCAGCCAGTGCCGCCGCTACCAGGCCACCGTCCAGGGCGCCAAGGTCACCTACACCACCAAGGAACTCGCGATGCCCCAGCAGGGCGACCAGTCGCGCGCCTTCCTCACCACGGCCACGGGCGGCAAGAACAACGCCCAGATCGGCTCGGTCATCATCCGCCGCGGCAACGTCGTCATGAGCCTGCTGGTGGTCGGCCGCCGCGTCAAACAATCCGGCCTCTTCCAACTCGGCCACCAGGCCGCCACCTCCCTCTCCCGCATCGTCCACTGATCCGTCTTCGTCGCCCCCTCCTGTGTTCTGAGCGCCCTTGAGCGGCGTGCTCTCGTCCGGCGGGCGCTCTTGCACGGTGAGTGCTCTTCTACGGCCAGCGCTCTCGTCCGGTAGGTGCTCTCGTTCGATCAGTGCTCTTGTACGGCGAGCCGCCGCCACCGGCCGCCCGCCGTCGTGCGCTGAGGGCCCGCGACCGGCGCTTCCGGCGAGTCGGTGCCACTTCCCGCCGTCACGGCGCTTCGTGAACCACGTTCCCGGCCCCCGGGTCCCTCGCCGTACAGGGCGCCGCCGTCCGCCGACCCGCGTCTCGCCGCCCCGGCGCCTGGAGGGTGGGGTCGTGGGTCTGGGGGTCTGGGGGACTTGCTGGGGTTGTCGGTGGTCGCGGATCCGGTTCGCGAGGTCTTCGTGATCGGCGTCCCTCGTGGCGGCGAGCAACAGTCCTCGACTCGCCGGAAGCGCCGGACGCGGGTCCTCAGCACACGACGGCGGGCGGCCGTAGGGGGCGGCCCGCCGTACATCTGAAGCCGGTGCAGCCAAAGGGGCCGTGCAACAGAGGACCGTCCCATCGAGAGCCCTGCAGCGCCGAGGGCCGTTCAACCGAGGCCTGCCGTGCAAGCGAGGCCCGCCGTGCAAGCGAGGCCTGCCGTGCAAGCGAGGCCCGCCGTGCAAGCGAGGCGCGGGAAGAAGGAGATCAAGTGTGTTGGAGGAGGGGTGGGATGGTGCCGGGGCAGGGGGGGTGGTTGTGGTGGGGGCTGAGGGGTTGGCGGGTGTGGGGGGCGGGGTGGCGGTGGCGGAGGGACGCGAGGGCCGCGCCCGCCGTGAGGGCGATGACCGCGAAGCCGTAGCCGTAGGCCGTGGGGAAGAGGCCGACCCGGGTGACGGCGATGCCGGCGGCGACCGCCGGGAGGCTGAGCGCCAGGTAGGACACGACGTAGATGGCGGCGATGACCTGGGCTCGGGAGGCGGCCGGGGAGAGGCTGGTCAGGGTGCGGAGGGCGCCGGAGAACGACGGGCCGAAGCCCGCGCCCGCGACGACAGTGCCCGCGAAGAAGAGCGCGGTCGAACGGGTGGCCAGCGCCAGGAGTGCCACGGTCACGCCGGTGACGAGCAGGGCCGAGCCCGCGTACAGGCAGCGCTCGGGCGACCAGTCGCGGCCGAGCAGGGTCATGGTGACGCCGCTGCCGTTCAGCGCGAGGATGACCAGCCCGCCGATCAGCCGGCCCGGCGAGTGCGTGAGCGTGCCCACGATGGACGGCCCCAGCGACAGGTAGAGTCCGCCCAGGGCCCAGCAGGCCACGATCGACGGGATCAGCGCCAGGAAGGCGCCGCGCACCTGCACGGGTACGGTCGCCCGCGGGCGCAGCGAGGAGCGCCAGGCGCCGTCAGGGGAGACGGTCTCCGGAAGTACCGCGGTCAGCGCCACCAGCACGGCGAACGCGGCCAGCAGCAGCCAGAAGATCAGGTGCGTCGGCGCAGGACCGAACTGCACGAGCAGCCCCGACACCAGCGCACCTAACGCGATACCGCCCGAGGCGGACATGTTCGTGACGATCGACGGCAGCTTGGACGAGGCGCCCCTGAAGTCGATCATCATCGCGCTGATCGCGCCCGACGCGATGCCGGTGGCGATCCCCTGCAGGATCCTGCCCGCGGTCAGCCAGGCCACGTCGCGCGCGGCCACGAACACGGCCATCGCCGCGAGCTCGATCACGGCCGCCGCCAGCAGCACGGGACGGCGCCCCACGTGGTCCGACAGCGAGCCCACGAACAGCAGCGTCACCAGCAGCGCCAGCGCGTTGGCCGCGTACACCGTCGTCAGGACGATCGGTGAGAAGTGCCAGGCCTGCTGGTAGAGCCCGTACAACGGCGACGGCGCCGACGCGGCGCTCTGGATCAGGCACAGCAGTACGGCAAGCGACCAGAAGGCCCCCGTGTTCGAAAGCCGGAACGGTGCGGCCATCGCGGATCCCCCTTCGACCAAGAGGAGATCTCAACATGATGTGCCGCGAATATCAACGTTCACCTAGATAAGTACGTGATCGGCCGGATGCCCCACGAAGGAGAACTGCGCGTTCCTGGTCAGCTTGATGTGGTCGGCCTGCCAGGTGTGCATGGAGGTGTCGGCGCTGCGCCAGTAGACGAAGTTGAAGCGGTCGGCGGAGTAGATCTTGACCCCGTCCTCCTTCAGCCGGCGCACCAGGTGGGTGTCCTCGCCGCGGGTGATGTCGGCGAAGCCGTAGGAGCGGAACATGTCGGCCTTGCCGAGGAACGTCCCGCCCTGGACCAGGAACGAGTACCGGTGCTCGAGCCCGGGTAGGCGGAGCATCGTGGTGTTGGCGCCCTCGAAGTAGCTGTAGTGGGCGCCCTTGCCGACCAGTTCGGCCTCGGTGTAGTCGAAGGCGCGGGCCAGGTCCGACAGGTAGTGCTCGCCGTACAGGTTGTCGTCGTCCATCTTGGCGATCAGCTCGCCCTCGGCGGCGGCGATGCCGAGGTTCATGCAGGCGCCCAGCGACAGCTCCGGCGAGGCGGGCAGCACGGTCACGTCGGAGATCCCGGCCATGCGCGCCTTGTCCGCCACCACGACGGGGTCGATGTCGAGGCCGTGCAGCACCATGACGAGCTGGAGCGGGCGGTGGATCTGCTTGGCCACCGAGGAGATCGCGTGCTCGATCTGGGAGGCCCGGTTGGTGGGCAGCACGACCGAGATCGACCGCTCCCTGGCCACCACCGGCCGGCCCAGTGCCTGCAGGATCTGGTCGACCCGGTGCGAGAACAGGTGCTTGTCGAACACCTCGCGCATGGCCAGATGGCCCATCCTGGCCCGCAGCTCCGGGCTGTTGATCAGGTGGAGCACCTGGTTGTAGGACTCGACCGGCTCTCTGGCGATCGGGACCAGCTCACCGAACGTCTCCTCGATCGCGCGCGACCACCCCGACACGACCGGCGTCGAGCAGGCCGACAGCTCGAAGACCCGGCGCGCGCACATGGTCGGCGAGTCCAGCACCGAGTTGACGTTGAGGAAGACCTTGTACATGCGGTACGCGGCCAGCATCTGGTCGTAGGGCAGCTCGCCCACGATGTGCGGCCGGTACTTCTCCGGCCAGGCGTACTTCTCGTCCACCTCGCCGTTGCGGGCGAAGATGTGCAGCCCGAGCTCCCTGATCGGGTCGATCACGGTCTCCATCTGCTCGCGGCGCTCGGGGTGCTTGTCGCGGAAGTACATCCCGGCGAACACCACGTCGTGCAGGCGGCCCTGCTTCTGCTGGATCGGGTTGTGCACGCGGGGCTGGGCGGCGAACTGCAACGCATCGACCCGATCATGACCCAGTACTTCACGATATTTCGGGATCATGTCGCCGTCGCACGTGAACACGTAGTCGAACAGCCTGGCCGTGTCGATGAAGAAGTCGAAGTTGGGCGGGTCCTCCTTGTTCCAGAAGACCGTGGGGATGCCCTCGGATTTGCACCAGGCCACCAGCTCGCGCAGCGGCTCCTTGGGGGCGTTCGTCCCAGTCATCTGGTAGCGCCAGCGGCCCTGGTTCCCGTGCCAGGCGGACTCGCAGAACAGCAGGTCGGGACGCCGCTCGGCGAAGATCTCCGGCCAGTCCTTGAGCCCGAACTCGATCTGGTCCCACTCGTAGCGGAAGGCCATCCGCGAGAAGTCGTCCAGGATCACCGCGACCTTCAGATCGGGCCGGTTGACGGGCCCCAGCGGCCACTTCACCGCCGGAACCTCCACCAGCGGCGGCCGGTGGTTGGCGATCTCCGTCGCCTCGCTCACCGGCACAGGCGCCTTGGGTGCCTTCTCCTTGGACCGGACCGCCTGGACGATCTTCCCCGGCGACTTGGAACCCAGCGCCTCGCCCAGCTTGAAGGTCCGCTTGGCCTGCGTGGCCTCCAGCTTCCACGTGGCGTAGGCGGCCTTGGCCTCGGCGATCTCCAGGCGCCGCCGCAGCTCCCTGACCTCGGCCTCGTAACGCTCGACGAGCTTGCGCTCCTCCGGCAGCCAGTTGACGGGTCCGAGCCGCTGGTACTTGGGCTCTTCGGGGGTTTCGGCCATGCTGCTCGCCTATCGCTCAGGTCTGTGCATCGTACGGCTCAGCCGTACCGACATGTCGGGAAATGGGCTATTCGGCCCTGGTGCCCTGGGAGGCAGGCGACAGGTTGTCGCCCTTGAGCCACGAGGCGATCACGCGGGCGATGCGCGGCCCGGCGGCGCCGTCCCAGAGCGGAGGCAGCTCGCCGGAGGGTGTCGCGGCCCCGTCGGCCAGCGCCTTCCCCGCGGCCGCAGGCAGCAGCGCCGGGGTGACCAGGCGGTTCGTGCCGTGGGTGATCGTGACGGGGCGCTCGGTGTTGGGCCGGACCGTCAGGCAGGGGACGCCGAGCATCGTCGTCTCCTCCTGCACGCCGCCGGAGTCCGTCACGACCAGGGAGGCGCCGCGTACCAGCGACAGGAAGTCCACGTACCCGAGCGGGTCGACGACCTTGACCGTCGAGCCGTCGACCAGGCCCGCCTCCGCAAGGCGGGTACGGCCGCGCGGGTGGATCGGCACCACGATCGGGATCTGCCGCGAGACGTCGAGCACCGCGTCGACCAGCTCCTTGGCCGCCTCCGGGGTGTCCACGTTGGCCGGGCGGTGCAGCGTGGCCACGGCATACCGAGCCGGTATGGCCAGACGCTTCACGATCGGCGCCGGGTCGAGGGCGGGCAGCGCGGAGAAGAGGCTGTCGATCATCGGGTTGCCGACGAAGTGCACCTTGTCCGGGCTCACGCCCTCGCGGGCCAGGAACGACAGCGCCTCGGGAGAAGTCGTGAACAGCAGGTCCGACAGGGAGTCGGTGACGATCCTGTTGACCTCCTCGGGCATGCCCCGGTCGAAGGACCGCAGCCCCGCCTCGACGTGCGCGGACCTGATCCCGAGCTTCGCGCACACCAGGATCGCGGCCAGCGTCGAGTTGACGTCGCCATAGACCACGACCAGGTCCGGCTCGTGCTCCTGGAACACCTCCTCCAGCCCCACGAGCAGCGCCGCCGTCTGCTTGGCGTGGGTACCCGAGCCCACACCCAGATTCGCCACCGGCTCGGGCAACCCGAGATCGGCGAAGAACACGTCCGACATCAGCGCGTCGTAGTGCTGACCGGTGTGGATGATGCCCTGCCGCACGCCGAGTTCGCCGAGTGCTCGCACCACCGGGGCTGCCTTCACGAAGTTGGGCCGCGCCCCCAACACGTGCAGGACCAGGGGGTTCTCCCTCATTGACCTCGCCTTTCATAGCGGAAGGGGAAAAACGTTGCCTATGGTACGGTCACCGCGTGGTAACCGAAGACTCCCGGAAAGTCTCGGCCAAGTCCGCACGAGCAGGCGTCGGCGGGCTCCTGAGGGGCTTCGTCCAGCACCCGATCATCGTCACCCGCGTCGTGGTGACCAAGGTCAAGTCCGACCCCGTCAGAGTGGCTCAGGCCGCGGCCGACGCGCTGCCGCCGAGCCTGCGGCCCCTGGTCGGTAGCGTCGCCTGGCCCGCCGCGCGGCAGGTCCGCCGGGTCGTGCGCAAGATCGGCATGCGGGCCGTCCAGGCACCGTGGAACGAGGCCAAGGGGCACTGGGACGCCGGCCGTATCGACGAGGCGGCCGCCGTGCTGGACGCGCACGCCAAGTACCCCTTCGTCAAGCGCCGTGCCGCCTACTACCGCGGCGAGAAGGCCGCGATCAGCCCGAACCCGATCCCGCCCGGTCCGAAGGTGGCCGTGGGCGAGCGGATTGAGGGGCGGGTGCTGCACTGCGTCACCAACGCCCTGCCGTACACGCAGGCCGGCTACACGGTCAGGACGCACCGCATCGTCACCTCGCAGCAGGCGGCCGGGCTGGACCCGCACGTGGTGACCAGTTGGGGCTGGCCGATGCTGCAGGGGCACGCGCAGGCCGCGCCGTTCGAGGAGATCGACGGGATCCCGTACTACCGGCTGCTGCCTGATGGGCGCGGCGAGGTGCCGTTCGAGATGCGCGGCCGCATGATCAAGGGCGCCGAGGGGGTCACCAAGCTCGTCAGCGAGCTTCGGCCCCAGGTGCTGCACGCGGCCACCGACCACCGCAACGGGTCCGTCGCGCATGCCGTACGGGACAGGACGGGCACGCCGTTCGTGTACGAGGTGCGCGGGTTCCTGGAGGAGACCTGGGTCTCGCGTGACCCGGAGGTGCGCACGGGCAGCCAGCGGGCGGTGCTGCAGCGCGAGCGCGAGGCGTTCCTGATGCGTGAGGCGGACGCGGTCGTCACGCTGGCCGAGACGATGGCCACGGAGATCGCGGAGCGGGGCGTGCCGCGGGAGAAGATCTTCCTGGCGCCCAACGCGGTGGACGACTCGCTGCTGACCGCTCAGTACGACGGGGAGTCTTTTAGACGAAATTTCGGGATCAAGCCCGAAGAGGTCGTCGTGGGTTCCGTGTCGAGCATCGTGGGCTACGAGGGGTTCGCCACGCTGCTGAACGCGGCGGCGATCATGCGCGACCAGGGCACCCCGGTCCGGGTGCTGATCGTCGGTGACGGCGCCGAGCGTGACAACCTGCTGGAGCTGGTCAAGGAGCTCAAGCTCAGCACCGCGATCCTGCCCGGCAGGGTGGGCCCCGAAGAGGCGCTGCAGGCCCAGTCGGCCATCGACATCTTCGCCTGCCCGCGCGAGGACCTGCGCGTCTGCCGACTCGTTACGCCATTGAAACCCGTCGAGGCGATGGCGCTCGGCAAGCCCGTGGTGCTCAGCGATCTACCCGCGCTGTCGGAGCTCGTGGGTTCGGATGGCGCCGGCATGCTGGTGCCTCCCGGCGACCCGGCCGAGCTCGCCAAGGCGCTGGCCGGGCTGCGTGAGGACCCGGAAACCCGGCGTGTGATGGGTGAGGCCGGACGGGCGGAAGTAGCGGCGAAGCGGACTTGGAGCCGCGTTGCCGAGACATATCGGTCTCTCTACCTCTCACTTACCTAATGATGACCTTCAAGTTGCCTGTCTGTTGTGACGGGTTCGGTCGCATTAGGCGTGAGCTAGGTGGACTTGAGATAACCTTTGCGACCATGAAGTGTTGTTTCCGGTCCGCCAAGGTACTCCTGTGACAGCAATCGACTTGGCTGTCATCGGCCTCGGGTACGTCGGCATGCCACTGGCCAAGGAGGCTGTGGCTGCGGGCCTGCGGGTCGTCGGCGTGGACGTCGACCCCCGCAAGGTCGACGCGCTCAACGCCGGGCAGTCCTACATCGATGACCTGACGGATGCCGATCTCGAGCACATGCTGGAGAACGGTTTCACCGCCACGCTGGACGAGTCGGTGCTGGCCAGAAGCAACACGATCGTCATATGCGTGCCCACCCCGCTGGATGAGGACCACCGCCCGGACCTGTCCGCGGTGGAAGGCGCGACCACGACCGTCGCGCGCAACCTGAGCAAGGGCACGCTCGTCGTCCTGGAGTCCACGACCTGGCCGGGTACCACCGACGAGGTGGCGCGCCCGCTGCTCGAATCCTCGGGCCTGGTCGCGGGGGAGGACTTCTATCTGGCCTTCTCGCCGGAGCGGATCGACCCGGGCAACCCCAAGTTCGGGCTGAGGAACACCCCGAAGGTCGTCGGCGGTTACACGCCGACCTGCCGTGACCGCGCCACCGCCTTCTACGGGCAGTTCATCGAGCAGGTCGTGCCGGTCTCCGGCACGCGCGAGGCCGAGATGGCCAAGCTGCTTGAGAACACCTACCGGCACGTCAACATCGCGCTCGTCAACGAGATGGCGATCTTCTGTGACGAGCTGGGGATCGATCTGTGGGAGGCCATCGAGGCCGCGGCGACCAAGCCGTTCGGGTTCCAGAAGTTCCTGCCGGGCCCCGGCGTCGGCGGGCACTGCATCCCCGTCGACCCGTCGTACCTGTCGTACACGGTCCGCAAGCTCGGCTACCCGTTCCGGTTCGTCGAGCTGGCGCAGGAGATCAACGAGCGGATGCCGTCGTACGTGGTCAACCGCGTACAGCGGCTGCTCAACAGGCACAAGAAGGCCGTGAACGGCTCGCGGGTGGTGCTGCTCGGCGTCACCTACAAGCCGGACATCGCCGACGAGCGGGAGACGCCGGCGCTGCCGGTGGCGCGTGCGCTGCTCGAGCTGGGCGCCGAGCTGTCGTTCGTGGACCCGCACGTGAAGGAGTGGAAGGTCGACGGTACCCCGGTGCCGCGTCAGGAGGAACTGGCCGAGGCTGTGGCGAATGCCGACGTGACGCTGCTGCTGCAGCAGCACGCCGCGTTCGACCTCGACATGCTCGAGGACAGGGCCAGGCTCGTGCTCGACACCCGCGGTGTTCTCACCGAGGGTGAACGCGTCGAGCGGCTGTAGCGACGGAGGGCTGCGCGCAGTGCACGTGCTCGTCATGACGGTGGTGCATCACCCCGAAGATGCGAGGATCCTGCATCGGCAGATCCGCGCGCTGGTGGATGCCGGTCATGAGGTCACGTATGCCGCCCCGTACACGGCCAGGGGCGTCGTGCCGAGGTCCTGGGTGACCGGGGTTGATCTGCCGCGTGCCGCCGAGCGGCGGCGTTTTTCGGCTGTCCTGGCCGCGCGCCGGCTGTTCAAGAAGATGCGCGACAAGGTCGATCTGGTGCTGATCCACGATCCCGAGCTGCTGTTCGCGATCTGGGGAGTACGCAGGCGGCCGCCGGTGGTCTGGGACGTGCACGAGGACACGCCGGCCACGCTGTCGCTCAAGCCGTGGCTGCCGTCGTTCATGCGCCCGCCCGTCCGCTTCCTGGCACGCATGCTGGAGGGTACGGCGGAGCGGCACCTGCACCTGCTGCTGGCCGAGACGGCGTACGCGGGGCGGTTCAAGCACGCGCACCTGATCGTGCCGAACGAGACCTGGGTGCCTGACGCGGTGGCGCCGGCCGGCGACGACCGGGTGGTGTACCTGGGCTGGCTGTCGTGGGCGCGCGGCGTGCGCGAGGCCGTCGAGGTGGCCAGGATCCTGCAGCCGTACAAGGTCGCGGTGGAGCTGATCGGCTACGCCGACCCGCAGAGCCGTCCGATGCTGAACGAAGCCGTGGCGGAGGGCGTGCTGGAGTGGCGCGACTTCATGCCGAACGACGAGGCGCTCAAGCGGCTGGACGGCGCGCTGGCGGGGCTGTCGCTGCTGCACGACGAGCCGAACTACCGTCACTCGATGCCCACGAAGATCGTGGAGTACATGGCGCACGGCATCCCGGTGATCACCACCCCGTCGCCCCGGGCGGTCGAGCTGGTCGAGCGCTACGAGAGCGGCGTCGTGGTGCCGTGGGAGGACCCCAAGGCCGTGGCGCAAGCCGTACTGACCTTAAGGGACGACATTCAGGAACGGCGCGCACAGGGAGCTCGTGGGTACGCCGCCGCCCGGGCCAACCATCACTGGCCGAGCTCAGCGAAGCGGTTCGTGGCACAACTCGAATCCTGGGCCAGCGTCAAGTAATTTCCGGCTTATCACGAGGGCGGTAGGTTCCTGAACGTGCGGTGGCTCTTTGTGCTCTTGGGCGCCCTCATCATCGCCGCCGTCGCGGCAGTGGTCGTCGTCCTGCCCCACGACAAGCCCTCGAAGACGGCGAGCCAGGCCAAGGCGACCCCCAAGCGGACCAACCCCACGCCCAAGGTCAGCGAGTTCACCGACCCCTGCGGCACCTTCGAGACCAAGGAGAAGGCGCCCTACGCCGTCACCGGTTACTGGATCATGCCGAAGTCCAACCCGTGCACCTGGCGCCGCCAGCTGAAGGAGATCCACGACCTGGGCGGCGACACCGTCATCAGGGTCGGGTACGGCCTGCAGTTCCGCACCGTCGACGACCAGGGCCGCATCAAGTCCCGCGACGGCCAGCTCGACTCGCTCTACAAGGACTGCGAGGAGAACGGCCAGAGCTGTGAGGCCGCCGCCGTGGCCGATCTGGAAGCGGCCAACCCCGGCAACAAGATCTCGCGGATCTACGCCTATCGCACCGACGAGTCGTACGGGCCGGACATCTTCCGCTGCCCCGAGCTGGAGAAGAAGATCGAGGTCGGCAAGCGGGTCTACTTCCGCCTGCTGTCGCGCACCGACGGCTCCGACGACGCCACCTGCGACTTCAGCAAGCCGGAGAAGTACGACCTGATCCTGGTCGCCGCCGCGCCCAAGGACAGCCTCAAAGAGCTGCTCGACCTGGGCGACCAGTTCGGCGTGCGGGTTTACCCCGCGCTGCCGCTGGCGCCGCGCGACCCGAAGACGCCGACCAGGGCCAACCCGCGCCACATCAACCCGCTGACGACGCTGACCAGGCGCGTCGTGCAGGACTACGGCTCGCGTTTCGCCGACAGGGAGTCGCTGGGCGGCGTCTACCAGCCGTTCGAGGTGCAGATGGCCGCCACGCTGAGCAGCAACCCGACCCTGTCGGTGTACGCGGGCCAGCACGACATCGTCCAGCAGGTGCTGCCGGGCAAGCCCATCCTGATCAGCCCGTACATGGACGCGCGCAAGCGCGTCGGGTTCGGCCAGACGCCCGCCCAGGTGGCCGAGGCGTTCAAGCTGCTGGCCCGGACCGGGGTCGGCATCATCGCCCCGCAGGACAGCCGCGGCACGGGCAAGGTCGGCCTGTTCTGGCCGGACCAGCGCGACTCAGAGGTCGACGACCGGCTCAAGCCGGTGGTCGGGGAGACGACGTACGGCGACGCCTACCACGGCTCGACGCGCGACTACTACCGCGAGATGGCCAACGCCCGCGAGCAGATGGTCCAGCAGGGCTACCAGGTGCAGCTGTGGGCCAACGTGGAGGCCTTCGAGCCGTCGGGTGAGCAGCCGTGCGCGCCGCAGGGCACCCGCGGCAAGACGGACAAGAAGCGTCTGGACCAGGCCGTCACGATGGCCGGCCGATACGTCCAGAAGGTCGTCTCCTACATGTGGAGCGACTTCTACAGCTGCGGCACGCCGTCGCTGCAGGACGAGATCGCCAAGGACTGGCAGCGCCCGATCGCCGTGGACGCCGTCCGCCAGGGCCGCGACATCCAGGACGGCGTTGAGGTGCGCGGCTACAACTTCACCGGCTCCTACGTCACGCTCGAGTGGTCGGCGGGCACCAAGGAGATCAGCGTGGCGGGCGCGGGCTGGCTGGACGAGCATCCGCAGGACCTGCCCGAGGGGATGATGACGGCCTGGGTTCCCTTCGACTGGACCCAGGTTCCGCCGGGCGAGTGGGTGAAGATCGGCGTAAAGGGACCTTCCGGGCAGGAGGCCACGGAACCCCTGCATGTACGGATAATGACCTGAGCTCGCAGCGTGTAACGTGCCTGGCATGGTTCCGAGCATCCCGGTCAGCGTTGACCTGGTCGTGCTCACCGTGCGCTGCAATGCTCTGAGCACGCTCGTGTGGCGCCGCGACAACCCTCCCTTCATGCGCCGCTGGTCGGTCCCGGGCGGTTTCATCCAGCTGGATGAAGATCTGCCCGACGCGGCCCGCCGTATCCTCTCCGAGCGTGCCGGCATGCCCACCCCGATCCACCTCGAACAGCTGCAGACGTACGGTTACCCGGACCGTGACCCGCGCCAGCGGGTGCTCAGCGTCGCCTACCTGGGTCTCGCGCCCGACCTGCCCGCCTCGGAGAAGGCGCACATGGCCTGGGTACCGGTGTCGGAGCTCACGGTGATGGCCTTCGACCACCGCCGCATCCTCCTCGACGGGATCGAGCGGGCGCGGGCGAAGCTGGAGTACACCTCGCTGGGCGCGGCCTTCTGCCCGCCGGAGTTCACGGTCGCGGACCTGCGCAGGGTCTACGAGATCGTCTGGGGCCGTTCACTGGACCCCCGCAACTTCCACCGCAAGGTCACCAAGGCCGAAGGCTTCCTGCTCGAGACGGGCGACACCACGACCAGGGACGGCGGCCGCCCCGCCAAGCTCTACCGCCGCGGCCCCGCCGAACTCCTCCACCCCCCAATGCTCCGCTCCCTCAAGGAGTAACCCCAAAGTTCCCGCGCTCAAAGGCCTTCGCTGCGCTCAGACGCTCTTCGCAGGCCCACCCGTTGCCCATCTGGGTAGTAGGCCATCTACCGCCCGCCCTGCTCTAGGGCCTTCGCTGCGCTCAGACATCGCTCCCAGTCGGGCCGGGGCCCCGACCCCTGCAGGGCTTCGCTACCGCTCAGACGTTCCTATGAGGGCGGGCTGACGCCCGCGCTTCGCCCCCATGGGCACCGCTGCCTGGAACCTTGCAAGCGACGTCACGCAAGCAACAGACGGACCTCCAGAGCATGCCACGCAGGGCCCGATAGGACCCGAGGAGGATTGAAGCTCAGGAAAGGGCGAATATATCCGCCGCCGTGATGCAAAGCGTGTCAGGCGAGGAGTGAGTGACCTCTTCTCTGGCACAGACCGCATACCTGAGGCCTTCGGGTTCGCGAGTGAGCTGCGTGGCCTTGGCCGCGAGGCCCGCCGTAATCCGTGCGGCGTTCACATTCCTGGCCCACTTCGCCTCTCCGACCAGAATGGGGCGCCGGGACCGGCCGCTGAGTGCGACCGCGTCGATCTGGTTCTGTCCGTCGGCCTGCCACCATGAGCCGATGGCCACGACTTCCGGTCCGATATCAGCCGCTCGGAATCGCAGGTGGTCCCGGAATGCCTCCTCCCACGCCATGCCGAGATGATCGTTCAAGGCCTCCATGAGTACAGGCATGATCGTGTCGCCAAGACCCCGGTCGATTTCGGGGAGGACGCGCGACAGCGTTCCCAGATAGAAGGCGAGGAAGTTGTCCGCGATGCGATAGATCTTGCGACGGGTCCGCTGGGTCTCTGTGACTGGTTGAATTCGTTCGACGAGGCGCAGGGTGAGCAGGTCGTTGAGCGTTCTGCTGGGGTCGGCGCGAATAACGTCCGCGATCTCGTTGTGTTTTGTGTAGCCCTCGGCGATGGCTTGGAGGACGGCGGCCAGGTGCACGCCTTGGCCCGCTTCGGTCGCCAGGACCAGATCTCCCTCGCGGATCATCTTGGCGTCCGGATGTCCGGCCAGCCGGGCAAGGTTTCGCTCGGTGGAGAGCTCCGGCCGCCACCATGAAAGGTAGAGGGGCATGCCGCCGACGATCCCGTATACCAGCGCGCGGTCGACTGGATCGAGTTCGGGCAGCATCTCTGCGGCCTCGTGAGGGCGGAAGGGGTGAAGTTGCATGGTCAGGTCGAAGCGTCCGTAGAGCGGAGAGCGATATTCCTGAATGGAGCGCATGATCCGGACCGCGGAGCCACACACGATGATCCTCAATTGTGTTCGACCGTGTGAGTGATCGAGAAAGGCGCGTAGGACTCCCTCCAACTCGGGGGCGTTGGTGATCAGCTCAGGAAACTCGTCGAGTATGAGAAGCAGCGGCTCGGCTTCTGCTTCCCTGGCAAGATGATCGAGCGCTTCATCCCAGGTCTGATAGGGGCGTGCCAGGAGATCACGTGTGGGAGAAGCGAGGGTGGCCGCCGCTCTGAACGAGAGTTCGGCAAGTTCTCGACGGGGGGTGCGCCCGCCTCCTGTATGAAAGATCGTCCGCTTGTTCTCAGCGAAGTGCTGAAGCAGGGCGGTCTTGCCGACGCGCCGACGCCCCCAGACGAGTGCTGGGCGAGGGTGTGTCTCCTCCCACCAGTCATTGAGGGTGAGCAGTTGCGGCCTTCGCCCGACGAATTCCATGACTTCAATGTAACCGACATCTATGTCGGCGACGTAGATGTCGCTGACATGGATGTCGGTAACCCGATAGCGGAGTGGGCGGCCGCTTGGATGGTGATGCGGGTACCGATCGGCAGCGATCACGGCTCCCGGGCAGCGAGGGGGCGCCACAGGTGGCGCTCGACGATGGCCTCCAGCAGGCCGGGCTCTGAGGTGTACAACCCTCGGCTTCGGCGAACGCAGGTCGTCGTGAGTCGGACAGTTTTCTGGTTGCCCGATCAGTTTTCTGGTCGCGCCGGGTAGTTTTCTGGTCCCTCTGATCAGTTTTCTGAGCGCCTCGGTCAGGCTTCTGGCGTCTGCTGTACCGCTCCCGTGGAAGCCCCGGCTATCCGCTCAAGGAAGCTTTCAGGTGATCACTTCGCCGGGGTGCTGGGTGTCCCAGGTCTCGCGGGACGTGGCGATTTCGTCCTTGTGCGCGCGGGACCAGTCGGCGAGGCCGGTGATCGTGGCCGCGAGGCTGCGTCCCATGGGGGTCAGGCGGTACTCCACCTGCGGCGGGATGGTCGGGTACGCAATGCGCTCGACGAGGCCGTCTCGCCACAGGCGCTTGGTGGTGAGGGTGAGCATGCGCTGCGAGATGCCGGGGATGGCGCGCTGGAGTTCGCGGAAGCGGCGCACGCCCTTGGCCAGCTCCACGACGACCAGCACGGTCCACCGGTCGCCGAGCCGGTCGAGGACGTCGCGGATCCCGCAGTCGTCGTCGCCGCAGGGGCCGTCGACCTGGGGGGTTACGGCCGTGTTCGTGACTGACACGAAAGTGCCTCCTTACGGTGGCGCCCGGGGAGCGCGAATGCTGTTGTACAAGCAGCAACACAGGGAGCGTTCTGATGATTCTGGTAACCGGTATTTCCGGCGCGCTGGGCGGCCTGGTCTTCCAGGGGCTGACGGCGATCGACGGGCTCGACGCGGTGGGCGGGACCCGGGCGGGCGGTACGGCACGCCGTATCGACTTCGACGACCCGGCGAGCCTGGCCGAAGGGTTCGCCGGGGTGGACGTGCTGGTGTTCGTCTCGGCCGGGTACGCCGAGGACGACGTGGTCCTGGCGCGGCACGGCGCGGTGGTGGACGCCGCGGCGCGGGCCGGGATCAGGCACGTGATCTACACCAGCCTGGCCGGCTCCGGCGAGCTGATGACGATCGCGCTGCCGCACCGCTGGACGGAGTCACGGCTGGCCGAGGCTCCGTTCGACGTGACGATCCTGCGTAACGGCCTGTATGCCGAGGTCCCGGCGGGGCTGGCGGCGGCGGGCGCGGGGAGCGCGGTAGAGACCGGGGTTTTCGCGGCGGCGCTCGGCGAGGGGCGGGTGTCGGTGGTGGCCAAGCAGGACCTGGCGGACGTCGCCGTCAGGGTGGCCGCCGAGGTCGAGCGGGACCTGGCCGCCCACGGCAGCAGCCGGCACGCGGGTCAGGTCTACGAGCTGGAGGGCGTCACGGCGATCGGCGGCCGGGAGATCGCCGAGGTCCTCGCCGAGGCGCTCGGCAGGCAGGTCGCCTACCAGGACATCCCGTTGTCCGGCATGCGGGCCGCGCTGGCGGGCAGCGGGCTCGAGCCGTACCAGGTGACGCACACGATCTCGCTGTTCTCCAACGCCAAGGCCGGGCTCCTGGAGGCCCGCTCCAGCGACCTGCCCGCCCTGCTGGCGGCCGAGCCCAGGCCGGTCATGGAGGCCGTCGCCGAGGCCGCCAGGGCCGGCTACCGGTCCCAGTCGGTCACCGCCGTACGCGCCGGATAACCTCCGCGAACTGCCGTATCACCCCCAGACAGAACTCGCCCCTGGGCACCTCGAGCACCCGCAGTGCCACTCCGTGGTCCACCACGACCGCCAGGGCCGCCGATAGGCAGACAGGCCAAACCCGACCCGGCGCGGAAACGTCGACGCTTCGGCCGCCAGGGCGGGTCTGCCGGGGATTCGGGCTCGGTGTCAGCCGTCGATTGCCTGGTAGAGCGTGGTCCAGAAGTCGTGGATCAGCCGCGCCGGATCCGGGACTGACATCCCGACCTGGGTGAGCAGGATTCCGGTGAGCTGGTTGTCCGGGTCGGCGTAGGTCGAGGTGCCGCTTCCGCCGTCCCAGCCGAACTGGCCGATGGGCGCGTAGTCGCCGCGGTAGGTGCGTACCGCCATCCCGAAGCCCCAGCCGCCGTGCTGTCCTTGGCCGAATGACAGATGGACGTTGTCGGTGGCCATGGCGTGTCGGGCGGCTTGCTGCTCGGGCGTGAGGCGGTTGGTGGTCATCAGCTGTACGGCGGGCCGGGACAGGATCCGTTCGCTGCCGTGCGTCCCGCCATTCAGCAGCATCTGGAAGTAGGCGTGGAAGTCATCGACGGTGGAGACCAGTCCGCCGCCGCCGCCCTGGAACGCCGGAGGCTTGCTCCAGCGTCCGCCCTTGGCCTCGTCCCACTCGTGGAACTGCCCGGTCTGCGGGTCGGGGGCGTAGAGGGTCGGCAGCCGGTCGATCTTGTCGGCGGGCACGTGGAAGGCGGTGTCCTTCATCCCCAGGGGGTCGAAGATGCGTTCACGCAGGAACGTCTCAAACGACTGGCCGGTGACCCTGGCGACGAGCACGCCGAGGAGATCGTTGCTGATGTGGTACTGCCAGCGCTCTCCAGGCTGGTGCATCAGCGGAAGCGCGCCCAGGCGGCGCATCCACTCATCCGGCTCGGGCATCGGCACCGGCAGATCGGGCGTGAGCCCCTGCTCGAAGATCGCGCCCATGATCGGAGTGCCTAGCGCCGTCATATCCATGCCGAGCCCGAACGTGGAGGTCAGCACGTCCCGTACGGTGATCGGCCGCCGCGCCGGCACGGTGTCGTCCAGCGGGCCGTCGATCCGCTTCAGCACCTGCCGGTCGGCGAGTTCGGGCAGCCACTGCTCTACCAGGTCATCCAGTCGCAGCCGGCACTCATCCAGCAGGACCATCGTCGCCGCCACCGAGACCGGCTTGGACGTGGACGCCATCCGGAAGATCGTGTCCCGGCGCATCGGCGCGCCACCGTCATGGCGCATCGTCCCGATCGCTTCGACGTGCGTCTCACCGCCCCGGCTGACCAGGGCGACAAGCCCGGGAATCTTCCCGGAATCGACATGCCGTGCCAGCACCTCACGCAGTCTGCGCAGCCCTGCTTCAGAGAAGCCGCTGTTGCCCGTTCCCATCATCAATCTCCTTACATACAGTGTTCGATCTGCGAGACCCGTCTCGACGCACGAGGGGCGGGGGTGAGCTCGTCGTGACCCAGTTCGCAGCCCTGAGGCCGCAATCGCTCAACCGTTCATGGCGTCCACCATCGCCGCCCGCTCTGATGCCGG
Source organism: Nonomuraea sp. NPDC050536 (assembly GCF_044457685.1). Lineage (NCBI taxonomy): Bacteria > Bacillati > Actinomycetota > Actinomycetes > Streptosporangiales > Streptosporangiaceae > Nonomuraea > Nonomuraea sp. NPDC050536. The sequence goes on from NZ_JBITHD010000016.1 coordinate 44,690, forward strand.
GCCGTTGCCGTCCTGACACGGCCGCTGACACGGCAGCGCATGGTCGGCGGTAGTGGTGATGGTGATGGTGAACGACACGACCAGGTCAGCCGGTGCGGAGTCATCCCGTGATCGGGGAGATCCACTCGATGAGCTGGATCGCCACACCGTTGGGGTCGGTGAGTTGCATCAGCAGCTCACCCCACGGCTCCCGCCGGAGCGGGATGGTGGCGGTGGCGCCTTCACCGTGCAGCCGCTCGTAGGCTCTGCGTCAACCCCTGATGCACCTGGCGCAGGTCGTCGCGGAGCTGCTCACCCATCGGCGTGAGCCCTACATTGCGGCGGTCACGGGCGAAGAGCTCGACGCCGATGGGACCGTTCCTGTTTCTTGATCGCCTTGCTGACCGCCGCCACGGAGACGTGCAGCCGCTCTGCCATACGGCCGAAGTGCAGCTCCTGGGCAAGAGTCAAGAAGATCTCGATGTCGCGCAGCTCCACAGGGCACTCTCCCCACCCCCGAGTCACCCTGAAGGTCAAACCGGTTGAAATAGCTCATTTGCCGGGCAAGTCTGACATAAGTATCAAGGTCGGGTCACCGCCGTACGTGCCGGACAGCCGCCGCGAACTGCCGCATCACTCCCAGGCAGAACTCGCCCCTGGGCACCTCGAGCACCCGCAGCGCCACCCCGTGGTCCACCGCGACCACCAGGGTCACCGCAACCAGCAGCACCCACCAGCCGCAGAACGCCGCCACCCGCGCGGGCAGGGGCAACTCGGCGAACGGTTTGAAGGGTTACGGCAAAGCCGCAGCCACGCGCCGCCCGCCGCACTTCGGCTGAGGGCCTGCGACCGGCACTGCCGGCGAGTCGGGGACGCTCGCTCGCCGCCAAGCAGCACGGGATCCCGCCACCTCTGGCGCTCCTGCCCGCCGTACAGTGCAGCAGCGCCTCGAATTCCTGGGCTGAAGTCGCGCACGCCGGCTGTGCAGAAGCAGACGCCCCGTGTAGAGGTCCTGGGCAACGTTCTACAGTTGGGCCATGCCTCGTTTCCGCGCGATCCTGGACACAATGCCCGCCTACAAGCCGGGCAAGGCCGTCGTCAGCCCCGATGGGCGCTCCTACAAGCTCTCCTCGAACGAATCGCCCTACGATCCGCTGCCGTCCGTGGTCGAGGCGATCGCGGACGCGGCGCGGCAGATCAACCGGTACCCGGACGCCGGCGCGCTGAAGCTGACCGAGGCCATCGCCGAGCGGTTCGGGGTGCCGGAGAGCCACATCGCGCTGGGCGCCGGCTCGGTGACGGTGGCGCAGCAGCTGTTCGAGACCATCGGCGAGCCGGGCGCCGAGGTGATCTACGCGTGGCGGTCGTTCGAGGCGTACCCGCTGCTGGCCGACCTGGCGGGCGTCACCTCCGTCAAGGTCCCGCTCAAGGACGAGGAGCACGACCTGGGCGCGATGGCCGAGGCCATCACCGACAGGACCCGCATGATCTTCGTCTGCAACCCCAACAACCCGACCGGCACCAGCATCCGCCGCGACGACCTGGTGCGCTTCCTCGACCGGGTGCCGGACAACGTGCTCGTGGTGCTCGACGAGGCCTACCGCGAGTACGTGCGCGACGCCGACGTGCCCGACGGGCTCGAGCTGTACCGTGACCGGCCCAACGTGTGCGTGCTGCGCACGTTCTCCAAGGCCTACGGGCTGGCCGGGCTGCGGGTCGGGTTCGTGGTCGGCCACGAGCCGGTGGCGGCCACCGTACGCAAGACGATCATCCCGTTCGCGGTGAACTCCATCGCCCAGGCGGCGGCGATCGCATCGCTGAAGGCCGAGGACGAGCTGCTCGAGCGGGTCGACGCGGTGGTCAAGGAGCGCACCCGCGTGCGGGAGGCGCTGATCTCCCAGGGCTGGACGGTCCCGTCCACGGATGCGAACTTCGTCTGGCTGCGCCTCGGCGACGACACGCTCGACTTCGCCGCGGCCTGCGCGGTCGAGGGCGTCGCTGTCCGCCCGTTCGCGGGCGAGGGCGCCCGCGTCTCGATCGGCGACCCCGAGGCCAACGACACCTTCCTGACGGCCGCCGCGGCCTTCAAGAAGCGCTGAGCGGTACGGCGAGCCCCGCTGCCCAGAGCGGGGCGCTCAGGCCATCTCGTGGCTTGCGACCTTGCCGAGTGAGGTCTTCTTCTTCCTCTTGCGTTCGGTCGAGACCACCAGGACGACGCCCGCCACGATCACCAGACCGCCGATGATCATGCGGGTGGTGACCTCTTCGTTCAGGACCAGCACGCCCAGGAGCACCGCGACCACCGGGTTGACGTAGGCATAGGTGGACACCAGTGAGATGGGCGCGTTGCCGAGCAGCCACGAGTACGCGGTGAAGGCCACCAGCGAGCCGAAGACGACCAGGTAGGCCAGCGCCACCCACGACCTGGTCGACACCGCCGCCAGGTCGAGCCGCTCGTGCGTGGCCAGGCCGATCACCACCAGCCCGGCGCCGCCTGCCAGCATCTCGATCGTGCTGGCCGCGAACGAGTCCGACGGCATCGGGATCCGCGCCGACAGGAACGACCCCAGCGACCACGACACGGCCGCGATCAGCACCACCGCGATGTCGCCCGGGCTCGCCTGCCCGCCGGAGCCCAGCGAGAGGGCGGCCACGCCGCAGAACCCGACGAGCACGCCGGCCAGCGTCAGCACCTGCGGCCGGTCCCTGACCACGAGCCGCATCACCACCAGGCACAGCGGCACCGAGGCGATCAGCAGCGCCGCCAGCCCGCTCGGCATGTGCTTCTCCGCCACCGACAGCAGCCCGTTGCCGGTGGTCAGCAGCAGCAACCCGACCAGCGCGGCGCCGAAGAACTGCCGCCCGGTCATGCGGAACGGCGTCCACCCCTTGTGGATCAACCGGATCACCGCGAGCACCGCCGCCGCGATCAGGAACCGCAGCGCCCCGCCCAGCAGCGCGGGCAGCGTCTCCACCGCGATCCGGATGCCCAGGTAGGTGGAGCCCCACACCACGTAGACGATGGCCAGCGCCCCCCAGACGAGGAACGTGGCGCGGCGGTCAGTGGTGTTCGATGTCATGGCTCCTTACCATAGCCGTCCGCATAGTGAGACCACCTGCGGGTATCGGACGGCGAGGTGGCGGGATCTTAGCGCTGTACGGCTTTCGCGCCACTGTTGGCTCTAGCTGGGGAAATGTCAGGATTCTGGCATCGTAACCGACATGAGAGGAGCCCCGATGTCCGCCGTCACCGCGGTACCCGCCGCAGCCAACGCCGATGCCGTCGCGCACTTCGCCGCCCGCCTGGCCTTCGAGACCGACGTGTCCGACGTGGCGGCCGATCTGGCGGCGGGCGCGCCCGGCGTCGTGGTGGTCGACTCGCGCAGCAAGGAGTCGTGGGACCAGGGCCACATCGAGGGTGCCGTCCACCTGCCCACCGCCGAGATCGCCACCCGCGCGCGCGACCTCGTCCCGCAGGACGTGACCGTGGTGACCTACTGCTGGGGCCCCGGCTGCAACGGCGCCACCCGCGCCGCCCTGGAATTCGCCCGCCTGGGCTTCCGCGTCAAGGAGATGCTGGGCGGCTTCGAATACTGGGCGCGCGAGGGATTCACCGTCGAGACCGCCTCGGGCGTCACCAGAAACCCCGTGGACGCGCTGACGGCTCCCGTCTCGGGAATCGCCTGCGCCTGCTAGAAGCTGGCGCCCCCGTCCGAAACACGTCGATCGGGGGCGAAGAAAAACATACCCCTAACCACGGCCGTCAACCAATAACTTCACCGCACCTAACTCCAACATGTCACCACCAGACCCCCATAAACCCCCCACCCCCACCACCCCAAACCCCCCACCCGACCAACACAACACAGCCCACCCACCCAACAAGAACAACCCACCCAAAGAGCCCAAGAAACGCCCCACCCGAACGGCTCAGCCCATCCCCCGCGCGGCCAAGAAGCATCCCACCCGAACGGCTCAGCACATCTCCGGGTCATGGAGCATCCCGGCCAGGCGGCGGCTAAGCACCTCGCCCGGGCGGCCTCGGAGCGTCCCGCCCTGGGCAGCTCGGCACATCGCCCGGGCGGCCAAGGAAGTATCCCGCCCAGGCGGCCAAGATCGGAGTCGTGGCGGTGGGCAAGCGTCACCGACTCGCCAGAAGCGCCGGTCACAGGCCCCGAGCCGGAGTGCGGCGGGCGGCCGTAGGGGCGGCCCGCCGTAAAAAAATGAAGCAAGTGAAGTGGTGGTCCGCCGTCCTGGAAGGGGAAGGGGACGGCGGACCGGATCGTGGGCGGTCAGCGGGGGCCGAGTTTCTCCACGATGAGACGGTAGAGCTGGCGCGGCCGCCCGGGCTGGGGAGTCCGGTTCGGCGGGAGCGGCCACGCGAGTCCCTCGTCAACCAGCGTGCGCAGCAACCGCCTAGCCGTCCGAGGCGTGACCCCGAGCATCTTCCCCGCGCCCTCGGCATCGACCACCGTGTCGCCGCCCTCCAGCTTGGCCGCGAGCCTGGCCAGCACTTCCACGCCCTTGGGTTTGAGCGTGGTGGCGCCCGCCGGCGGCATCCTGGGCGCTGGGATGAGCGCCCGGCCCTCCCTGTCTACGGCGAAGCCCTGCGCCTGCTTGCCCGCCTGGCTACGGGCCAGCGCGGCCCTGGCGTGCGACTCGGCGTCGTGCGTCGTGCGGCCCATGCCCACGCCCACCTCGACCGCCAGCCCCAGCTCGTCGCGGATCCTGGCCGCGAACGGCAGCACGCGGAACCCGTCCGTCGCGGCGGCGATCGAGCCCCTGGTCGCGGTGACCAGGTAGCTGTGGTCGTCGATCGGCCAGACCGTGGCGTTGATCCGGTTGGCCTCCTGGACCAGCAGCCGGTGCAGCGACAGGCGCAGCTCGTCGCGCCAGTAGCGGGGCGCGGCGCGGCGCACGGGCTCGCGCAGCGTCGGCACCTCCACCAGCACCACGGTGAGCTGCGACTCCTCCAGCCGGTGATGCGCGCCGAGCAGCGCCGCCGTGTGCAGCGCGCTGCGCACCGCCGCCGAGGTAGGCCTGATGCGGATGACGGGCACGCCCGCCGCCTGCAGGCGTTCCCCCACCTGGGGCAGACACGTCAGCGCGCCGGTGGTGGCGCCCTGGCGGGCCAGCCGTTCGTGGAAGGCGGCGATCGTCCCGGTGGCGCCGGGTTCGTCGCGGCTGTGCACGTCCGTGGCGGCGATGCCGAGATCGGTGTACGCCTCCTCGACATCGGCACGCGAGACCACGTCGATGCTGACCCGCTGTGGATCGATCCGCGCGTCCAATGCTGCCTTGGCCAGCGCCGCCACCAGTGCCGCCCCGCCGAGCTGCACGTAGGTCGCGGGCATGGTGAGCACGCCCGATCGCCTGGCCAGGTCGTAGGGGACCGGGCTGGCGAACAGGCACGCGTCCACGCCGGGACCGAGCCGTGTCACCTTGTCCGGCGCCTCCTGCTCGTCGCGGTAGGCGGCTGCCACCAGGCGGCAGGGCAGGGGCGCCGCGGCGTGGCCCATCAGCATGACGCGCTCGACAAGGTCGTGCGGTCCGACCACGCCGATAGTGAGGTCCGGTGTCATGGCGCCCGGGCGTGACACTCGGGGAGTTTCTTCGGCCCTCTCGACCAATGTTCGTCCCATCCTGCCGTCCGTTTACGGTGCGAATGGTGGAGTCCGCCGCACCCTCCCGCAGACGGGGTGCGGCATCTACACCATGCTCTCTTTTGGAACGATCGCTCGCGGGGGCCGTAATGTCACGCCCGACTTTTCCGGAAAGCCGTTCTGGTTGGCCGCCCAGGAAGGTATTTCAGCAGCTCAGCGGGGTTTTCCCGGTGTTTTTCAGTGCCCGGAAATCTCTCTCGTAATGTCCGCTCCGAGTGCCCGCATTCGATCGGCGAGGTAGGCGTGGCCGCGGTCGATGAGATAACCCGACTCGATGACCGTCTCACCATTGGCCGCCAGTCCCGCCAGCACCAGAGCTATCCCGGAACGCAGATCGTGCGCGGTGACCCGGGTGCCGTTCAGCGGGGTGGCGCCGCGCACCACAGCCCGGCTGCCTTCGACCTCCACGTCGGCGCCCATCTTGTTGAGCTCTCCCGCCAGCGCGAAGCGGCCGTCGAAGATGCGCTCGTGGATGTAGCTGGTGCCGTCGGCCAGCGCCGCCACGGTCATCATCGGCGACTGCAGGTCGGTGGCGAAGCCGGGATAGGTGTCGGTGATGATGTTGATCGGGCGCAGCGGCCGGTCGCAGCGCACGTGCAGCACCGCGCCCTGCCGGGCGAAGTCGACGCCCATCTGCTCCAGCTTGTAGCGGACGACGCCCAGGTCCAGGCCGGTGCCGACGAGGCTGACGTCGCCGCCGGTGATCGCCGCGGCCATCGCGAACACGCCGGCGTCCAGCCGGTCGGGCATCACGGTGTGCTCGACGGCGTGCAGCTCGTCCACGCCCTCTACGGTGATGAAGCCGGTGCCGCCACCGCTGATCTTCGCGCCCATCTTGGTGAGCATGTCGATGACGTCGAGCACCTCGGGCTCGAGCGCCGCGTTCTCGATCACGGTGGTGCCCTTGGCCAGGGCGGCGGCCATGATGAGGTTCTCGGTGCCGGTGTGCGAGGGGGTGTCGAGGTAGAGCGTGGCGCCGGTCAGGCCGGAGGCCTTGACGTGGATGACGGTCTCCCCCTCGTCCACGATCGCGCCCAGCCGCTTGTAGCCCAGGTAGTGGAAGTCGAGGTTGCGGCTGCCGAGATTGCAACCGCCCACCCCCTCCACGATCGCCTCACCCAGCCGGTGCAGCAGGGCCGGGGTGAACAGCACGGAACCGCGGAAGCGCCGGGCGATCTCGGCCGGCAGCACCGGGCTACTGAGCCTGGAGGCGTCGATCACCAGCGTCCGCTCGGACTCGTGCAGCTCGACGTGGGCCCCGATCGCCTGGGCCAGTTCCACGGCGCGGCGGACGTCCTCGATGATCGGTACGTTGCGCAGGACTGTGCGGCCGCGGGAGGCGAGCAGAGCCGCACCGATCATGGGCAACACGGCGTTCTTCGCGCCCTGGATGAAGGCGGTTCCACGCAAAGCGTTGCCACCGCGCACGCGGTAACGGACCATTCGTGCGGCTCCTAGAAACGTATCGGTCAGGCTCGAACGGGCCAACAGTAGCCGCTAACCACACCTGACCCAGCCGATTCATCGGCTAAAGGGGACCCCCGTGAGCCGCTCGTACGCTTCCAGGTAACGGTCCCTCGTACGCCTGACCACTTCGTCGGGAAGCGACGGCGGAGGAGTTCCTCCGGATTTGTCCCATCCGGATTCGGGTGAAGTCAGCCAATCGCGGACGAACTGCTTGTCAAAGGAAGGCTGCGCATGCCCCGGCTCCCATTGGTCGGCGGGCCAGAACCGGGAGGAGTCAGGGGTGAGGACCTCGTCGGCCAGCGTGAGTACGCCGTGGGAATCCCAGCCCAGCTCGATCTTGGTGTCGGCCAGGATGATGCCCCGCGCGAGGGCGATCTCGGCGCCGCGCGTGTAGACCTCCAGCGTGATTCGCCGCAGCTCCTCGGCGGCCTTCCCCTGGGAGGCCTCGACCTCCTCGAAGGAGATGGGCTCGTCGTGCTCGCCCACGGGCGCCTTGGTGCTCGGTGTGAAGATCGGCTCGGGCAGCCGCGAGCCGTCCTCCAGGCCGGGAGGCAGCTCGACGCCCGACACGCGGCCCGTCGCGCGGTATTCAGCCAGTCCGCCGCCGGTCAGGTAGCCGCGGGCCACGCACTCGACGGGCACCATCTGCAGCGACTTGCAGATCACGCTGCGAGAGTCGGGCCCCTTGCGGATGATGTGGTTGGGCACGACGTCCGCGAGCTGCTCGAACCACCACAGGGACAGCTGCGTGAGGATGGCGCCCTTGTCCGGGATGCCAGGCTCCAGGACGTAGTCGAAGGCGGAGATCCGGTCCGAGGCGACCATCAGCAGGTCGCCCTCGTCGGTGGAGTAGAGGTCGCGTACCTTGCCGGAGTGCAGGTGTTTCATCGGGCGATGTCCGTCCTGTAGTGCGAGCCGCGCAGGCTGATCCTCGACACCAGGTCGTAGGCGTTCCGCCGGGCGGTCTCCTGGTCCGGGCCGGTGCCGACGACGCTCAGCACCCGCCCGCCGTTGGCCACGATGTCACTATTGTCCCGCTTTGTCCCTGCGTGGATGACATAGGCGGATTCAGTGGGTTCGAGGCCGGTGATGACGTCGCCCTTGACCGGGTCGCCCGGGTAGTTCTCGGCCGCGATCACCACGGTGACCGCGCACCCGTCGCGGAACGTCGGCGCGTCGGCGAGCGTGCCCGTCGCGCAGGCGTGCAGCAGCCCGCCCAGCGGCGTCTCCAGCCGGTCGAGCACGACCTGCGTCTCGGGGTCGCCGAAGCGCGCGTTGAACTCGATCACCTTCGGCCCCTTGGCCGTGATGGCCAGCCCCACGTAGAGCACTCCCTGGTACGGCAGGCCGCGACCGGCCAGCTCGTCCATCGTGGGACGCACGACCTCCCGCATGACCTGCTCGGTCAGGCCCTCCGGCAGCCACGGCAGCGGCGTGTAGGCGCCCATCCCGCCGGTGTTGGGGCCCCGGTCGCCGTCGTAGGCCCGCTTGAAGTCCTGTGCGGGCTGCAGCGGCACCGCCGTACCGCCGTCGCAGAGCGCGAACAGCGAGACCTCGGGTCCGTCCAGGTACTCCTCGATCACGACGCGCCCGCACACGCGCGCGTGCTCGAGCGCGGCCTCGCGGTCGTCGGTGACGACGACCCCCTTGCCCGCGGCCAGCCCGTCGTCCTTGACCACGTACGGCGGGCCGAAGGCGTCCAGCGCCTGCGCCGCCTCCGCGGCGGTCGTGCACACCCGGGAGTCGGCCGTCGGCACGCCCGCGGCCGTCATGACCTCCTTGGCGAACGCCTTGGAGCCCTCGATCATCGCCGCGTCGCGCGACGGGCCGAAGCAGGCGATGCCCGCCGCCCGCACCGCGTCGGCCACCCCTGCCACCAGCGGCGCCTCGGGCCCCACGACGACGAGGTCGGCGCCGAGCCGCTCGGACAGCGCCGCGACCGCGGCCGGATCGGTGGGGTCGACCGGGTGCAGGGTCGCGACGTCGGCGATGCCCGCGTTGCCCGGGGCGCAGTGGAGCTCGCTGACCTGGGGATCGAGGCTGAGGGAGCGGCACAGGGCGTGCTCGCGCCCGCCGGAGCCGATGACTAGTACGCGCACGAGACCCATTGTTGCAGGCCGCCAACTGCCGGAATGCAGGGCAATCTTTGTGGAGTTCTACCTGATCACAGGGCCAGATGACGAGTATCGTCATGTTGTTCATGTGCCATGTGGTAAGTTAGGGCGGCTTTAGGGCGTCTCTTGTGATTGGAGGTGGTCCGGGATGAAACCTGGTGATCCCAGCAGTACGTGCTCGTTCACGTACGCCCGACACAACCCGACCACTCCAATCGGCAGCCTGATCGTGCCTCCGCGCATTCTGTGAGGTGACCATTCGTCGCGCGCGGAGAGTACCAGGTCGGGCGGAAAGGGACTGCCATGCGCTCGTCCACGCTTTTCCGTCGTATCAACCGTCACCCGGTTCAGTCGCACGCCACGCGTCAGCTCACGTCGCCTGTGCGTGAGGTCTGCGTGCCACCGGTCGACTCCATCGTCGAGTACGGCGCCTACATCGAGGGCAAGAAGGTGTGCGCCCCCGGCATCGTCGAATCCCTCGACCTCGTCCGCGCGCACAACGCCCTCAGCGACGGCACCCCCGCCTTCGTCTGGGTGGGGCTGCACGAGCCGGCCGCGCCGGAGGTCGAGTGGCTGGCCGAGGTCTTCGGACTGCACCCGCTGTCCGTCGAGGACGCCGTCAAGGCCCACCAGCGGCCCAAGGTCGAGCGGTATGGCGACTCAATGTTCATGGTTCTCAAGACAGTCGCCTTCCTCGACCACGACGAGCTGACCGCGACCAGCGAGATCATCGCCACCGGCGAGATCATGGTCTTCCTCGGCGTCGACTTCGTCGTCACCGTGCGCCACGGCGAGCATTGCCCGTTGACCGAGGTCCGCGAGCGGCTGGAGGATCGGCCCGAACTGATGGACCGCGGGCCCGCCGGTGTGCTGCACGCCATCTCCGACCACGTGGTGGACCAGTACCTGCAGGTTGCCGACCTGATGCAGTTGGAGCTCGAGGAGGTCGAGGCCACCGTCTTCGCCGACGTCAGCTCCCGTGACATCAACCGGATCTACCAGCTCAAGCGGGAGATGCTGGACATGAAGCGGGCGGTGACCCCGCTGCAGGCGCCGATGGCCGCGCTGCCGCAGCGCCGGGTGATCCCGTCGGAGATGCGCGAGTACTTCCGCGACGTCGGCGACCACCTGTCCCGGGTGTGCGAGCAGGTGGAGTCCTCCAACGAGCTGTGCAGCTCGATCCTGCAGGCGGCGCTGGCCCGCTCGAACGCGCTGGCCAACGAGGACATGCGGAAGATCTCCTCCTGGGTGGCCATCCTGGCCGTGCCCACGATGATCGCGGGTATCTACGGGATGAACTTCGATTTCATGCCCGAGTTGCACACGATCTGGGGCTACCCGGCGGCCATCGGCGTGATGGTCACCGCGTGTCTGTTGCTGCACCGGGGGTTCCGCCGCAACGGCTGGTTGTAGAGGGCCTCTACACGCCCACGGGCCTGAGCGGGCCGACCGGGTCGGGCAGCGCCAGGCCGCGCTCGCGCCACAGTTCCCGCATCCTGTCGGGGTAGTCGGTGACGATCCCCGCCACGCCCAGGTCGAGCATCCTGCCCGCCAGCGCGACGTCGTTGACGGTCCACACCGCCACGTCCAGCCCGGCCGCGGCCGCCTGAGCCATCAGCTTCTCGTCCACCATGACGTGCTCGGGCGAGAGCGTGGTGCCCCCGGCCTCGCGTGCGGCGGCCGGGATGTCTTCACCCAGGCAGCCGTGCCAGTGCAGCGTGTCGCGCTCGATGAGGGCGAAGCGCCGGGTGCCCGGCGCCAGCCGGGCCGCGTGGCCCAGGATGCGCCAGTCGAAGCTCAGTAGCGCCGCGTTGTCCAGCCGGCCGTGCCGGTCCAGTTCGTCGACCACCATCTCGGTGAACAGGTCGGGGTCGGCGGTCAGCTCGGGCCTGGTCGGATCGGACTTCAGCTCCACGTGCAGCCGGACGCCCTCGGCGTCGTAGGCGTTGACCAGCCCCAGGACCGCGCCGAGTGTGGGCATCCTGGTCTCCGGCATCGCCACCTGGGTCAGCGCGAACGGGTCGTCGGGATGTCGCGGCAGCCGTACGCCCACCTCGAGGGTGCGGAGCTGGGCATAGCTCAGCGAGTTGATCGGCTTGCCCACGTAGGGGTAGTGGGGGTCGCCGGGTGTCAGCGGGCGCGTGTCCGCGCTCGTCACGGCCGAGACCGTGAGGTCATGTGTCAACACCAGGCGCCTGTCGGCGGTGAGCGCGACGTCGAGCTCCAGGGCATGCACCCCGAGCTCCATCGTGCGGCTCAGCCCCGGCAGGGTGTTCTCGGGCCACAGGCCTCTCGCTCCCCGGTGACCGTGAATCTCGACGCGCACACCCGGGACACTACCGAACGGGTCGCGTCATCCCCAGGTGCCACGCCGTGTCCTTTTTGCACCGTTAACCGGTATGTCGGAGCGTTGCCGTAGCCTGTCCGTTATGACGCAGGCTGTCAGGACCGTCCGGCCCGAAACGGTGCGGGCGTGGGTGGCCGGCTGGGTCGTCTCGCGGCAGGCGCCCGCGCCCGTCGAGGAACCCTGGGGCCTGCGCGTGGACGTCGGCCTGCCCGGCCACGTGGCCAGGCACATCCTGCCCAACCCTGACCCGGCGACGCTGCGCCACCTCGCCGAGACCATCACCACACCCGGCACCTGGCTCAAGCTCTGCGCGCCCGTCGGCGCGGTCGCCCCCTACCTGCCTGAGGGCTGGTCCATCCAGGCGCCCGAGTACATGATGACCGCGCCGCTGAAGCGCGAGCCCGTGCGGGTGCCGCCGGAGTACACGATCGCCGTCACCCCCCGGGCCAACGTCACCGTCGCCCGGCTGCTCACCCACGACGGCGAGATCGCCTCGCGCGGCCAGATCGCCATCGCCGGGCGGTACGCGGTCGTCGATCAGGTCGAGACCGCTCCCGCCCACCGCAGGCGCGGGCTGGGGCGCGTGGTGATGATGGCGCTGTCCTCGGCCGCCGCCACCCGCACCGGCCTGCTGGTGGCCACGCCCGAGGGCGCGGCGCTGTACGGCACGCTCGGCTGGACCCACGTCACCGAGGTCACCGCAGCGGTTCTTAGATGATCTTTCTTGGATGATCCTGTACGGCGAGGCCGCCCCACCGGCCGCCCGCCGACGTGCGCTGACGACCCGAGCCCGGCGCTTCCGGCGAGTCGGTGACGCTTGTTCGCCGTAACGCCGCACGGAATCGCCTCCCGCGGTCTCGGGTTTCCCGCCGTACAAGGCGCCGACTTGCGAGACGTCGTACGGCGAAAGTCGGCGCCCTTTACGGCGGGAAACCCGAGACCGCGGAAGGTGGGTTTCGGGCGCCGTTACGGCGACAAACCATCCCCGACTCGCCAGAAGCGCCGGTCACAGGCCCTGAGCCGGAGTACGGCGGGCGGCCGTAGGGGCGGCCCGCCGTACAGAATCCCTAAACGAGTGAACGAACGACCAATGTCTGGTCGCGGCCGGGGCCGACGCCGATGGCGGAGATGGGGGCGCCGCTCATCTCCTCCAGCGTGCGGACGTAGGCACGGGCGTTGGGCGGCAGGTCGTCCAGCGACTTGGCGTCGCTGATGTCCTCCTGCCAACCGGGGAACTCCTCGTAGATCGGCTTGGCGTGGTGGAAGTCGGTCTGCGTCATCGGGATCTCGTCGTGGCGCACCCCGTCGACGTCGTAGGCCACGCAGACCGGGATCCGCTCCAGCCCCGACAGCACGTCCAGCTTGGTGAGGAAGAAGTCCGTCACGCCGTTGATGCGCGTGGCGTAACGGGCGATCACCGCGTCGAACCAGCCGCATCGCCGGTTGCGGCCGGTCGTGACGCCGTACTCGCCGCCGGTCGTGCGCAGCCAATCGCCCATCTCGTCGGTGAGCTCCGTCGGGAACGGGCCCGAGCCCACGCGGGTCGTGTAGGCCTTGAGGATGCCGATGACCTTGGTCAGGCGGTTCGGCGGGATGCCCGAGCCGGAGCAGGCGCCGCCGCTGGTCGGCGAGGACGAGGTGACGAACGGGTAGGTGCCGTGGTCGAGGTCGAGCAGCGTGCCCTGGCCGCCCTCGAGCAGCACGAACTTGCCCTCGTCCAGCGCCTTGCTGAGCACCAGGGACGTGTCGGCGATGTGCGGCTTGAGGCGTTCGGCGTAGCCCAGGTACTCCTCGAGCACCTTCTCCGGTTCGATGCTGCGGCGGTTGTAGATCTTGGTGAGCACCTGGTTCTTCTCGACCAGCGCCGCCTCGATCTTCTTGGCCAGGATGCCCGGGTCGAGCAGGTCCTGCACGCGAACGCCGATGCGGTAGACCTTGTCGCCGTAGGCGGGCCCGATGCCGCGGCCCGTCGTCCCGATCTTGTTCTTGCCCAGGAAGCGCTCGGTGACCTTGTCGATCGCCTTGTGGTGGGGCATGATCAGGTGCGCGTCGGCCGAGATCAGCAGGCGCTCGGCCGAGATGCCGCGGGCGGCCAGGGTGTCGATCTCCTCAAGCAGGACACCGGGGTCGATGACGACACCGTTGCCGATGACCGGGATCACGTGCGGCGACAGGATCCCGGTGGGGAGCAGGTGCAGCGCGTATTTCTGGTCACCGATGACCACGGTGTGACCCGCGTTGTTGCCACCCTGATATCGGACGACGTAGTCGACGTCGCCACCGAGCAGGTCGGTGGCCTTGCCCTTGCCCTCATCGCCCCACTGGGCACCCACGAGTACGGCAGCCGGCATGGTTCTTGTCTCCCGTGCACAAAACGAAAACCCCTGGCGCAAGCGCGACAGGGGCTCTTGCGTAGAGATGCTACCCCACGAGGGCGTTATAGCCGGATTCGCTGCTGTCCTTGAGGAACTGCAGGCACCGTTCGGCCTCATCCTTCTCGCCGATGGCCTGGGCGGCCCTGTGCAGCGCGTACAGGCAGCGCAGGAAGCCCCGGTTCGGCTCGTGCTCCCAGGGGATCGGACCGTGTCCCTTCCAGCCGCTGCGCCGCAGATGGTCCAGCCCGCGGTGGTAGCCGGTGCGGGCGAAGGCGTAGGAGGTCACCGCGTGTCCGTTGGCGAAGTACTCCTCCGCGAGCGCGGCCCACGCCGCCGGGTAGGCGGGGAAACGGGCGGCCACGTCGGCGGCCTTGGCGCCGGATTCGAGCGCCTCTCGGGCTTCGGGCAGGTCCGGCAGATGGGTCGGGGGCGGCCCGGCGAGAAGGTTATCCATAGAAATAGTCATACCCGCCGGGCCACGCCCGTGACTAGGTGATCTTCGTCCCTGCGGACTTGAGGTCCTGGCACGCCCGCACGATGCGGGCGGCCATGCCGGCCTCGGCCGACTTGCCGTACGAGCGCGGGTCGTAGACCTTCTTGTTGCCGACGTCGCCGTCGACCTTGAGCACGCCGTCGTAGTTCTTGAACATGTGGTCGGCGATCGGCCTGGTGAAGGCGTACTGCGTGTCGGTGTCGATGTTCATCTTCACCACGCCGTAGGAGATCGCCTCGTGGATCTCCTCGAGCAGCGAGCCGGACCCGCCGTGGAAGACCAGGTCGAACGGCCTGTCCTTGCCGTACTTGGCCCCGACCGCGTCCTGGATCTCCTTCAGTACGGCCGGCCGCAGCTTGACGTGGCCCGGCTTGTAGACGCCGTGCACGTTGCCGAACGTGGCGGCCAGCATGTACCGGCCCTTGTCGCCCAGGCCCACGGCCTCGGCGGTGGCCAGCGCGTCCTCCGGCGTGGTGTAGAGCTTCTCGTTGATCTCTCCGACGACGCCGTCCTCCTCGCCGCCGACGACGCCGATCTCCATCTCCATGACGATGTTGGCGCGGTGGCACTTGTCGAGGAGTTCCTTGGCGATCTCCAGGTTCTCCTCCAGCGGCACGGCCGAGCCGTCCCACATGTGCGACTGGAAGATCGGGTCGCCGCCACGCTCCAGGGAGAGCTCGACCAGCGGGCGCATGAACCCGTCGAGCTTGTCCTTCGGGCAGTGGTCGGTGTGCAGGGCCACCGTGACCGGGTAGTTCCTGGCCACGACCCTGGCGTAGTCGGCCAGCGCCACGGCACCGGACACCATGTCCTTGATGGTGGCGCCGGACAGGAACTCGGCGCCGCCGGTGGACACCTGGATGATGCCGTCGCTTTCGGCTTCGGCGAAGCCGCGCAGCGCGGCGTTCAACGTCTGAGAAGAGGTCACGTTGATCGCCGGGTAGGCGAACCCGCCTGCTTTGGCCCGGTCGAGCATCTCGGCGTAGACCTCTGGAGTCGCTATAGGCATGGTCCATCTCTCCCTGAGAAAGTACGGCTTCGCGCAGCCCCAGTATCCCGGGTCCCTACCCGCCGTGGTAGGCACAACGCACCTGCTTGATGATCGCGCCCGCTCCGGCGCTCGTCGGCATCGCGCGCTCGTACTCTTCCCTCGAGCTCCTCCGGGTAGAGTCACGGCGTGGACTGGCTTTCGAACCTGCTCGACCCGACGTGGTGGCTCACGCTGCTCGGCGCCTTCGCGACCGTGGGCACGCTGGCCATCATCTTCGCCGAGACAGGCCTGCTCATCGGGTTCTTCCTGCCCGGTGACTCGCTCCTGGTCGCCGCGGGTATCTTCAGCTCCGCGGCCGCCGCGAAGGGGATCGGCATCGAGCCGCTGTCCTTCCCCCTGCTGCTCATCGGCGCGCCGCTGTGTGCGATCGCCGGTGCCCAGCTCGGCCATCTCATCGGGGTGAAGGTGGGGCGAAGGCTGTTCGACAAGCCTGACTCGCGGCTGTTCAAGCGCGAGTACGTGGA
Source organism: Nonomuraea sp. NPDC050536 (assembly GCF_044457685.1). Lineage (NCBI taxonomy): Bacteria > Bacillati > Actinomycetota > Actinomycetes > Streptosporangiales > Streptosporangiaceae > Nonomuraea > Nonomuraea sp. NPDC050536. The sequence goes on from NZ_JBITHD010000016.1 coordinate 60,643, forward strand.
AAAGGCCGAGCACTTCTTCGTCAAGTTCGGCCCCGCCAGGGCGGTGACCATCGCCCGCTTCGTGCCGATCGTGCGCACGTTCATGAACCCGGTTGCCGGCGTGCTGGAGATGCCCGCCCGCAGGTTCTTCCTCTGGAACGCGGTCGGCGGCGTGCTGTGGGTCGAGAGCATGCTGCTCATCGGCCACTTCCTGGGCAACCAGGTGGACCCCGCGAAGATCGACAAGTACATCCTGCCCGGTGTCTTCATCATCGTGGCGATCTCGCTGATCCCGATCATCGTCGAGGTCGTCAAGAGCCGGAAGGCGGGCAAGAAGCCGCCCACGCCGACGGGCAAGCATCACAGGGTCACGGACACTCACCGATAAGGGTTACTGGCGGGTACGCTCCCTCTGTGGGACGCCACAGGTCAGATCCGATGGGCCTCGCCCGCCTCGCGCTCGTCGTCCTGGCGGTCGCCGGCCTCGTGACGCTCCTGGTCATCGGTGGGCGGGCGCTGATCAGCACGCTCGACACGCGGCAGACGCCCGCGGCCGAGCCCTCCTCAGCCGCGCCCTCGACCAGCGCCCAGGTGCCGACGGTCCGCATCGAGTGCGTGGCCGACACCTGCCCGCTGGTCACCGTCCGCGTGCCCGGCGGTGACGTGCTGCAGTATCGCGACATGAGCAGGGGCGAGGAGGTCAGCTACTTCGACCCCGAGCTCGACGTGGTGCTCAGCGACGCGGGCACCGTCCGCGTCACGGTGAACGGCAAGCAGCGGGCGGAGGGCAAGCCCGGCGCCCGCGAGGCGTTCACAGTTCGAGGTCGTTGAGGGTGTAGGCGTAGCGGTACTCCAGGCCCTGCTCGGCCAGCCGCGGCGCGGCGCCGCGCTCCACGATGGTCACCACCGCCACCACCTCGGCCCCCGCCTCGCGCAGCGCCTCGACGGCGGTCAGCACCGAGCCGCCCGTGGTGGAGGTGTCCTCCAGGGCCAGCACGCGCCGCCCCTGGACGTCGGGACCCTCGATCCTGCGCTGCAGCCCGTGCACCTTCTGCGCCTTGCGCACCACGAACGCGTCCAGCGTCCGCCCGCGCGCCGACGCCGTGTGCAGCATCGCCGCCGCCACCGGGTCGGCGCCCAGCGTCAGGCCGCCCACCGCGTCGTAGTCGAGGTCCTCGGTCAGGTCGAGCAGCACCTTGCCCACCAGCGGCGCGGCCACGCCGTCCAGGGTGATCCTGCGCAGGTCGACGTAGTAGTCGGCCTCCTTGCCCGACGACAGCACCACCTTGCCGTGCACCACGGCCTTCTTCTTGATCTCTGCCAGCAGATTGTCGCGATCCGTCATGCGCTCAAGCTTAGGGTCCGCACCAGCGTGAGGGCCTGCCCGTATGCCTCGGGCAGCGTCCTGACGGTCACCCGCGGGCGCATGCCATACCCGATCCTGGACGTGCGCAGGCGCGCCACCCGTGCGGGCAGCTCGCCGCCGGCGCGGGCGAGCGCGCCGACCCGGGCGGGCGCGAGCACCGCGAGCGTCTCGTCGCCGGTGAACACCTCGCGCAGCGTCGCGGCCAGGCTGAGCATCGCCGCCAGCCGCTCCGCCAGCTCGCCGAGACGCTGGTACGGCTCGGCCACCACGAGCCGGTGCGAGCCGCCGGCCGAACCCCGGTAGAGCTCGCCCAGCCGGGTGCGCAGGTAGGCGGCGGTGACCAGCCCGGTCAGCGGGTCCTCGCAGGCGAGATCGGCCATCGGCGCGAAGCTCGCCTCGGTCCAGCCCGTGGCGAATGAGCGCACCGCCGCGAACGGCGGCTCGCCCCTGTCCAGCGCCGTGAACAGCGCGGCCAGGTCCGTCATGCCCTCGGCGATGCCCACGCCGGCGCGGGCGCGGGCACCGCCCAGCGCCAGGCACGCACGGGAAAGGTCGTGGCCCCTGTTCACGGCCTTGATCGCGTGCTCGACGGCGGGCGTCCACCAGTCCTCGGGCATGGACCAACCGGCCGCCAGGCTCCTCGCGCGCCACCGCGCCAGCAAAGATCCAGGAATGTCCTTGTCCATCTGTCCTCCGAAGGGGATTCCGAAGGTAAAGACGGCGCTTCGGTTTAGTCATGACGCGGAATGCGGAATGATTCCGCGGGGCAACCCCGCGTAATCGTGAGGTCACTATGAGTGTCGAATCGCCGCAAAGCGACGCAGATCTGCTCGAAGCCGTACGAGGTGGAAACGCTGCCGCCTACGGCGAGCTCTACGAGCGGCACGTGGCAGCCGCGCGTTCCATGGCCAGGCAGCTCGTCAGGGGCGAGTCCGAGGTCGAGGACGTGGTGGCGGAGGCGTTCACCAAGATCCTGGATCTGGTCGGCCGTGGCGGCGGGCCGGAGTCGGGCTTCCGCACGTACCTGTTGACCGTGGTGCGCAGGACCGTCTACGACCGGACCCGGGTGGAGAGCCGGCAGGTGACCACCGGCGAGATCGAGGAGTACGACCCCGGGGTCCCCTTCGTCGACCCCGCCCTGGCCGGGCTGGAGAGGTCGCTGATCGCCAGGGCGTTCCTGTCGCTGCCCGAGCGGTGGCGGGCCGTGCTCTGGCACACCGAGGTGGAGAACGCCAAGCCCGCCGCCATCGCGCCGCTGCTCGGCCTGTCGGCCAACGGCGTGGCCGCGCTGGCCTACCGCGCCAGGGAAGGACTGCGCCAGGCCTACCTGCAGATGCACCTGGCCACCTCGCCGCAGCAGGACTGCACGCCCACCCTCGGCCTGATGGGCGCCTACGTGCGGGGCGGGCTGGCCAAGCGCGACATCAAGGCCGTCGACAACCACGTGAACGGCTGCGACGAGTGCCACTCCGTGCTGCTCGAGCTGACCGACGTCAACGGCGGCCTGCGCGTCATCGTCGGCCCGCTCATCGCCGGGCCGGTCGTCGCCGGATACACCGCGGCCGTCATCAAGACCGGCGGGGCGTCCGGGCTGCTGCACGCGCTCGGCTGGATCAAGCGGGCGCCGAAGCACCAGCAGGTCGCCGTGGCGGGCGGCACCGCGGTCGCCGTCGCCGCCGCGGCGGTGCTCATGCTGGTGTCCGGCAAGGAGCCGATGCGCAAGCCGGCCCCCACGCCCCCCGTCGCGCTGCCCCCCGTCACGCAGGAGCCACCGCTCGCCAAGCCCTCCAGGAAGCCGACCAAGCGGGTGGTGCCGCCGCCCTCGCTGAACGGGAAGCCGGCCCCGAAGCCCGCCAAGGCCCATCTGCGCGCCACGATCGACCCGCTGGGCGCGCTGGTGCGGGCCCGGCCGGGCATCGTCGGGATGCGCCTGCGCAACGCGGGCAAGGGGCCGAGCAAGGACCTCGAGGCGGAGATCGCGCTGCCGCCGGGCGTCACCCTGCTCGCCTCGGGCAGCCGCGGCAGCGGTGTGGCCATGGTCGAGCCGGTCGGCACCGTCGACGGCTGGTCCTGCCGCCCGGCCCCGGTGGGCGCGCTCTGCGCCAGGGGACCACTGGGCGCGGGCCAGGGCACGGCGGTGTTCCTGCGCGTCCAGGTGTCGTCCGCCGCCCCCGAGGGTGCCGGTCCCGCGGTGCGGATCACCGCGGGCGGCGTGCGGGCGCAGGCCCAGGCCGCCCAGGGCGTGCGGTCGGCGGGCGCGCCGGCCAGGTTCGCCGCCGACGGCAAGGTGGTCGTCAGCTCGATCGGCAACTCGCTGCTGACCTGCCCGGCCGACCGCGCCGGGTGCGCGGAGACGCTCCAGCGCCAGGGCGACCGCCGCGACAACGACCTGTGGCCGATGGTCCGCCGCGACCAGGACCACGACGCGCACACCGCCGCCTCCAGTGCCGCCCGGCTCGAGCTGCCCAAGGGCGGCCAGGTCGTGTGGGCGGGGCTCTTCTGGTCGGCCAGCGTCACGGCGGCGGGCCCGATCAAGATCAAGGCGCCGGGCCACAGGAGGTACCTGGTCATCCGGCCTACCGAGGTGAAGGTGCGCGACCTGCCGGTGGGCCCCGGCTACCAGGCCTACGCCGACGTCACCGCACTGGTCGGTACGGCCCGCCGCAAGGGCACGTGGTGGGCGGCCGACGCACCCATGACCCCCGGGGTGTCGCAGCACGCCGGGTGGAGCCTGGTGGTCATCGCGACCGACCCGGCGCAGCCGTACAGCCAGGCGGTCGTGCTCGACACGGCCACCGTCGTCGGCGGCGCGCACTCCACGGTGGAGTTGCCGCTCGGCGGGCTGATCCCGGCGGCCTCGCCCGCGCGGGTGGAGCTCGTGACGTGGGAGGGCGACGCCGACCTCAAGGGCGACAAGGTCTCGCTCGGCACCGGGCCGCTCACGCCCGCCGGGGGAGACAAGGACCCGCGGGACGTCTTCGACGGCTCTTCCGACGGGGTATCGGAGATGACGTTCGGTGTCGACGTGGACACGTTCAGTGCGATGCTGGGTGCCACGCCGAGGCTGTCGATCGTGACCAAGAAGGACGTGGTGCTGCTCGGAGTCGCCGCTGTGAGCGTGCAAGCACGCTCGTGACCATAACGGGACAAACTGGTACGGTCTGCCTATCTGGTCTGGCGTAACGTCGCGCGAGGGGGGAATCGTCGGGATTAACCCTCGCACGATCACCTGCTTCATTACCCTGAGAGAGGGCCGCCGAGTCCGGCTCTGACGGTGCAGAGCCAGCAAGGCCGGACCACCAAGAAAGGGGCGGTGTCAGTGGATCGCTGCGCGCTGTTCGTGGACGCTGGCTATCTGCTGGCCGACGGCGCGATGGCCGTGCATGGGACCCGCCATCGTGAAGCCGTCTCCTGGGACTACCCCGGCCTGCTGCAGCTGCTGACCAACCTTTCGCGCGAGCGCGCCGGGCTGCCGCTGCTGCGCTGCTACTGGTACGAGGCGACCGTCGAGGGCCGCCGGACGCCCGAGCACGACGCGCTGGCCGACATCCCCGGGCTCAAGCTGCGCCTGTCGCGCATCAGGCCCGGCCGCCGCGAGGGCGTGGACGCGCAGGTCCACCGTGACCTGATGACGCTGGCCCGCAACAGCGCGATCTGCGACGCGGTCGTGGTCAGCGGCGACGAGGACCTGGCCCAGGTCGTCTGCGACGCCCAGGACCTCGGCATCAGGGTGACCGTCGTGCACATCACCGCCGACGGCAGCTGGGCCGTCTCGCGCACGCTCAGGCAGGAGAGCGACGACCTCATCGAGATCGGCGGCGGCCACCTGCGGCCGTACGTGAACCTGGTGACCGGCTCGGCCGAATCGGCCAACGGGCACCAGCCGGTCAGCAACGGGCAGGCCGTCCATTCGCTGCCGCCGGTGCCACCGCCGCCGGCTCCGCAACCGCCCAGCGGGGGTCACTCCATCGCCAACGCGCCCACGCAGAGCCAGCCCACCTCCAACGGGCCCGCGCCGACCTCCCGCACCCCGGCCACGCCGCCCGCGCTGCCGTCCTACCCCAGCTACCAGCAGGAGCCCCCCTCGGCGCCGCAGCAGCCCGCCCCGCCGCCCGCCGCGCCCCCCACCGCGCCCCTCACTGGGCCCATCCAGACGCCGTCGGCCTCGCCCTCGACCGGGCAGTTCGCCTCCCCGCCCGGCACCTCCTACGGGCCGTACACCGGGCCGCAGCCCGCGCCCGTCTCGCCGCCGCCCGCGGCCACCGCCGGCGCCACCACGCTCGCGGACGCGGTCAAGGCGGCCCACAGGGAAGGCCACGACTTCGGCGAGTCGGTCGCCCGCGACGCGCCCGCCCTCTGGCTGGAGGCGGTCCTGGCACGCAAACCCCGCATGCCCTCCGACCTGGAGGCCCGCCTCCTCCAAGGATCGTCACTGCCGATCGACTTCCTCCTGCACGACGAGGTCCGCCACGCCCTGCGCCGCGGCTTCTGGGACGCCCTCGAACGCGCCCGCCACTGACCCTCGCGCCTCACCCCCTCCCCCATCGCTCCCACACGCCCATATCCACCCTGCTCTCAGGCGGGGGCGCTCATAGCCAGTCGATCCTCTGATGGTGGAACCGGCCCAGCCCTGCTACGGCGAGCAGGGAACGCCGGGTCACCAGCGGAGGAGAGCGGCGACCGCGCCGTAGTCGGCCAGCTCGGTGGCCGCCTCCCCGGCGAGGATCGTGACCTCCGCGCTGCTCTCCAGCGCCCGCTCGATCATCCGCTCCCCGAGATCGGGCACCTCGACCACCTCGACCCCGTCCGGCGCCTCCTCGGCGGCGTACAGGTACCCGTCGGGTCCGCTGTCCCCGCGCCACTGCCCCGACTCGTCGAGTAGGAGCCGCTCCACGCGCCCCTCGTTGAGCAGGGCGAGCGTCTGGTTCAGCCCCAGCACCCCGCGGCCGCCCGAGAGGGCCGCGTCCTTGGCCCGGCTCACCAGCGCCAGATCCCGCCGGGTCCTGGCCTCGGCCAGCTCGTCGGCCACGTGCCTGACCACCTCGGCCGCCGCCAGGTTGTCGATGATCGAGTCCACCTGGACCACCTCCAGGGGACGCAGCGCGACGGCCATCGTCTCGGTGAGACGCGCGTCACCGACGAGCAGCACGTCGGTCCAGCCCAGCGACTCGCCCCGCCCGGCGATCTCGGCGGCCTGAGCGTACAGGTAGCGGTGCATGTTCTCGTCGATCCTGCGCTGGAACTTGTCGACCTGGAACGCGGCCACCTGAGACCCACCCGGGCTCCCGGGGGAGCGCATGGACCGCCAGTCCTCGTTGTCGCGCTTGAAGGACGAGCGGAAGACGTCCTCCGCTATGCCGTGCCGGTAGTCGACCAGTCGCAGTCCATCCCTGGAGATCACGACGACGCCGGCCGGGGTGCTGGTGGCCATGGCCGTGACCAGCGGCCTCAGGTACGCGGTCGGCTCCAGCATGGCCTTGTCGCCCATCGGGAGCTGCAGCGAGACCTTGCGCACCTCGCCCCCGCTCAGCGGTGCGAACATGGCGCGACCGATCCCGGGCACGCGCGGATCGATGAGCTCGCGGATATCCGGCTCCAGCGACTCCAGCGCGTCCAGCACGAGCTGGCGCCGCTCCCTGTCGCGCCAGGTCGAGACGTGCTCGCGGATGGCCGTCAGCTCGTTGTGGAGCCGGATGTCCCAGGCGGGCCTGGCCGAGGCCTCCTCACGGGGGTCGGCGGTGGCGAACAGGGACAGCACGCCCAGCTCGTCCTTCATCGCGACGAGCTCGCGGAGAATTGCCTGATCGAATACCACGTCGGTTCTCCCTTGCGGTCGGCTCACTGCCGAGCCTAGGGATCGAAATACCCCCAAACGTCACCCCGAACGGACATTTCCCCTGACTTTACGGACCCCGGTCACGCCCGTTGCCCACCCACCCCGATCCGCCGAGCACGCCGCCCGCCGTACAGCCTTGCCGCCGTTCAGGAATCGCACGCCTTGCCCGCCGTACCAGGAGATGTACGGCAGGCCACGGCGTTCACGAGAGCGCGTCGAAGCCGGAACGCAGGTGGGCGATGCGTTCGGCGAGATCCGCCAGCGGGCCCGCCAGCGCGGGATCCTGGGACTTGCGGGCGAGCTCCCGCACCCGCCCCAGCTCGTCCTCCACGGCCGTCAGCCGGCGCGACAGCTCGGGAAGGATCACCCCCTGGTCACCGGCGCCGGGAGGCAGCTCGGCGCTGACCCGGTCGCGCAGCATCGCGGACTGCTCGGTCAGGCGTTTGTTCATGTTGTAGAGCTCGGTGAACACCGACACCTTGGCCCGCAGCACCCACGGGTCGAACGGCTTGGTGAGGTAGTCGACGGCCCCGGCGGCGTAGCCGCGGAAGGCGTAGTCGGGCGCGCTGTCGACGACGGTCAGGAAGATGATCGGGATGTTCCTGGTGCGCTCGCGCCGCTTGATGTGGGCCGCGGTCTCGAAGCCGTCCATGCCGGGCATCCGCACGTCCAGCAGGATCAGCGCGAACTCGGTGTTGAGCAGCGCTTTGAGCGCCTCCTCGCCCGACCGGGCGCGCACCGGCACCAGGTCGAGCGAGCTGAGGATGGCCTCGAGCGCGATGAGGTTCTCTTCGCGGTCGTCGACGAGGAGGATCTTGGCTCGGTCTGGCATCGATCACGACCCTTCCGCTGAATCGGGCGTGGCCGCCCGACCACGGCTGAGCCAACCGCGCAGTCGTTCGAGCAGACGGTCCACGTCGACCGGCTTGGGCACGTAATCGGACGCGCCCGAGGCGATGCTCTTCTCACGATCGCCCCGCATGACCTTAGCGGTCAACGCGATGATCGGCAGATCCGCGAACTGCGGCATGCGCCGGATGGCCGAGGTCGTGGCCCAGCCGTCCATCTCCGGCATCATGATGTCCATGAGCACCAGCGCGACGTCCTCGTTGCGTTCGAGCTGCTCGATGCCCTCCCTGCCGTTCTCGGCGTAGACCACGGTCGCGCCGTGCCGCTCGAGCACGCTGGTCAGCGCGAACACGTTGCGGATGTCGTCGTCGACGATGAGGATCTTCCTGCCGTTGAGCGGGTCGTCGCCCTGCCACTGGACGGCCTCGACCGGCGGCTCGACCAGCTCGGGCAGCGGCAGCTCGAGCGGCGGCTCCGGCGGCACGGTGGCGATGGGCTCGACCTCGATGGGCGAGGTGAGCAGCTTCCTGCGCGCCACGCCGCCGTCGGTGGCGGCCAGCGGGCCCAGGTAGGTCGCGGGCAGGAACAGCGTGAACGTGCTGCCGTTGCCCACCTCGCTCTCCACGTGGATCTCACCGCCGAGCAGCCTGGCGATGTCGCGGCAGATCGCCAGGCCCAGCCCGGTGCCGCCGTACTTGCGGCTGGTGGTGCCGTCGGCCTGGCGGAAGGCCTCGAAGATGACCTCCCGCTTGTCCGGCGCGATGCCGATGCCCGTGTCGATCACCTGGAAGGCCAGCACGTCGTTGGCCTCGTAGAGCGTCTCGTCGTCGTAGTCGGTGCCGGGCACGGCGGGTGCCACGCGCAGCTTGACCTCGCCCTTGGGGGTGAACTTGACCGCGTTGGCCAGCAGGTTGCGCAGCACCTGCTGCAGGCGCTGCTCGTCGGCGCGCAGCTCCTGCGGCACGCCCTCGTCCATCTCGACGGTGAAGGCCAGCCCCTTGTCCTGGGCCAGCGGCGCGAACGAGGCCTCCAGGTAGTCGACCAGCTTGTGCAGCGACAGCTGGATCGGGTGGATGTCCATCCGGCCGGCCTCGACCTTGGACAGGTCGAGCATGTCGTTGATCAGCTGGAGCAGCGCAGAACCCGAGCCGTGGATGGTCTTGGCGAACTCCACCTGCTGCGAGGTCAGGTTGCCCTCGGCGTTCTCGGTCAGCAGCTTGGCCAGCACGAGCAGGCTGTTGAGTGGCGTGCGCAGCTCGTGCGACATGTTGGCCAGGAACTCGTTCTTGTACCGCGAGGAGACCGCCAGCTGCTCGGCGCGCTCCTCCAGGGTGCGGCGGGCCTGCTCGATCTGGAAGTTCTGGATCTCGATGGCCCGGTTCTGCTTGGCCAGCAGCGCCGCCTTGTCCTCCAGCTCGGCGTTGGACCTGCGCAGCTCCTCCTGCTGGCGCTGCAGCTCGTCGGAGCGCTCCTGCAGCTCCCGGGTCAGGCGCTGCGACTCGGTCAGCAGGTCCTCGGTGCGGGAGTTGGCGATGATGGTGTTCATCGTGACGCCGATGTTCTCCACCAGCTGGGTCAGGAAGTCCAGGTGCACCTCGCCGAACGGGGTGAACGAGGCCAGCTCAAGCACGCCGAGCACGCGGCTTTCGAACAGGATGGGCAGCACCACGATCTGGGCGGGCGTCGACTGGCTGAGCCCGCTGTCGATGGTGATGTAGCGGGGCGGGACGTCGTCCAGGATGATGTGGCGGCCTTCGGCGGCCGCCTGGCCCACGATGCCCTCGCCGATGGCGAAGCGCTGGCGCGGTCCGCGGTCGGGACGCACGCCGTAACCGCCGATGAGCAGCAGCTCGTGCTCGCCCTCGGGATCCACGCCGTAGAAGGCGCCGTAGCGCGCCGACACCAGCGGCGTCAGCTCGCTCATCGTCAGCTTGGCCACTTCGAACAGGTCGCGGTGGCCCTGCATGAGGCGGGAGATACGGGCCAGGTTGGACTTGAGCCAGTCCTGCTCCTGGTTGGCCTGGGTGGTCTCGCGGAGGTTGGCCACCATCGAGTTGATGTTGTCCTTCAGCTCCGCCAGCTCGCCCTGCGCCTCGACGGCGATCGAGCGGGTCAGGTCGCCGCGGGCCACCGCGCTGGTGACCGTGGCGATCGCGCGCACCTGGGTGGTCAGGTTGCCGGCGAGCTCGTTCACGCTTTCGGTCAGGCGCTTCCAGGTGCCCTCGACGCCCTCGACGCGGGCCTGGCCGCCCAGCTGGCCCTCGGAACCCACCTCGCGGGCGACTCGGGTGACCTCGGAGGCGAACGACGACAGCTGGTCCACCATGCGGTTGATGGTGGTCTTCAGCGCCAGGATCTCGCCCTGGGCGTCCACGTCGATCTTGCGGGTCAGGTCGCCGTTGGCCACCGCGGTGGTGACCTCGGCGATGTTGCGCACCTGGCTGGTCAGGTTGTTGGCCATGAAGTTGACGTTGTCGGTGAGGTCCTTCCACACACCGGACACGCCCTGCACCCGCGCCTGGCCGCCCAGCTCGCCCTGCGTGCCCACCTCGCGGGCCACGCGGGTCACCTCGTCGGCGAAGGACGACAGCTGGTCGACCATCGTGTTGAGGGTGTCCTTGAGCTGGAGGATCTCGCCCTGCGCGTCGACGGTGATCTTCTTGGACAGGTTGCCCTGGGCCACCGCCGAGGAGACCGCCGCGATCTGCCGCACCTGGTTGGTCAGGTTGTTGGCCATGAAGTTGACGTTGTCGGTGAGGTCCTTCCACACGCCCGACACGCCGCGCACCTGGGCTTGGCCGCCCAGCTGGCCCTCGGTGCCCACCTCGCGGGCGACTCGGGTGACCTCGGAGGCGAACGACGACAGCTGGTCCACCATCGTGTTCATGGTCGACTTGAGCTCCAGGATCTCGCCCTGGGCGTCGACGTCGATCTTGCGGGTGAGGTCGCCGTTGGCCACGGCCGTGGTCACCTGGGCGATGTTGCGCACCTGGTAGGTGAGGTTGTTGGCCATGGAGTTGACGTTGTCCGTCAGCTCCTTCCACACGCCGGAGACGCCCTTCACCTCGGCGCGGCCGCCCAGCTTGCCCTCGGTGCCCACCTCGCGGGCGACCCGGCTCACCTCGTCGGCGAAGGACGACAGCTGGTCCACCATCGTGTTCATGGTGTCCTTCAGCTGCAGGATCTCGCCCTCGGCGTCGACGGTGATCTTCTTGGACAGGTCGCCCTTAGCCACCGCGGTCGCCACGGTGGCGATGCTGCGCACCTGGCTGGTGAGGTTGTTGGCCATGAAGTTGACGTTGTCGGTGAGGTCCTTCCAGACCCCGGACACGCCGCTCACCTGCGCCTGGCCGCCCAGCTGGCCCTCGGTGCCCACCTCGCGGGCCACGCGGGTGACCTCCTCGGCGAACCCCGACAGCTGGTCGACCATGGTGTTGACGGTGTTCTTCAGCTCGAACATCTCGCCCACGGCGTCGACCGTGACCTTGCGCGAAAGGTCGCCCTTGGCCACCGCGGTGGTCACGACCGCGATGTCGCGCACCTGCGCGGCCACGCGCGAGGACATCGTGTTCACGGCCTCGGTCAGGTCGCGCCAGCTGCCCGACATGCCGCGCAGGTTCGCGCTGCCGCCCAGCCGGCCCTCCGTGCCCGCCTCGCGGGCCACCCTGGTCACCTCGGAGTTGAACAGGGACAGCTGGTCGACCATGCCGTTGATGGCCTTGCCGAGCCGGCGCACCTCGCCCCTGGCGGAGCGGTCGAGGTCGATCCGCCGCGACAGGTCGCCCTTGGCCACCGCGTCGATGACGTCGGCGGCACCGCTGACCGGGCTCACCAGCGCGTCGATCAGCATGTTGACCGACTCGACGCTCTCCGCCCAGGCACCCACACCGGGACCCGGCGTCAGCCGCTCGCCGAAGCGCCCTTCCTTGACAACGTCCTTGCGCACCCGGGCGAGCTCGTTCGCCAGGTGCTCCCGCCGGTCGGCGACCTCGTTCAGCAGCAGCCGCACCTCACTCATGATCCCGGGAGGGGCATGCGGCACGCGCCGCCTGAAGTCGCCGTCGCGCCACGCGAAAAGGGTCTCGAGGATCGGGACCAGATCCGATTCGGTGTACGTCCTGTCTTCAGACGTGGGCGCGGTCTTGGCCGTTGCCATGGGGCCTCCTTCACTCCCGGGGTGCCGCCGCGAGTGATTCAAGTTTGTCACGATGGGTAGCCCGTAGTCCTGTCCTTGGATTTACCCCAAGTCAGTGGGAAGTGTGGTAGGCACGTGTGGATGACGTCTTCCCATGCGGTGCTTGCTGCCACCTTCGCCCCCGGCGAGACCGCTGTGCCGTCCGCGATCAGGTTCACCCGCGAGGTGATGACCGCGTGGGCGGCGGCCGGAGCGCTCCCTGTCGCGGAGCAGATCGCGGCGGAACTGGCAGGACAGAGCGTCGACGAACCTTTCGAAATCATCTGGAAGCATTTTGGCGACACGGTGCAGGTCGAGCTGAAACAGCGCGGCCTGCCGCAGGGCGATCCGAAGGCTCCCTCTGTCGAGGTCGAGGAGTGGGGAGTCACCTTTGCGGGTGAATCCCGTGTCCGATGGGCAAGGCTCACGCTACCTGGCTCGAGCGACAGAGTCGCATCCGAATGGCTGGAAGAGTCCGCCAGGGGCCCCCACTGGCTCGGATTCCTGGCGGATGCGAGCGACCTGCTGGCCGGGACGCTCGACCCCGACATGGTGCCCGCGATCATCGCCCAGATCGTGGTGCCCAGGCTGGCCAGCTGGTGCGGGGTCTACACCTCCGACTCGGCGGTCGGCCCGCTGCGCCTGGTCTATCTCTGGCACGCCGACGAGGCCAGGATCGACGGGCTGCGCGAGGAACTGAGCGAGCTGGACGTGTCCACCCCCGACACGACGGTGACCGCCACCTTCCACATGGGCGACTCCCAGGTCCTGGCCGTGCCGCTGACGGCGCGCGGCCGCGGGCTGGGGATGATGTGCCTGGGCCGTCCCGACCGCTTCGCCGACGATGTGATCCAGTTCGCCGAGGACATCGGCAGGCGCGCCGCGCTGGCCACGGACAACGCCCGCCTGTACGCCCAGCAGGCCGCCGCGAACCGGGCCCTGCAGCGCAGCCTGCTGCCGCCCAACGAGCCCGAGGTGCCCGGCCTGGACTACGGCGTCGTCTACGAGCCGGCCGGCGAGGCCAACGAGGTCGGTGGCGACTTCTACGACCTGTTCAAGGCCGGCGACGAGTCCTGGCGCTTCGCCATCGGCGACGTCTGCGGCACGGGCCCCGAGGCCGCCGCCGTCACCGGCCTGGCGCGCCACACGCTGCGGCTGCTCGCCCGCGAGGGGTACGGCGTGGCCGCGGTGCTTGGCCGCCTGAACCAGGCGATCCTGGAGGAGGGGGAGCGGGCCAGGTTCCTGACCCTGCTGCACGGCGACATCACCCCGGTGTCCGACGGGCTGGAGGTCAGGCTGGTGTCCGCCGGCCATCCGGAGGCGCTTCGGCTCAGCCAGGGAGGCGTCGTGGAGATCGTGACGACCCCGCAGTCGCTGCTGGGCGTCTTCTCCGAGGTGGTGTTCGAGGCCGACACCATCCACCTCGACCCCGGTGACGTGCTGCTGGCCGTGACGGACGGGGTGACCGAGCGGCGCTCGGGCGGGCGGCTGCTCGACGACGACGGCGGGCTGTCCAAGCTGCTCGCCGAGTGCGCGGGGCTGTCGGCCAGAGCCGTCGCGGAGCGGATCCGCAGGGGCGCGGCCGACTTCGCCGCCGAGCCGAGCGCCGACGACCTGGCGATCCTGGTACTGCGCGCCCGCTGACAGCGGTACGGCACGCCGCGTCGGGACGCGGCGTGCCGTAAGGAAGGGGGCGGGGGTCAGTTGCGCTCGACCGTGTCCTCCAGCACGATGCGGCCGATGATGGCGTACTTCTGCGGGTTGCGGGCCTTCAGGTACAGGGCCGTGCCCGCCCCCGCCAGCGCCAGGACCACGACGATCCACGGGATGGCGTGGAAGAAGGCCGTGTTGGACGCGACGTCACCGGCGGCCGCCTTCTGGTTCTGGAACAGCAGGAAGACCACGTAGGCCATGGACAGGCCGCCGACCAGCGGCGCTACCAGGGTGCGCCAGAAGTTGGCGGTCTCCGGGTGGCGCTTCTTGATGTGGAAGTAGCCGATCACCGAGAACGAGCAGAGCGTCTGCACGATCAGGATGGCCAGCGTGCCCAGCACCGCCAGCAGCGTGTAGATGTGCTCGTAGGGCAGCATCCCGGCGAAGAAGAACGCCAGCACGATGACCACCGAGACCGCCGTCTGGACGAACCCGGCGATGTGCGGGGAGCCGTGTGTCGGGTGCGTCTTGCCGAGGGTGCTGGCCGTACCGGGGATGAGGTTCTCCCTGCCCATCGCGTACAGGTAGCGGGCGGCGCAGTTGTGGAAGGCCATCGAGCAGGCGAACGAGCCGGTCAGGATGAGGATCTTGAACAGGAGCACCGCCCAGTGGCCGACGAGCGTCTCGGTGGGGTTGAAGAAGATCCCGGCGAACTCCTTGGCCGCGGTGGCCGGGGCGGTGTGGCCGTTGGCGGCGACCGTCATCCACGACACGAACGTGTAGAACAGGCCGATGCCGACCACCGAGACAAGCGTGGCGATCGGGATGATCTTCTTGGGCTCGCGGGACTCCTCGCCGTACATGGCGGTGGATTCGAAGCCCACCCACGACCAGAAGCACATGAACAGGCCCAGACCCACCGAGCCGACGTCCATTCCGGTCACCCGGAAGGCGTTGGCGGGGTTGAGGGTGCCGGCCATGAGGCCGTCGGGGCCGCCGCCGTGCAGGAGCGTCACGACAGCGGTCAGGCCGAGCATGAAGATCTCGGTGATCAGGAAGACGCCCAGCACCTTGGCGGTGAGGTTGATGTCGAAATAGGTGAGAAGCATGTTCAGCGCCAGGCCGAACATGGCGAACCAGAGCCAGTGGATGTCAAGCCCGAACAGGGTCTTGAAGGTGTCGTTGGCCTGGTAGGCGAAGAAGCCGATGATCGAGGCCTCGAAGACCACGTAGGCCATCGTCGCCAGCAGGCCTGCCACCATGCCGACGACCTGACCCAGGCCGTGGGAGATGTATCCGTAGAAGGCGCCGGCCGCGGTGATGTGCTTGGCCATTGCGGTGTAGCCGACTGAGAAGATCGTCAGCACGATCGTCGCGAACAGGTAGGCCGCCGGGACGCCGGTCCCGTTGCCGGCCCCGACCACGATCGGCACGTTGCCGGTCATGGCGGTGATGGGGGCGGCCGTGGCTACGGCCATGAAGATGACGCCGATCAGGCCGACGGCGTCCTTCTTCAACCGGCTGACGGGGGCTGTCTCGGTTGATGTGGTGCTCAATGTGCGCCCTCCTGCTGACAGCGCTGGGGAGTTTGGGTCGCGATGCTGTCACAGTGTTCAGGGCGACATACAAGAAGGTTGGAACGCCCAACCTCTTACGACATGTCAGTAGATAGTCCAATAACGGCGTGAATGTAATTGCCTATTGGGACTTTAGGTGCTTTCGTGCGAAATCGAGCTGGACGGCGATCTGAGTGATCCTTTCGGAGACCACCAGCGATCCGCGCACCGCGTCGTAGGTGTAGACCTCGTGCTCCAGGCCGTGCTCGGCCAGCTTGGCCACGTACTTCTCGATCTGGCGCAGCGGGCAGCGGGTGTCGTTCTCCCCGGCCAGGATCAGCACCGGCGCCTCGACGCGGTTCACGTAGGTGATCGGGGAGCTGGCCGCGTAGCGTTCGGGCTGTTCGTCGGGGGAGCCGCCGAGCAGGGCCCGGTGGTAGGCGCGCAGGCTCTCGGCCTCGTCCTCGTAGGAGGTCTCGTGGCAGGCGATGGGCACCGCGGCGATGCCCGCGGCCCACAGCTCCGGCTGGGTGCCCAGGCCGAGCAGCGTCAGGTAGCCGCCCCAGGCGGTGCCCGCCAGCAGGGTCCTGGCGGGGTCGGCGATGCCGCGGGTGACCACCCACTCGCGCACCGCCGCCACGTCGGCCAGTTCGATGTGCCCGACCTCGCCGCGCAGCGCGTCGCGCCAGGCCGAGCCGTATCCCGTCGAGCCGCGGTAGTTCACCCTGACCACCGCGAACCCGGCGTCCACCCAGGCCGCGACCTCGGCCGAGAACGAGTCGCGGTCGTGCAAGGTGGGCCCGCCGTGCAGCAGGAAGACCGCGGGGAACGGCGCCGTGCCGCCCTCGGGCCGCGAGATCAGCGCGTGGATGCGGCCACCGGGTCCGTCGACGTCGACGTCCTCGACGGGGACGCTCGGCGGGGCGGCGGGGCCGCCGGAGTTGATCACGACCTGCCCGTTGCTCGAGCGGATCACGGGCGGGCGGGAGGCGCTCGACCAGGAGTACTCGACGTTGCCGCCGGGCCTGGGCACGGCCTCGTCGATCACGCCGTGCGGCGTCTCGATCGGCATCAGCCCGCCGCCCGCCAGGTCGTAGCGGTGCAGGTAGCTGCGGGCCCGGTCGTCGCGCAGGATCAGCAGGCCGCGGCCGTCGTCGTACCATTCGGCGGCCAGATCGCCGGCGTCCCTGAGCCAGATCTCGCGCTGCTCGCCGGTCACCGGGTCCCACACCAGCGGCTCGTGGCGGTGGCGCCGCTCGTGCAGCGCGAGCAGCCGCCGGTCGCCCATGACGGGGGCGAAGCGGAGCCCGATCACGCCCTTGCCCTGGCCGTCGTACAGCTCGCCGACGATCTCACCGCACTGCTTGACCACCCTGAGCGCGGGGTGCCGGAAGTCGCCGTACTCCCCGTGGTTGATCGCGATCAGGGAGCCGTCCAGGGACATGTCGGTGACCCAGGCGGCCTCCACGTTCTCGTACAGCAGCCGCGACGGCTCGCCGTGCTGGATCACGTGGATGCGGAAGGCGCCCTCGCTGGCCAGGCTGAGCGCCGCGGTGCCCGTCGTGGAAAGCGCGATGCCGCCCGGCTGGCCGGGCGGCAGGTCGGGGGCCACCAGTTCGTCGGGGCCGCCGCCGAAGGGCTGGCGCCACCAGCTGCCGAACTCGTCGCCGTCGGTGTCGGCGAACCAGTAGATCCACTGGCCGGTGGGCTCGATCGCGGCGTGTGCGGTCCCCTTGGGCTGCTCCGTGACCTGCCGGGTGATGCCGGTGGCACGGTCCCACGCGTAGACCTCCCAGGTCCCGGTGGCGTTGGAGCGGTAGACCGAGCGGTTGGGGGCCTTGCGCGCCCACATGGGCAGCGTCGCGCGGGACGCGCGGAACCTGGCCTGCCAACGTTCTTCGGCTTTCATCCTGCGCGCCCCCCTCCCTCTCGCACCCCGCCTCCCAGGCGTGGGTTGCCGTCCAGTATTGCGCCTGTCTCGCGGAAATTATCAGGGAATGTGAGGGAATTTCGGACTAAATGCCTCATCAGTAACACGAGCCTCAGATGTCCGTCAAGGAACAGCGCTTGCCGACGGCGCCGTTTCGAAGATAGACAGGTTGAACTCTGCTGTCACCAGCACTTTCTCTGGATTTCCCGCGGCGTTCTGAGAGATATATCCGGAGATTCGCCTCTCGAGTTCGGCCGCATCAGTGTGCCACGCGCTCGGACCCATCCCGACCACCTCGCTCACCTCCGCTCCGGTCAACTCCAGATCGAAGGCGACCTCGCGGCGGGAGATCTCGCTGAAGCCGGGCAGGCTGCGGGCCAGCCTCCGTTCCTTGTCCTCGTCCACCGACAGCAGGCCGAGCTCGTCGACCAGCGGCCGCAGGTGCCCGGGGCCCGGCGTCACCACGACCAGCGCGCCGCCCGGCCGCAGGATGCGCGCGAACTCGGGCCCGTTCCTGGGAGCGAACACGTTCAGCACGGCGTCGGCCACCCCGTCGGCGATCGGCAGCGGCTGCCACACGTCGGCGACGAAGGCCCCCACACGCCCGGGGATCCGCGCCGCCCGCTTGATCGCATGCTTGGAGACGTCGAAGGCGATCCCGGCCGCGTCGCCGAGTACGGCGTGCAGGTAGTAGCCGGTGCCCGCCCCGGCGTCCACGATCACACCGGCCTGGCCCACCGTCTCGGCGAGCGCGCGAGCCAGCGGCGCGTAGTGCCCGGCTTCGAGGAAGGCGGCCCTGGCGGCGACCATCTCGGCGCTGTCGGCGGTGCCAGGCGGGCGCGATCCCACGAGCAGGCTCACATAGCCCTGCTTGGCGATGTCGAAGGAGTGCCCGGCGGCGCACCGCACGACGCCGGCGCCCATTGCCAGCCCGGCTCGGCAGACGGGACAGACCAGGTATCGCGTGATGTCGGACAGCATGTACCAAGGATCCCGCGCGCCGTGGCGGCGGGCGACCGTCCCCGACTCGCCGTGAGCGCCGGACGCGGGTCGTCAGCCGAAGTGCGGCGGGCGGCGGGTGGTGTGGCCTGCCGTACGAGATCTCTATGCGGTCAGGGCGGCGGCGCGGAGGAACGCGGAATTGCTCGGGGTTTCGCGGAGCTTGTCCACCAGGAGCTGGAGCCCCTGCTGCTTGTCCAGCGCGCCGAGCATGCGGCGCAGTTTCCACACGACCTGCTGCTCGTCGCGCGGGAGGAGGATCTCCTCACGGCGGGTACCGGAGGCGTCCAGGTCGACGGCGGGGAAGATGCGGCGCTCGGCCAGGTCGCGGGTGAGGTGGATCTCCATGTTGCCGGTGCCCTTGAACTCCTCGTAGAGGCTGTTGTCCAGGCGGGAACCGGTGTCGACCAGGGCGGTGGCCAGGATGGTGAGGGAGCCGCCGCCCTGGACGTTGCGGGCGGCGCCGAAGAAGCGCTTGGGCGGGTAGAGCGCGGTGGCGTCCAGGCCACCGGTCAGCACGCGCCCACCGCCGGGGGCGAGGTTGTTGTAGGCCCGGCCCAGCCTGGTCAGCGAGTCGAGCAGCAGGACGACGTCCTTGCCGGATTCGACCAGCCGCTTGGCCCGCTCGATGGCGAGCTCGGCGATGGCGGCGTGGTCGCGGTCGGGATGGTCGAAGGTGGAGTGGAACACCTCGCCCTGGATGGAGGCACGCATCTCGGTGACCTCCTCGGGGCGTTCCCCGACGAGCAGCACCATGAGGTGCACCTCAGGGTGGTTGCCGGCGATCGCGGCGGCCAGCGCCTGCAGGACCATGGTCTTGCCGGCCTTGGGCGGGGCCACGATCAGGCCGCGCTGCCCCTTGCCGATGGGGGCGAACAGATCGATGACGCGGGTGCTGAGCGACTCGGTCTCGATGTGCAGGCGTTCTGTGGGGTGGATGGGGGTCAGGTCGTTGAAGCTCGGCCGCTCGCGCCAGGACGTGGCGCCGTTGACGGCTTCGACCTGGACCAGCTTGTTGCCGGCGACCAGCGCTTCGACCTGGTCTCCCGGGCGCAGGCCCAGCTGCTTGACCCGGTCGGGAGGCAGCCGGACGTCGTCAGGCCCGGGCAGGTGCCCGGTTCTCAGGAACGCGGACTTCTCGCGCACGTCGAGCAGGCCGCTGGCCTGCCTGGTGGGCGCGTTTTCACGTGGTTTGGGAATGGTGGAAACAGACATGATGGAACCCCTTGAGGGTGCGCCGAACCGGTCGGCGTAGGGTGGAAAACGGCGAACGAGCCCTCAACACGGGCAGGTTTGCCGGATGGATCAGCGGAGCTAAGGCTCAACGCTGCTCGAAACGTATCACACGTTTCGAGCTATGCAACGCCTAGCCCTCCTGGGCTATTCCCGGGCGGTTTCCGGCTGGTTCGACCACGGGGTCGATGACCGGTTGCGCAAAATGTTTCCCCCATCGGTTTGTCAAGCAGGCTGCAGGGCCGCTGCAAACCGTTGAGGGTTACATAGGGACAACGAAGTCCAAGGGGGATGCCATGAACACCAACACCCGCTGTCCGCGGTGCCACGGCGAGCTCGACGAGGGCCCGATCATGTACCGGTGCAACCACTGCCGGCGTGCCGTGTTCGCCGCCGACCTCGAGAACGAGTACGTTCCGCGCGAGCCCGTCGCGGCCTAATCTGGGCGGATGCCGCACAAGCCAAGAATCGTGGCCGGCGTCGAGGTGACGCCTCTCTGCGACGCCACGGGCCCGATGGGCGATGCGATCCGCCGTCCGCTCGCCGAGCTGTTTCCCGGCTCGAATGCGCCGGACGAGGCCTGGGTCCTGCACTTCCACTGCTTCCTGCTGCGCGACCCGCGCGGCCGCACCACGCTGGTCGACACCGGCATCGGCGCGGCCGACTCGCCCGCCGCGAGCTGGGCGCCGGTGCCCGGTACGCTGGCCGCTGAGCTGGCCGCCGCGGGCGTCACGCCCGCCGAGGTCGACACCGTCGTCCTGACGCACCTGCACAGCGACCATGCCGGCGGCGCCGTCGCCGACGGCCGCCCGGTCTTCGGCAACGCCAGGTACGTCCTGCAGCGCGATGAGCTCGACGCGGCCCGCGGCCCGATGCTCGACCATGTCATCACGCCGCTCAAGGACCACCTGCACGTGGTCGAGGGCCAGTCCGAGGTCGCGCCCGGCGTGCGCGTGCACCTGGCCCCCGGGCACACGCCCGGCCACCAGATCGTCCGGGTGGGCGAGGTGGCCATGACCGGCGACCTCGTGCTCCACCCCGTCCAGCTGGCGGACCCGGCCGTCCGCTACCTCTACGACGACGACCAGGTCCACGCCGCCAGGACCAGGTCAGAGCTGCTCGAGGCGCTGCGTGCCGAGCACGCCGTGCTGGCCACCGCCCATTTCGCCGACCCGTTCGTGGAGCTGTGAGCGTGGACGATTTCTGGTCTTCTGTGCACCGCGTGGTGACGGGAGCGGGCGCCTACATCACCGATGAGCGGGGCAGGGCCCTGCTGGTCAAGCCCAACTACCGCGACCACTGGAGCTTCACCGGCGGGATCATCGACGAGGGCGAGCACCCCGCCCAGGCTTGCGCCAGGGAGATCGGCGAGGAGATCGGCCTCGACCTCCCGGTGGGCCAGTTGCTGACCGTCCAGTGGTCGCACAACCTGGCCCACATCCCGTATGCGCTGGTCAACTTCATGTTCGACTGCGGCACCATCCCCGCCGACACGCCCATCCGGCTGCAGGCCGAAGAGCTGGACGACTACGGCTTCTTCAGTCACGAAGAAGCCAAGGACCTGATGATCGACTTCGCCCACGACCGCCTGCTGGCCGCTGCCAGGGCGCGCCAGACCGGCGAGCTGGTCTACCTACCGCCCGCTGAGGGCGGGCTGATCGGCTAGCAGCCCGTACGGCAGAGCCACGCTGGCCGACAGGCCCCCGTACGGCGAGGGCATCAGCCTGACCTTGATGCCGTGCCTGGCGGCCAGCCGCCCGACCACGAACAGCCCGAGCCGATCGCTCTGCGCCAGGTCGAACTCCGGCCTCTCGGCCAGCCGGGCGTTGAGCTGGTCGAGCTCCTCCTTGGCCAGCCCCAGCCCGCGGTCCTCGATCTCGACGGTCACGCCGTAAGGCGACGTCGTGGTCCGCAGGTCGACCCTGGTCTGCGGCGGCGAGAACAGCGTGGCGTTCTCCACCAGCTCGGCCACCAGGTGGGCCACGTCGGTGACGCACGCGCCCGTCAGCGCCACCGGGGGAGGCGGTAGCACCTCGACCCGTGGGTACTCCTCGACCTCGGCGACCGCGGCGCGCAGCACGTCCAGCAGCGGCACCGGGTTGCGCCAGCCGCGGCCGGGCGCCTGGTCGGACAGGATGATGAGGCTCTCGGCGTGCCTGCGCATGCGGGTGGTGAGGTGGTCGAGCTTGAACAGCTCCTCCAGCGTCTCCGGCTCCTCCGTGCTGCGCTCCATGCCGTCCAGCTGCAGCAGCTGGCGATGCAGCAGCGACTGGTTGCGCCTGGCCAGGTTGACGAAGACCTGGCTGACGCCGTGCCGCAGGCGGGCCTGGCTCACCGCGGCCTCCACCGCGGTGGTCTGGACGCTGTTGAAGGCGTGCACGATGTCGCGCACCTCGGACGTCTCGACCTTGACCTCCAGCGGCGGCACCTCGGCGGCCACGGGTGCGCCCGGGTTGGCGTGCAGCCGCTCGACGAGGCCGGCCAGCCGTACCTCGGCCAGCTCGATCGCGGCGTCGCGCAGGCCGGCCAGCTCGCGCACCAGGCGGCGGCGGAAACGCAGCGACAGCAGGATGGAGGCCACCACGGCCAGCAGGCCCAGCCCGCCGGCGACGCCGATCTTGACGAGGATGCCGGTGGCGGCGGGCCGCATCCTGGCCTGGACCGCCCGGTCGGCCGCGGACTGCTCGCGCTCGACCAGTGCCCACAGGTTGCTGCCGTCGACCGGCCAGGTGGCGGCCGCGGCGGGCAGGCCGTTGGTGGCGGCCTGGCCCTTGATGGCGTCCTCGGTCGTGAGGAACTCGCGGTAGGCGGGCGATTCGACCAGCCGGTCGTAGGCCCCGCGCAGCCGCCCGTCGAGGTGGGACATCGCCTGGGCGTACAGCAGGCGCCGGGTGGCGACCATGCCGGTGAACGCCTCCCGCTCGAGCCTGTCCACCCTGGCCTCGGCGAGCACCTCGACGATGATGGCCCGCTCCCTGGACAGCTGCTCCTTGGCCTCGCGCAGCATCGCGACGGCCCGCGCCTGCCGGTACAGCGACACGTCGGGCACCAGGATCATCGCGTCGTTCAGCCGGAACGCGGCGTCGAGGATCTGGTTGAACCCCTCGATCACGATGATCATGTCGGGCCTGCCGTCGGTCGTCCCGCGGACCTTCGGCAGCGTGGCGAGCTTGCCGTACAGCTGGGTGAGCCGGTCACCCAGCTCGGGGGAGTTGCCGGCGAGCCTGCGGAAGGTGGCGATCGCGGCGTCGGTCTGCGCGCGCTGCTTGGTCAGCTCGGGCCTGGCGCGCGTGCCCGCCAGGAACTCCACCGAGGCCAGGCGCTCGTTCTGCAGCTGCTCGGTGACCTGATCCGCGGGCGTGGCCAGGTTCTGCCGCATGTCGTCGATCTGCAGCAGCCGCAGCCCGTCGCCGCCCGTGAGCCCCGCCGCGAACGCCCACAGGCCGACCAGCGACATGAGCGGGACGAACAGCAGGACCAGGAGCTTGACGGCGATGGGGCGACCACGCTTGGGGGGCATGCGACCTCCTGAGATCGCATCGCAGCGTACACCCCACGATCAATGGGTGTCGTCAGCTCCGCCCGCCACGAGCCGATCGCTCGCCGGTTGCGGTTTGCGCTTCTCGTACGCCCGCGCGGTGCGCAGCGCCCGGTGCCGCCTGACCGAGCGGACCGACCCGGAACTCATCATCCACAACCCCAGCGCGAGCAGGAACATGGCCAGCGCACCCGCCAGGAACATCTCCTGTCCGGTCGGCGCGAGGGTGTAACCGAAAGCCGTGTAGGCGGGACCCGGCTGCGTGATCACCAGGAAGACGCCGCCACACGAGACCAGGACTAACAGCAGACCAATTACGATCATCGAACTCACTCCTCGTGGTCAAGAGCCAATCCCCTCTGCCCACGCGGAATCGGTGTATGCACGTCTTCATGAGACCCGACGCAGGCCAGGTGCTGCACTTCTCCGAAGACCCGACGATCGAGCGCTTCGACCCGCACGTGGCGACGACATCCGCGCTGTCCGAGCCGTACGTCTGGGCCGTCGCCGCCGACCGCTGTCCCGACTACTGGTTCCCGCGGCAGTGCCCGCGCGCGATGGCGTGGAAGGGGCCGCACACGACCGGCGAGGACGCCGACCGGATCATCGGCGCCGGCTGCGGCGACCGGGTGCACGCCGTCGAGTACGGCTGGCTGAAGGCGATCATGGACGTCCGGTTGTACGCCTACCGGCTGCCCGCCGAGCACTTCACGCCCATCGGCGACCCGCCGCACGCGGTCGTGGCCCGGATACCGGTGGAGCCGCTCGGCCCGCCAGAGCCGGTGAGCGACCTGTTCGACCTGCACGAACAGGCCGGGATCCAGCTGCGCGTGCTGGACAACCTGTGGCCGTTCTGGAACGAGGTGACGGCCAGCACGCTGGAATTCAGCGGGATACGGCTGCGGAACGCTCGTCGATGAGCGCCTCCAGCGCCTCGACGCTGATCGAGCCGGGCGCCAGCCTCTCCTGCGCCGCCCGGTTGGCTTCCCGCTGCAGCACCTCGTTGACCGGTGTGGGCAGGCCGAGCTCGCGGCCGATCAGCACGATCTCGCCGTTGAGGTAGTCGGCCTCGATCGTGCCGCTTCCCCTGGCCAGGCTCTGCCAGGACGAGCCGCCGCCGCGGGGTGTGCCCTCGATCGGGCGTACGTCGACCTCGTGGCCGCGGTGCTCGACCTCCTCCTGCGGGGTGGAGAAGGGGATCCGCGCCTCCTCCAGGATGGCGTGCCCCTCCGCCTTGACCCGCTCGAAGAGCCGGTCCAGGCCCTGGACCCGGCCGCAGAGGGCCTCGGCGGCGTTGCCCAGGTTGTTCATGAGCTTGCCGTACTTCCAGTACATGGCGTCGGGGGTGGCGCGGGCCAGGAAGCCGCTCTTGGCCAGGTCGGTCGCCATCTGCTCGGCCAGTTCGTCCACACCCTGTGGATAACGTCCGAGGTGCAGCATGCCCAAGCGCGGGTAGCCGTGCGCGGCCACCACGCCGGGCTCCAGGTGCTGGGCGGGCAACCACACGCACATGCCGTAAACCCTCTCGAAGCGCCGCAGCACCGTGCGCTCGTTGGCCACGCCGTTCTGCGCGCACACCACCGGCAGGTACGTCGGCCACGGCGCCAGCGCGGCGATCGTGTCCTGCGACTTGGTGGCCAGGATCAGCACGTCGCCGTCCCGGGTGGGCACCGGGCGGTCAGCAGCCGGGATGTCCAGCACCTGGTCGGAGTCGGGTGTGATCAGCCGCAGCCCGCCACGCCGCAGCGCCTCGTAGTGCGCGCCGCGCGCCACCAGCACGACCTCGTGCCCGCCCTGGAACAGCCGGGCTCCGATGGTCCCGCCCACCGCACCCGCCCCAACGATGATGTAGCGCATAAAACGGACTCTAGTCGGCTAACGCCAGCTCGGCCTGAGGGGCGGCCGTCGTGCGCACGCGCTCGCGCAGGATGGTCCGCAGCACCCGCCAGCCGTCGCGTACGGCGTGCAGGTTGCTCTCCCCGTGGATGCGCAGCCGCTCGTGGCTGGGCACCTCGGCGATCGACAGCCCGGCCCTGGCTGCCCGCACGTTCATCAGGGTCTCGATCTCGAAGCCGTCGCAGTCGAGCGCCAGCGTGTCCAGGTGCTTGGCCCAGAAGGCGTTGTAGCCGTAGCACAGGTCGGTGTACCGCGTGCCGTACAGCAGGTTCGTCAGCGCGGTGAGGGTGCGGTTGCCGAGCGAGCGCAGCGGCGAGATGTCGTCGGACCCGCCACCCGGCAGGTACCGCGAGCCCTTGGCGAAGTCGGCGCCGGACTCGAGCTCCTCGACGAAGGCGGCGATCTCGTGGCCGTCGGTCGAGCCGTCGGCGTCGATCATGACGATGATGTCGCCGGTGGCCGCGGCGAACCCCTCGATGAGGGCGTTGCCCTTGCCGCGCCGCGTCTGCGTGACGACCCGCAGGCCGGGGCGCAGACGGCGGGCGACGGCCACCGTCTCGTCGGTGGAGTTGCCGTCGACCAGGACGACCTCGTCGATCCATGTGGGCAGAGTCGCGAAGACGTGGGGCAGGTTGTCCGCCTCGTTCATCGCGGGAACGACGACGGTGACGCTCGGGTTCATGCAGTCAAGGTCCCCTGTCACACTAGACAGCCACTTAACAGCGCCTTGACCTGGGAGATCACAAGCACGCTTCTGGGGGCCTTTGCAGTATTTCGTCCGCCGTCTGGCAGCCGCTCGGCCAGTGCTTGGGCCACTGTGGACTTGCCGGATGCGGAGATGCCGGTCAGTAGGATGATCACGCCTGGGTCAGCTTCCTGACGCGGTCGGCGCCTACGGCGAGCAGCAGCGTCGGCAGCCTCGGGCCGGTGTCGCGGCCCACGAGTAGCCGGTAGATCAGTGCGAAGAAGGCCCGCTGCGCTGCCTTCAGCTCGGGGGTCGCCTTGGCCTCCGGGTCCAGCCCCGCCTGGGTCTTCGGCACGCCGTACACCAGCGTGGTCAGCCCGTCGAGCGACCAGTGCGTGTCGAGGCCCTCGCCCAGCAGCCGCAGCGCCTCCCGCTCGCCCTCGCCCAGCGAGGCGAGCAGCTCGGCGTCGGGCTCCCGCAGCACGTGCGTGCGCTGGTCATCCGCGAGCTGCGTCTCGACCCAGCGCTGCGCCCTGTCCAGCCGCGGCCGCGCCTCCTCCAGTGCGGCGACCTCCATGTCGCGCAGGATCCGCAGCTGCTGCTCCTCGTCGCCGGTCGTGACGTCCACGATCGAGGCAAGAGTCCGGTACGGCAGGGGCCGCGGCGTGACCGGCAGCGGCCCTGACGCGGTGCCCACCGCCCGCTCGTAGGCGGCCTGCTCGGCTGGCAGCCGTTCGGACTTGCGGCCCAGGGCGTCCCACTCGTCGTAGAGCCGGTGGATCTCCTGGTCGAAGGCGATCTTGAAGGACTGGGCCGGCTTGCGCCTGGCGTACAGCCAGCGCAGCACCGGCGCCTCCATGATCTCCAGCGCGTCGGACGGCGTCGGCACGCCGCCCCTGGAGCTGGACATCTTGGCCATGCCGGTGATGCCGACGAAGGCGTACATCGGCCCGATCGGCTGCTCGCCGCCGAAGACGGGCCCGACCAGCCGCCCGCCGACCACCCACGCCGAGCCGGGCGAGTGGTGGTCGACGCCCGACGGCTCGAACACCACGCCCTCGTGCGCCCAGCGCATCGGCCAGTCGACCTTCCACACCAGCTTGCCGCTGTCGTGCTCGGCCAGCCTGACGGTCTCGCCGAACCCGCAGGCGCAGGTGTAGGCCAGCTCGGTGCTCTCGTCGTCGTAGGCGGTGACCCTGGTCAGGTCGCGGCCGCAGTCGGAGCAGTAGGGCCGGTAGGGGAAGTACTCGCCCGCCGGTTCCTTCTCCTTGGTGCGGTACTCGGCCAGCACCCCGTCGATCGCGCTGCGCTCGCGCATGGCCAGCAGGATCTGCTCCCGGTAGGCGCCACCGGTGTACTGCTCGGTCTGGCTGATCCCGCGGTACTCCACGCCCAGCTCGGCCAGCGCCTCGATCAGCGGGGCCTTGAAGTGCTCGGCCCAGTTGGCGTGCGGGCTGCCGGGAGGCGCGGGCACCGAGGTGTACGGCTTGCCGATGTGCTCCTCCCACGACGGGTCGACCCCGGCGGGCACCTTGCGCAGCCGGTCGTAGTCGTCCCAGGACAGCAGGTGCACGCACTCGCGCCCGCGCCGCCTGATCTCGTCGGCGACCAGGTGCGGGGTCATCACCTCGCGCAGGTTGCCCAGATGGATCGGGCCGGACGGGCTCAACCCCGAGGCGCAGACGACGGGTTTGCCCGGCGCGCGCCGCTCGGACTCGGCGATCACCCTGTCGGCGAGCTCGGAAACCCAGTCGTTCATGGTAGCGGCGGAGCCTTTCTCGCTGAACCCCGATAAAGGTCGGCATCGTAGCGGATCTCGCTCTCATCCAGCTTGCCGTGTGCGGCCTCGATCAGGTTCACGTCCAGCACATCCGCCAGCCGTACCAAGTAGAGCAGAACGTCGGCGAGCTCGCCGCGCACCCTGTCGGGGTCGGCGGGCTCGTCAGGCGCCAGCCACTGGTACTCGGCCACCAGCTCGCCGACCTCCCCCGACAACGCCATCACCAGGTTCTTGGGCGTGTGGAACTGCTCCCAGTCCCTGGCCCGGGTGAAGTCGCGATAGCGGGCGGCAAGCTGCTCGAGTTCGGTCACATCAAGCGACCCTACTCACCATCCCCTTGATGTCCTGCGGATGGCGGATCAGGTCGTGCTCATGCCAGCCTCACCTGCCCCTGGGGAGTGTCCAGTACGGCCTGCAGCCCGACCTCCTGGCCAGGCTCCACCTCGAGCTCGGCGCCCACCGCGGCCAGGTCCTTCCGCAGCGCCTCCGGGTCCGGGTGCGTGGCGGTGAACGACACCAGCGCCAGCTCCGGCAGGCCCGAGGCGGCCGGGTGCTGGGTCTGGCCCCAGTCGATGAGGAACGGCACCGGGCGCACGGCCGCCGGGTCGTCCCTGCGTGTCAGGCGCCACTCCAGC
This sequence comes from Nonomuraea sp. NPDC050536, assembly GCF_044457685.1. Taxonomy (NCBI): domain Bacteria; kingdom Bacillati; phylum Actinomycetota; class Actinomycetes; order Streptosporangiales; family Streptosporangiaceae; genus Nonomuraea; species Nonomuraea sp. NPDC050536. The sequence goes on from NZ_JBITHD010000016.1 coordinate 88,752, forward strand.
AGGGTGCCGTCGGGCTTGCGACGCGACAGCGGCGCCACCTCGCCCGGGTCGTAGCCCGCTTGCCTGGCCTGCCGGACCGTCTCGTCGAGGTCCTCGGGGTGGATGGCCCAGGCGGTCAGGCGCGGCTCGGTCAGGTCGGCCAGACCGAAGGCGCGGGGGCGCTCGTCGGAGTCCGGGTCGGGGCCGATGATCTCCAGGTAGGCCGTGGGACCGAAGCCGACCAGGTAGTTCGCCGTGCCGCCGGGATGGCTGCCGCCCTTGACGGGCGTCACGCCGGTCCGCTCGGCGAAGTCGGCGACCGCGGCCTCCAGGTCGGGCACCGCGTAGACGAGATGATCCAGGGTCATGAGGGTTCTCCCAGTGAGAGCATGAGCCGGTTGGCCCAGTTGAAGAAGGCGGCCGCCTGGATCGCGTCCAGGATGGCCAGGTCGTCCAGTCCGGCCTCGCGCAGCGCCCGCAGGTCCGGCTCGCTCGGGGTGGCGGTCAGCGTGGCCGAGAAGTCGATGATCGCTCGCCAGCGTGCGTCCTGCGGCGCGTCCACCCCCTCATCCAGCAGCCGCTGCACGTCCTCGGTCCGCTTGGAGTGGTGCGAGGCGAAGCGGGAGTGCACCGAGGCGCAGAAGACGCAGCCGTTGCTGCGCGAGGTCGCGGTGGCCGCCAGCTCGCGCTCGGCGCGCGGCAGCCCGCCGTCGGCGTTGTAGAAGATGTCGTTGTCGGTCTTGGTCCGCGCGTGCAGGATCGCCGGGTCGCGCGCCAGCAGCCGGAAGTACGGCGAGCCGGCCCTGGCCTTGTCGACCAGCGCCTGCTTGTGCGCGTCGGTGAGCTCGTCCTCGGCGAGCGGTTCGAGCCACGGCTCCCAGCCGAGCTGGTCCTGGGTGAAGGCGGTCATGCCGATGGTCCCTTCTCGAGCAGGCGCAGGCCGGCCACGACCCGCACCTGGAAGCTGAGGAACGCCACGAGCTGCGAGATCGTCACGATGCCGGTGGTCGTCCAGCCGGCGTCCTGGAGCTTCCGCAGCGCCTCCGGGCCGGCCTCGCGGGGGCGGAACACCAGCAGATGCGTGTGGGTCAGAGCGGCTGCCAGCCGCTCGTCGGGGACCCGGCTGTCGAAGCGTGGCCCGTCGACGTCCTCGGCTTTGAGCTCTTTTTCGCGATATTTCCCGTAAGGTCCGGTGGTCTTGCCCGCCTCGATCTCCTTGGCGATCACCTCGCGGAACTCTTCGGGCAGCCGGTCGGTGTAGAACTCCGCGACCACGGGATCCTGGTGCAGGCCGGTCACGAACGCCGCGATGGCGTGCCGCTCATCCAGGCTCACATCGTCGCTCGGAGTGAAGAGGGCCTCGAAGCTTCGCTGGGCGTGCTCGCGGGCCTCGGGCCGCCTGGCACGCAGCGCGTCGAGTGCCGATCCCGGCTCGATGCCCACCAGCTCGTCGATGACGTCGGTGCTCAACGGTTGCTCAACTCCCTGGAGGGCGCCCAGCCGAGCGCGGGCGCGACCTCGGCCGCGAGCAGCTCGATCGAGCGCAGGATCAGCGGATGCGGGGGATCGATGGAGTGGACCTGGAAGACCAGGTCGGTGACCCGTTCGAGGGTCGGGTCGGCGCTGAGGCTGGTCACGATGTCCTCGGGTGTGCCGACGTGCGCGTCCCAGGCCGCGATCAGCTGGTCGACGCCGCCGCCGTCGGGCTGCGGCAGTCCCGCCTTCGCCGGTCTGCTCAGGCCGATCTCCGCCTGGCGCAGCGCCTCGGCCCTGGTGTCGGCCACGAACGCGGTCCTGCTCGCCGCGATCCTCGGCTCGACGCCGGGCGGCAGGTTGTCGAGGTAGGCGTCCACGATCGGCCGCTGGATCTCGGCCAGCGTGGCGTGCGGATCGTCCTCGGGCCGCGGCTGGGTGCGCGACAGCATCAGCCCGTGGCCCGCCCTCCCCGCGCGGGCCCCGCCGCTGACGGAGAACGTCGCCTCCCAGACCCGGTCCGCCAGCCGCGGGGCCGCCGGATAGAGCCGGTTGCCGCCGCCCAGGTCCTGCCCTGCCCAGGCGTCCAGCAGGATCTTCAGGTGCTCGGCGTAGATCTCGTGACGCCGCGCCGGATCGTGGCCGAAGGCCGCGAACGCCGAGGGCGTGCCGCCGCCGGCCACCCCGACCTCGAGCCGCCCGCCCGACAGCAGGTCCAGCACCGCGGTGTCCTCCGCCACCCTGACCGGGTGCTCGAGCGGCAGCGTGATGATGCCGGTGCAGAGCCTGATCCGCTCGGTCACCGCCGCCACGTGCGCCAGGAACACCAGCGGCGCGGGCAGCCCGCCCTCCTCGCCGTCGAAGTGGTGCTGCGCCACCCAGGCCGTGTCGAATCCGGCCCGTTCGGCGTGCTTGATCTGTTCCAGGGCCAGCCGGTAGCGCTCGCCGGGAGGCACCTCGTCCAGCAGTCTGGTGAAGAAGCCCAGCCTCATCGCACCGCCTCCGGTATCGCTGCCAGCAGCTCGCGGGTGTAGTCGTGCCGCGGGTCGGTGAAGACCCGCTGTGTGGTTCCGAATTCCACGATGCGTCCCTTGTTCATGACGGAAACGGTGTGGGAGATCTGCCGGACGACCGCCAGGTCGTGGGAGATGAACAGGTAGGTGAGCCCCAGGTCGCGCTGCAGCTCGGTCAGCAGGCCCAGGATCTGCGCCTGCACGGTCACGTCCAGCGCGGAGACCGCCTCGTCCAGCACCACGACCTCGGGATCGACGGCCAGCGCCCGGGCGATCGCCACCCGCTGCCGCTGCCCGCCCGACAGCTCGCGCGGCTTGCGGGTGAGCACGTCCGCGGGCAGCGCGACCTGGTCGACCAGGTCCCTCACCCGGGTACGGCGGGCGGCCCTGTCGCCGAGTTTGAAGTTGCGCAGCGGCTCCTCCACGATCTGCGCGATCGTCTGGCGGGGATCCAGCGACCCGAACGGGTTCTGGTAGACCAGCTGCATGTGCCGGCGGAAGCCGTTCTCCGCCCCTGCGACGGTGACCGTGCCCGCGGTGGGCTCGGCGAAGCGGGCCACCATGCGGGCCGTGGTGGTCTTCCCCGAGCCCGACTCCCCGACCAGGGCGTGCGTGGTGCCCCGCGGTACCTCGAAGGACACCCCGTCCACCGCGCGGAACGGCTTGCGCCCGACGCGGAACTCCTTGACCAGGTCGCGGGCCTCGATCGCGATGTCCGCCGTCTCGGGCGGGATCAGGAAGTCGCGCACCGACAGGGCGGGGGCGTCGCGGAGCAGGCGCCCGGTGTACTCGGCCCGCGGAGCTGCCAGCACCGACGCGGTCTCTCCCTGCTCCTCGATCACGCCGTCCTTCATCACGACCAGGCGGTCCGACCGGCTCGCCGCGACGCCGAGGTCGTGGGTCACCAGCAGGACGGCCGTGCCGTACTCCTGCCTGAGGTCGTCGATGAGGTCGAGGATGCGGCGCTGCACGGTGACGTCCAGCGCGCTGGTCGGCTCGTCGGCGATGATCAGTCGCGGCCGCAGCGCGATGGCCGCGGCGATGAGGACGCGCTGGCGCATGCCGCCCGACAGCTCGTGCGGGTACTGCCCGAAGCGGATCTCCGGATCCGGCAGGCCCACCCTGTGGAGCAGCTCGATGACCCGCTCCTTGACGCCCGCCCGCTGCTTGTGGATGCGCAGGACCTCGCCGATCTGGCTGCCGATCGTCTTGACCGGGTCCAGGGAGTTGGACGGGTCCTGGGGGACCAGGCCGATCTGGGCGCCGCGGACGGACCGCATGCGCCTGTCCGGCCAGCGCGTGACGTCGGCGGAACCCAGGAGGATCTGCCCGCCCTCGACGTGCCCGTTCTGCGGCAGCAGCCCGATGATCGAATGGGCGGTGGTCGTCTTGCCCGAGCCGGACTCGCCGACCACCGCGACCACCTCGCCGGGTTCGACGGAGAAGGAGACGCCGCGGACCGCGGGGCGCCCGCCGTACGACACCCGCAGGTTTCTGACCTCGAGCAGGCTCATGCTCCCTCCTTCGCGATCGACCGGCTGATCCTGCTCGCGGCGAGCACCACCGTCACCACGACGATTCCCGGAAGTGACGTCAGCCACCACGAGGTGGCCAGATAGTTGCGGCCCTCGGAGATCAGCAGACCCCACTCGGGCGTGGGCGGCTCGGCGCCGTAGCCGAGGAAGCCGAGCGTCGAGATCGCCAGGATGGCCACCCCGAACTGCAGCGCGGCCAGCGCCACCACCGGGCCGAGCGAGTTGGGCAGCACGTGCCGCCACAGCACGCTCAGGAAGCGCCCGCCGCTGCCGAAGGCGGCCTCCACGTAGTCGGTGTGCCTGACGCGCACCACCTCCGAGCGCGACAGCCGGGCGAAGGCGGCCACCGAGCCGATGCCCACCGCGATCGCCACGTGCACCGTGCCGGGGCCGAGCAGGATGATCACCGTCAGGGCCAGGAGCAGTCCCGGCACCGACAGCAGCACGTCCACGACGCGCATCACGATCGCGTCGAAGATGTGCTGCGTCGATCCGGCGATCAGCCCGAGCAGCGTGCCCAGCACCAGGCCGACCGCGACCGCGACGACCGCGCCCGACAGCGAGTGGACCGAGCCGTGCACCACGCGGGCGAACAGGTCCCGCCCGACCGCGTCGGTGCCGAACAGGTGCTCGGCGCTCGGCGGCGCCAGCTTCTGCGCCGGGATGCCCGACAGAGGGTCGTAGGAGGTGAACACGCCGGGGAGCAGCGCCCACGCGATCACGAGAGCGACCGCCAGCCAGGAGACGATCAGGCCGATCCGCTTCACGTCGCCGCCTTCAGCCGGGGGTCGAGCACCGGGAACAGCAGGTCCACGACCAGATTGATGATCACGAAGGAAGTGGTGGCGAGCACCACCACGGCCAGCATCACCGGCGTGTCCTGGGCGTTGACCGCCTGCTCCGTCAGCCGGCCGACGCCGGTACGCCCGAAGACGGTCTCCGTCACGACCGAGCCCGCGATCAGCTCGCCGAACATCAGCCCCGCCACCGTCAGCGTCGGCAGCAGCGCGTTGCGCGCCACATGCCGCCACAGGATCCAGCCACGCGAGGCGCCCTTGGCCGCCACGACTGCCACGAACGGCTGCGTGGCGACCTGGTCCAGGCTGCGCGCCAGCACCTGCGCGATCGGCGCGGAGATCGGTACGGCGAGCGTCAGCACCGGCAGCACCAGCTGCTGCACCTCGCTCCCGCCGATGACGGGCACCAGGCGCAGCCGGAAGGAGAACACCTGGATCAGCAGGATGCCCAGCCAGAACGCCGGGACCGAGATGAACAGCGACGGCACCGACAGCAGCGCCCCCCGGATCCAGGCCGGCCTGCTGTAGCTCGCCGCGAACGCGATCAGCACCGCGATCACGACGGCCAGCGCGAAGCCCGCCGAGGCCAGCTTGGCCGTCTGCGGCAGCGCCTCGCCCAGCCGCTCGATCACCGGCGTGCCGGTGTCGATGGAGTAGCCGAAGTCGCCGTGCAGGAAGCCGAGCAGCGTGTGCAGGTAACCGGCGCCGTTCTTGCCGTAGTCGGCGCGGATCTCCGCGATCTGCTGCGGTGACAGGCCCAGCTCCGGGTTCTGGAACTTGATCAGGATCGCGTCGCCCGGCAGCAGCTGCAGGAGCACGTAGCCCACGGTGAAGGCGACCCACAGCACCAGCAGCGCCTGGCCGACCCTGCCGAGCATGTACCTCACTTCGACAGCCACACCGAGTAGAGGCTGGGCCTGCCCACCGCCTCGAAGGCCACCCCCTGGATGTACGGCGCGCCGCCGTACACCTGGGGCTCTTCGAACAGCGGGATCGCGTAGCCCTGGTCCAGCACGTAGCGCTGGATCTCGGCCACCTTGGCGTTGCGCTTGGCGACGTCCGGCTCCGACGACTCCTCGCCGAGCAGCTGCTCGAGCTTCTTGTCGTCGGACAGGATCACGTCACGGTTCTCCTTGGAGAAGTGGCTCTTGATCACGTCCTGGTCGGCGCGGCCCACCATGCCGTGCTGGATGGCGGTCTTCTCGGCGTTCTTGATGTCGACGGCCTGGGTGCCGGAGTCGGCGGGGCGGATCTCCAGCTTCACGCCGATCTTGGTCCACTGCTGGGCGACCAGCTCCAGGGTCTGCTTGGACAGCGGCTGCGGGCCCGAGACGAACACGCCGAGCTGGAGTGGCTTGCCGTCCTTCGTCCTGATGCCGTCGGAGCCCTTGGTGGCCCAGCCCGCCTCGTCGAGCAGCTTGTTGGCCGCGTCCGGGTCGTAGGTGAGCCGGCTGGAGAGGTCGGTGTAGCCCTGTGCCAGGTGGCTGAGAACGCTGGTGGCGATCGGATAGCTGGGCGTGAAGAGGGTGTCCACCACCTCCTTGATGTTCGTGCCCTTCTGCAGCGCATGGCGGACGCGGACGTCGCTCAGGATGCTGTTCGTCGGGCGGAGGTAGAGGCCGTTGTTGACGCCCCTGGTGGGTTCGGCGTAGATCGTGAAACCGGCCGCCTTCACCGTCTTCTCGTCATAAGCCTGGACGTAGCGGACGAAGTCCGCCTGGCCGGAGGTCAGGGCGCCCACCCGGACGTTGTCCTCGGGGGTGACGATGACCTTGATCTGGTCCAGGTAGGCGCGGCCCTGGTGCTTGGAGGCGGGCGGCGCCCAGTTGTAGTCCTTGCGGGCCGCCAGGTCGACCTCCTTGTCGATCACCTGCTTGGCGACCGTGAAGGGGCCTGAGCCGATGACGTTCTTGAGCTGGCACTGCTGCTCGTAGGGCAGCGTGATCGTCTTCTTGGAGACCAGGCCGGCGCCGATGACCGAGGTGCCCTGCAGGAATCCCGGTGAGGGCTTGTTGAAGAAGAACTTGACCGTGTGCGGGTCGATCACCTGGCTATGGTCGTAGTTGTTGACGAACTCGGCGGGCGGCAGCTTCAGAGTGGTGTCGCCCTTGCCGTACACGTCGAAGTCGGCGGCCACGCTCTCGGCGTCCAGCGGCGTGCCGTCGCTGAAGGTGACGCCGTCACGCAGGTGGAAGGTGTACTCCGTGGCGTCGTCGTTGATCTCCCACTTGGTGGCGATCCACGGCTCGATCTTCAGCGTCTTCGGGTCCTGCCAGGTGAGCTTGTCGGTGAGCTGGTTGAGCAGGCCGCCGTTCGGATAGAACCCGGCGGCGGGCAGGTAGAGGCAGGTCGGCGGCTGGTGTTCGAGGTAGGTCAGTGTGCCTCCGTACGCGGGCTGCCCACCGGCCTTGGCGCCGCTGGACGCCTCGGTCGAGCCACAGGCGCACAGGAGCCCGGTGGCGGCGAGCAGGGCAGCTGAGACGCGCAGTCTGGGTGAAGGCATGGGCGTACAACCCTTTCGGGGCATGCGGGGATGAGTGGTACTCGAGCTATAAAACCATAATATCCTACCAATTTAGTAGACAAATCCCCGAGACCTGGCTCACAACGACGGTCCCGGGGGCGGGTTAGGGGCGGCGGTGGTAGGCGAGGGCGGCGGCGGCTGTGTAGGCCGTGCCGTACCAGAGGGCGTGGGTGGCGGTGCCCGTGAGGAGGGTGGCGAGGCTGAGGGCGGCGACCAGCGCGAGCATGGTGGTGGCCAGGAGGCGGGCGCCGCGGGCGAGGGCGACGACCGCGAGGGCGCCGAGGACGCCGGAGGCCGCGAGCAGGTCGAACAGCAGCCAGAGGTCCAGCAGACCGGCCCGCGCCAGCGGGTGGAGGACGGCGCGCGGCAGCGCCTGGGTCCACAGCGGGCGCAGACCGGTCAGGTGGTTGGCTACGGGAGGTATCGCTACCAGCACCGAGGCCAGGAGCATACGGAGGCGGCTCAACGAACCCGCGACAGCTGGTAGGCGGAACCGTCACTCCACACCAGCCAGTCGCCGGCCGCGTACGCGGAGCCGGTCAGCCGGTAGGTCGTGAGAGTGGCCGGGTCGAGGACGACCGACTCGGTGCCCGTGGTGTAGGCGATCAATCTGTTACCCGCGGTCATGCGTGCCCCCTTGGCGGATTGCGGGATCTTGATCCGGACGATCACCTGGTCCAGGGCGTTTCTGGCGGCCAGGCGGAGTACTCCGTCCGCCGCCCAGGCGAAGTGGTCCTTGGTGGCCGCGCCGTACCAGCGCTGGTCCGGCTTGTCCATGGTCTGCACCCGGACCCCCTCGGGCAGCTCATGCTTGACCGTGACGTAACCGGTGTCGACGTCGTACTCCAGCAGCTTCTTGTCGTTGGCCGCGTCGACCAGGAACAGCGTCGGATACGAGAACGCCACCGCGTCGAGGGTCCCCGCGACCTTGCCGGGGGCCGAGCACCCCTTGGCGACCCAGGGCTGGCGCATCACGTCGCTGCCGACGACCACCCCGTGGTCGACCCAGATCTGCCGCGCGGGGTCGGTGCCCTGAGGGCTGATGACGTGGTCGACGTCGTTGGGGGCCCTGCACAGCTGATCGGCGGACTTGCCGGTCTTCCTGGTCCAGGTGATCAGGCCGTCTCCGGCGCCGAGCCCGGTCACCGACTTGATCCCCACGTCCGTGAGCTCGCCGTCCGCGCTGAACGCCTGCACCCCGTGGTCGGAGAAGAATCCCACGACAGTGCCGTCGGTGCCGACGGCCTGGGGCGTGAGCTCCATGGGGAGGGGAGTGGAATCGCCGAGCAGCTGATCGATGTCCGCATTGCCGGGCATCGGGGTGACGGTCCGGGTGGGACCGATGTGGGCCATGGTCGGAGCGTCCCCGCCCCTCAGCGAGAGGGGCACCGCCACCGCCAGGGCCAGCACGCCGCCCACCGCCGCGACCAGCGCTGCCCGCCGGCGCACCCGCCGTACTCTGACCGCCCGGTGGATCCGGCCGGTCAGTTCGGTCGGCGGCCCGCCGTCGTCGTCCATCGGCTCGCGCAGGATCGTGGCCAGCCGCTGCTCCAGGTCATCCATGCTCCACCTCCTGTGTGTCGAGCGCGTCGCGAAGTCTGGCCAGCGCCCTGGAGGCCTGGCTCTTGACGGTCCCCTTGCTGCATCCGAGCAGCTGGGCGATCTCCTGCTCGCTGCGTTCCTCGACGTAGCGCAGCACCAGCACGGCCCGCATCCGGGGCGGCAGCGCGGCCACCCGCGTGCGCAGGCTCGCGTCGGACAGCAGCCGGTCCACCGCCGCGTCCTCGAGCGAGGGCTCCGGCGGCGCGGCCACGCTCACCTCCCGCATCCTGCGCCTGCGCCGGTTGGTCAGCAGGCGCAGCATCGCCGTGCGGACGTACCCCTCCGGGTCGTCCTTGCGCCGCACCGACCGCCACCGCGCCCCCGTCCGCGTCAACGCCTCCTGCACCAGGTCCTCCGCGTCATGCCGGTCCCGGGTGAGCGCGAGCGCGTACCGGAACAGGGCCGGCAGGCGCTGCGTCACGAAACTCTCGAACGTCGGATCGTTCACCTCCCCAAGGACACATCACCGACGCGAGGGGTTGACTCGAAAAGGCAGACTCTGGACATGAGCCTGATCACCCGCCTCCTGGCCTGGCGCTACCGCCTGCCTCGTGCTCGTACCTACAAGGTGTTCGCCGATCGAGGGGTGAAGGTTCCGATGCCCGACGGCGCCGTGCTGCTCGCCGACCGCTACGGGGAGCCGGGCGCACCGGTGATCCTTGTCCGGACACCGTACGGCAGGTCAGGGGCGTTCTCCGTGATCCCCACGCTGTTCGCGGAGCGGGGATTCCAGGTACTCGTGCAGAGCACGCGCGGGACCTCCGGCTCGGATGGGCGGTTCGAGCCTTTCGTGCACGAGCGGAGCGACGGGCTGGCCACGATCGACTGGCTCGTCAAGCAGCCCTGGTACGGCGGCAAGCTGGCCACGTGGGGTGCCAGCTATCTGGGCTTCACCCAGTGGGCGATCGCCGACGCGCCCGAGATCAAGGCCATGTCCATGCAGGTCACCGCGGCCTCCTTCGAGGACCACTTCTACCTGGGCGGCGGCTTCGCGCTCGGCGACGCGCTCGGCTGGGCGGTCAGCACCGCCCTCCAGGAGCGCCCGCTGAACGCGCTGCGCTCGCCGTTCACCAGACGCCGGCTCGAGCAGATGTACGGCGAGCTGCCCCTCGGCGACCTCGACGGGATGATGGTCGGCCACCCGATCCCGTACTACCAGACCTGGCTCGACCGGGATCCCGCCTACTGGGCCGCCATCGACCACCGCAGGATCCCCGCCGCGCCCGTCCAGACCATAACCGGCTGGTACGACCTGTTCCTGCCCGAGCAGTTGCGCGACTACGCCGACATGAAGGCCGCGGGGCGGCAGCCGTACCTGACCATCGGCCCGTGGAGTCACGGCGCCCCCATCGAAGCCATGATGATCATGGTCGGCGAGTCGCTGCGCTGGTTCCGCGCGCACCTGCTCGATGAGCCGGGCGCGCTGCGGGAGCGGCCGGTGCGGATCAACGTGACCGGCGGTGGCGGCTGGCGCGACCTGCGGGAATGGCCGCCGCCCTCGACCGGGCGGCGCTGGCATCCGGCCCCCGGAGGCAGGCTGTCGGAGCGCCCCGGCGACACCTCCGACCGCTACCGGTACGACCCCGACGACCCGACGCCCTCGATCGGCGGCCCGACGCTCTACGACAAGGGCCTGCCGGTGGACAACCGGCCGCTGGAGGCCCGCCCCGACGTGCTGGTCTACACGGGCGAGCCGCTCGCGGGCGACCTGGAGGTGATCGGCGAGGTCCGCGCCGAGCTGCGGGTCCGCTCCTCGCTGGCGCACACGGACTTCTTCGTACGGCTCTGCGACGTGGACCCGTCAGGCGTCTCGACGAACGTGACCGAGGGGATCGTCCGGCTCGACGACCACCAGGAGGAGGTCGTGATCCGGCTGAGGCCGGCCGCGCACCGCTTCCGCAGGGGTCACCGGCTCCGCTTCCAGATCTCCAGCGGCGCGCACCCTCATGTAGCGCGCAATCCGGGCACGGGGGAGCCGCTGGCGACCGCTGCCCGTTCGGCGGTCGCGGAGCAGGAGATGATGCACGCCTCCTGCTTCGTCATCCCGGAGGCCTCGTGAGGTTCACGCTCCGAGGTCCCGTACGACGTTGTCCAGGCGACTCGCGACCTGGTCGAGGTCGTCATCGGTGAAGTCCTCGCCAGGAAGCAGCTTGGCCACGTCCGTGCGATGAACGACGACCAGGCTCCGGTGCGCCTCGTCCACCCGCGCCGCGGGGACGACCAGGCACTCGCCCTCGACGAACATCAGGACGGCATCGGGATCCGTGGCCTCGAGCAGCCGCCGGACGCATTCACGATCGATGAGCAGCATGGCCAGTCCACCCCTTCCTAACAGGTCCCGTTACCCGTTCACGGAGTGTGAAACTCCCTTCGCGACGATGGGAGGGCGAGCAGCACGATCACCGCGACGGATCCGGCTGTGGTCAGGACGAGCTTGGCCACGGTGGCGTAGGGCAGCCAGCCGGGCATGACGCCGGAGGCCGCCTCGACCAGGGCGTGCACGTCGAGACGGGCGAACGCCGGCACCTGCGCCAGGAGCTTCTCCGTGAACAGCTGGCTCGGGATGATGACGACGCCCATGACGAGCAGGACGGGCTGGAAGATCCACGACAGGATCGGGCCGATCCGCTTGCCTGCCAGGTTGAGCAGCGCGAGGACCACCAGGATCAGGGCGAGCACGATGGCCAGCCCCTCGCTCCCGCCGAAGCTGACGCCGTTCTCGGCCAGGATCCCGGCGGGGAACCCCTGCCTGACGACCTCCGCCTCGGCTGCCCGCTCCGCGCCGGCGCCGTAGGTCAGCACGACGAAGGTGCCGAGCAGGAACGGCACCACGGTCAGCAGTTGCACGGTGGCGGCGGCGATGACCTTCTTCACGACGGCTCCTCTGGATTTGAACTTAGTGCAAATGTAGGCATCGATTTGAACTAAGTGCAAGTGCTGCTCGATATCCTGGGACCATGCCGCGTGACACCCTCACCAGGGGCCAGATCGTCCGTGCCGCCGTCGAGGTCCTGGACGCCGAGGGCGTCAACGGGCTGAACATGCGGCGCCTGGGCGCCCAGCTGGGCTCGGCGGCGACAGCGATGTACCACCACGTCAAGGGCAAGGACACGCTCGTCGTGCTGGCCGCCGACCACGTCTTCGGCGAGATCGAGCTGCCGGACCTCGACGCGCTCGGCTGGCGGGAGGCCGCCGCCGCGCTGGCCAGGGGCGCCCACGCGATGATCACCCGGCACTTCTGGCTGATCCCCGCCATGAGCACGCACCTCATCTACGGCCCCAACAAGGCCCGCTACGACGAGCACTGCCTGACCGTCTACGAGAGCGCCGGCTTCTCCGGCGGTGACGCCGACCAGGCCGCCGCCACGGTCCTGATGTTCGCCATCGGCGCCGCCCAGGGCGAGGCGGCGGAGTCGGCCTGGCGGGCTCGGCTGCGCCGTACCGGGGCCGACGAGGAGCAGCAGGTGCGCGACACCATCGCGCAGATCACCGAGATCGCGCAGCAGTACCCCAGGCTGCGCGCCCGCGCCACCGCCATGGACGACGGGCAGGACCCCTTCGAGTTCGGGCTGAAGACGATCCTCGACGGCCTTGACTCCGCCCTCAGAGGCAAGGGTTAGCGTCGCAGGTGATGAGAGGCACGCGGATACACGAGGCCGCCATCTCCAGGAGGAGCCGATGACCTACCTCTCGCTTCCCGCCGACCTGCCCGTCCCCGAGGACGACGGCGCCGCCGACCACCTGCCCGGCACCCGGCTGCCGCACCTCGGGTTCCCCGCTACGGCCGGCCTCTCCGTGTCCTTCGACGCGCTCGGCCCCGGCCGTACCGTCCTGTACATCTATCCCCTCACCGGCCGCCCCGGCGTCGACATGCCCGAGGGCTGGGACGCGATCCCAGGGGCCCGCGGCTGCACGCCGGAGGCATGCGGCTTCCGCGACCACCACCAGGACCTGCTGGCCGCCGGGGCTTCGGCGGTGTACGGCCTGTCCAGCCAGGACACGGACTACCAGCAGGAGGTCGTCGACCGCCTGCACCTCCCGTTCCAGATGCTCTCCGGCGGACCTGTCCGTACGGCAGATCCTGCGGCACAGCGACATCGAGGTTTTGTGCCACCATGATCGCATTGTTCCGACGAAGGAGGCTGCTTGGTCGTTTTCGCCTGTGCGGGGTGCGGCGCCGTGACGACCGAGAGGGTGGCGCGGGTGGTGCTTCCCGACCATTCTCGCCAGAAGTACGGCCATGGCCTTCTCCCCGGTCTTCTGGAGCCAGGAACGTACGTGGTGGACCCTGGAGACGGCCGGCCTTGGGAACCATTGAAGCCCGAGCCGCAAGAGCATGGCGTCCGACTGCTGACATACAGCATCTCGGGCCCCCCGAACAGGATCGGGATCGCGCCGGGCGACGTCCGCGGAACCATCTTCATCCCGGAGCGGTTAGGTGGCTGCTGCTGTGGCTGGGACGGGCAGTACGGTCCCAACCTGGCGTGCGCGGGGTGCGGCTGTCCGGTGGCGACCCGCATCGACGACTGCGGGTTCTGGCAGGTGGTGTGGCTGGAGCCGGGCGCCGTGTGTCCTGTCGCAGTCGATGGCCCCGTCCAGCGGGTGATTGACTGGGCGGAGCTGCCGAGCGCGCCGCCCGTTGATCCGCCTGGTTTCTGGAGCCCGCTGTGGGAGGCCGCGGTCGCGGTGGCACTGGCGCACCTGCTGGCGGTCTCGGATGGTAAGCGCGTGTCCGTCCCTGAAGGGCCGGTCGCAGAGGCGTTTCGCCGGGCGATCGACAGTCTGCTCCCTCCGGGGCCACCGGAACGACACCTCGTCCTGGCCGGGCCCGGCCTGTCCGCCGCGATCACGGACATCGCCCTGGTGCCGCGGCATCCGCAGACCGGTGCGGTATGGCCGTGCGACGCAGGAGCGGTGGTGCCGCTGGCCGCGGACGTATGGACGTACATGGCCTTCAACGATGATCGGCGGCTCATCCCGGCGGCGTACGGGATGCCTGCAAGCGTTCGCCGTGATGATCCGCCGCTGCTGCCGCACAGTCCCTTCCGTCCTGATGGGCGGGTGTTCCTCAGCACACTAGAGCGACTGGCGTCGGTTCGGCAGCCGTGGTTGCGCCGCATCTATGACCGGGTGAAAGACCGCCCGTACATGGACCCGTTCTCGTAGAGGTCAGGCCTCCGACACCTTGTCTCAGCACGTCGCCCGCTCTATGCCTGGCATCTGGGAACAGCAGGAGCGGGGCCCGCGCACGCCCCGGTGGTCACCGTCACCGCGCAGGTGTCCGGAGATGGACAGGGTCCGGCTGGTGACCCGGCGGCCGGGTCGGCGGATGCTGGGGAGGCCACACCGTGAGGACGAGCGGGGTCGCTGCGCCTGCCTGCCAGGGTTTCCCGCAGTGCCCGGTTCTTCCTCGCCTAGTGAGACCCGTTCCACCCACCCGAGCGGCAATTTCCATCCAGGAAAAGGGAGGCGATCATGGCGCTGAAGGCAGCCGATCTGGCAGCACTCGGGGACACGCCGATCACGATCCAGTCCGCAGCCTTTCCCAACGTGCATCTACGCATGGACGGCTCTGCGGTGACCACCGCCACCGACGACGGCAGCGGAACAGTCAACGGCCAGTACGGTCCCCCAAGTCCATGGGAGAGCTACCGGGTCCACAGCCAGGCCGACGGTTCGGTCGCGCTGGAGTCGGTCGCCTTCCCGAAGGTTCACCTGCGCATGAACGGCTCTGGCGTGACCTCCTTCACCGCCCCGGGCAGCGGGAGGGTCAACTGCCAGTACGGCGGCGCCGGGCCTTGGGAGAAGTACCGAGTACGCGACCAGGCCGACGGTTCGGTCGCGCTGGAGTCGGCCGCCTTCCCCAACGTGTACCTGCGGATGGACGGCTCTGCGGTGACCTCCTACACCGGCCCCGGCGGTGGAACGGTCAACTGCCAGTACGGCAGCCCCGGGCCGTACGAGAAGTTCTTCCTCGCCCTGGGCGATCAGCGCCTCAACTTCGCGATGCAGCACCAGCAGCAGACCCAATGGTGCTGGTCGGCCACCTCGGTCAGCGTCGCGGTCTTCTACGACCCGGCCACCGCGTGGACCCAGTGTTCGCTGGTCAACGCCGAGCGCGGCCTCAACACCTGTTGCGGCCCGGCCGCATCCGATGCCAACAGCTGCAACCAGCCATGGTTCGTGAACACGGCGCTGACCCGGGTCGGGCATTTCCGTGACGTCTTAGCGGGCGCACTGAGCCTCGACCAAATCCGCGCCGAACTGCTGGCGACCAGCCCGATCGGGGTACGTATCGGATGGGCCGGCGGCGGCGGCCACGCCGTGGTCGTACGCGGACGCTTCCACGACGCCAACGGGGTCGAGTACGTCAGCGTGGCCGATCCCTGGGCCGGCGACTCCGACGTGCCGTACGACACCTTCCGCAACAACTACCAGGGTGCGGGAACCTGGACCCACACCTACCGGACCCAGCGGTAAGGAGAAAGCCAATGCCACTGCACATGCCTGCTCCCCCGGCCGGCGTCCCCGAGACAGTCCAGTCCAAGCTCCGCGCGCTGGCCGGCGACTCCCGGTTCTCCACCCAGGCGTTGCGCCTCGCCGAACGGGACCAGCTCGAGGTATCCACTCCGCACCAGGTCTTCACGATCGGACTCGACGACATCGAGTCCGGCGCCGGCCTGGACGCAGCCCAGCCGGTGGGCTGGCGCTACCTGGTCACAGCCGGCGGAGACGTGATCGCCAGCGCCGAGACCACACAGGCCCCGGACGGCACCCCGCAGCCGGCGCAGTTCACCGAGGGCCGGTTCGTGGGCGCCACCGCCACCGCCGTACAGGCCGCCCGGGCGCTGCCGCAAGTGGAGAAGGGCCCATTCGAGCTACGGCTGCTGCGGATCCCCTCGCTGTACCTGATGGCGCTGTGGCTGCACTCACCGGCCACCGACCTGCTGGTACCGCTGGCGCCCTCACCGATCGGCAAGGAGGGCCAGATCGTGCCGCCGGCGCAACTGTTCGGCGACCTCGCCCGGCAGGCCCGCGCCCGCTCGGCGGCTGCACCCCACCGGCCCGGGGCTGCGGAACCGCCCACTCCCTGACAGATCGAAGCCGGACTCGGCTGAGCAACAACGGAACGGCCAGTGACGACAGTGGTCTGAAGGCCGCTGGGTTGCCGCCATTGGCCGTTCCATGTGGTTCGCAGGTCATACTCGCGACCACGACGAAGCGTCCACAGCACTGGTGCTACGTGCGGACCAGGCCTCACCAGGCCGAGCATGGTCGCCCGTCGCGCTGGAGCACGAACCGCAGCGTAAGTCAGAGCAGCAGACGCTGTCCGGAATCTCCGAGGCCCCTCAGACACTCTCTCCGCCCCCGCGTCCCTCCGAAGGATCTCCCGCCCGAGGATCACACCCTCGGAGCCACCCGCGCGGCCATCATGCGCCATCTCCGCCAGCACCCGTCATCGCCGAAGCGCTGGCCATGCCGTACGAGACCGTCAAGAAGGCATGTCAGCGCATGGCCAACGACAGCCAACTCTGTGCCGACGCCGCCGGACGCTACCGCCTCCCAGGGATGGGGGCTCCCGGAAGCGTCCCCGGCGTCCCGCAAGTCCCCGGACCGGTATTGAACAGGTCCGATGCGGCCGGACCCGCAGGGACATCGCACCTCGACAGCCGTACCCTCCGTCCCTGCCGATGAGGAGAAGCCTCAACGGAAGAGGATCCGGCTCGACGACACCCAGCTCTACCGCGTGACCGACGCGATGCGGCTTCTCCGCATGAGCCGCACGGTGATCTACGACCAGATCCGGACGGGACGCCTTCCATCAGTCACGCAGGGACGCGCCCGCCTCATCACGCCCAACGGCATTCGCGCCTACATCGCCCTACTCGAAAAGGAAGCAGAGGAAGCAGCCTGATGACCAAGCGACGCAGCAGGGGAGACGGCGGTCTCCACTGGGACGACAAGCGCCAGCGCTGGATCGCAACCGCCAGCCTTGGGTTCGTGCCCGACGGAAAGCGCATCGTGAAGCGGGGGAGCGGCAAGACCAAGAGCGAGGCCAAGGCCAAGCTCAAGGAAGTGCTGCGTGACTACGAAGACGGCCTGGCCATTGCCCCGAGGGCTACTACTTGCGGTACTTCTTGCGAGGGCGTGGTGGACCGGTGCGGTACCGGTTCACAAGCCAACCGGTTGCCAGACCGAGAGCGATGCAGGGATAGAAAAGGACCTCGCCGTGGTCCAGCGGATTCCCAAGCGGGATAGCTGCGAGACGGATACCGATGAGCGAGAAGCCGATGATCGTAGCGATGTTGACGGCCCTACGCTGTCGCCGCCGACTAGGAAGCGAAGGATTCCCCACGAGCGGAACTACATCAGGACATCCCGCGCGATGTCCAGCCGGCGCATGCGGCTGTCACGCCAGCGTCACGGAAGCGGTCTACCGGCACCAGCTCAAGCCGGTGATCACCAAGGGCGCCCACACCATGAACACAATCTTCGGCGACAAGCCGACGGGTTGAGTCCGAGTGAGGTGGCTCCCCGATTGGCTCCTATCGACTTCCAGATACGGAAAAGGGCCTGACCCGCTTAGCGGATCAAGCCCTCTACCTGGCGAAAACCTGTCGGGGTGGCGGGATTTGAACCCACGACCTCTTCGTCCCGAACGAAGCGCGCTGCCAAGCTGCGCTACACCCCGGTGCACGCCCTACTTGCGCGTGCTTGGGAAAGTCTAGCGGACTCCGGCGGTACTTGTGACCGCCTCAGCGCCGGGGAACGAGGGTCAGCAGGGACGCCTCCGGGTAGCAGGCGAAGCGGACCGGGGCGTAGGGCGAGGTGCCGAGCCCGGCCGAGACGTGCAGCCAGGCCGAGTCGTGGCGGTGCAGGCCCTTGACGCGTGCCCGGTCGAGGCCGCAGTTGGTGACGAGGGCGCCGTAGAAGGGGATGCAGAGCTGCCCGCCGTGCGTGTGGCCGGCGAGCAGGAGCTGGTAGCCGTCGGCGGCGAAGCGGGTGAGGTTGCGAGGCTCGGGGGAGTGCATGACGCCCAATCGGAGGTCCGCGTCGGCGGGGGCGGGGCCGGCCACCAGGTCGTAGCGGTCGCGGTCGATGTGGGAGTCGTGGATGCCCGCCACCGCGACGTCGAGGTCGCCGACCTTGACGTTGGCGGTGGTGTTGTTCATGTCGAGCCAGCCCTCGGCCGCCATGCCGGCGCCGAGCTCCTCCCACGGCAGCGTGGGCACGTGCTGGCGGCGGTTGGTCTTGGAGGTGCGGTACAGGTAGCGCACCGGGTTTTTGGGCTTGGGCGCGTAGAGGTCGTTGGACCCGTACACGAACAGGCCGGGGCGCGACAGGAGCGGCTCGAGCGCGTGCAGCAGTGAGGGAACCGCGTCGGGGTGCGCGATGGAGTCGCCGGTGTTGACGACCAGGTCCGGCTCGAGCGCGCCGAGCGAGCGGACCCAGTTGATCAGCATGGTCCTGCGCGGCGTCAGATGCAGGTCCGACAGGTGGAGAATGCGCACGGGACGCTGCCCCCTGGCCAGCACGGGCACGTCGAATCGGCGCAGCCGGAAGGTGTTGCGCTCGATGACGGAGGCGTAGCCCAGCCCGGCCACGCCGAGACCGAGCAGGGACAAAGGCACAGCTACGGCTTTCCTCACCCACTCATGATGCCTGACATCCGGCACGAAGGGGTCCGGTCACGCGGCAAGATGGACCGCATGAGCGCATTGAAGGACAAGCTGAAGGCCGACCTGACGGTCTCGTTGAAGGCCAAGGACGAGCTCCGGCTCCGCACGATCCGCATGGCCCTGGCCGCCATCAACGTGGAGGAGGTCGCGGGCAAGGAGGCCAGGCAGCTGTCCGACGACGAGGTCGTCAAGGTGCTGACCAAGGAGGCCAAGAAGCGCCGCGAGGCCGCGGAGGCGTTCGGCAACGCCGGTCGCACCGAGCAGGCCCAGGCCGAGCTCGACGAGCAGGCGGTACTGGAGGAGTACCTGCCCGCCCAGCTGTCCGACGATGAGCTCGGCAAGCTGGTGGACGAGGCCATCGCCGAGACGGGCGCCTCCGGCCCGCAGGCCATGGGCCAGGTCATGAAGGCCGTCAACCCCAAGGTCGCCGGCCGCGCCGAGGGAGGCAGGGTGGCGGCTATCGTCCGTGCGCGGCTTTCCGCTTGACGCGGAGGTACGGCAAGCCACCCCACCGCGCACGCGCCGACGTCAGCGGGCCTCTGTCCTGGCCGGTCGTGAGGGCTCACGGCTCGCTCGCCGTGACGAGCGCACGGTAGGCCACCCAGGTGGTTCGATCACAGGCCCGCCGTAGAGAAGAGAGAAGGCCTCCGCGGAAAGCGGAGGCCTTTCGCGTCGGTCAGTTGGCCGGGGTGATCGGGGTGGTGCCGCCGTGGCCGTGGCCGCGACCGTGGCCGTTGCCGTTGGGGTCCGCGTTGGGGTCGCCCAGGTTGAACGGGTCGAACGGGTCGGCGTTCGGGTCGTGCGGGTCCTTCTTCTTCGGCTCCTTGGGCGCGCAGTTGTCGCCGCAGCCGCCGAAGCGCGACTTGTCGACCGGCGTGAAGCTGGCGGGCTCGACGTCCTGCAGAGCCTTGAGCATCGCGGCCTTCCAGATCGGGCCGGGGATGGAGGCGCCGAAGACGCTGCCGTAGTACTGCCCGCCGATGGTGACGCCGCGCAGCGGGTGCTTGTAGGCGCCGCGGGGGTCGCCGACGCTGACCGCCGAGGACAGGTTCGGCGTGTAGCCGGCGAACCAGGCGGTCATGTACTCGTCGGTGGTCCCGGTCTTGCCGGCGGCGTCGCGGCCGATGCCGCCGACCCCGCTCATGGTGCCCTTGGTGAACACGCCCTGCAGGATGCCGCTGACGGCGTCGGCGACTTCGGGCTCCAGGACCTCCGAGCACTTCGGCTTGTACTGGGTCACCTTGCCGTTCCTGTCGGTGACCTCGGTGATAGCCAGGGGCCTGCAGTACTGGCCGCGGGAGGCGAAGACCGCGTAGGAGTTGGCCACGGTGACGGGGTCGACCTCGTTGATGCCGAGCGTGAACGTCTCGTACTCGCCGAGCTTCTGCCCGTCGGAGCGGTGCAGTCCGAGTCGCTTGGCCATCTTGACGACCTTGCAGAGCCCGACCTTCTGCTCCAGGCGCATGAAGAAGGCGTTGACCGAGCCCCAGGTGCCGGTCTGGAGCGTCTTGAAGCCGCCTTCGCTCTCGCTGGAGTTGTTGATCGTGGCCGAGGGGTCGCCGACCCGGTCGCCCTTGCAGTTCCTGAAGTCGCTGTAGCCGCCGGCCCGGAAGGAGGAGGCGGGGAAGCCGTCGTTGTACTTGTAGCCGTCCTCCAGCGCCGTGGCCAGCGTGTACGCCTTGGCCGTCGAACCCTGCTGGAAGCCGCCGCCTCCGCCGTGCGCCGCGTCGGCCACGACGTTGTAGCTGATCTCGTTGTCCTTCTTGTCGCGCCCGAAGGGGCGCGAGGCCGCCATCGCCTTGATCTCGCCGGTGCCGGGCACGATCATCGCCTGCGAGGCGACCTGCTTGTCGGACTTGAAGACGTACTTCTTGATCGCCTTCTCGGCCGCTTCCTGCATCTTCGGGTCGATCGTCGTCTTGATTGTCAGACCGCCGCGCTGCAGCAGGCGCAGCCGCTCCTTGGGCGTCTTGCCGAAGTCGTCGTTGTTGAGGATGTCGTTCTGGACGTAGAGGCAGAAGTAGGGGTACTGGCTGGCCTCGCACCCGCCGGCCACCTTGACGTCCTTGAACCCCAGCGGCTTGGCCTTGGCCGCCGCGGCGTCCTGCGGCGTGATCTTGCCGAGCTGGGCCATCCTGTCGAGGACGACGTTGCGCCTGGCCAGCAGCAGCGCCCTGGACTGCTTGCTGACGTTGGGGTCGGTCCTGTTGGGGTTCTGTACGGCTCCCGCCAGCGTGGCCGCCTGGGACAGATCCAGGTCCGCGGCGGACTTGCCGAAGAAGCGCTTGGCCGCGGCCTGGACGCCGTGCGCGCCGGCGCCGAAGTAGGCGATGTTGAAGTACTTCTCCAGGATCTGGTCCTTGGAGTACTTCTTCTCGATCGCCATGGCGTAGCGCAGCTCGTTGAGCTTGCGGGAGAGCGTGGGGGCGATGGCCGCCGCCTGCTCCTCGGGGGTCTCGGCCGCGTTGAGCAGCACCTGCTTGACGTACTGCTGCGTGATGGAGGAGCCGCCCTGGACCACGCCGCCGCCGGTGAAGTTCTTCATCAGGGCGCGACCCGTACCCTCGACGTCGATCGGGCCGTGCTGGTAGTAGCGGAAGTCCTCGATCGAGATCAGCGCCGTGCGCATGATCGGGGCGACCTTGTCCAGCGTCACCGACTGGCGGTTCTCGTAGTAGAACTCGGCGATCTTCTTGCCGGTGGCGTCGACCAGCTTGGTGCGCTCGGGCAGCGGAGGCTCGTTGAGGTCCTCCGGCTTGAGGTTGAGCTCCTGCATACCGGTCTTGGCGGCCACTCCGGCGCCGCCGACAGCAGGAAGGGCGATGGCAGCCGTCAACACGCCCGCGGCCGCGCCGGCGGCGACCAGCCGCACGACATTCAAGACGGGTGAGGAACGATCTTTGCCCTGAGCTTGCACAGACCCTAGGGTACGCGGAAAGAGTGGCGTTATCGGTAACCGAACCCCATTTCGCCTTGACTGACGGGGGTGACTAGTCATTCCCGGTCAACAGACGGGCGAGAAATTGGTCCTCTGGGGTCTGTCGGCCCGAACGTGTAGTTGCGTACGTTCTCCTCTGCGGCAACTGAATACGGAGGCTCGGCGCCCGCGCCCGTCGGCCCCAAATGACGACTGACCACCTAAGGGGAGTGGGGTCGAAAAATGTGGATCACGGATTGGACCTCCCGTGCCGCCTGTCGAGGTGCGGACCCGGACGCTCTGTTTG
This sequence comes from Nonomuraea sp. NPDC050536, assembly GCF_044457685.1. Classification (NCBI taxonomy): domain Bacteria; kingdom Bacillati; phylum Actinomycetota; class Actinomycetes; order Streptosporangiales; family Streptosporangiaceae; genus Nonomuraea; species Nonomuraea sp. NPDC050536. The sequence goes on from NZ_JBITHD010000016.1 coordinate 110,579, forward strand.
TCCAGGGCGCCGCACAGAACAGGGCGAAGCTGATCTGCCGAGGGTGCCCGGTCCGTACCGAATGCCTCGCTGATGCGTTGGACAACCGCATCGAGTTCGGGGTGTGGGGCGGTATGACTGAACGGGAGCGACGGGCCCTGCTGAGGCGGCGGCCTGACGTGGACTCGTGGCGTGAGCTGCTCGAGTCCGCCAAGGAAGAGTACGAACGGACCAACGAGCTGATCGCGGGCTGAGCCGGCCTAGGCGGTGCGGCCGGGGGCATGCCTCCGGCCGCACCGCTATGCCTGGGCCAGGAGCTCGCCGATCTCGCGGAGGCCGTCGAGATCGTGGACGTCACCGGACATCGCCTTCACCTGGGCGACCGGCACGGTGGGGTGGGCGGAGACGAAGTGCTCCTGCTCGCGTGCCTCCCGAGCTGCCAGCTGCATCCTGCCGGTGTGCAGGCGCAGCACCGCGGCGGTGAGCTCGTGCTCGCCGCGCGACTCCAGGTCCTCGGCCGCCGCCGCGCTGCGGGCCGCCGACAGCTTGGTCGCGGGCGACAGGTGCACCCGGTTGACCACCAGGCCTGCCAGCGGCATGCGCTCTTCGGCCAGGCGCTCGACGAAGTAGGACGCCTCGCGCATCGCGTCCCGCTCCGGCGCCGCGATCACCACGAACGCCGTCCCGGGCGCCTGCAGCAGCTTGTAGGTCATCTCGGCGCGCTGCCTGAACCCACCGAACACCGCGTCGAGCGCGGAGACGAACGTCTGCAGGTCCTTGATGACCTGGGCGCCGAGCAGCTTGGTCATGGCCCCCGCCACCAGCCCGAAGCCCACGTTGAGCAGCTTGAACGCGCTGCGCCCCCCGGCCTTGGCCGGCGCGGTCAGCAGGCGGATGAACCGGCCGTCCAGGAAGCGGCCCAGCCGCTCGGGCGCGTCGAGGAAGTCCAGGGCCGAGCGCGATGGCGGGGTGTCGACGATGATCAGGTCCCACTCGTCGGAGCGGCGCAGCTGGCCCAGCTTCTCCATGGCCATGTACTCCTGCGTGCCCGCGAAGCTGGACGACAGCGACTGGTAGAAGGGGTTCGACAGGATCTGCTTGGCCCGCTCGGGGTCGGCGTGGGCCTCGATGATCTCGTCGAAGGTCCGCTTCATGTCGAGCATCATGGCGAACAGCTGCCCGCCGTTCTCGCTCTCCACGACCAGGCGCGGGGTGTTGTCGAGCTCGGTCAGCCCCATCGACTGCGCCAGGCGCCGCGCGGGGTCGACGGTCAGCACGACCGCGCACCTGCCGCGTTCGGCGGCGCGCAGGCCCAGGGCGGCCGCCGTGGTGGTCTTGCCCACGCCGCCGGCGCCGCAGCACACCACGATCCGGGTGCCGTTGTCGTCCAGGATCGCGTCGATGTCGAGGACCGCGGGCTTCTTCACGCTGCTCCTTGGGTGCGCATGCTCTCGGCCAGCTCGTACAGCCCCGCCAGGTCCACCCCGTCGGCCAGCAGCGGTAGGTCGTAGCTGGGCAGGTTCGCCGCGGTCAGTGACTCGCGCTCGTCCTTCTCCAGCTCGGTACGGCGGGCATGCTCGGCCACCTCCTCCGCCAGGGCCTCGGCGACGGCTGCCGCGTCGTGGCTGTCTGCCAGACCCGCAGCCTTGAGCCCGAGGGCGAGCTCCCCAAGGTCGAATCGGCCCTTGACAGCCGTGTCAAGAGCAGTTTGGGGAAGCAGAGAATCCCGCACCATATTGATGAATATCCCGCCGGGAGGCAGTCCGGCCGAGCGCAATTCGGTGAGCCCGTCGAGCGTCTCCTGGACGGGCATCTCTTCGAGCAGCGTGACGAAGTGCACGGCTGTTTCCGGGGATTTCACGACCTTGCTGACCAGGTCGGAGTGGTTCTTGATCGGGCCCACCTTGGCCAGCCCGGCCACTTCCTGGGTGACGTTCAGGAAACGCGTGATGCGGCCGGTCGGGGGCGCGTCGAGCACCACGGCGTCGTAGACGCGCTTGCCGTCCCTGCCGCGCCTGCGCACGGCCTCGGTGGTCTTGCCGGTGACCAGCACGTCGCGGAATCCGGGCGCGACCGTGGTGGCGAAGTCGACGATGCCCATCTTGGTCAGCGCGCGGCCCGCGCGGCGCATGCCGTAGAACATCTCCATGTAGTCGAGCATGGCCTCTTCGGGATCGATGGCCAGCGCGTAGACGTCGCCCCCCGAGGGCGCCACCGCGATCTTGCGCTCCTCGTAGGGTAGCGGCGGCAGGTCGAAGATCTGCGCGATGCCTTGCCTGCCCTCGACCTCCACGAGCAGCACCTTGCGGCCACCGGAGGCCAGGGCCAGGGCGAGTGAGGCGGCGACGGTGGTCTTGCCGGTGCCGCCCTTGCCGGTCACGACGTGCAGCCGCACGCCGTCCCAATCCGTGTCGCGGGACTCCACTCCTGAAGGCTACCGAACGGTCACTTGCCGAAACGTTGGCACGGGCCTTTGAGATTCGTCACAGTGGCGCCTGCCTCGCCGTTGCCTCGCTACTGACTCCGTGCGCTCCCTCACTAGGCTGACTCGCATGAAGAAATGGGAGTACCTCACGGCTCCGGTGTTGATCCACAACACCAAGATGATCCTGGACAACTTCGGGGCCGACGGCTGGGAGCTGGTGCAGATCCTGCAGGGCGCCAACCCCGAGCAGCTCGTCGCCTACTTCAAGAGGGAGAAGCAGTGAATCCGGAGGAGAAGCTCGCGGAGCTCGGGCTGACGCTGCCCGAGGTCGTGCCGCCGCTGGCCGCCTACGTTCCCGCCGTGCAGACCGGCACTCTCGTCTACACCTCCGGCCAGGTGCCGATGGTCGAGGGGAAGCTGGTCGGATCCGGCAAGGTCGGCGCCGACGTCACGCCCGAGGACGCGCAGGGCCACGCCCGCATCTGCGCGCTCAACGCCATCGCCGCGCTGAAGGCTCAGGTGGGCGAGCTGTCGCGGGTCAACAGGATCGTCAAGGTCGTCGTGTTCGTGGCCAGCGCCCCGGACTTCACCGGTCAGCCGGGTGTCGGCAACGGCGCCAGCGAGCTGCTGCGCGACGTCTTCGGCGACAAGGGCGTGCACGCGCGCAGCGCGGTGGGCGTCGCGGCGCTGCCGCTGGACGCTTCCGTCGAAGTGGAGTTGATCGCAGAAGTCAGCTGATACCCGGATATGTCACCATGACCGAGTGATGTTCTAGAAGGAGGTCTGGTGTCGGGAATCGTGCTGCCGCAGGAACTAGCCGATCGAGCCAGGGAGATCAACGCGGGCCATCTGGAGCCGGTCACGCCGCGCGATGCCGCCACGGTGGTGATCCTGCGACCCGGACCCGAGGTCTACCTGCTCAGGCGCAAGACCACGATGGCCTTCGCCGCCGGGGCCTACGTCTTCCCCGGCGGCTCGGTGGATCCGCGCGACGCGGACCACTCGGTCGCCTGGGCCGGCCCCACGCCCGCGCAGTGGGGCGAGGCCTTTACCGCGGACGAGCGTACGGCGCGCGGCCTGGTGTGCGCCGCCGTACGGGAGACCTTCGAGGAGTCCGGGGTGCTGCTTGCGGGGCCGGGGCCGGATTCCGTGGTCGAGGACACCACCGGCGACGACTGGGAGGCCGACCGGCTGGCCCTGATCGATCGGAGCCTGGCCTTCGCCGACTTCCTGGCCAAGCGGGGGCTGGTGCTCCGCTCGGACCTGCTGAAGCCGTGGGCTCACTGGATCACGCCGGAGCTCGAGCTCCGCCGGTTCGACACCCGGTTCTTCGTCGCGGTGCTGCCCGCCGGGCAGCGCACCCGGGACGTGGGAGGCGAGGCCGACCAGGTAGCGTGGCAGCGCCCGGCCGAGGCGATCGAGCTGGCCCATGAGGGGAAGATCTTCCTGATGCCTCCCACCTACCAGACGCTCAGCGAGCTGGCCGCCCACGACAGCGTGGAGTCGGTGCTGGCGGCCGAGCGCGAGATCGTCACCATCCTCCCCAGGGCCGTCGAGGTGGATGGCGAGATGCGGCTGATGACCTGATGAGCGGCCTGCACATTCCCCTCGATTCGCCCGACGGCTCCCGCACCGACCACGCCGAGAACCTGCTGGCGCCCAACCCGTCGCTGATGACGCTGGACGGCACCAACACCTGGATCATCGGCACCCGTGACGCCGTCGTCGTCGACCCCGGCCCCGAGGATGAGGCCCACCTACGCCGCGTCGCCGATCACCTGCGGGGGCGCAGGGTCACCGAGATCCTGCTCACCCACGGTCACGTCGATCACAGCGGCGGCGCCAGGCGCTTCGCAGAGCTCGTCGGCGCCCCGGTCCGCGCCCTGGACCCCAAGCACCGGCTGGGCAGCGAGGGGCTGGCCGGCGGCGACGTGGTGACCGTCGACGACCTGGAGATCAGGGTGTACGGCACGCCAGGCCACTCCTTCGACTCCCTGTGCTTCTGGCTGCCGCAGGATCGGGCGATGCTCACGGGCGACACGGTCCTGGGGCGCGGCACCACGATCATCGCCCGCGACGGCGGCCTGGCCGACTACCTGCGCAGCCTGGACGTCCTCAGGAAGGCGGCCGAGGAACTGGAGGCTCAGGCGCTGCTGCCTGGGCACGGCCCGGTGCTGCCCAATCCGATCGGGGCGCTCGACGGCTACATCGCGCACCGCCGCGAACGGCTCGACCAGATCAGGGCGGCCCAGGCGCAGGGCGCCAAGACACCGCGCGAGATCGTGAAGGTCGTCTACGCCGACGTGGACAGGTCGCTGTGGCCGGCCGCCGAGATGTCGGTGCTGGCTCAGCTGGACTATCTGGAGGACGTGGACCGCTAGCGCGAGCGGTTGTACAGGCGGTCCATGTCCAGGATGACGACCGCCTTGGCCTCGATGCGCAGCCAGCCGCGCTGGGCGAAGTCGGCCAGTGCCTTGTTGACGGTTTCGCGGGAGGCGCCGACGAGCTGGGCGAGCTCCTCCTGCGTGAGGTCGTGGTGGACGCGCACCCCTTCCTCGGTCTTGGTGCCGAAGCGGTCGGCCAGGTCGAGCAGCTGCTTGGCCACCCGCCCGGGAACGTCGGTGAAGACCAGGTCGGCCAGCACGTCGTTGGTGCGCCGGAGCCGCTGCGCGAGCGCGCGCAGCAGGTGGAGTGCGACCTCGGGCCGCCCGGTCAGCCAGGGACGCAGGTCGTCGTGGCCCAGCCCGGCCAGCCGTACGTCCGTCAGCGCTGTCGCCGAGGCGGTGCGCGGCCTGGGGTCGAACAGCGACAGCTCGCCGAACATCTCGCTGGGGCCGAGAACGCTCAGCAGGTTCTCGCGGCCGTCAGGCGACTGGCGGGAGAGCTTGATCTTGCCCTCGAGCACGACGTAGAGGCGGTCGCCCGTCTCGTTCTCGTGGAAGAGCGTCTGCCCCTTGGAGAGCTGGACCTCGGTGATGCTCGTGCGCAGCGCCGCGGCGCTCTCGCGGTCGAGCGCGGCGAACAGGGGGGCCTTGCCCAGCACGTCTTCGGTGTTCACTCTGCCTCCTCTGCTGCCATTGTGACTCACCCCACTCTGGGCGGTACACCTAGGTGGGGAATTGGGCGAAGCCTCGCTCCATCGGCGAAGTTTACGGACAAAACCCCCAGGTTAGCGAAATATCGTATAAGCCATGATGATTATGGTGATACGAGAGGCGAGCTGCGCCATCGGGTGAGACGTGCGAGGGTATTTGTCATAATCATTTCGCGATGGGAGGTGCGATGGCAGCGGAGAACGGCGCCGGTGAGCCGCCCGCGCCGCGGCGTCGCGACGGCGACCGGGCGGGCCTGCTGTCACGGGCGGAGGTGGCGGCCGACCAGATCGCCGCGCTCGCGGCCAGGGCCGAGCCGGGCTCACGGCTGGGCACCAAGGAGGAGCTGCGCGGACGCTGCGGCGTCTCGGTCGGCACGTTCAACGAGTCCCTGCGCCTGCTGCAGGCCCGCGGGCTGGTCACCGTGCGGCCTGGGCCGGGCGGCGGGCTGTTCGCCGCCGAGCAGACGCCGATGGTCCGGCTCGGCCACTCGATGCTGGCGCTGGATTCGCAGGTGTCGGACGTCGCCGAGGCCGCGCGCATCCGCGACGCGCTCGATCCGCTGCTGGTCGAGGACGCGCTCTGGCACGCCTCCCCGGCCGACATCGCCGAGCTGCGCGCCCGGCTGGCCGACATGCGGACCGCGGTGCGCGCCGAGGACCCCGACGCCTTCATCCGCGCCAACTGGAAGCTGCACGCGGCGATCGCCGAGGTCAGCCCCAACTCGCTGCTGCGCTCGCTGTACGTCACGCTGCTCGACCTGATCGAGGCGCACACGCTGTCGGTCCTGCCCGATGGGGAGATGCCGCTGATGCCGTACATGGCCGAGCGCTACAAGCTGCACGCGGAGCTGGTGGACGCGCTGGACGCGCGCGACCGCGACGAGGCGCTGCGGCTGGTCCGCCTGCACAACACCACCGGGTAACCGTCAAGGCGCGTATCGATAGGGTGATACCGGGTGTGCCGGGAAGACGGGTCGGCGTGTTGGGGGGACCGTCCCTCTGATTCCAGCCGCCTAGGGGGACCCCGTGCGCCGAGCCACCGAGAAGTGGCCCGTCAGGCCTACCGTCCGCTACGCCCGTACGCTCGCGGAAGCTCTCAGGACGGAGACGATCGGCGGCATCATCATGCTGGTCGCCACCGTGGCGGCGCTGATCTGGGCGAACGTCTCGATCGACAGCTACACGGCGCTGCAGGAGACCGTGGTCGGCCCGTCCGCCCTGCACCTGGATCTCGAGCTGTACCGGTGGGCGCAGAACGGCCTGCTGACGCTCTTCTTCTTCGTGGCGGGGCTGGAGGTCAAGGAGGAGTTCGTCCACGGCGAGCTGGCCAACCTGCGCAAGGCCGCGCTGCCGATCATCGCCGCGATCGCCGGGATGGTGGTGCCCGCGATCGTCTACCTGCTGGTGACCGCGGGCACGCCGGGTGTCGCGCACGGCTGGGCGATCCCGACGGCCACCGACATCGCCTTCGCGCTGGCCGTGCTCGCGGTGACCGCGAGCGCGATGCCGGCCTCGCTGCGGGCGTTCCTGCTCACCTGCGCGGTCGTGGACGACCTGGGCGCGATAACGATCATCGCGCTGTTCTACTCGGAGCATCTGAACCCGGTGATGCTCCTCATCGGGGTCGCGCTGATCGCGATCTACGGGTTCCTGCAGCACAAGCGGGTCAAGGGGTGGTGGATCTACCTGCCGCTCGCGGTGGCCGCCTGGTACTTCGTCGAGGTCAGCGGCGTCCACGCGACCGTGGCAGGGGTCGCGCTCGGCCTGCTGACCCGGGTGTCGGCCGACGAGGCGGAGCAGAGATCCCCGGCCGAGGCCGCGGACCACTACATCAGGCCGATCTCGGCCGGCGTGGCCGTGCCGGTCTTCGCGTTCCTGTCGGCCGGGGTCGAACTCGCCCCTTCCACCCTGGGCATGATGTTCACCGATCGGGTAGTGCTCGGGGTGATGGCCGGGCTCGTGATCGGTAAGTTCGTCGGTGTGTTCGGTGGGGCATGGCTGTCGGTACGGCTGGGCCTGGCCCGGCTGGCGGAGGAACTGCACTGGCGGGACATGGCGGCGGTGTCGCTGCTGGCCGGGATCGGGTTCACGGTGTCGCTGCTGATCGGCGACCTGGCCTTCGGCTCGGACCCGGCACGGAGCGACGGCGTGACCATGGGTATCCTCGCGGCCAGCCTCATCGCTTCGGTTCTGGCGGCGGTGCTCCTTCACCTACGGGTGCGCAACAGGACCCGTGGAGCTGGATGATGTTTGACAGGGCCACCGCGCCCCGATAGGAGACGTGCATGTCCCAGACTCCCGAAGAGGAAGAAACCCTGGGCTCGCTGATCGCCCAGGCGAGCGACCAGATCTCGATCCTGGTCCGCTCGGAGATCGAGCTGGCCAAGGCCGAGCTCAGGTTCGACGCCAAGCGGGTCGGCACCGCCTCCGGCCTGTTCGCCGCCGCCGCGTTCATGGCGCACCTGTGCCTGATCCTGGCCTCGTTCGCCATCGCCTACGCGCTTACCCTGATCATGCCGGCCTGGGCGGCCTTCCTGATCGTGACCGTGTTCTACCTGCTGGTCGCCGGTCTCCTGGTGTTCATCGGGGTCAGGCGGCTGAAGGGCCTTTCAGGGATGAAGCGGACGGGCCGCTCGCTCAAGGGCCTGAAGGAGATAGCCGAGCCAGAGCCGGTGAAACCCGATGCCGCCTGACGAGAGCGTCGTCCAGATCGAGGGCGCCTGGACCCACAGGGCCGTGCACGCCGGCGGCACCCGCTTCCACGTCGTGGAGGCGGGCGAGGGGCCGCTGGTGCTGCTGCTGCACGGGTTCCCCCAGTTCTGGTGGACCTGGCGCCACCAGCTCGCCTCGCTGGCCGCGGCCGGATACCGCGCGGTCGCGGTCGACCTGCGCGGGTACGGCGGCAGCGACAAGACGCCCCGCGGCTACGACCTGCCTACCCTGGCGGGCGACGCGACAGGGCTGATCCGCGCACTGGGCGAGACCGGCGCCATCGTGGTCGGCCACGACTGGGGCGGGCTGCTGGCCTGGACGATGGCTGTGATGGACGCCAAGAGCGTGCACCGCCTGGTCGCCGTGTCCGCCCCGCACCCGCTGCGGCTGCGCGCCTCGCTGCTGAGCCCCGGCCAGTTCAGGGCCAGCCGCTACGCCCTCGGCTTCCAGCTGCCGTTCCTGCCCGAGCGCAGGCTCGTGCGCAGGGACGCGGCGCTGGTCGGCGCCCTGCTCGACCAGTGGTCGGGCCCGGGCCGGCCGGACCCTGAGACCGCGGCCGTCTACCGGGAGGCCTTCAGCATCCCCGAGGTGGCCCACTGTGCGATCGAGTATCACCGCTGGTTCGGCCGCTCGCAGTTCCGCCCCGACGGGCTGCGCTACGCCAGGGCCATGCACACCGAGATCGAGGCGCCCACGCTGCAGCTGCACGGCGCGCTCGACCGGTGCGTCCTGCCCCGCACCGCGCAGGGTTCGAGCCGGTACGTGGCCGCGCCGTACCGCTGGCGGCTGATCGAGGGCGCAGGCCACTTCCCGCACGAGGAGACCCCCGAGGCCTTCGACGCCGAGCTGCTCGGCTGGCTGGCCGATCCCGAGCCGGACAGATAGGGCCCGAACGATGAGAGACCGCGATCCAGAAGGCAGGCCACGCAGCGCCCGGCCGCGCGACGCCTACGGCAGGCCCATGCCGTACGGCTCGACCGGCGTCCCGCGTGTCCCCGACGACTACGCGCCCACCACCGAGCAGGCGCTCGCCGACGGGCGCCGGTTCCTGCGTGACGGCATGCCGTTCAACGCCCATGAGGTCTTCGAGGGCCGCTGGAAGTGCGCGCCCGCGCAGGAGCGCGAGCTGTGGCAGGGACTGGCGCAGATCTGCGTCGGCCTCACCCACCTGCAGCGCGGCAACGGCCGCGGCGCGCTGACCCTCTTCGGCCGCGGCACCGCCAGAGTCCAGTCGTACGGCGAGCCGTACGACGAGGTGGGCCGCATCGCCTCCGCCTTCGACACCGACACCGACCCCGACGAGGCGATCACCGCCGTGCTGGCCGCCCTGCCCGCCTAGTCGCACTCCTGGGTGCCCGCGGGAGTGCTGTCGTTGCGCCCCTGGTCGGCGTCGGGCTTGACCTCGTCGGCCGTCAGCACGTAGCCGGTGTCCTCCTGGCTGATCGCGGCGGCGAAGATCACGCCGAAGACGCGGCCGTCGACGGTCAGCAGCGGGCCGCCGGAGTTGCCGGGCAGCACCTTGCCGCGGATGGCGTAGACCTCGCGGGTGACGTTGGAGCTGCGGTAGATGTCGGGCCCCTCGGCCTGCTGCTTGCTCCTGATCCTGGCCGGTTCGGCGGTGAAGCCCTGCCCCTTGGGGAAGCCGGCGATGATCGCGTTCCCCCCGGTCTTGCCGGCGCCGTCGAAGCTCAGCTGCGGCAGGCCCAGCCCGGGCACGTACAGGATCGCGATGTCGCGCTGCGGGTTGTAGCGCACCACCGTGGCCGCGTGCCGGTTGTTCTGGTAGTCGATGACCTCCAGTTCGCGGGTGACGCCGGCGACCACGTGCGCGTTGGTCATGATCCGGTCGCCGGCGTAGACGAAGCCGGTGCCCTCGATGTGCTTGTTGCAGCTCTCTGCGTTGCCCGAGACCTTCACGATGGCCTTCTGCGCGCGGCCGAGCCTGGCGCCCTGCAGGATGCTGCGCGCCGGCGGCGGTACGTCGACCAGCTGGCCGGCCCCGATCGCGTCGAAGACCGGCGGGAACTCCGAGCGGTCGATGAACTTCTTGAACGGCTGCTGCCAGTTGCGCGCGGACTGCGGGATCGCGTCGTCGACGGTGGTCAGCAGCAGCGAGTCCTTGACCTGCTGCACCAGCGGCGGGAACGAGGTCGACACGATCAGCGACCCGATCAGCCAGCCGATCACCAGCACCGACAGCGCGCTGGCGAACGTGCCGCCGACCGCGTCGGCCACCTTGGCCGGCTCCCAGGTCACGTGGCTGCGCACGACGGCGCCGATGGTGGAGGAGGCGAACTGGCCGATCGTGGCGGCCAGGAACACGATGACGATCGCGAGCAGTGCCTGCGGCGTGTCGCCGCTCACGACGGCCTTGGCGATGGGCGGCGCGATGAACACGCCGAGTACGGCCCCGCCGATGAAGCCCACGAAGCTCATGACGCCGATGATGAAGCCCTGCCGGTAGCCGGAGATGCCGAAGGCGATCACGAGGCCGATCAAGATGAGGTCAAGCAGATCACCGCGCACGCTTCAAAGGTATCCAGCGATCCGGTCAAGCGTGCACGTCTTCAGCCAGGACGGCGTTACCCGCCCGGCTACGGTGAGCGCTATGCCGCCCATTGGAGATCTCATCCAGGCAGCGCTAGGCGACACCGATCCTGACGGGCCGGTGCGCTGGCACGTGATCTCCGTTCTGCAGGAGCGGGCGGACCTGGAGGCCTTCACCGAGGCCCGCCGCCTGTGCGGGGCGCAGACGGTGGCCGAGCGGCTGCTCGGCGTCGACATCATGGGCAGGCTGGAGCCGTTCAAGGACCGGACGCTGCCGGTCCTGCGCTACCTGGCGGCCAGCGAGAGCGACGTCATGGTGCTCTACTCGGTGCTGATCGCCTTCGGTCACCTGGCCGACCAGCGCGCGCTGCCCTCGGTGATGGAGCTGTCCTGCCACCCCGACGCGCGGGTCAGGTACGGCGCGGCCTACGCGCTTCAGCACGTGCTCGGGGACCCGCCCGATCCCGCCGGGCTCGACGCGCTGCGCCTGCTGGCGGCCGACCCGGACGACGACGTGGCCGGCTGGGCCTCGCTCGGCGTCGCGCTAGCCACGAGCCGCAAGATCTAGCATGTCGGGCGGCATGTCCTCCACCCTGCTCGAATCCCACGGCCGCGCCAGCTCGCCGGCGTGCAGCACGGTGTCGAGCACCATCGCGGTGAACCCCCACACCAGCATCCCGCGCACCCGGAAGGCCGGCCCGGCGAAACCGCGCGGGTGGCGCAGCTTGAACCGGTTGCCGGGATCGACCAGCTCGGTGATCGGCACCCGCTCGACCGACTCGACCTCGTGCGGCGAGGCGGCGTGCACCGCCGACGGCTCGTGCCACCACCCGATCACCGGCGTGACCCGGTTGTCGCTGCGCCAGATGTAGAGCTCGCGCATCTCGCCCAGCACCGTCACGCCCGCGGGATCGAGTCCGGTCTCCTCCGCGCCCTCGCGCAGCGCCGCGGCCACGGTCCCGCCGTCGTCGGGATCGACGCCCCCGCCGGGGAAGGCGGGCTGGCCCGCGTGCTTGCGCCCACGCGAGCTGCGCTGGATGAGCAGCACGTCGGGCCCGAGCGGCCCCTCGCCGAACAGCATCAGCACCGCCGCCTCGCGCCCGCCCCTGGCGGGTGGCCGCATCCCTATGGGTACGGGCAGCTGTACGGCTCGCGCGGCCAGTCGGTCAAGCCAGTCGGGCACCTGTATCACGCATCCTCCAACACGCCGACGGGCCGGGGACTTCCCACGATCTACGAGAACGGCCCTGACCTGACGAGCTTCCTGGCCTCGTCGGCGCCCGTCGGCCCGGTGCCGAACGACGGGCACAGGGCGGCCAGCGGGCAGACGCCGCAGGCCGGCTTGCGCGAGTGGCAGATGCGCCGCCCGTGCCAGATCACCCGGTGGGAGAAGACCGTCCACTCGCGCTTGGGGATCAGCTCGCCCACGATGTGCTCGATCTTGACCGGGTCGGTCTCGTCGGTCCAGCCGAAGCGCCGCACCAGGCGCTGGAAGTGCGTGTCCACGGTCAGGCCGGGGACGTCGAAGGCGTTGCCGAGCACCACGTTGGCGGTCTTGCGGCCCACGCCGGGCAGCTTGACCAGGTCCTTCAGCTTGTTGGGGACTACGCCGCCGTGGAGGTCGCAGACGGCCTGGGCCATGCCGATGATGCTGTTGGTCTTGGCACGGAAGAACCCGGTGGACTTGATGATCTCTTCCATCTCGGTCCTGTCGGCCGCTGCGTAGTCCTCGACCGTCGGATACTTCGCGAAGAGGATGGGGGTCACCATGTTGACCCGCTTGTCGGTGCACTGGGCCGACAGGATGGTGGCGACCAGCAGTTCCAGCGGGCTGCCGAAGTCCAGCTCGCAATGGGCGTCGGGGTAGGTGTCCGCCAGGATCCGATTCATCCGGCGCGCTCGCCGTACCAAACCCAGCCGTGTCTCGGGCTTCGCCATGTGGTCAGCGTAGAGCCTCCGGCAATCCGAGTAGCCGTCCACTCGTGGAGCGGGGAACGCTCACGCCCGAGCACGGTGCCGTGCTCGCCACGCGTCAATGCCCGGGGTAGCCGGGGATCTGGCGACGCTGCGAGACGTTGGCCGCCCAGTGCGCCAAGTCGAAGAAGAGGGCGAGGACGATCCAGAACCAGTCCCAGCCACGCAGCCCGAACCCCGGGGTGTAGAGGATCACGTACATCAAGGTCGTGAACGGCAAGAAGATGATGCCGAGCACCGCGAAGAACCAGCTGGAGAAGGCGGCGTTGACCAACCCGGGTCGAGCGATCCAGATCATGACTACCGCGATGCGAGGAAAGAACCCGGCGAACGCTGCGAACAGGCAACCCATAACCGCTATGTGCCTGGATGCGTGGCTTCATAGCTCCATGGGACGGCAAAGTGTCAGGCGCGGGCTACACATTGGCGGCCTCGGCCGGGTCGCCGGGCCAGACCGAGCGCGATATCAGCGGAGCGTGATCCTCGCCGCGTCCCGGGCTTCGCCATGTCCTCAGTGTGGAGCCTCCGGCGGGAGCAGCAGCCGGGTCCAGGTGTCGGTGAGCCAGCGTTCGTAGTGGTCGGGGGTCCAGCCGCGCTCGCGCGTCAGCATGAGGTAGAGCTCGGCGGAGTTGGTGGCCCACAGGACGTCGGCGGCCTCGTCCTGCTCGACGCGGAGCGGGCCGAGGTCGGCGGCGACCAGGCGCATGTTGGCGGCCCGCCGCTGCGAGATCTCCTGCCACAGGGTCGTGAGGTCCGGGTGCGCGGCGGCCTGGAGCACGCCGAACAGCGGGGCCAGACGCTGATGGATGGAACGCACGGCGGCCGCGTAGATGGCGAGCTTGGCGCGCGGGTCGGGCTCGGCCCGCATCCGCCGCGCGTAGTCGCGCTCGGCTCCGGAGACGGCCTCGTCACCGCCGGACAGCGCCGTCTCGATCAGCAGCCGGAACAGCGCCGGCTTCGCGCCGACCGAGGCGTAGACGGTGTCGGCGTTGACGCCTGCGTGCCTGGCGATCGCGGCCATGGTGGTGGTCACGTAGCCGTGCTGGAGGAACTGCGCCGTCGCCGCGTCGAGGATCTTCCTGCGGGTCCTGGCCGCCGCCTCCCGCCGGCCGCTGCTGTCGTAGGGCCTCTTGACCTGGCCGCCGGACGGACTCATGCTGACATTATTCATCCGAGGCTCTCTCGGATCAAATTTGTGGAGGCGGGCATGACCTTCGCATTCACCTACGACGTGCCGATCGGCCGGGACGTCTACCAGCGGCTGGTGCGCGATCTCGGGCCGGAGTTCCCGCCCGGGATGATCCTGCACCTGGCCCACGAGATCCCCGGCGGGCTGCGGTACTTCGACGTGTGGGAGTCGAAGGAGGCGCACGCCGACTTCGTCGAGAACCGCCTCCACCCGGTGGTCGACCGGATCGTCACCGAGACGCTCGGCTTTCGGCCGCCGGAGCCACCGCACACGGAACTGACCGTCGTCGACGTCTGGGCGCCGGGGGCCGCGCATTAGAAAGCCCGCGTCCCTGTGGGGGACGCGGGCTTCGGAGGGCTCGCCGTACTAGTCCTCGGACTTGGCGGAGGGGAGCTTCTCCGAGATGAGGTTCATCACGGTGCTGTCGGCCAGCGTGGTGACGTCGCCGACGCTGCGGTTCTCGGCGACGTCGCGCAGCAGGCGGCGCATGATCTTGCCGGAGCGGGTCTTCGGCAGCTCGGGCACCACCAGGATCTGGCGCGGCTTGGCGATCGGGCCGAGCGTCTTGGCCACGTGGTTACGCAGGTCGCTGGCGATGTCGTCGCTCTCCTCCGCGCTGCCGCGCAGGATCACGAAGCTCACGATCGCCTGCCCGGTGACCGGGTCGGTGGCGCCGACCACGGCCGCCTCGGCGACCTTGGGGTGGCTGACCAGGGCGGACTCGACCTCGGTGGTGGAGATGTTGTGGCCGGAGATGAGCATGACGTCGTCGACGCGGCCCAGCAGCCACAGGTCGCCGTCCTCGTCCTTCTTGGCGCCGTCGCCGGGGAAGTACATGCCGTCGAAGCGCGACCAGTACGTGTCGATGTAGCGCTGGTCGTCGCCCCAGATCGTGCGCAGCATCGCCGGCCACGGCTCCTTGACCACCAGGAAGCCGCCGCCACCGTTGGGGACGCTGTTGCCCTGGTCGTCCACGACGTCGGCGACGATGCCGGGCAGCGGCTTCATCGCGGCGCCCGGCTTGCAGGCGGTGACGCCGGGCAGCGGGCTGATCATGATGGCGCCGGTCTCGGTCTGCCACCAGGTGTCGACCACCGGGCAGCGGTCGTGGCCGATGTGCTCGCGGTACCAGACGTAGGCCTCGGGGTTGATCGGCTCACCCACGGAGCCGAGGATGCGCAGGCTGGACATGTCGTACTTGGCGGGGATGTCGTCGCCCCACTTCATGAACGTCCTGATGGCCGTGGGCGCGGTGTACAGGATCGTGATCTTGTACTTCTGCACGATCTCCCAGAACCGGCCGCGGTGCGGGGTGTCAGGGGTGCCCTCGTAGATGACGCTGGTGGCGCCGTTGGCGAGCGGGCCGTACACGATATAGGAGTGGCCGGTCACCCAGCCGATGTCGGCCGTGCACCAGTAGATGTCGTCGTCGGGCTTGAGGTCGAAGACGGCGTGGTGCGTCCAGGCGGTCTGGGTCAGGTAGCCGCCGGTGGTGTGCAGGATGCCCTTCGGCTTACCCGTCGTGCCACTGGTGTAGAGGATGTACAGCGGGTGCTCGGCGTCGTGCGGCTCCGCCACGTGCTGGTCGCTCTGGCGCTCGACGATGTCGTCCCAGAAGACGTCGCGCTCGTTGACGGCGATCTCCTGGTTCGTCCGCTTCACCACGAGGACGTGCTTGATGCTCGGGGTGTTGGCCACGGCCTCGTCGACCGTCGGCTTCAGCGCGCTCGGGTTGCCCCTGCGGTAGCCGCCGTCGGCCGTGATCACCAGCTTGGCGTCGGCGTCCTCGATGCGGCTCTGCAGCGCGCTGGCCGAGAAGCCGCCGAAGACCACCGAGTGGACCGCGCCGACGCGGGCGCAGGCCAGCATGGCGATCGGCAGCTCGGGGATCATCGGCATGTAGATCGCGACCCGGTCGCCCTCGGCCACGCCAAGCTCGGTGAGCGCGTTGGCGGCCTTGTTGACCTCGCTCTGCAGGTCGGCATAGGTGAGGGTACGGCTGTCGCCGGGCTCACCCTCCCAGTGGTAGGCGACCTTGTCGCCGCGTCCCGCCTCGACGTGGCGGTCGACACAGTTGTAGGCGACGTTGAGCTGCCCGCCCACGAACCACTTGGAGAAGGGCGCGTTCCACTCCAGGGTGGTGTCCCATCTCTTGGCCCAGGTCAGCCGGTCGGCAGCGCCCTCCCAGAAGGCGAGCCGATCGGCGGCCGCCTCGTCGTACGCGGCGGCGGTCACGTTCGCGGCCGCTGCCAGGCTGGCCGGTGGTGCGAACCGGCGGTTCTCCTGCAGCAGGTTGGACAGCGCCTGGGTCTCGTTGCCAGGGGTCTCCGGGGCCACTTCGTGCTCCTTCTATGGCCAGGTTGCATAGGTCGTGTCTCACTTCACCAGCTCACGGGCTCCGGACACAAGAGGTCTAGACAGGTCTGTACCTGGGGGCGATCTGAGTGGTCCGCTTACCAGATGGCATGACAACTGCGATTAAACCGTTGTAATCCTGAAATCCGATAAAGATGGAACGGGCCAATTGCGGTCCATTATGGGTCCCCATTGAGTGGAGTACGGTGGGGGTTTCGGTCCGCGGTGCGCCCTCGGGCGGGTTGGGGGCGCCGTGGCGGCGGGAAGGTGTCCTCGACTCGCCGGAAGCGCCGGTCGCGGGTCGCCGGCCGGAGTGCGGCGGGCGGCCGGTGGGCGCGGCCCTGCCGTACCTCCCTCATAGAGAAGTGTGTACTGGCCGGTAGGGTCGTGATGTGAGCGATCCCCTGGCAGTCATCGCGCGGTTGCCCGGCGTCGAGGACGCGGTGGACGAGGCGCGGCAGGCCGTCGACAGGCTGTACCGGCATCGTGTGCTGCGGCGCGCGAGCCCCGCCGTGTCGGCGGAGTCGTCGCTGCGCGGCGCGCGGGCGTCGGCCGGGCTCGAGGGGGTCGACGTGGCGCTCGACGCGTTGCGGCGCGACGAAGCGCACGATCCTCTGGTCCAGGGCGCGCTGCGGGCGTCGGCGGAGCTCGGGCGGCTGGGGTCGACGTGGCGGCGCGCGCCCCGGCAGGTGCTGGCGCGGTTGCACAGCGTGGCCGCCGCGGGGCTGGTGGAGGAGTCCGCGCTGGGGCGGCCCACGTCGTCGCCCGAGCGGATGAACGGGCTGTTCGACCTGCTCGAGACGCCCACCAAGGCGCCGGCGCTGGTGCTGGCGGCGATCGTGCACGCGGAGCTGGCCGTCGTGCGGCCGTTCGGGAGCGCCGACGGGGTGGTCGCACGGGCCGCTGAGCGGCTGACGCTGGTGGAGTACGGGCTCGACCCCAAGTCGCTGGCCGTCGTCGAAGTCGGGCACCTGGAGCTGCCCTACACGGACGGGCTGGAGGCCTATCGGACCGGGACGCGCGAGGGTGTGGCGCGATGGGTACAGCAGTGTGCCTCTGCGGTCACCCTGGGCGTGCGCGAGGCAACGGCCATCTGCGAGGCGCTTCAGCGGGGTTGAGGGCATAGCTGACGGCGCCTCTGTATGAGACGCCGTCTGCCGGTACGTCACACCGGGTTACCAAGCGTGCACCTGTATTCGTCGCATCGGGTCAAGCCCGTCACGACGCGCCTCCCGCGGCTGGTCGCGCGTGGGTGCCCGGCTGACGCACCCGGACAAGTGGTCCGTGTCCTCTTTCTACGTCGGATTCGCCCTGATGGGAACCCCCGAGAGCAAGACCTTTACTCGTGCGTGGACCGCCCCGGCGCCCATCACGCTCCGTGATCGCCTTTATGTGATCGTTATGGGGCAGCGAAAAAAACTTGGCGAAAATACGAGATTGCTCCTCGACGAAACTCGAGTCGATCGGGCAGCATACGGGGGTATCTCCCGAAACTGGAGCGACTGTGCACGGGATAGCTTTGCAAGTCCCTTGCCATGCTCTGGTCAAGTGTTGAAAGCTTTCTTCTGAAACGGGACCGGCTCTACCCCCCCGGAGCCGGACCGGTCAGGCGACCCCCGCTCTCCCCCCCGGCGGGGGTCGCCCCTTTTCCACAGGACTGCGGCTGTCCACAGAACGCCGCTCGGCTCGTCGCGGCCACGCCCGCCTGCCGCATCGTGTGGGCCATGAACCGTCCACTGGTCATCACCGAGGATCGCGAGCTGCTCGACGACCTGGTGCGCATCGCCGCGGCCGCCGGCATCACGCTCGACGTCTGTGACGCGCCCGCGCACGCCCGCCCGTTCTGGAACCTCGCGCCGCTGGTCGTGGTCGGCGGCGACCAGGCCGAGGCGGTGGCCGCGGCCTCGCCGCCCGTCCGCGACCGGGTGCTGGTGGTGACCCGCCAGGGCGCCGAGCCCGACGTGTGGCGCCGCTGCGTGGCGGTGGGCGCCCAGGGCGTGGTCGACCTGCCCGAGGGCGAGCGGCGACTGGTGGAGGAGTTCGCCGACGCCATGGAGCCGGAGCCGCGTTCCGGCGAGGTGCTCTGCGTGATCGGCGGGCGTGGCGGGGTGGGCGCCAGCGTGCTGTCGGCCTGCCTGGCGCTGCGCGCCTCCGCCGACGGGCTGCGCACGCTGCTGGTCGACGCCGACCCGCTCGGCGGCGGCATCGACGCGCTGCTCGGCAGGGAGGAGTCCACCGGCGCGCGCTGGGCTGACCTGGTCTCACGTGAGGGCAGGGTCGGCTCGTCCGCGCTGCGCGCCGCCCTGCCCTCCTTCGGCGACCTGGCCGTGCTGTCCTTCCACCGCGGCGAGGTGCGGGCGATTCCCGCCCAGGCCATGCGCTCGGTGCTGGAATCCGGGCAGCGCGGCTTCGACCTGGTCGTCGTCGACCTGCCGCGCCACCTCGACCCGGCTGCTATCGAGGCGCTCGGCCGCGCCAACGGCACGTACCTGGTGGTCACCGCCGACGTCCGCGGCGTGCTGGCCGCCGCCCAGGTGCTCGGCGAGGTCAGCCGCCACACGGCCGACGTACGGGCCGTCATCCGCCCCGGCGTGCTCGACGAGGAGGCGGTGACCGGTTCGCTCGGCATCCCGCCCGCGGGTCACCTTCCCGACCAGCCTCGGCTCACGGCCACGCTCAACCGCGGCGAGCTGCCCCAGCTCGGCCCGCGTACCGTGCTCGGCGGCTTCTGCTCGTCCCTGCTGCGCTCATGATCTCTCCCGAGCTGGTCGAGGCGGTCCGGGTACGGCTGGCCAGGGCGGGCGTCGAGCCGAGCGCCGCCCAGGTCGCCGTGGCGCTGCGGGCCGAGCGTTCGGTGTACGGCGACGCCGAGATCCTGGCCGTGGCCAGGGCCCTGTGCGCGGACCTGATCGGCGCGGGGCCGCTCGAGCCGCTGCTGGCCGAGCCGGAGGTGACCGACGTCCTGGTGAACGGGCCGCGCGAGGTCTGGGTCGACGACGGGCGCGGCCTGCGCCGCACCGCGGTCACGTTCCCCGACGACGGTGCGGTCCGGCGGCTGGCGCAGCGCCTGGCGGCCGCGGCGGGCAGGCGGCTCGACGACGCCTCACCGTACGTGGACGCCAGGCTCGCCGGCGGGGTCCGGCTGCACGCGGTGCTGCCGCCGGTCGCCTCCGGGGGCACGTGCGTGTCGCTCCGGCTGCCGCCGCGGCGCACGTTCGCCCTGCCGGACCTGGTGGACGGGCCCGCTCTCGAGGTGCTGTCCGCCGTGGTGTCGGCGCGGCTGGCGTTCCTCGTCACCGGCGGCACCGGCACGGGCAAGACGACCCTGCTGTCGGCCCTGCTGTCGCTGGCCGATCCCGGCGAGCGGCTCCTGCTGGTGGAGGACTCGGCCGAGCTGCGTCCATCGCATCCGCACGTGGTCCGGCTGGAGTCACGCCCCGCCAACCTCGAGGGCGCGGGCGGGGTCGGGCTGCGCGATCTCGTACGGCAGGCATTGCGGATGCGTCCTGATCGGGTGGTCGTGGGGGAGGTCCGCGGTCCGGAGGTCGTGGATCTGCTGGCCGCCTTGAACACCGGGCACGAGGGTGGGTGCGGGACCCTTCACGCCAACGCGGCGGGGGACGTGCCTGCTCGGCTGGAAGCACTGGGGTGCGCGGCCGGACTCAGCCGGGAGGCGGTGCACAGCCAGCTGGCCGCGGCTCTGGATGTGGTGGTCCACCTGTCCCGCGCCGGTGGTCGTCGGCGGGTTTCGGAGGTCTGCCTGCTGGCTCGGGGTTCTGCTGGGTTCGTTGAGGCGGTTCCGGCTCTGACCTTCGGGGTGGATGCGGCAACGCGGATGGGAGTCGGCTATCAGGCCTTGCGGGAGCGGGTGGGGGGATGGTGATCGTTGCCCTGCTGGCCGGTGTGGCCGTCTGGGTGTGGACCGGGCCGGATGCGGCTGCTGTACGGGTGGCGAGGCTGGTACCGGGGTTCCGGAAATTTCGTGTTACGTCGCTGATGCGGGTGATACGTCCGAGTCGGGCTCGGCGTGCCGAGGCTTGGCGGCGGGCTTCGATCGAGCTGTGCCAGGCGCTGTCCGCCGAGCTGGCCGCCGGCCGTACTCCCGGGGAGGCGGTGGCCCGCGCCGTCGGCGCGGTCGGCTTCCCCGACCCGTCGTCTCTGCGTCCCCTGCTGGCCGCGGCCCGCGACGGCGGCGACGTCTCCGCGGCCTTACTCGCCCTCGCCCCTCCCGCGGGAGGTGAGGGCCTGCGCCGTCTTGCCGCCTGCTGGGAGGTCAGCGTGTCTTCGGGAGCCGGTCTGGCCGGCCTGGTGGAGCGCGTGGCGACCACGCTGCGCCACGCCGAATCCCACCGCCAGGACGTGGCCGCCCAGCTGGCGGGCCCCCGTGCCACGGCCCGCATGCTCGCCGTACTCCCGGCCCTCGGGCTCCTCATGGGCGCGGGGCTGGGCATGCACCCCCTCGGGTTCCTCTTCGGAAGCCTGCCCGGCCTGGCCTGCCTGATCACCGGGACAGCCCTGGACGCCTGCGGCCTCTGGTGGACCCACCACATGACCACCCACGCCCTCCACACCCACCCACCCTCCTGACCACCGACCCCGCGCCCACCCCAACCCGCCCCACACCCCGATCCGAACCACTTCAGACCCACAACCGCCCCGCAAACCCTGCCGCGCTGTCCCACAACCGCACCGCTCGATCCCGCAACCGAACGAGGAGTCGTATCGCCGTGATCCTGCTCGCCCTGCTCTGCGCCTGTGCCGCCACCTGGCTCTGGATCCCACCCCCGACCGCCGCCGCCCGCCTGTCTCGACTCCTCCCGTCCAGCCCTGCTCGGACGGGTCCCACCGCATCACGGGCACCCGGATCACCCGCAGCTGAGCCGTACCCCGCGGACCCAACGTCCCCTGCGCCCTACCCCATCGGTTCGATGTCGGCCGCCCCATTCCAGTTCGGCCAGGAGACGGGCACGGCCTTCCGCCACGGCAGCGAGGCTGCAGCCTTCCACGGTGGCGGGCCGCTCGCGGCTTTCCGACATGGAGGCGGGGAGGTCGCAGCCTTCCATGGCGGCGGGCCGCTCGCGGTCTTCCGGCATGGCGGAGGGGAAGTCGCGGTCTTCCGGCATGGTGGTGGGGAGGTCGCAGCCTTCCGGCATGGCGGCGGGGAGGCGGCAGGCTTCAACGGTGGCGGGGCGGTCTCGGCTTTCCGCGGCAGGGAGGGCGCGGCCTTCAGTGCCGGGACGGCGACTGCCGGGCCATTCCGCGCCGCGACGGTTCCAGCCGGAGCGCCGCCGCACGGTGAGCTCGCTCGTATGCCGTGGTTCGCCAGACCCTTCTCACTTCACAAGCTGGACCGCCGTACGGTCACCACGGCCATCCCCATCGCCATCGCCTGCGGACTCCTGGTAGGCGGCATCCCGGGAATCGCGGTCGGCGCGGTCGCCTTCATCGTGACCGCCCTGATCCTCCACCACCGCGAACCCCCGGAGACCAAGCAAGTCCGCGCCCGGCTGACCGCCGACCTCCCCTTCGCCGTAGACCTGATGGCCGCCTGCCTCCAAGCCGGCCACCCCATCTCCACAGCCACCGAAACAGCCGCAACCGCCATCAAAGGCCCCCTAGGCGACCGCCTGGCGTGGATCAGCACCCAACTCCGCCTAGGCGCAGACCCCGCCCCCACCTGGACCTACCTGACCACAGACCCACCCACGGCCCCCCTGGGCCGAACCATGAGCCGCTCCGCCCAAACCGGCGCACCAGTAGCCGACGCCCTGACCCGCCTGGCCAACGAATCCCGAGACGCCGCCCGCGGAGCCGCCCTCGCCACGGCCCGCACAGTAGGCATCAAAGCCGTAGCCCCCCTCGGCCTCTGCTTCCTCCCAGCCTTCGTCCTCCTGGGCATCGTCCCCGTAGTAGCCGGCCTAGCCTCCACCATCACCCTCCCGTAACCCCCTCACCCCGCGCCCGCCTCCCATCACGCTTCGCCCAGCCCCGCCCTGCCTCCGCCCTGCCAGCCACCGACTCGGGGCACTGAGAGCACGTCGCGCCGCCACCCCTCGCGCCCCCACCTGTCGCGCCCCCACCCGTCGCGCTTCCGCCTCGACATGGCCCGCCTCCGCCCCACCTGCCACCGACTCGCCGCGCCGGGAGCAAGTCAGCCCAGTCCCTCGCGCCGCTACCCGTCCCGCCCCTGTGCGTCCCTCGGCGGTGCGTCGGTGCATGGGCATGCGGACACACGAGTGCCGCCAGCCGCCCTTTCCCGCTCTTTCGGGAGTAGACCGCCCCTTAACGCGCCCTCATGTCCCCACTCCGGGCATGCGGTGACAACAACGCGCGCTCTGCTCAGCGCTCGCCTGGCGCAACATGTCTCGCGGCAACGCGTGCCCCCTCGCTATGGCGCAGCTCAGAGCTCGGCGATGTGCGACCGTCCCGCAATGCTTCGGTCGAGGGGCGGGTTATCCACAGGCCAGGGCGGTCGAGCAGGGTTGTCCACAGAGCGGTGTTCGGCTCCGTGGGGACGTGGCCACATCGACGACCCTTGGACTCCCAAACGCCGGACGACCCGGCGCCCGAGCATCTGGGAGGCACCGATGCACGACCTGCTCACCCGCACACCCAGCCCGGAGCCACGCCCATCGTCGATGGCCTCACGCCTGCGGCACTGGTGGAAGGCCCGACTGATCATGTACGCGACCACCAACCGGGAGCGAGGCATGTCCACCGCCGAATACGCCGTGGGCACCATCGCCGCCTGCGCCTTCGCTGCCCTGCTCTTCAAGGTGGTCAGCAGCCCAGAGGTCCACGACATGCTCGCCAAACTCATCGACCGAGCTCTCAAGATCGCCGGATGACCCACCCTTCCACCAAGTCGGCCCGCCGAGCCCACCCCGGCCCGGCGGCCGACGCCCCACCGCACCCCGAGAACCCCACAGCCTCCATCGCCGAGGTCAACGCGGGCTCCGATGCGAGCGCGGGGGCCACGGCAAGCTCCAGTGCGAGCGCGGGGGCAAAGCCAGGCTCCGGCACGAGGGCAGAGGTCAACGCTGGCTCTGGTGCGAGCGCGGGGGCCAAGGCGGGCTCTGGTACGAGCGCCGGGGTGGCCTCGCGTACCAAGGAAGGCGGGGGTTTCTCCACGACGGCTAGCGCGGGCTCCATCGCGAGGGCAGGGGCCACATCTCACGCGAAGGGTGGAGCGAGTTCTGATGGGAGGGCTGGGGCTGTCTTCGGTGTGTGGCCTGGAAGGGCTCAGAGGCGGCGTGGGCGGGCTTCGCGGGGCTCGGTGACCATGGAGACGGCCGCGGTGCTTCCGGCGCTCATGGTGGTTCTGGCGGCCGCGCTGTGGGTGATCCAGGTTGTTGGGGTTCGCCTCGAATGCGTTGATGCAGCCCGTACGGCGGCGCGGGCATCAGCCCGTGGCGAGGACCTCGACCAGGTCCGAGCCGTAGCTCAAGCCGCCACCCGCCCGAACGCCCAGATCGCCATCACCCGCGACCCTGACCACACCAGAGTCGAGATCACGATCGAGGTACGACCCGCCTGGGGCCCCACGTTCCCAGCCATCCAAGTCTCAGCCACCGCCACAACCGACACAGAGCCCTAACCCCGAGAACCGAACACGGCCACCACAAGCTGGAGCCCACCGCTGGGGAGTTCAACCGTGCCCGACGCAACCGGAGGTCTAGGAGGAAGGTTGCCCACCACCACCACCACCAAGGACCGCGCGACTGCCACCGCTGCCAATGACCGCCAGACCGCCAACGTAGGCAAGGACCGCCAGACCGCCGCAACCGACATGGAGCCCCGGACCGCCACACCTGGCACCGAGCACGGGGCCCTGACCACTGGTAAGGACCGCCAGACTGCCGCAACTGAGGTGGAGCGCGGGATCGTCGCAACCGACACAGAGGGCGGGATCGCCTCACCTTGCATGGAGCGCGGGACCCTGACTGCTGGCACGGATCGCCAGGTTGCCGCAAGCGGCATGGAGCGCCGGACCGCCACAGCTGGCATTGAGCGCGGGGCCCTGACCACTGGTAAGGATCGCCGGACTGCCGCAACTGAGGTGGAGCGCGGGACCGTCGCAACCGACACAGAGGGTACGGACCGTGGGTATGTGATCGCTGGCAGGGGTTGTGGGGCCGCGACCGCTGGACGGGAACGCAGGGCCGCGAGCGTTGGCAGGGAGCGTGGGGTCGTGACTGCTGGCGGGGAGCGTGGGTCTGCGACGTTGTGGGGAGTGACGGCCATGGCTCTGCTGATGGCGGTCGCCACGATCACTGCCACGGTGGGGGCTGTTCGCGTGGCTCGTCACAAGGTCTACGACGCCGCCGACCTCAGCGCCTTGGCAGCCGCCCGGCTGGCTCTGGCCGATCCCGAGGGCGCTTGTGCCCGAGCTGCCCGACTCGCCCGCCAGAACGGCGTAACCCTCGACCGATGCATCATCACCGACGAGATAGCCGACGTGTGGACCTCGATCTCGATCTCCATCCCCGGCCTGGGCCCGCGAACGGTGATCGGCCGAGCGCGTGCCGGCCCCGCCCAACCGGCACCCAGCATCCCGCCGTAACCCTCGCCTTAGCGACGCAAAGAAGTCCTCTGTAGGCAACGAGTCCGGTGGTGGCGTGTGGTGAATCGCGTGGTTGCGAATAAGGGTGGGGGCTAAATGGGTGAATGGGGCTTGTGGGGGAGAAGGGGCTAGGTCGCAATCGAATCACGACTTCTTAGACGCGGTGTCCAAGAGTTGGAAATCTCACATAAGGTGCCGCTTACCCTCGGTCCATGCCGTCTGGGGCGGAATTCCGGAGATGCCGGTGCCGGCTCGCTAAGGTGCGGAGCCGGGGGTGGTCGGTAATCGTATCGGCCGGGGGACTGCACTTCCGGTCGCCGCGTGGGCGCCCCGAGCGGGTGGCCGGGCGGCGGCGAGCTCTCGATGAAGGGAAGCGTCGTGACGGCGGTTGGCAGGATGACGGCTGCGGCGGTGATCGTGGCGGGTTCCATCATGCTCGGTGGCACCGCTCACGCTGCCGTGGCGGCACGGCAGGCCGCGCCGGTCCAGCTTGCTGTGCGCGAGGCGGAATCTGGGCAGATCACCTCGCCGTCGGACGGCCAGGTGATCACGAGCGGATCCGTGCCGATCTCCGCGCATACCGGGATGATGCAGCTCAGCATGGCTCTGTACGTCGAGGGTCCGTCCACGCCCAGGCAGAAGGTCGCCAGCGGTGGCGCGAACCAGACGTTGTCGGGCACCTTCGACGCCGGAAGCGCGCCGAACGGCACCTTCACCGTGACCCTCAAGGGTGAGATCACCGGGACGACCTACTCCACGAGCACGTTCAAACTGAAGCGCCCCGCCACCGCACCGAGCGGCGTGAACGCCGCGCTGCAGGGCAAGAACAAGATCGTCGTGACCTGGAGCAAGGGCTCGGAGCCCGATCTCCAGTCGTACGAGGTCTCCACCACGCAGTCCGGCATCGTGGGCCGCCTCGGCACCGACAGCGCGTGCTCTGGCTCCACCTGCAAGGCGACGCTCGCCGTACCGGCCAAGGCCGAAGGACAGAAGGTCGGATTCACGGTCAAGGCGTACCGGGGTGACGGCGACGGAGGGTCGATCGCCTCCAGCAGCTCAAGCCCGGCTTACGTGACGATCCCGGCGGCGGTGCAGCCGAAGAAGACCAAGAGCCCCACGAACCAGCAGTCTCCCAAGACGACCACGCAGAACCTGCCGACCCTCCCCAACGGCAAGAAGCAGACGCTGCCGACGGTCATCCCGACGCACCGGGCGGTTCCCAAGAATTCCAACAAGCTGCCGGCCATGCCCAACACCGACCCGAAGGGCAACTTCCCGCTGCCGACGGCTACCGAGGGCACCAACGACGGCCTCACGCCGGACACGAGCAAGACCGGGACGACCCCCGCCGACTCGCAGGTCAAGGCGCAGTCGTCCGAGTCGCCGATGGGCAATATCGGGCAGTACGGGCTCTATGTCGCCGGTGGATTGCTCCTCCTGCTGCTCGCGGCGCACGGTGGTGCGTGGGCACGCCGCAGGGCGCTGGCCGCGAACGGCGGCGGGGCCGCGGCGGCGGCGCCGTCGGTTGCCGTTCCCCCCGCGGGCGACGGGCCGAGGTTCGCCGAGAGCGTCCCGCCCACCACTACTGCGCCGCGCCGCCCCGCCGTCGTCCTGGCGGTCGCCAAGACCCGGACCACCGACACCGGGTCGAGCGATGCCCAGGGTGATCAGGCCAAGGACGAGGCGCGGACGAAGGTGCCCGAGCAGGCCCGCGTGGAGCCCGCCGCGCTCGCGCGCTACCTGAGCACCGACGACGTCTCCGAGGGTCGTCCGGAGCCCGTCCGGATCGCCCTGCCGAGCTCGGCGGTGACCGTGATGCCCGAAGGGTCCGTGACGCCGCCCGCCGTACGGATCGAGGACCGCTGGGACGACTACCTGCCGCCGTCGCCGCGCGCGATGGAGGACAGCGGCTTCTGGGAGCGCCCCGCCCCTGGCGACTTCTGGGCCGCCGACGAGGACCCCGCCTACGCCCGCCGCGCCGAGGAAAGCTGACCTCTCCGTCATCACGCTCGCGGTGCGATGCTTCCGCGCGGTGCACGGTGCTCGTGTGGGTTTGACGCTTGTTGTGCGGCCGGTCGTGATGTGTTCTGACGTGCTGTTATATGGCTGGTCGTGATGTGTTCTGACGTGCTGATATGCGGCTGGCTATGACGTGATCTGACGTGCTGTGGCTGGTTGTCATGTGATCTTGGCGTGCTCTCGTACGGCTGATTTGATGTGCTCTTGTACGGCGAGCCGTCCCACCGCCAGTCGCCGGCCAGGGTTGGCCGCCTCCAGGGAGACGCTCGCCGACCCGCACGCGCCGGCCGCCGTAACGCCGCTTTCTGCCCGCCTCCCAGGGATCTCATGGGCTTCTGCCCGCATCCCTGGGGTCCTTTGGGCTTCTGCCGCATTCCAGGGGGCTTTCGGGGTCCGCGTGCCGCGCGCATCGTGGGCCCGGCTTCGGCAAGGGTGGGTCATCGCCGCAGGAGCCTGGTGACGGTGACCCTCGGAATCAGTGGCGCTAGTGGGGGGCTAAGAGGGTGGCCAGGAGGCGGAGGGCGCCTTGTTTGTCCAGGGGGTCGTTGCCGTTTCCGCATTTGGGGGACTGGATGCAGGACGGGCAGCCGCGATCGCATTCGCAGGAGGCGATGGCTTCGCGGGTGGCCGTGAGCCAGTCCCTCGCGCGGGCGTAGCCACGTTCCGCGAAGCCGGCGCCGCCTTCGTGGCCGTCGTACACGAAGACCGTGAGCAGGCCCGTGTCCGCGTGCAGTTCGGTCGAGACGCCGCCGATGTCCCAGCGGTCGCACGTGGCGAACAGCGGCAGCAGGCCGATCGAGGCGTGCTCCGCCGCGTGGGCGGCCCCGCCGAGGTCGAGGCCCTCGGCGGCGAGCGCCGCCACCTCTGTGGCGGGCAGCGTCCACCAGACCGCGCGCGTGCGCAGCGTACGCGGCGGGAGGTCCAGCGGCTCGTCGCCGAGCACCTCGCCGGACTGGAGGCGGCGCTTGAGGTACGAGACGACCTGCCGCGTCACCTCGACCTCGCCGAAGTGCAGGCTGCCGGAGCCGAGGGGGCGCGAGCGCAGCGACGCCAGCACGGAGATCTCGGTGACATCCCGGGCGAAGGTCGTGTAATCGGGCTCCGCCGCCGCCACGAGCGCGACGCCCTCCTCCAGGTCGAGCTGCTCGACCAGGAAGGTCTCGCCCTGGTGCAGGTAGACGGCGCCGGTGTGGACGGTGGTGTGCGCGGACGGTTCGTCCACGCTGCCGAGCAAGCGTCCGGTGGAGGATTCGACGACCTGGATGGGCGCGCCACCTCCGCCTCGAATATCGGCCAGGTCTGTGGCCCGCTCTCGTCGTGTCCAAAACCAGCCGGCGGGACGCTTGCGGAGCAGGCCGTCGGTGACCAGACCATCCAGGACCTCGCCGGCCGTGTCGCCGAAGATCAGCAGGTCGTCGTCCGTCAGCGGGATCTCGGCGGCGGCCGCGCACAGGTGCGGGCCCAGGACGTACGGGTTGCTCGGGTCGAGCACGATGGCTTCAACCGGCTGTCCGAAAAGGGCCTGCGGGTGGTGGACCAGGTAGGTGTCGAGGGGGTCGTCTCGGGCGATCAGTACGGCGAGCGCGTCCTGGCCGTCGCGGCCCGCCCGGCCCGCCTGTTGCCAGAGTGATGCCCTGGTGCCCGGCCAGCCCGCTATGAGCACCGCGTCCAGGCCTGAGACGTCTACGCCGAGTTCGAGGGCATTCGTGGTGGCCAGGCCCATGAGGGTGCCCGCCCGCAGCGCCTTCTCCAGCAGCCTCCGGTCCTCGGCCAGGTAGCCGGCGCGGTAGGCGGCGACCTTGTTCGGCAACTCGACCCACTCAGGCTCGGTGTACGGCTCGGCCTCCCCGAGGGCGTCTCCCGCGCGGCTTCCCCCGGCCCCCGGGGCTTCCACTGCAGAGGGGCGGGAACCGGTGGGGTTCGAGGGGTTGCGCGCCGTGCGCGTTGCGCCGGGGTCCGCCGTGGGGGTGTTCGCCGTACCGGCGCCAGGGACGGGGGAGGTGGGGGGAGCCACGCTGAGGTCCGCGGTGGAGGCCGGTGGTGCGGCAGGGGAGGCCGCGTCGGTGCCGTCTTGGGGCGTGACGGAGGTTGCAGGGGCGGTCGTCGAGAGCGTGGCCCTGGCTTCCGTGGTGGTGGGGCGGGACGCGGGGGGTTCCGAGGGGTTGGGGGCCGTGCGGGTTGCGCCGGGGTCCGCCGTTGGGGTGTTCGCCGTATCGGCGCCAGGGACGGGGGTGGCAGAGGAGGCAGCGCCGGGGGCCGGGCTCGCCGTACCGGCGCCGGGGATGGTGGTGGCATGTGGGAGGGGCGCTGCTGGGGGCGTGGGGGGGCTTGTGGGGGCGTTGGAGGGGGTTGCGGGTGGGGGGTGGGGGGTGGCGGAGAGGGTTAGGGCTACGTCGGCGAGTTTGGCGCGGGCCGAAAGGGCGACCGTTTCCGCGCCTCGGCGGGAGCGGACGAAGGCGAGGGTGCGGACGTCCGCGAGGACGAGGTCCGCGAGGAGGTCCGCCGCTTCGGCGGTGGCCGTGCGGCGGACCGGGGCGCCGCCTTCGCCGCGGAGGTCCGTCAGAGGCGGCTCCCAGAGAGCGATGGTGGTCGAACCCCTGGGCGAGGCGTCCTCCGTCACCTCGGACATGTCCAGCCCTGTCAGGCGCCGCCCGAAGAGCCCGGGTTCCGAGGCCGTGGCGGAGGCGAGGAAGAACACGGGATGCGTGCCGTACCGGGCGCTGACGCGGCGCAGTCGCCGCAGGATCTGCGCGACGTGGGAGCCGAAGACCCCGCGGTACCCGTGGCACTCGTCCACGACGACGAGCCGCAACCGCCGGAAGAACGACGACCACTGGGCGTGCCGCGGCAGCACGCTCCGATGGAGCATGTCTGGATTTGTCAGGACGTAGTTGGCGTGCTGGCGGACCCACGTCCGCTCCTCGAACGGCGTGTCCCCGTCGAAGCAGGCCGCCCGCACCTGCGTGATACGCAACTCGCGCACCGACCGGAACTGGTCGGCCGCCAGCGCCTTGGTGGGCGTCAGGTACAGCACCGTGCCGCCGTCCAGGCACGCGGCCACCGCCGGGGCGAGGTACGCCAGGGACTTCCCGGACGCCGTACCGGTGGAAATGATCACGTTTCGGCCACGATGGGCCAGGTCGGCCGCTTCGTACTGGTGTGGCCAGAGACCCGATATGCTCCGGTTCGCCGAGCGCGTAACGAGCACTTCGGGGGTCCATTTGGGCCATCCCACTTGACCCGCCTGACGTGCTGGAACATGCTCCACATGAGTGACGCGCTCATGACGTGCGGGAACGCCGAGCAGGTGGTGGAGGAGTGGACCTGGCCGGTGTGGGGAGGAAGCGAAGGAAGTCACTGTTTCCAGTCTGGCATCCATGGGCAAAGTCGCCGGGAATCGTGATTTCGTATAGACACAAGCCAGACGCATGGTTGAATGCCGCGCGTCAGGGTCCGACGGTCGGGAGCCCCGCTCCAGACTGCCAGGCCCGCAAGGGTACTTTCGCAGGCGAGGCGCTGGAGGATCTGTGGATCTGAAGCTGGATCACCACAACGAGGACCGACTCACCATCGTGGAGGTCGAGGGTGAGATCGATGTCTACACCGCGCCGAGATTGCGTGAGCTGCTGATCGACCTGGTGAACAAGGGCAACTTCCACCTCCTGGTGAACATGGAGAAGGTCGACTTCCTCGACTCCACCGGTCTCGGTGTGCTGGTCGGCGGGCTCAAGCGGGTGCGTGCTCACGACGGCTCGCTGGAGCTGGTCTGCACGCAGGAGCGTATTCTGAAGATCTTCCGGATCACGGGTCTGACCAAGGTCTTCGGGATCTACGCTTCGGTCGACGAGGCCAAGGAAGCTCACGGCAAAGACAAGTAGTGATGGCTACCGTCGAGCTGACGTTCAGCGCTCTCCCCGCGCACGTGCGGACCGCCCGGCTGGTGGCCACGGCGATCGCACGCCGTACGGGCGTTGAGGAGTCCTTGCTGGACGAGGTCAGGCTCGCTGTGGGCGAGGCGTGTTCCCGGGCGGTCGAGGCGCACCGCGCCCACTGTCCGGGCGAGCCGATCCGGATCGAGCTGCGCGACGACGCGGGCCGGTTCGAGGTCACCGTCAGCGACCAGGCCCCCAGTGACGAGACCGACCACGAGCAGCCAGTGGATCTCGGCCTGCTCTCCGAGTCGTTCACCTCCGGATTCGGCATCGCCGTGATCGCCGGCCTTGCCGACGACGTGGAGGTCTTCCCCAGCCCCAAGGGCATGCGCATCCGTATGAGCTGGCCTGCCGCCCCCAACGCGGCCCCGGTCTGAGCACTCACCCCGGTTTACGGTCGGCACCTAACTAGGTGTTGTCATGACCGTAAACCGGGGGAAATTACGGTTGTCAAGGCATGATTCAGGCCATAGCCAGGGCCTAACCGAACGTTCCTCCAAATGGCCTGCTCCAGAGCCTTCATATCCACGCAGGCCGTGCGTAGACTCCCGGCACCGGCCAAGGTGATCCGGCATAACTGCGGACTCAACTGGAAGCGGCACCCACAGCCCGGATGGTGCCGCACCGCCCGACGACATTCGCAGCACCACCGGGCAGGACGTACCAGTCTTGCCGAGGAGAACGGATGTTTAGGCACTTGCTGGCGATGGAGCCGGCGTCCAATCTGGCCCTGAGCGGTAACAATCTCACCATCGTGATCGTGGTCGCCGCGGTCGCCCTCATCGCCCTCGCCGTAGCCGGCGGCCTGGTGCGCGAGGTGCTGTCCGCCGACCAAGGCACCGAGCGCATGCAGAACATCGCCCGGGCCGTCCAGGAAGGAGCCTCCGCGTATCTGGCGCGGCAGTTCCGCACACTGGCGATCTTCGTCGTCCTGATCCCCTTCCTCTTGTTCCTGCTACCGGGCGAGACCGATATCCGCATCGGCCGCTCGATCTTCTTCGTGGTGGGCGCGGTGTTCTCCGCGCTGACCGGGTTCATGGGTATGTGGCTGGCCGTGCGGGGCAACGTCCGCGTCGCCGCCGCGGCCCGCGAGGCCGGCGAGAAGCGGGCGATGCGGATCGCCTTCCGTACGGGCGGCGTGGCCGGCATGTTCACCGTGGGCCTCGGCCTGCTGGGCGCCGCGGTCGTCGTCCTGATCTACCGTGGCGACGCCCCGAGCGTGCTCGAGGGCTTCGGCTTCGGCGCGGCGCTGCTCGCGATGTTCATGCGAGTCGGCGGCGGCATCTTCACCAAGGCCGCGGACGTCGGTGCCGACCTGGTCGGCAAGGTCGAGCAGGGCATCCCCGAGGACGACCCGCGCAACGCGGCGACCATCGCCGACAACGTGGGCGACAACGTCGGTGACTGCGCGGGCATGGCCGCCGACCTGTTCGAGTCGTACGCCGTCATGCTGGTCGCCAGCCTCATCCTGGGCAAGGTCGCCTTCGGCGAGCAGGGTCTGATCTTCCCGCTGATCGTTCCCATGATCGGTGTGCTCACCGCCATCATCGGCATCTTCGTCACCCGCCTGCGCGACAAGGACCGCAACGGCATGGCGGCGATCAACCGCAGCTTCTTCATCTCGGCCGCGATCTCCGCGGTGCTGGTGGCGGGCGCGGCGTTCTGGTACCTGCCCGACAGCTTCAGCGGGCTGACCGGCTCGGCCGTGCAGTCGACCGCCAGTCCGCGCCTCATCGCGATCGGCGCGGTGCTCATCGGCCTGGTCCTGGCCAGCGCCATCCAGCTGCTCACCGGCTACTTCACCGAGACCAACCGGCGCCCGGTGAAGGAGATCGCCGCGAGCTCGGTCACCGGTGCCGCCACGGTCATCCTGTCCGGCATCAGCGTCGGCCTGGAATCGGCGGTCTACTCGGCGCTCATCATCGGCGGCGCGGTCTACGGCGCGTTCCTGCTCGGCTTCGGGAACGTGACGATCGCGCTGTTCGCGGTCGCGCTGGCGGGCACGGGTCTGCTGACCACGGTCGGCGTCATCGTCTCGATGGACACCTTCGGTCCCGTCTCCGACAACGCGCAGGGCATCGCCGAGATGTCCGGCGACGTCGAGGGCGAGGGCGCCCGGGTGCTCACCAGCCTGGACGCGGTCGGCAACACCACCAAGGCCATCACCAAGGGCATCGCGATCGCCACGGCCGTGCTGGCGGCGACCGCGCTGTTCGGAGCCTTCCGCACCTCGGTCGAGACCGAGCTCGCGGCGGCCACCACGTCGGTCAAGAACGCGCTCGGCACGTTCTCGACCTTCAGCCTCAGCATCGACCAGCCCAACGTGCTCGTCGGCCTGATCATCGGCGCGGCGGTCGTGTTCCTGTTCTCCGGTCTGGCGATCATGGCCGTGGGCCGCGCCGCCATGCGGGTGGTCTTCGAGGTCCGCGACCAGTTCCGCAACAAGCCCGGCATCATGGACGGCACGGAGACGCCCGAGTACGGCCGCGTCGTCGACATCTGCACCCGCGACTCGCTCCGCGAGCTGGCCACGCCCGGACTGCTGGCGGTCATGACGCCGATCGCGGTCGGCTTCGCCCTCGGCTACCCCTCGCTCGGCGCGTTCCTCGCGGGCGCGATCGCGTGCGGCACGCTGATGGCGGTCTTCCTGGCCAACTCCGGCGGCGCCTGGGACAACGCCAAGAAGCTCGTCGAGGACGGCCACTACGGCGGCAAGGGCTCCGAGGCCCACGCCGCCACGGTCATCGGCGACACGGTCGGCGACCCGTTCAAGGACACCGCGGGCCCGGCCATCAACCCGCTGATCAAGGTGATGAACCTGGTCGCACTCCTGGTGGCTCCCGCCGTCGTGCTGTACGCCGGCAACCCGGCGGTCCGCATCGTCGTCACCGTCGTCTCGGTGGGGGTCGTCGTGGGCGCCATCATCATCTCCAAGCGCCGCTCGGCCGCGGTCGAGCCCGCCAACGACAACAACCGCGAACAGG
Source organism: Nonomuraea sp. NPDC050536 (assembly GCF_044457685.1). NCBI lineage: Bacteria > Bacillati > Actinomycetota > Actinomycetes > Streptosporangiales > Streptosporangiaceae > Nonomuraea > Nonomuraea sp. NPDC050536. The sequence continues at coordinate 144,352 of NZ_JBITHD010000016.1, forward strand.
CTCCGGTCGCGTCGTAGCTCATCCCGTAAACGCCCGTCCTCGCCATCCGCGCGAGGACGGGCGTTTTCCTTTCCCCGAGGTCCTGCACGGCGAGTTCTCGAGGTCTTTAAGGCCGAGTTCTCAACTCTTGTACGGCGAGCCGCCCCATCCGGCCGCCCGCCGCACTTCGGCTCAGGACCTGCGCCCGGCGCTTCCGGCGAGTCGGGGACTGCTGCCCGCCGCCACGGCGCTTCGTCATCGTGGCGCGCCGGGCCCCGGCTCGTCGCCGTACATGGCGCCGCCCTTCGCCGTACGCCGTCCCGCCGACCCGGCGCCTGGAAGGGCGAGCCCATGGGCGCCAGCACCGCCCATGCGGGTCCCAGCCGTACAGCACCGCCTATGCGGGTCCCAGTCGTGCAACACCGCCCAAGCAGGTCTTAGCCGTACAAGGCGTACAAAGAGCGCTCGAGAGGACGGAGACACATCGGGGATCACAAGTCGTCAAGGGCGTCTTCGTGAGGGACTGGGGGCTCCCGGTGGGAGACTGGGCGGATGGAAGACAGGCCGCCGACCGGCGGCAAGACGCTGGCGCTCATCCTCCTGGCGATGCTGGTGATCCTTGCTGTGATCGTCGCGCTCGCCACCTGGGCGTCGAGGGGTGGGTGATCGCGTGCGCAGGCTGATCGTGTTCCGGCACGCGAAGGCCGCCCAGGTGCCGGGGCTGGACGACCGCGAGCGCCCGCTGACCGAGCGGGGCGAGACGGACGCCAGGCGGGCGGGGAACGAGATCCGAGGTCTGGGGCTGCAGCCCGACCTGGTGCTGTGCTCGCCGTCGCTGCGCACCAAGCAGACGGCCGAGCTGGCCTTCCCCGGAGGGCCGATCAGCTTCGAGACGGAGATCTACCAGGCCTATCCGGAGGAGCTGCTCGAGCTGGTCCGGGGGGCCGATCCGGAGTTCGACACGGTGGTGCTGTGCGGCCACAATCCGGGCGTCCACGAGCTGGCGATCGCGCTGGCGGGCGGTGAGTACCCGTTCAGGCCCGGCGCGTTCGCCGTGATCGAGGTCGATTCGCCGTGGGTAGACCTCTGGCCAGGGGAGGGACGCCTGGCGACACGCTGGGATCCCAAGGGGGTCTAGACACATCGGGGGAAGCCCATGCGGGGGGCCGCGCTCGCGCTGCGACGCGGCTTCTCGCTGCCCGCGCGCCCGCCGTGGGGGTACGGCCTGCTGTGCGCGGTGGCGATCGCGTCCCCGCTCCTGCTGGGCGCGCTGACCAGGCAACCGGTCACGGGCGTCTTCGTCGCCCTCGGCGCCTATTTCACCGCTTTCGGCGACCTGTACGGCCAGCCGTACGGGACCCGGGCGAAGACGCTCGTGGTGAAGCTGGTGCTGATCGCGTTGGGATGCTGGCTGGGCCTGCTGGTGGCGCCCTGGCCGTGGGTGGGCGTTGTGGTGGTGGGCCTGGTGGCCGCTGCCGGCGGGCAGTGGCGGCTGATCGGGATGCCGCCGGTGCTGGCCACGGTCATCGGGTTCTACGCGCTTGTGCCCGCGAGTCCAGGGCCACCGCTGCAGATGGCGCTGGGCGGGCTGGTGTTCTGCGTGCTGGCGCTGGCGCTGTGGCCCTTCCGCAGGCTCGACCCGCTCAAGGACGCGCTCAACGATGCCGTCGAGGCGATGGCGGCCATGCTAGACGGCCTGGCCCTGCCCGAGGAGGAGTGGGCCGAGCGGCGCGAGCACGGCTCGAAGGCGCTGGACGCCGCCGACACGGCCTCGGCCGCCTTCCACAGCACCGATGACAAGACCCGCTCCGCCGACGCCGCGGTGCAGACCCTGGTGCGGGTCTTCCACGAGAGCGTCGCCCTGCGCGCGCTGCGGGCAGAGACGGTCGAGGATCAGGCCGAGATCGACACGGTGGTGTCCGACCTGTCGGCGGCGCTGCGCGACTCGACCAGGGTCGCCCCCGCCCTGGCGCGGACGGCGGCCCTCGCCGAGTGGATCTCCGGGCTGCGCGCCCGCCGGCGGACCGATCCCGCGTCGCTGCGCAGGATCGCGGTTCTCGGGCAGGTACGGCGGTGCCTGGACCGGATCGCGGTGGCCGTGCGCACGGTCGGGATGCTGGCCACCGACGGGGTCCGGGCGCCCGCCCGGCTGCCCCGCTTCTCGTGGAAGCTGGGCAGCGAGGAGCCGGAACACGCCAGCAGGCTGGGCATCGCGGCGGCGGTCGCGATGGCGCTGATGGTGGGGCTGCACGAGCACTACGGCAAGTGGTTCGTCTTCACCGTGATGCTGGCCCTGCGCTCGACCTACGGCGACACGGTCGACCGGGTGGTGCTGCGGGTGTCGGGCACCGTCGTCGGTGCCGCGATGGCGGCGGTGATCCTGGCGGCGGTGCCGGGGCCGTACACGATCGTGGGGACCGTGCTGGTCCTCGCCACGCTCGGGTTCGCGCTGCGGGTGGTCAGCTACGCCTACTGGTCGGTGTTCGCCACGCCGCTGGCGATGCTGCTCGCCGACTTCTCCACCCGGCTGGACTGGAAGGCCGCCGCCGTCCGGCTGGTGCTCACGGCGGCGGGCGGCGTGCTGGCACTGGTGGCCGCGCGGGTGCTGTGGCCTCGGGGCGAGAAGAGCAAGATTCCCGGGCTCATCGTGGACCTGCTGCGCGAGCACGGCATGCTGGTGCGGGCGCTGGCCGAGCGGGAGCTGGACCGGGTCCCCGAGCTGACCGAGTCGGCGGGGCAGGCGGCCGACCGGCTGGCCGACTCGCTCGACCGGCTGGAGAAGGAGCCGGGCGGCAGCGCTCCGCCGGGGCTGCGCGAGGCGGTCATCCGGGCCCGGCGGCTGCGGGACGACGCCATCCTGGTCGCGGCCGTGCTACGCGGGTCGGAGATCGGGCTGGACGCCACCGCGGCGGTGCTCGACGCGGTGGCGGACCGGCTGGCGGCGGTGGCGCAGGCCGTACAGGATGACAAGGAGCCGCCGGAGGCCGACGAGTTCGAGGCGGGGCTGTCGGAGCTGGCCGGTGAGGTGAGCTCGCTGATGGAGGAGGCGGCGGCGGGCGAGCCGACCGCGGTGCGCAGGCAGCTGCGGCACGCGGTGACAGTCCACCCGGCGCTGAAGTCGCTGAGCAAGGACGCGCTCGCCCTCGCGCAGGCGGTCACCCGATGAGCCCAGGCGTTACCTGGTGAGCTCAGGCGTTACGCGGTGAGGACGCCGTCCTCGGCGTCGGCCGCCTCGACCTCGTCTCGGGAGATGCCGAGCAGGTAGAGGATCGAGTCCAGGTAGGGCGTGTTGACGGCGGTGTCGGCGGCCTGCCGTACGACCGGCTTGGCGTTGAAGGCGATGCCGAGCCCGGCGGCCGCGATCATGTCCAGGTCGTTGGCGCCGTCGCCGATCGCCACGGTCTGGCTGATCGGCACCCCGGCCTCCAGGGCGAAGCGCTCCAGGGCGCGGGCCTTGCCGGGCCGGTCGACGATCTCGCCGAGCACCTTGCCGGTGAGCTTGCCGTCGACGACCTCGAGCAGGTTGGCCGCCGAGTAGTCGATGCCCAGCTCCTCGACGAGGGCGTCGGTGATCTGGGTGAAGCCGCCGCTGACGATGGCGAAGCGGTAGTCGAGCCGCTTGAGCGTGCGGACCAGGGTGCGGGCGCCGGGGGTGAGCACGACCTCCTGGCGCACCTGCTCGAACACCTCGGCGGGCAGGCCCTTCAGCAGCGCCACCCGGCGGCGCAGCGACTCGGCGAAGTCCAGCTCGCCGCGCATGGCCTCCTCGGTGACCCTGGCGACCTCCTCCAGGCAGCCCGCGTGAGCCGCGAGCAGCTCGATGACCTCGCCCTGGATCAGCGTGGAGTCGACGTCCATCACGATCAGCCGCTTGGCCCTGCGCGACAAACCCGTGCGCTGGACGGCCACGTCGACCTGGTGGGCGGCGGCCTCGGCCACCAGCTCGCCGCGCAGCGCGGACGGGTCGGCGCCGGAGACCGACATCTCGACGCAGGTGACCGGCCACTGCGCCAGGCGCTCGATGCGGTCGATGTTGGCGCCCGCGGCGGCGATCCGCCCAGCGATGCCCGCGATCGCGGCGGGCGACAGCGTGCTGCCGAGCACGCTGACCGACAGGCGGCCGCGGCGGCGCTGCTCCTTGGTCTGCGACCCGGTGGACAGCTCCACCTCCATGCCGAGGTCTTCTGCGACCCGTTCGACCGCGGTCCACATGGCGCCGAGCGTGCTGCCCGTGCCGGTGGACGGGCCGCCCGCGTAGGCCACGAGCACGCCCAGGGTCAGCCTGCCCCGGATGACGACCTGCTCGATGTCGGCCACGTTGACTGGGAAACCGGACAAAACGGAGAACAGGCGCGAAGTAACACCAGGTCGGTCGGGGCCGGTGAGCGTGATCAGGAGCGTGCGCTGGTCCACATCGAGCCACGGTACTGTGCCCCGTCCTATGCGCGTGCAGCCGACCCCAGGATCAGGTGGGAGTCGCCGAATTCGTGCCAGAGGTAGCCCTCTCGCAGTGCCGCCTCGTAGCCCCTGGTCAGGGCGGTTTCGCCGGCGATGGCCGACAGCATCATCAGGTGGGTGGAGCGCGGCTCGTGCAATCCGGTGATCAAACCGTCCACCACGTGGACACCCGTCTCCGGGGTGACGAGGTGGGTCGTCCATCCGGAGGCGGGACCGCCGTGCGCCACGGTTTCCAGCGCGCGGACCACGGTGGTGCCCACCGCGATCACCCGCCCGGCGTGCTCCACCTGACGCCTGGTCCAGTCGGGGACCTCGTACCACTCGGCGTAGGGCGGCTCGTCCTTCTCCGGCGAGGCGACCCCGGTGTGCAGGGTGATCGGCGCGATCCCGATGCCCCTGGCCACCAGGGCGGTCACCAGGTCCGCGGTGAAGGGTCGCCCGGCGCTCGGCATCTCGGCGCTGCCCGGCACGGTGCCGAACACCGTCTGGTACTCGGCCAGTGGCCAGTCGCGGCGCACGTAGGAGTACCGGATCGGCGCGCCGTACTTATCGAGATATTTCAGGACATCTTGGTCGAGGGACGCCTGCCACAGCCGGGGCGTCTCCCGCGCGAGGAGCCGCAGCGTGGCGCCCCCCGGCAGCGGTAGCCACTCGCCCGCCTCACCGCCGTGGTAGGGCTCGGAGGCCTTGGCCGTACGGCGGCGCAGCTCGATCAGCCACGTCCCGTCCTCCCGCGCAGTGGAGAAGTGCACGGACAGCCGGTCCAGCCGGACCGCCGCGGGAATCGTCGCGGAGTTGTTGACCACCAGCAGGTCGCCGGGCTCGAGCAGCTCCGGCAGGTCGCGGAAGCGGTGGTGCGTGGGCTCCCGCTCGCCGTCGGACATCAGCAGGCGGACCCCGTCCCTGACCGGGGGCGGCTCGTGCGCCGACAGCGCGTCCGGCAGCGCGAAGTCCAGCGTCGCGGTCATTGCAGGCTCACCCTGCCGCTCGCGGGCCGGGCCCTGACCAGGTCGTGCAGCGCCGCCGCCACCTTGGCGGGGTCGGTGGCCTGCGCGGCTTCCTCGGCTCCGACGGCGTCGGCCAGCATCCTGGTGTGCATCTCGCCCGGGTCCACCCACCAGACCGCCAGGTCGGGCTCCTCGGCCGAGAGCACGTTGGACAGCTGCTCGAGTGCCGCCTTGGTGGCGCCGTACCCGCCCCAGCCCTCGTAGGCGCCGGTCGCGGCGTCGGAGGTGATGTTCACGACGGCCCCGTGCCTGGCGCGCAGCGCGGGCAGCGTGGCCTGGATGAGCGCCAGCGGCGCGGTCACGTTGGTCTCCAGCACCACCCTGAACGCCTCGAGGGGGTATCCGGCCAGCTTCGGCAGCGGGGTCACGCCCAGGTCGCTGGCGTTGTTCACCAGCAGGTCCAGCTCGGGGACCGCCTCGGCCAGCCGTTCTATGTGCGCGGCCTCCGTCACGTCGCCAGGGATCGCCGTGGCGCCCAGCTCAGACGCGACGCGCCGCAGGTCGTCCGCCCCGCGGGCGGTGAGCACCAGGCTCCAGCCCGCACCCGCCAACGACCTCGCCAAAGCGAGACCGAGACCGCGGGAGGCGCCGGTGATGAGTGCGGTGTTCGTCATGCCTCGAAGCTACGAACGGCGGCGGAAAGGCACATCGGGCTGCGGGTCTGGGCACTTGGACCTAGGACCATAGAGTGGGTCCGTGACGCCCGACCGAGACGAGATCCTGCAGGCTGTGAGCTCGGCCGTGCTCGCCGTCACCCGCCACCTGTCGGTGCGCGAGGTGCTGCAGGTCATCGTGCGGTCGGCGCAGCGGCTGCTGGACGCCCGCTACGCCGCGCTCGGCGTGCCCGACGAGGACGGGTCCTTCGCCGAGTTCGTCGCCGAGGGCATCACCGACAAGCAGTGGGACGCCATCGGCCCGCTGCCCCGCCAGCACGGCATGCTCGCCGCGATGCTTCAGGAGGGCGTGCCCGCCCGGCTGCCCGACGTGCGCGAGGACCCGCGCTTCGGCTGGTGGCCGAAGGCGCACCCGGTGATGAAGGACTTCCTCGGTGTCCCCATCCGCGACGGCGAGCAGGTGCTCGGCATCATCTTCCTGGCCAACAAGCGCACGCCCGGCGGCTTCACTCAGGAGGACCAGGAGCTGCTCACGCTCTTCGCCGCGCACGCCTCGATCGCGCTCATCAACGCCAGGCTGTACGAGCGCGGCCGCGAGCTGGCCATGCTGGAGGAGCGCAACCGGATGGCCCGCGAGCTGCACGACGCGGTCACCCAGAAGCTGTTCTCGCTGCGCCTGACCGCCCAGGCCGCCGCGGCGATGCTGCAGAGCAGCCCGGAGAAGGCCGAGGTGGAGCTGGAGCGGGTGCAGAAGCTGGCCGGGGAGGCGCTGGCCGAGCTGCGCGCGGTGATCGTCGAGCTGCGCCCCGCCGAGCTCGACAGCCACGGGCTGGCCGAGACACTGCGCAAGCACGTGCGGATGCTCGACCGGCTGTACTCCTCGCAGGTGAACTTCGAGTTCGACGAGCTGCCGCCACTCGACCCGGAGATCGAGGTCGTGGTGCTCAGGGTGGCGCAGGAGGCGCTGCACAACGCGCTGCGCCACTCCGGCGCCTCGCGGGTGGACGTACGGCTGGCCTACGAGGGAGGCAAGCTCGCCCTCACGATCACCGACGACGGCAGCGGCTTCGAGCAGGCCGACAGCCGCGGGCTCGGATTGATCTCGATGCGCGACAGGGCGGAATCCGTGGGCGGAGCCATGACCGTCGGCTCGTCCCCCGGCGCGGGTACGACGGTCCGCGTGGAGGTGGGGGTCTGATGATCAGGATCGTGATAGCCGACGATCATCCGGTGGTACGGCAGGGCCTGCGCACTTTCCTCGACCTGCAGGACGACCTCGAGGTCGTGGGCGAGGCCGCCGACGGCGAGCAGGCCGTCGAGCTGGTCGGAGAGCTGAAGCCCGACGTGCTGCTGCTCGACCTCAAGATGCCGGTACTCGACGGGCTGGGCACGCTCGGCAGGCTGTCGGGCTCGGCCACCAGGATCGTGGTGCTCACCTCGGTGAGCGACCGTTCCGACGTGGGCCCGGCGATGCGCGCGGGCGCCTCGGGGTTCCTGTACAAGGACGTCGACCCGCCGGCGCTCGTGCAGGCCGTGCGCGCCGTGCACGGCGGCCAGGTGCTGTTGGCCCCCGAGGCGGCCGAGGCCGTGCTCGGGGGTTCAGGCGGCGCGGCTCCCAGCGTGCCGGGTCCCGCGCCGCTGACCGAACGGGAGCGTGAGGTGCTCGCCCTGATCGCGGCGGGCCGCTCCAACAGGGAGATCGCCAGGGCGCTCACCGTGGCGGAGAAGACCGTGAAGACCCACGTGTCCAACGTGCTGATGAAGCTGGGCGTACAGGACCGCACCCAGGCGGCCCTGTACGCGGTCAGGCACGGTCTGGCGTAACCGGCTCGAAGATCGCGTGGTGGGCCGCCACCAGGGCCCTGCGGACCGCGCGGTCGAGCTCGCGCAGTGCCTCGCCACTGGCGGCGATCTGGCCCGAGGTGAGGCCGCGCTCGTCCGCCGCCCGCACCACCGCGGCCAACCTGCCCGCCAGCTGCGCCACCCGGTGGGCGCGCCCCGGGTAGCCGGGTGCCAGCTCCGCGCCCGCTCTGCCCAGCCTGCCGGGCCGCTCCTGCGCGGGGCCGTCGACGCCGCTCAGCGCCTCGGTCGCCGAGCGCATCGCGGCCGACAGCTCCCGCTCGGCCTCGGCCAGCGACGGCAGGTCCTGCCGCACGGGTCCGGACTCGTGTACGGCCAGCCGTACGCCGACGTAGGACGAACCGCGCACGTCGGGCTCGGGCACGAGACCCGCGCACGCGTCCTTCAGTACGGCTATCGCGGCCTGGCCCGCGTCGACGGCCGCCGAGTTGAAGGCGGGCGGGCCGGACAGGCCCAGGGGGTCACCGGGGGCGGGAAGCGCCAGGCGGAGTTCGCTGAGGCCGGCCGTACGCAGGTCCGCCAGGTAGCGGCGCAGCGGCACGTCGCCGTCAGGACCGGCGACGACCGTCGGCCCGGTGATGGTCTCCACCTGGTCGGCCGCCTCGTCCAAACCGACCTGACCGCGCAGCCAGGCGTTGCCCCAAGCGACCAGCGCGAGGGATATGGGTGATTCAGAGGGCACCGATCCACGATAAGCGCTCGCCCTGCAATAGGTTTGTTCCCAGCGGTCGCAAGGGAGGTTCGGGGATGGGTGGTCAGGTGCTGCGGCTCCAGGACGTCGCCGTCAGGCGCGACGGGGCGGCCTTGCTCCGCGGCATCGACTGGACGGTCAACGAGGACGAGCGCTGGGTCGTCATCGGTCCCAACGGCGCGGGCAAGACCACGCTGCTGCAGGTGGCCGCCACGCTGCTGTATCCGAGCGAGGGCGAGGTCGAGGTGCTCGGCGAGCGGCTCGGCCAGGCCGACGTCTTCGACCTGCGGCCGAGGATCGGGCTGGCGAGCGCCGCGCTGGCCGAGAAGATCCCGCCGGAGGAGAAGGTCATCGACCTCGTGCTCACCGCCTCCTACGCGATCATGGGCCGGTGGACCGAGGAGTACGACTCCAACGACGTCACCAGGGCAGTCGAGCTGATCGACATGATGGGCGCGGCCCACCTGATCCGCCGTCGGTTCGGCACCCTGTCGGAGGGCGAGCGCAAGCGGGTCCAGATCGCCAGGGCGCTCATGCCCGACCCCGAGATGCTGCTGCTCGACGAGCCGGCCGCCGGCCTCGACCTGGGCGGCCGCGAGGACCTGGTGCGCCGGCTGTCGCTGCTGGCCGGCGACTACCGCTCGCCCACGCTGGTGCTCGTCACGCACCACGTCGAGGAGGTGCCGGTCGGCTTCACCCACGGGCTGCTGCTGCGGCACGGCTCGGTGGTGGCCCAGGGGCCGCTGGAGCACGTGATGACGCCCGACAACCTGTCGCGCACGTTCGGGGTGCCGCTGTCGCTGGAGCGCAACGCCGAAGGCCGTTGGTACGCCAGGGCGTACTAGATCGCTTTCGTGCTTAAACACTGATACCGACCGCTACAAGGCAAAACCAAATATCATTTCCGACGTCGGGCCCCCACGACTTCGGAGCGAAGCCATGACCACCGCGCAGCTCATCGTCGCCCTCGTCGTGGTCGCCGCGGTCGTCTTCGGGGTCGTCCGGACGGTCCGCATCATCCCGCAGGCCACCGCCGCCATCATCGAGCGCCTGGGCCGCTACCACCGCACGCTGACTCCCGGGCTCAACCTGGTCGTGCCGTTCATCGACCGGATCAAGGACATGATCGACCTGCGCGAGCAGGTGGTGTCGTTCCCGCCCCAGCCGGTGATCACCTCCGACAACCTGGTCGTCTCCATCGACACCGTGATCTACTTCCAGGTCACCAATCCCAAGGCCGCCACCTACGAGATCGCCAACTTCCTGGTCGGCGTCGAGCAGCTGACCGTGACCACGCTGCGGAACGTCGTCGGCGGCATGGACCTGGAGCGCACGCTGACCTCCCGCGAGGAGATCAACACCGAGCTGCGCGGCGTCCTCGACGAGGCGACCGGCAAGTGGGGCATCCGGGTCAACAGGGTCGAGCTCAAGGCGATCGACCCGCCCACCTCCATCCAGGACTCGATGGAGAAGCAGATGCGCGCCGACCGCGACAAGCGAGCCGCGGTGCTGACGGCCGAGGGGCAGCGGCAGGCGGCCATCCTGGCGGCCGAGGGCGAGAAGCAGGCCGCCGTCCTGCGTGCCCGTGGCGAGGCCGAGGCCGCGGTGCTGCGGGCCCAGGCAGAGGCGGAGGCGGCCGCCATGCGGGCCAAGGGGCAGGCGGACGCGATCGGGATGGTGTTCAAGGCCATCCACGAGGGCAACCCCGACCAGAGGCTGCTGGCCTACCAGTACCTCCAGATCCTGCCGGAGATCGCCAAGGGCGACGCCAACAAGATCTGGATCATCCCGTCGGAGATGGGCAAGGCCCTGGAGAACCTCGGCGGCCTGTTCTCCCCGCCGAAGGACACCGAAGAGCGGTAGCCGTACAAGATCGCGAAGGCCGCGTCCCCTAAGGTCTGGCCCATGGGTCCATGGGAGGCGGTCGCAGTTGTCGCCGCAGGTGTGCTGGCAGGCGGCATCAACGCGGTCGTCGGGTCGGGGTCTTTGATCACTTTTCCGACGCTGGTGGCGGTCGGCCTCGACCCCATCACCGCGAACGTCTCCAACAACATCGGGCTCGTCCCCGGGTCCTTCACCGGGGCGTACGGCTACCGCGCCGAGCTCGAGGGGCAGCGGGAACGGCTGCTCAGGCTGGGCGCCGCCTCGGCGCTCGGGTCGCTGATCGGCGGGATCCTGCTGCTCTACCTCAACCCGAACGTGTTCCACTTCGTCGTCCCGGTGCTGATCGGCCTGGCCTGTGTGCTCGTGATCATCCAGCCCAAGCTCAACGGCTGGCTGGCGGCACGTCGAAAGGAGCCACACCCGCACGGGGGGATCGAGCTGTGGCTGGGCGTTCTGGGCGCCGGGATCTACGGCGGGTACTTCGGCGCGGCGCAGGGCGTGCTGCTGATCGGCCTGCTCGGCAGCTTCCTCGACGAGCCGCTGCAGCGCGTCAACGCGGCCAAGAACGTGTTGTCGCTGATCGTGAACGCGGTCGCGGCCGTGCTGTTCATCCTGATCGCGCCGGTGAACTGGTGGGCGGTACTGGCCGTGGCGGTCGGCACCGCCGTGGGTGGGTTCCTGGGCGCCAAGATCGGCCGCAGGATCCCGGCGCCCCTCCTGCGCGGCGTCATCGTCCTGGTCGGCGTCGTCGCGATTATCAAACTGGTGTACGTATAAATATCAGCCTTTCTGGGTATAAATCTGGACATGAAGGGTGATCGGGTGGAGATCGTCATCGACGCGGGCGGTTCCCCGCGCACCTACGAGGTCGTCGCCACTCGCGCCGGTCGGCGCGTCGAGGTGACCACGCGACGCGGGCTAGTCGAGGTGAGCGAGGTCACGCGCAGCGGTACCTCGGTACGCACCGCGCGCTTCATGTCCAGCCGCATCCTCGCCCTGGTCGAGCACCCCGCCGACGAGAATCAGCGGAAGTCGTCCGCGTGATCCTCCGCCCACTGGCGGAACGTCAGCGCCGGCCTGCCGAGCAGGCGCTCGACGGTCGCGGTCACCTCCTCCGGTGAGGTGACGAACGCCTTCCAGGTCTCGAGCGCCGTGTCGACGAAGCCGGGATCGCCCCAGGCCGCCAGCAGATGCTCGCGGGCGACCTCGGGGGACAGGTCCTCCCAGCGCACCTGCCTGCCGACCACCTCGCCGATGGTCCGCACCTGGTCCTCCTGGCTGATCACCGCCGGCCCGCTCAGCTCGTACGCGGCGCCGCCGTGCCCGGCCGAGGTGAGGGTGTGTACGGCCACGGCCGCGATGTCCTTCTCGTGGATCAGCGCCCGCCTGGCCTGCCCGTACGGCCAGCGGACCACCCCTTCGCGGATCTGCGCGGCCCAGCCCAGCGTGTTCGCGGCGAAGCCACCTGGTCGCAGGAACGTCCAGCTCAACCCCGTCTGCCTGATCAACCCCTCCACACCCTGGTGAAAAGCGGTCCCATGGCTGGCCGACAGGTACACGATCCGCCGGGCGTGCCGGGCGATCCGCTCGATCACGGGGGCGGCGGCGCTCGCCTCGAAGCCGGGCCAGACCAGGAAGACGCTCTCCACGTCCCGCAACGCCCCGTCGATACTCCCGGGGTCGGTGAGGTCACCGCGTACGGCGTCGCCCGGCACCTTCTCGGGGTTCCGCACGAGCGCGCGGACGTCCAGACCGGCCTCGGCCAGGGTGGAAAAGACGTGCTTGCCGACATTGCCGGTCGCGCCGGTCACAAGAATCCTGCTCATGCCCCGACGCTAAAACCTCAACCAAACCTAAGGTCAACCCCGGCGGAGGGGGACCTAAGGTCAACCCAGGTGGAGGGGAACCTCAGGTCAACCCCGATGGAGGGCGAACTGCAGGTCAACCCCCGGGAGAGGGCGGACCTCAGGTCAATCCTGGGCGCACCTGGATGGTGCCGTCGCGCCGGATCCGGGTCTCGAAGCAGGGTGCGGGCGCGGTCGCGGGGCCGTGCTTGACCGAGCCGTCCACCAGCCGGAACGTGCTGCCGTGCCACGGGCACACCACGCAGGCCTCGCCGTTCTCCACGACCAGCGTCCCCTGGTGCAGCGGGCCCGCCAGGTGCGGGCAGCGGTCGGCCAGCACCGTGACTCCCTCGCCGGTCCGCAGCACGAACAGCTGGATGTAGCCCAGCCGCCTGGCCACCGGCCGCCCTTCGGGCAGGTCCTTGATCGGGCACAGGTCGTGCCAGCCCAGCGGGACGAGATGGGAGACCTGGGGCGCGTGGTTGGCGCCCGCCCCCTGCCGGTAGGCCAGGATCCCGCCCAGATAGCCGCTGACCGAGGCCGCGGCGAGCCCCGCCAGCGACAGCGCCCGTCCCCGCCCGCCGTTCAGCCGGGAGATCAGCGAGGCGGAGAACAGGGCGAGCGCGCTCAGATTTGCCAGGATGTGCACGAACCCGACACGCTGCTGCTCGCGGTGCAGGGAGGACCAGTCGGTGAGCCCGGCCGCCGCGGTGGGGGCCGCGGAGCCGATCCCGACGGCGAGCAGCAACTGGGCCGCCCGGGGATCGGCATCGGAGAAGTCGAGCACCGTCGAGGAGATCCAGCAGCCCAGGCTCACCGTGGCCAGCGGCGGGTGCAGCGGCTTCCCGGTGGGCACGCCGTGCAGGAAGTCGCGGATGCGACCCTGGGGAAGCGCCGAACGTACGGCCTTGGCCAGCACCCTGATCGGCCCATCGAACGTCTTGGATTTCTCGAGCCGGTCGGTCAGCCCGACCGGCCCCACGAAACGCCGCAAGTGGCGACGTGACGCTCGTACAGTCTCTTTCACGACAAGTCACCTACCCGGGACACTGCCGCATCACTCGGACAGGTGACCTCGGGCGACCGACAGCCGGACCAGCTCGCGGGCGTAGGCGCCGAGCGAGGGCGAGCCCTCTTCGATGATCTGAACCTTCTCCAGCACCTGACCGGCCCGCACCTTGAACTGGCTCCAGGTGCCGCCGTCGGTGTGGTGGTTGGCCAGGATCGGCGCGAACCGGTCGAGCGCCTTGGCGAAGCGGGCCTCCTGCGTCTGCCTGGCCTCGAACTCCGCCCACAGCTCCCGCAGCTCGGCGGCCTGGTCCTCGGGCAGCAGCCCGAAGATCCGCTCGGCCGCCGCCCGCTCCGCCTCCTCCTGGGCGGCCACCGCGCCCGGGTCGTAGATGAAGGTGTCGCCCGCGTCGATCTCCACCAGATCGTGCACCAGCACCATCGCGCCCACCCGCTGCAGGTCGGTCCCCGGTGGGGCGTGCTCGCCCAGGACCAAGGCCAGCATGCCCAGATACCAGGAATGCTCTGCGTCGTTCTCCCGGCGTGAGCCGTCCATCAGGAGGTTGCGGCGGATGACCCGCTTCAACTTGTCGATTTCGACGGCGAAGGCGATCTGGGTGTTCAGGCGGTCCTCTTCTGACGCGATAGTCACGCGCGACACCCTAATGTGCGGTGATCACACCGGTTGGCAAAATGCTGACCGGAACGCCGTTGAACACGGCATTGCCGGAGGGCACGTCCACCGCAGACTCATCGGTCAGAATGTTGACGCTGACCCCGGCGTGCTCGGCCGCCACGCCCTGGCTGCTGCCTGAGTGGCCCCAGCCGTGCGGCAAACTGACCACTCCCGGCATGATCGTGTCGGTCGGCTCGAGCGGCACCGTGACCTCGCCGGTGGCCGAGCGGACCACCGCGTGCCCGTCGAGCCCGAGCCTGGCCACGTCGGCCGGGTTGATCTGCAGCGTGCAGGTGTTGCTGCCGCCGACCAGCGGTGCCACGTTGTGCAGCCAGCTGTTGTTGGAGCGCAGGTGCCTGCGCCCGATCAGCACGATGTCCGGCGGCTCCTGCTCCAGCCGCTCGCGTAGCCGCTGCACGTCCTCGACGAGCTGTGGCGGCGCCAGCTCGATCACCCCCGAGGCGGTCTTGAGCACCTCGGGCAGCCGCGGCTCCAGCGCGCCCAGGTCCAGGCCGTGCGGGTTGTCCAGCAGCGCGCGCAGCGACAGCTCACCCTTGCCCGACCACTCGCCGTAGGGGCCGAGTTTGAGCATCAGGTCGAGCCTGCGTTCCGCTCCCGTCCCGCCTTCCAGGCTTTCCCGCAACTCGGATACGTCCCGGCCTTCGACCCCCGACCCGGGGGTGTCCACGGCCTTGCGCAGCATCTGGTCGATCACGAACTCGTCCAGGTCACCCTCGAGCCCGGAGGCGATCATCGCCAGCCTGGCCAGGATCTGCGCCTCCGACGGCCGGTCGTCGCCCAGCGGCAGCAGCGGCGGGGAGTAGCGGGCGTAGTTGCGCACCGCGAAGCCCAGCAGCGCGAAATCGTAGTGGCCCGCCTGCAGCATCCGCGGCGGCGGCAGGATCACGTTCGCGTGCCTGGTGGTCTCGTTGAGGTACGGGTCGACGCTCACCATGAAGTCCAGCGTCGCGAACGCCTGGTCCAGCCTGGCCCCGTGCGGCGCCGACAGCACCGGGTTGCCCGCCACGGTCATCAGGAACCTGATCTGGCCCTCGCCGCCTGTCTCGATCTCGTCCGCGAGCGTCGCCACGGGCAGCTCGCCGTTGCACTCGGGCAGGCCCCTGACACGGCTGCGCCACCTTCCCGTCGTGTACGGCCGGCGGCCCGCGCCGAACTCCGTGGCGGGCTTGGGGAACATGGCGCCGCCCGGGCGGTCCAGGTTGCCCGTCAGCACGTTCAGCACGTCGACGAGCCACTGGGCCAGCGTGCCGAACTCGGCGGTGCACGTGCCGATCCTGGCGTAGACCGCCGCCGTCCTGGCGCCTGCCAGCTCGCGGGCCAGCCGTACGATCGTCTCCGCGGGAACGCCCGTACGGCGGGCCGCCACCTCCGGCGGGAAGTGCTTGGCCGCCTCCCTGACCTCGTCGAGCCCGTTGACCTCGTGGCGGAGCTCGACCAGGTCCTCGGCAAGCAGCGTGTGGACCAGGCCGAACAGCAGGTAGGCGTCCGAGCCGGGCCGGACGAAGACGTGCTCGTCGGCCAGCGCGGCGGTCCTGGTGCGGCGCGGGTCGACCACGACCAGCTTGCCGCCGCGCGCCCTGATCGCCTTGAGCCGGCCGGGGAAGTCGGGCGCGGTGCACAGCGAGCCGTTGGACTCCAGCGGGTTCGCGCCCAGCATCAGCAGATAGTCGGTGCGGTCCAGGTCGGGCACGGGAACGGCCAGCGGGTGGCCGAACATCAGGCCGCTGGCCACGTGCTTGGGCATCTGGTCGGCGGTGCTCGCGCTGAAGATGTTGCGGGTGCCGAGCGCCTTGATCAGCGGGGTGGCGTAGAGCTGGCCTGCCATGCTGTGCGCGTTGGGGTTGCCCAGGTAGACGGCCACGCTCCTGCGGTCGGTGACCCTGCCGAGCGCCTGCCTGACCGTGTCGAAGGCCTCCTCCCAGTTCGCCTCGCGCCACAGCTCGCCCTCGCGGATCAGCGGCTTGCGCAGCCGGTCGGGGTCCTCGTCGAGCCTGCCGAGGCTGGCGCCCTTCGGGCAGATGAAGCCCCTGCTGAACGGATCGTCCCGATCGCCCCTGACGCTGGTCACATGCCCGCCCTCGTCCAGGGTGAGCGTCAGGCCGCAGACGGCCTCGCACAGGGGACAGGTCCGGTGGACGGTCGACGTCATCGCCACTCCTGAGTTCGTCAGCTGAACTCATCTTGTCCTCCGGACGCGTATTAGTGAAGCAGTGTTTTACCGCTGTACGGCGGGCGGAGAAGACCGCGATACCCGGCCTACGAAGCGCCGTGACGGCGGGTAGGCGTCCCCGACTCGCCGGAAGCGCCGGTCACGGGCCCTCAGCCGAAGTACGGCGGGCGGCCGGTGGCGGCGGCCCCGCCGTACAACAGATAGGTGATGAAGGGTGGGAAGCCCCGGAGCCCCCGCGGTCTCCGGGGCTTGCTCTGGAGCGGGCCCGCGGTCGTGGGCTGGACGCGCCCCAGGTCTCAGCCGATCTGCTTCAGCAGGACTCTGGTGCGCAGATCGGGGGGCTCCTCGATGTCGGATCTCAGCGACATCCAGGAGCGGCGGCCGTAGAGGCGGTCGAGGCCGGGCGAGGCGGCCCCGGGGGCCTCGTCCCTGCGCACGATCTCGACGATCAGCAGGTGGGCACGCCTGCGGTGGCGGTAGACATTGACGCTCCTGGCCCAGCAGGCGGCCGCGATCTCCTCGGCGTAGGCCTCGAACTCCTCGGCGCAGATGCCCGCCCTGGTGAGGATGAGCGCCTTCTCGCCGGTCGTCGTGGGCGTGATCCACAGCACCAGCGGGATGCGTCCCGCTCTGGTGTGCATCGTCGTCTCCAGGCAGGTGCGTTGCAGGCGGTGCCTGGACACCACGCACCAGAAGTGGGCCACGGCCCAGTTGCGGCCGATCCTGGTCACCGCGGGGACCGAGACCGCGCTGGTGAGCATGATGAACGGGATCCATCTGCCCTGCTGGGTCGCGGCCAGCGTGGTCACCGTGAACAGCGTCAGACCGCCGATGAGCAGCAGCTCCGTCCGTATCCGCCAGAGCCTGGCCAGCAGGGTGGTACGGCCGGCGCCAGGGAGGTCCTCGTACGCCGGATAGATCTGGTTACGTGGGTTTCTCGGCGACATTTCAGGACACCTCCTCTGGGATGCGGGGACCGATGGTGAGCTGGTCAAAGCGGGGATCGCGGTAACGGCGGGCCCCGAATCCCGCCTTCGTTACAGTCCAGCCGCGCCGGTATGCGAACTCGTCCTCTTCGGCGCAGAGTTCACGGTCGGCCCATGCGATGAGTTCCCGGATCCGGGACTTGATTCGGCTGAGTCCCTTGGTACCTTGTGAGTACATAGAAGACCCCTTTCGCGGCATTACTCGAGGTGGCTTCTTACGCCGGACCGATCCCCGGTCGCCGGCGTCGTCGCAGGGTGGCAGCCCTTTGTGCGGCGACGGGGCGCCCGATTTCGGTCCGGCTTTTTTCGTGCTCGAATGAGCGTTCAGTAGCGCGTGACGTCCTTCCGGCAAGCGGCCTCCCTGGGGTAGCTCTTCTTATCGGGAACGGCGACGCTGCCGAGGATGCGGCCTGTGCGGCCGCTCGCGATCGTGATCGGGAGAGCCGGGTTCCGTGTCATCGCGGCCTCCTCTCCCTCCAGGCCTCGATCGTCTACCTGGGTCGATGATGCTGCAATAGTCTGAGCAAGAGAAGATTTAGATTTCTTCGCACCTTGCCTGCCTGTTTGCGATGCATCTACATATGCAACTTGCACGAGAACTATCGGAGGCCTGCGAGACGAGAGAGAATCCGGGAACAGGTGGTTCTCACCGAAGGCTCGCTTGCCCGTCACGGTCTCTCCGTGGAAGCTTTGAAGCAAGCCCAAGCGGCACTGCTCGTGCAAGTTGCAGTGTAAGATTGAGCGGAACGGCCCACAATCCCGGGCTCCAAACGACCCTTTCCCGCTACACCTTCATTCCCGACGAGGAGAGTGGACGGTGCCATCAGAGCAGGGCAGCCCGACAGTTCGCAGGCTCAGGCTAGGTCTGGAACTGCGCCTCCTCCGCGAACGCAGGAAGCTCACCGGCGCCGCGGCCGCGCGATCGTTGGGCTGGTCCGCCAGCAAGATCAGCCGGATCGAGTCCGCCAAGACGATGCCGAGCGTCGACGACATCAGGGGGATGGGGAAGCTCTACAAGATCGACGACGAGAAGCTTGAAGAACTCTTCAGCCTGCTGCGGGATGCGGATCAACGAGGCTGGTGGGAAGATTACGAAGACGCTCTGCCGGGGGAATACACAAGATTCCTCGGGTTGGAGGCGGAGGCCATCCTTCATCGACACTGGGAACCCCAGGTGGTGCCGGGCCTCCTGCAGACCGAGGCGTATGCGCGGGAGGTCATCCTGGCCACTCGCGGCATCGTGCGCATCACGCACAGCGGTGTCCGCAGCAGGGTCGAGGCCCGCCTCGACCGGCAGCAGCGAGTCATCAGGCGACCCGACCCTCCCGCGTTCCAGGCGGTGGTGGAGGAGTCAGCTCTGATGCGTCGTTTCGGCGAGCCCTCGGTCATGCGCGAACAGATGGAGCATCTCATTGAGGCATCGCTGTTGCCGCAGGTGAGCGTGCGTGTGTTGCCGCTGGAATCACTCCATCCGGTCAACACCGGCGCGTTTATCCATCTGAGGTTCAAGGATTTCGACGATGTTGTATACCTGGAGCAGTTGTACAACGCTCAATTCGTCGAAGACCTCGCACTGGTGGCTGGATACGAGACAGCCTTCGACCACATCAGGTCCGAAGCGCTCGACGAGGACGAATCGCGGGTCCTCATCCAGCGCAAGGCCATGATGTGGCGTCGTTGAAGACGGATACCTAGAGGGGCAACGGTGCCCCTTCGCCCATTTGGGGAGAAAATGCACATCGACAGCACGGCGGCGGCTTGGCGCAAGAGCCGCTTCTGTAACGGATCGTCGGCCTGTGTCGAGGTCGCCGGCCTCGCGGACGGCAATGTCGCGCTCCGTGACTCCAAGCAGCAGGACGGTCCCGTCCTGGTGTTCACGCCGGACGAGTGGGCCGCCTTCGTCGCGGGTGCTCGCGAGGGCGAGTTCGACCTGGCCGCGCTGACAGCCGGGGTATGAAGAACGGCCCCGGGGTGTTGGTGGACACCGGTCAGGGCCGCTCTCGAGAAGGCTTGTGACAGCCTCTTTCATCACACTTCGGCTCGCGGTCCAAGTCGAGCGTCGAAGGGTTCTCATCCTGGCACCCGGCGCCGTGATGATCAAGATGATCCGGCGGGGTGTCTTTTCATGCGGGCGTGACCGCCCGAGCTGAAAGATTTCCACGACGCCTGCTTCATGCCACACGAAGAGTGAAATCTCCGCGACAAAGAGTTGGCATGACGTGCTGAAATGCCTTTTTATGCGAGGCTGAGTCCCTGGGCGACGCCGTGGCCGTTGTTCAACTTGAATAATTCAACTTAAGCAGTCATTCAAGTTATCTCAGGCTCGCTGGCGGACCAGGAAGATCGCGCTGATGCCGGCCAGCACCGCGAGCAGAGCCAGCGCCGACGCCGTGCTCATCGAGGCCGAGCCGACGTGCGCCGAGCTCAGCGAGATGAACAGCGTTCCCACGGTGGCCACTCCGATGACCTGGCCGAGCTGCATCACGGTCAGCAGCGCGCCGCTGGCGTCCGCCGCGTACTGCGACTCGACCTGCTGCGTCGCCATGTTCGTCACCGCGATCTGCACGCCGAGCCCCGCCCCGATGAGCGCGCTCAGGATGGCGTACGGCACGCCACCCCCCGAGGCGAGCCCCAGTCCGAAGTAGGCGGGCGCGGCCACCACGTACCCGTAGGGCACCAGCGAGCGCTGCAGCTTGGGGGGAAGCCGCGGCCACCCGAGCCCGACGACGGCGAAGGCCAGCGCGCAGGGGACCAGCATCATGCCCGAGGCCAGCGGCGTCAGGTGCAGTTCGC
The DNA here is from genome assembly GCF_044457685.1 of Nonomuraea sp. NPDC050536. Classification (NCBI taxonomy): domain Bacteria; kingdom Bacillati; phylum Actinomycetota; class Actinomycetes; order Streptosporangiales; family Streptosporangiaceae; genus Nonomuraea; species Nonomuraea sp. NPDC050536. Next base: position 164,343 of record NZ_JBITHD010000016.1, read on the forward strand.
CCTGCAGGTGCAGCGCCGAGGTGAACAGGAACGCACCCCAGGTGGCGGGCCCGAACAGCAGCACCATCAACCCGGGCCGCATGCCGGGCGCCCGCAGCACCCTGGCGTCCACCAGCGGCCGCCCGCCCCGGGAGGTCACCCACCGCTCGACGCGGACGAAGGCCCCGAACGCCACCACGCTCAACGCCATCGAAGCCCAGCCCCACGCCGGCCAGTGCAGATCCCGCCCCAGCACCAGGGGAACGACCAGCAGCAACACCGCGGCGGACAGGCTGACAAGTCCCCACGGGTCCAACCCGGCCTTGCCGCCGCCGTGGTCGGCGGGCAGCACGCGGATCCCGGCGATCCACAGCACCACTCCGATGGGGACCAGAACCAGGAACACGATCCGCCATCCGGCGCCGAGTCCCAGCAGGATCCCGCCGAGCGCCTGCCCGACCACGATCCCGCCGCTGACCACCGCCGACCACAGGCCGAGCGCCCGCCCGCGGGCGGCGCCGGTGTAGTTGCGCTGGATCAGCGTCATCACCTGGGGCATCATCATCGCGGCCCCGGCGCCCTGCGCGAAGCGGAAGGCGACCAGCGAGCCGGTGTTCGGCGCCAGCCCGGCGCCCAAGGTGGTCAAGTTGAACAGGGCCAGTCCGATCAGGAACGCCCGGCGGTAGCCGAACAGGTCCCCGACCCTGGCTCCGGTGATCAAAAGGACGGCATAGACAATGGTGTATCCGGCCACGATCATCTGCAGCCCGGCGCCCGACGAGTGCAGGTCGGCCTCGATGGTGGGCGTGGCCACGTTGACGATGTTGACGTTGAGAATGGCCAGGAACTGCCCGACGAGGATGATCGCGAGAAGCAGTCCGCTGGACCTGGTCCTTTCCGGCTGGGTGGTCAGATCGGCGGTAACGGTCATGTCATAAAGGATGCCGCCATCCTGGTACCAGTAACGAGTGCCCAGTTATCCTGGTATTAGCACCACCTGGATGCCCTCCTTCCCCTGCCTCCATAGTGAAGGGGTGACCGTGACAGCAGACAAGCGCTCCGACCTGGCGGCCTTCCTGCGCACCCGCCGGGAACGCATCACCCCCGAGATGGTCGACCTGGCCCCCGGGCCGCGCAGGCGCACGCCCGGTCTGCGCCGCGAGGAGGTCGCGCAGCTGGCGGGGGTCGGCGTCACCTGGTACACGTGGCTGGAGCAGGGGCGCCCGATCAATGCCAGCACGCAGGTGCTCGACGCCATCGCGCGCACGTTGCGGCTGGACAACGCCGAGCGCCAGCACCTCTACCGTCTGGCGGGCCAGTCCGAGGTCCGCCCGGCGCGCGACGGCGAGCGGGTGACCACGGCGGTGCAGCAGATCCTCGACCAGCTCGACGACATGCCCGCGGTGATCTCCACCAGCCGCTACGACGTGCTGGCCTGGAACGCGGCCTACGCCGCGGTCTTCCCCGAAGTGGTGGATGCCGAGGGCGACGAGCGCAACACGATGTGGCAGACCTTCGTCCAGCCGACCTGGCGCGCCACGCTGGTCAACCGCGAGCAGGAACTGCCGCGCGCGGTGGCCGTCTTCCGCGGCGCCTACAGCCGGTACGCCTCCGACCCGTGCTGGCAGGACTTCGTGCGCAGGCTCTGCGCGGCCAGCCCGGAGTTCGCCCGGCTCTGGGCCAGACAGGACGTGGCCGATCCCGCGCCTCGGGTGAAGATCTACAAGCACGACGTGGTCGGCGAGCTGTGCTTCGCCACGACCAGCTTCAACTGGTCGGCGGCACCGGACACCCGAATGATCGTTTATAGCCCCGTGAACGACGAGACCCGGACAGCCCTCCGATGGGTGATGGACCACACCTAAACGGTCATTTCGTGGCATGCTCGTTTCCTGAATCGCAGGATCGAGTGGAAGCGGCGCCAGATGAGAGTCCCCCGTCCGCTCCCGGTGCTGGCTTCCGCCGTCGTCGCGCTCACCGGGTGCACCACGGCCAGCTCCGAGACGCCGAAGAAGGAGCAACTGGCCGCGACCTCGCCGGCGCGGAAACCCAGCCAGAAGCCCGCCCAGGAGCGCCGGCCGTACACCATCTCCTTCGGCGGTGACGTGCACTTCGAGGGGTCGCTGCGCGGGCGGCTGGGCGATCCGGCGACCGCGCTGGGGCCGATCGCGCAGGTGTTACGCAAGTCCGACCTGGCGATGGTCAACCTGGAGACCGCGATCACCGAGGGCGGCACGCCCGCGCCGGGCAAGAAGTTCACCTTCCGTGCGCCGGCCACCGCGTTCGCCGCGCTGAAGGGCGCCGGGGTGGACGTGGCGTCGATGGCCAACAACCACGGCATGGACTACATGCAGGGCGGGCTGGCCGACTCGCTGGCCGCGATCAAGCGGACGAAGTTCCCGGTGGTGGGCATCGGCAAGGACGAGGACGCCGCCTACAAGCCGTTCACCAGAACCGTCAACGGCAACCGGGTGGCGATCATCGGGGCCACCCAGGTGATGGACGCGGAGTTCGTCCAGACGTGGACAGCGGGCCCCGGCAAGCCCGGCCTCGCCTCGGCCAAGAACGAGGAGCGCCTGCTGCAGGCCGTACAGCAGGCCCGCAAGAGCGCCGACACCGTGATCGTCCACCTGCACTGGGGCACCGAGCTGCAGAAATGCCCGAACCAGGCCCAGCTCGGGCTGGCCCCCAAGCTGGTCAAGGCCGGCGCCGACGTCGTGGTCGGCGGCCACGCGCACATCCTGTTAGGCGCGGGCTACCTCGACAGCGCCTACGTCAGCTACGGCCTGGGCAACTTCGTCTTCTACAACTCCAGCCGCGGCACCACCGGCAGAACGGGCGTGCTTACACTCACCATCAAGGGTCGCAAGGTGCTCAAGGACAGCTGGACACCGGCCGAGATCCAGGGCGGCCTGCCGATCCCGCTGACCGGATCCGCCGGGACCCAGGCCGTGGCCGAGTGGCGGGCGCTGCGCCCGTGCAGCGGGCTGGCCGCCAAGCCCTGACGCGACCTATATTTGGACGCACCGTCCAATAGGAGGCCGCGATGCGCTTGATCGAGTCGGGGGACGTACGGCTGGCGCTCTTCGAGGAAGGCGATCCCGGCAATCCGACCATCCTGCTCGTGCACGGCTATCCCGACACCCACCGCGTCTGGGACGAGGTGGCCGAGATCCTGCGCGAACGCTTCCACGTGGTCCGCTACGACGTGCGCGGCGCGGGCCGCTCGACCGCCCCGCGCGACCACCACGACTACGACTTCGACCACCTGGCCGCGGACCTCGTCGCGGTCCTGGAGGCGATCGGCAAGCCGCGGGTGCACCTGGTCGGCCACGACTGGGGCTCGCTGCAGTGCTGGGAGGCCGTCACCCGGCCGCGCGTGCGCGCGCGGGTGGCCTCCTTCACCAGCTTCGGCGGCCCAGGCCTGGACCAGGCCGCCGCCTTCATGCGGTACGGCAAGCGGCGCGAGGTCCTGAGCCAGCTGACCCGATCCTGGTATATCGGCGCTTTCCAGACCCCGGTGCTGCCGGAGCTGGCCTGGCGCAGGCTGATGCCCGCGGCGCTGGCCAGGACGATGCACGGCGAGGGCATCGAGCCCCGCCCCGGCCACCCCGCCGACACCCTGGTCAGGGACGGCCGCAACGGGCTGTGGCTGTACCGGGCCAACATGATGAACCGGATGCGCGTGCCCGGCGACCCCAACGTGGACGTGCCCGTGCAGCTCATCGAGACCACCCGGGACATCTTCGTCGCGCCCGCGCTGCTGGCCTCCGTGGGGCAGTGGGTCCCGCGCTTCTGGCACCGCCGGGTGCCCGCCGGGCACTGGGCGCAGCGCAGCCACCCAGGGGTGGTCGCCCGGATGGTCGCCGAGTTCGCCGACCACCTGGAGGGCGCCCCGGCCGCCAGGGGGCTGCGCAGGGCCCGCGTCGCCGAGGGTAGTAAGGCCTTCGAGGACCGGCTGGTGGTGGTCACCGGCGCGGGCAGCGGGATCGGGCGGGCCACGGCTCGGGCGTTCGCGGCGCACGGGGCCGAGGTGGTCTGCGCCGACCTGGATCCCGCCGCTGCCGCCAGGACCGCCGACGAGATCGTCAAGGATTTCGCCGGTACGGCTCACGCCGTCGAGGTGGACGTGTCGTCCGCCGATCAGATGGAGACTTTTGCAGGAAATATCGCGAAAAATCATGGGGCGCCAGACATTGTCGTGAACAATGCGGGAATCGCGATTGCCGGTGGTTTTCTCGACCACTCGCTCGAAGACTGGCGCAGAACGCTCGACGTGAACCTGTGGGGCGTCATCCACGGCTGCCGGTTGTTCGCCGCCCAGATGGTCGAGCGAGGCGAGGGCGGCCACATCGTCAACATCGCCTCGATGGCCGCCTTCACCCCGTCGCGGCCACTGCCCGCCTACTCCGCCTCCAAGGCGGCGGTGAAGATGCTCAGCGAGTGCCTGCGGGCCGACCTGGCAGGTCAGGGCATCGGAGTCACCGTCATCTGCCCGGGATTCGTCTCCACCGCGATCGCGCGCAACGCCACCTACCGCGGCGCGGAGGTGCGGGAGGCGGCCGTGCGCGGGCTGGCGATGCGCGGGTATCCGCCCGAGCGGGTGGCGGCTCACGTGCTGCGGGCCGTACATCGTAATGAGGCCGTCGTGCCGGTCAACCTGGAAGCTCAGGTGGGATACGCGCTGTCGCGGCTCTCGCCGGGCGCGATGCGCGCCTTCGCGCGGCTGACCGGTACTATCCGCCGGTGATAAATGCGGGCATTACCGGATGGACCGGCATATCGGCGCGGTAAGAAATCCGGAAATTGGAAGGTAACGATCGCGCATTTGGGGGGAAGATGATGCTCGTGTCCTCCCCGCAGACTGACGACGAATACGATTGTGCGCAGTCGAAGCCGCTCCGGCGGCAGCCTACGCAGCGCCGCAGCGCGCGCCGGGTCGAGCGGATGCTCGACGCCTGCGCCGAGCTGCTCGACGAGATCGGCTACGAGGCGCTGTCCACCACCCGCATCGCCGACCGGGCCGGTGTGGCCATCGGGTCGGTCTACCAGTTCTTCCCCGACAAGCGGGCCATCACCCAGGAGCTGACCAGGCGCAACGTGGAGCAGTTCGTCTCCAGGGTGGGCGCCAGGTTCCTGAAGGAGGACTACCGCGGCTGGTGGGAGGCGGTCGACGCGATCATCGACGAGTACGTCGACATGCACCGCTCGGTTCCCGGGTTCCGTAGCCTGCACTTCGGGGACGTGGTCGACCTCAACCTGCTCGACTCCTACTCCGACAACAACACGGTCATCGCCGGGCGGCTGCGCGGGCTGCTGCTGAAGGAGTTCGGGCTGGCCGACAGCCAAGAGCTCGACGTGGCGGTCCTGGTGGCGGTCGAGGCCGGCGACGCGGTGCTCAAGCTGGCCTTCCGCCACAACCCCGACGGCTCGCCCGAGATCATCGAGGCGGCCAAGCAACTGATCAGGGGCTTCCTGTCGCGCCAGCTGCGTTCCTGGTCGCCCAGGGGCGCCTAGCCCGGGCCGTCAGTCGGCCGTGCTGTTCTGCAGCCAGGCGGGCGGCGGCGCGACGGGCAGGCGCTCGTGCTTGCGATGCTGCTTGGTCTCGGGGCTCTGCGCGAACAGGGTCTGCGGCACCTGACCGGAGATCGTCGACTGCTCGCACGGCGCGGGGAACGACACCGGCCGCGCGTGCCGGCTCTCGCGGGCCATCCGGGCGTTCAGCCGCATCTCGGTGGCGTGCAGGCTCCGCTCGGCCGCCTCGACGGCCTCGAACCGGGCCGAGAGATAGCCCGCCACCCCCGGGACAACGGCCGACAGCGCCACAACGCACGCCAGCGTGAAGGTCATGTGCCTGCCCATCACATACCCCTCCCGTCGCCGTCGCGCGAGGCCTATATGCCCCCGGCCCTGCACAGACACGCGGTGTGTGACCAGCCTTGTGCGAAACGTTGCCAAACCCGTGCGGGATCGGCGATGTGCATTGGCCGGGCAAAGCCGTACCAGGCTCGGTAGTCTCGCGGTGTGGCGCATGTTACCCGTGAGCACCTTGATCGCCTGCTCGAGCAGGCACTTCTGGCAGATGACCACAGTTCGCTGGCGCGGCGGCTGGACGAGGTCGCCTCCGGCTACTCGTCGGGTGACGTCTCCAGGGCATCCATTCTGGTGCTGGCCGCCGAGGAGTGGAGGGCGGCCGGACAGCCCGCGCGCGCCATGGACTGCTTCCAGCGCGCAGTGGAGGACGGCGGCGAGGCCGGCATCGATCCGCGGGCCGGCATCGCCGACACGCTGTTCGAGCTGGAGCGCCCTGACGAGGCGCGGGAGGTCATCGAGACGATCCGCGCCGAGGGCGACATCAGGCCCGCGACCGCGCACACGATCGCCGAGACGCTCGTCGCCTACGGCGATCTGCCGGCCGGCCACGAGTGGGCGACGCAGGCCGTCCTGGCCTGCGACGAGGACGATCCCGAGCACCTGGCCCTGCTGCGCACCCGCTACCGCATCCGGGTCGATCTCGGCTTGCCGGAGGACGAGCTCGACGCGCTGGTCTCGTGACCACGGGCCGCTCGGGACGTCGAAAGGGCCGCGACCTGCCGGTCGCGGCCCTTTCGACTGGAAGATCCGCGGGCGGATGGCGCGCCGCGCCCGCGGATGCGATCGCTCAGTGCAGGTGCAGGCCCCCGAGCAGCCTGTCGACGATGCCGGAGGCGGGCTTGCCACCGGGCACGGGCACCGTGGTCTTGATGCCGTCGAGCGCCTTGGGCGCCTGAGGCAGCGTCTGGGTGACGCGGCTCTTGACCGTGTTGACCGGCTCGGGCAGCGAGAGGGGCGCCTTGCCGCCGATCACGCCGGTGGCGTCCGGCAGCTCGTCGATCGCGAGCCTGCCGGGCAGCTCCGCAGCCCCGACCGCAGGCAGACCCGGCTTGCCGGCCGCGGCGAGCCTGGCGGGCATCGCGGGCAGCCCGGGCACGTCAGGCGCCGCGGGCAGCAGGCTCGACACGTTGGGAAGTCCTGCCCTGCCCGGCTTGGTCATGGGCAGCGCGGGCATCCCCGAGGCGGCCGCCACGCCGCCCACATCGGCCACGCTCAGCACCGCGGTGGCCTGGTTGAGGCCCTGCAGGTGCAGCCGCCTGGCCACCTGGTCGGCGGTCGCGGCGGCGCCACCCGGCCTGGTGGCCAGCCTGTCCCCGTAGGTGGTGTCGGCGTGGATGCTGGTGAGCTCCCCGCAGACAGAGGAGACGTCGGCCGGAAGGACCTTGCTCCGGCACGCGTCAGCGGACGCGGGACCCGTCGCCAGCCAGCTCACCCCCGCGGTCAGAGCGGCCAGCGCAAGGATGCACCGGATATTCCGAGATGACACTTCACGTCCCCCTGATCGTTTTCGTGATCCGACGAACGCTGAAGCTAGTCAGCCGCTCAGGGCGCGACATGCCGCTTGCCCGAACGGTGAGCCTTCCTTTGCCCTGGCGCGCGCGTGCCCCGGCGGTCCGAAGATCCGCCGGGGCACGGGGAAACGACAGGTCAGGCTGCGCGCTCGATCGTGAGCTCGTCGTCGCCGAGATCCACCTTGACCTCGTCGCCGTCCACGACCTCGCCCGACAGGACCGCCTTGGCCAGCTTGTCGCCGATGGCCGACTGGACCAGGCGGCGCAGCGGCCGCGCGCCGTACATCGGGTCGTAGCCCGTCATGGCCAGCCAGTCGCGGGCGGCCGGCGTGACCTGGAGCGTCAGCCTCCTGTCGGCCAGCCGGTCGGCCAGGCGCCGCACCTGCAGGTCGACGATCCGCTCCAGCTCCTCGGTGCCGAGCGCGTCGAAGAGGATCACGTCGTCGAGCCGGTTGAGGAACTCCGGCTTGAACGAGGTCCGCACCGCGGCCATCACGGCCTCGCGCTTGGCGCCGTTCTCCAGCTTGGGATCGACCAGGAACTGCGAGCCGATGTTGGAGGTCAGGATCAGGATCGTGTTGCGGAAGTCCACGGTCCGCCCCTGACCGTCCGTCAGCCGCCCGTCGTCCAGCACCTGCAGGAGGATGTCGAAGACCTCGGGGTGCGCCTTCTCCACCTCGTCGAGCAGCACCACGGTGTACGGCCGGCGGCGCACCGCCTCGGTCAGCTGGCCGCCCTCCTCGTAGCCCACGTAGCCGGGCGGGGCGCCGACCAGCCTGGCGACGCTGTGCTTCTCGGAGTACTCGCTCATGTCGATGCGGGTCATCGCCCGCTCGTCGTCGAACAGGAACTCCGCCAGCGCCTTGGCCAGCTCGGTCTTGCCCACACCCGTGGGGCCGAGGAACACGAACGACCCGGTCGGCCTGTCGGGGTCGGCGATGCCGGCGCGGCTGCGCCGTACGGCGTCGGAGACGGCCTGGACGGCCTGGGACTGGCCGATGAGGCGCCGGCCCAGCTCCTCCTCCATCCGCAGCAGCTTGGCCGTCTCGGCCTCGAGCAGGCGTCCCGCGGGGATGCCCGTCCAGGAGGAGATGACCTCGGCGATATCGTCGGCGCCGACCTCCTCCTTGACCATGGCGTTGGCGGGCTGCTCGGCGGCCGAGGCCTCGCGCAGCGCCTGCTCCAGCCGGGGCACGTCGGCGTACATGAGCCTGGAGGCGGCCTCGAAGTCGCCGTCACGCTGGGCGCGCTCGGCCTCGCCGCGGGCCTGGTCGAGCTGCTTCTTCAGCTCACCGACCTTGTTGAGCCCGGCCTTCTCCTGCTCCCACCGGCCGACGAGGGCGTTGAGCTCCTCCTGGCGGTCGGCCAGTTCCTTGCGCAGGCGCTCGAGGCGCTGCACGGAGGCGTCGTCGGTCTCCTTGGAGAGCGCCAGCTCCTCCATCTTCATCCGGTCGACGTTGCGCTGGAGCTGGTCGATCTCGACGGGACGCGAGTCGATCTCCATGCGCAGCCGCGAGGCGGCCTCGTCGACCAGGTCGATGGCCTTGTCGGGCAGGAAACGGCTGGTGATGTAGCGGTCGGACAGCGCGGCGGCCGCCACCAGCGCGCTGTCGGCGATCTGCACCTGGTGGTGGGCCTCGTAGCGGCCCTTCAGCCCGCGCAGGATCGCGATGGTGTCCTCGACCGTGGGCTCGCCCACGTAGACCTGCTGGAAGCGCCGCTCAAGGGCGGGGTCCTTCTCGATGCGCTCGCGGTACTCGTCCAGCGTGGTCGCGCCGATCATGCGCAGCTCGCCGCGGGCCAGCATCGGCTTGAGCATGTTGCCCGCGTCCATCGCGCCCTCGGCGGCTCCCGCGCCGACGACCGTGTGCAGCTCGTCGATGAAGGTGACGACCTGGCCGTCGCTCTCCTTGATCTCGGACAGCACGGCCTTGAGCCGCTCCTCGAACTCGCCGCGGTACTTGGCGCCCGCGACCATCGCCCCGAGGTCCAGGCTGATCAGGCGCTTGTTCTTCAGCGACTCGGGCACGTCGCCCGCCACGATCCGCTGCGCCAGCCCCTCGACGACGGCGGTCTTGCCGACGCCGGGCTCGCCGATGAGCACCGGGTTGTTCTTGGTCCTGCGTGACAGCACCTGGACGACCCGGCGGATCTCGGAGTCACGGCCGATGACCGGGTCGAGCTTGCCCGCGCGGGCCAGCTCGGTCAGGTCGACGCCGTACTTCTCCAGCGCCTGATAGGTGTCCTCGGGCGTCTCGCTGGTGACGCGGGCGTGGCCGCGCACCCTCTCGAACGCGTCGAGCAGCGCCTGCGGCGTGGCCCCCTGCTGCTTGAGCAGCTCCGCCACCTGACCTCCGTCGGTGGCCAGACCCACCAGCAGGTGCTCGGTGGAGACGTAGTCGTCCTCCAGCCGCTGTGCCCGCTGCGCCGCCGTGTTGATCACGGTCAGCAGCTGCCGCGAGCTCGACGGCGCGCTGACCGTGGCCCCCTGTGCCTTCGGCAGCTGCGCGAGCAGCTCCTCGGTGTGCGCGCGTAGCGTTTTCCAGTCGGCGCCGACGGCCTCCAGCAGAGGTACGGCGGTGCCGCCCGTCTGGGAGAGCAGCGTGGTAAGCAGATGGGCCGGGGCGATCTCGGGGTTGCCCTCCGCGGCGGCACGCCGCATGGCCCCCGAGAGAGCCTCCTGGCTCTTCTGGGTGAGCTTTGTGTCCATATGTTCTAGGCCCCCGGTGGAAGCTCGTAACGAATGAGCGCCCTCACCATCCGCATCTCGGCCCTGAGTCGGTGGACCTCCTCACGCAGCCTCAGGGATTCGTTCTCGAGTTCGAGGATCCGCTTGATGCCTGCCAGGTTGATGCCCTCCTCCTGGGACAGGCGCTGGACCTCGCGGAGCATGATGATGTCGCGCGTCGAGTACAGGCGCCCCCGCCCCGCGGTCCGGCCGGGGGAGACCAGGCCGAGGCGGTCGTACTGCCGCAGGGTCTGCGGGTGCAGACCCGACAGCTGCGCGGCCACCGAGATCACGTAGACGGGGGTCTCATCTGAGAGGTCGAAATAGTTGGCGTCCATCGGCTTACTCGCTTCTGGCTCGCTGGATGAGTTCCGCCCGCGGGTCCTCTCCCGCGGCCGCGGTGTTGAACTCCGACAGGAGCTCGCGTGACTTGTCGTCCAGCGTCTTGGGCACGACGACCTCGACACTGGCCAGCAGGTCACCCTTGGTGCCGTCCTTGCGGGTGACACCCCTGCCGCGGATACGGAACGTGCGCCCGTTGGGCGTGCCCGCCGGGATCCGCAGCGTCACCGGCATGCCCTTGAGCGTCGGGACCTTGATCTCGGCCCCGAGCGCGGCCTCGGTGAACGTGACCGGCACGGTGATGGTCAGGTTCTCGCCCGACCTGCCGAACACGGCATGCGCCTTGACGTGCGTCTGGATGTACAGGTCGCCCGCCGGGCCGCCGTTCTCGCCAGGCGCGCCCTTGGCCTTCAGCTTGACGCGCTGGCCGTCGGCCACGCCGGCCGGGATCCGCGCCTGGATGGTGCGGGTGCTCTTGGCCCGGCCGCTGCCCTCGCACACGGGGCAGGGGTCGTCCACGATCAGCCCGCGACCCTTGCAGTCGCGGCACGGCTCGGAGAAGGCGAAGTTGCCCAGGTTACGGCTGGCCGCCCCGGTGCCCTCACAGGTGGGACAGACCCTGGGGGTCGTGCCCGCCTTGGCGCCGGTGCCGCTGCACCCGGTGCAGGCGGCGGAGCTGGTCAGCCTGAGCGACACCGTGCTGCCCTCGACCGCCTCGGTGAAGTTGAGCGTGACCTCGGACTCGATGTCCTGCCCGCGGCGCGGCCTGGTGGTCGCGCCGGTGGTACGGGTCTGGCCGCGGTTGAACAGGCCGCCGAACAGGTCGCCGAGGCGCTCTCCCGCGCCCCCGCTGCTCTGCTGGCCCGCCGTACCGCCGAACAGGTCGCCGAAGTCGAACGGGAATCCGCCACCGCCGGGCCGCTGGCCTCCGACGCCCGAGCCGAACAGGGTGCGCGCCTCGTCGTACTCCTTGCGGCGCTTGCTGTCGGACAGGACGTCGTAGGCCTCGGAGACCTCTTTGAACTTGGTCTCCTTGGCGGTGTCACCCGGGTTCGTGTCCGGGTGGTACTGCCTGGCCAGCTTCCGGTACGCCTTCTTGATCTCTTCGGCGGTGGCGGTCTTGGGCACACCAAGGACGGCGTAGTAGTCCTTCTCCAGGTAGTCCTTGGTGCTCATCTATGGCCCTTCGTCCTAGTTCTCGTCGTCATCCGCAGACGCGGGGGATGCGTCGCGGTCGGATTCCTCGGCCGGCTCGGAGGGCTCGGCGACCGCCACCCGCGCCGGGCGCAGGACCCGTTCGCCGATCCGGTAGCCGGGCTGGAGCACCTCGATCGCGGTGGGCTCGGTCACGTCGGGCGAGTAGCTGTGCATCAGCGCCTCGTGGACGGTCGGGTCGAACGGGTCGCCCTTCTGTCCGAACGCGGTGAGCCCGAGCTTGGTGACGACCGCTTCCAGTGACTCTGCCACCTTCGCGAAGCCGCCGGTCAGCTCTCCGTGGTCGCGAGCCCTGCCGATGTCGTCGAGCACGGGCAGGAGCTCGGCCAGCGTGCCGGCCACCGCCTGCTCGCGCATCGAGACCCGATCGCGGTCGACCCGCCTGCGGTAGTTGGTGTATTCGGCCTGGAGCCGCTGCAGGTCCGCGGTCCGCTCGGCGAGCAGGTCGCCGTCCACCGGCGCCTCCTCAGCCTGGGGGGCCGGGGCCTCCTGGGTGGCGGAGGCCCCACGCACCTGCCCCGTTTCCGGGTCGATCTTGCGGTTGTCGCGGATCACCGGCTCCTCTTGCCCGTTATCACGCGGCGGCATCACTGGTCCTTCTTCGGCTGGTCTTCGTCGACGATCTCGGCCTCGACCACGTCCTCGTCGGCCTTGGCCTGCTCACCCTCCGGACCGGGCTGGCCCTGAGCGGCCTGCTCCTGTCCCTGGCTCTGGGCGTAGATCGCCGAACCCATCTTCTGGCTGACGGTGGCGAGCTTCTCGGCGCTGGTGCGGATGGCGTCCGTGTCGGTGCCCTCCAGCGCGTTCTTCAGCTCGGAGAGCGCGTCGTTGACCTCGGTCTTGATGTCGCCCGGGACCTTGTCGTCGTTCTCGCGGAGGAACTTCTCCGTCTGGTAGGCCAGACCGTCCGCGTTGTTGCGGACCTCGGCCTCCTCGCGGCGCTTCTTGTCCTCCTCGGCGTACGACTCGGCCTCGCGCATCATGCGCTCGATGTCGTCCTTCGGCAGCGCGGAGCCGCCGGTGATCGTCATCGTCTGCTCCTTGCCCGTGCCCAGGTCCTTGGCGGAGACGTTGACGATGCCGTTGGCGTCGATGTCGAAGGTGACCTCGATCTGCGGGATGCCGCGCGGCGCCGGCGCGATGCCGGTCAGCTCGAAGGTGGCCAGCTTCTTGTTGTACGAGGCGATCTCGCGCTCGCCCTGGTAGACCTGGATCTGCACCGACGGCTGGTTGTCCTCGGCCGTGGTGAAGACCTCCGACCGCTTGGTCGGGATGGTCGTGTTGCGCTCGATGATCTTGGTGAAGATGCCGCCCTTGGTCTCGATGCCCAGCGACAGCGGGGTCACGTCGAGCAGCAGGACGTCCTTGACCTCACCCTTGAGCACACCGGCCTGCAGCGCGGCGCCGATGGCGACGACCTCGTCCGGGTTGACGCCCTTGTTGGGCTCCTTGCCGCCGGTCAGCTCCTTGACGAGCTCGGAGACGGCGGGCATGCGGGTCGAGCCGCCGACGAGCACCACGTGGGCGATGTCGGCGACCTTGATGCCGGCGTCCTTGATGACCTGGTGGAACGGGCCCTTGGTCCGCTCGAGCAGGTCGGCCGTCAGCCGCTGGAACTCGGCCCTGGTGAGCTTCTCGTCCAGGTGCAGCGGGCCCTCGGAGGACGCGGTGATGTAGGGCAGGTTGATGTTGGTCTCGGCCTGGCTGGACAGCTCGATCTTGGCCTTCTCCGCCGCCTCACGCAGGCGCTGGAGGGCCATCTTGTCCTTGGCCAGGTCGACGCCGTGCGCGTTCTGGAAGCGCTTGACGAGCTCGTCGACGACGCGCTGGTCCCAGTCGTCGCCGCCGAGGTGGTTGTCGCCGGAGGTGGCCTTGACCTCCACGAAGCCGTGCCCGTCCTCCTGGCCGACGTCCAGCAGGGACACGTCGAACGTGCCGCCACCGAGGTCGAAGACCAGGATCGTCTGGTCCTTCTCCTTGTCGAGGCCGTAGGCGAGGGCCGCCGCGGTCGGCTCGTTGATGATGCGGAGCACGTTGAGGCCCGCGACCGTGCCGGCCTCCTTGGTGGCCTGGCGCTGGGCGTCGTTGAAGTACGCCGGAACGGTGACCACCGCGTCGGTGATCTTCTCGCCCAGGTAGGCCTCGGCGTCCTGCTTGAGCTTCTGCAGCACGAAGGCGCTGATCTGCTGCGGGGAGAACTTCTTGCCGTCGATCTCCTGGGACCAGTTGGTGCCCATCTCCCGCTTGACGGAGCGGATGGTCCGGTCCACGTTGGTGACGGCCTGGCGCTTGGCGACCTCGCCGACCAGGACTTCGCCGTTCTTCGCGAAGGCGACCACGGACGGCGTGGTCCGCGAGCCCTGCGCGTTGGCGATGACGGTGGGCTCACCGCCCTCGAGGATCGAGACGACGGAGTTGGTCGTCCCAAGGTCGATACCTACCGCACGTGCCATGAGTACGTCCTTGTAGTCAAAGTTGAGTCGGTCAGACTCAACCTACGAATGCCAGGGTCATCTGTCAAACGAGTTGAGCCTACTCGACTCAACCCGCCTGAGTGCTCCGACATTCCCGGCTACGTGGACTTATTTCTGCTTGCCTCCGTCGACGAGCTTGCGGTGGCCGAGCGGGGACTTGAGCTTCACGATCGTGGTCTTCTGGATGGCGATCATGATGCAGGAGACGTTCTTGGACTTGGCGCCCTCGTAGATCGTGAGGGTCACGCGCCTGGCGGTCTCCGTGACCTTGACGTGGTCCAGCACGGTGCACGGGGCCACCCCCGACCACCAGGTGAGCTTGATGTCACGGCCCTTCGCGACCGCCTTCTCCCAGGGGACCTTGTGGGGGTTGATCGTGTGCCCGACGGGCTTGACCGGCTGCGGGGCCTTGGTGGGGGAGGTCGTCACCGGGCTCACGGCAGCGGGGGTCTGCGGGGCCTGGGCCGAGGTCTTCGTCGCGGCGGGCGCGCCTCCGCAGCCCGCCGCGATCAGACATCCGGCCATGAGGGTCGCCGTCGCTGTGATAGTCCGCATATCGATAGGACGAACGAGATGGTCGCCAGGTTCAAGTTAGGCTTGGCATGTGCTGCGTGAGGCCTTGCTGGCCATCTCTAAGAGCAGGCGCGCGGAGCGCCTGATCTCCACCTCACCGCTGACCCGCGACGTGGTCAGGCGCTACGTGGCCGACGACATCGGCGCCGTGGTGCCCGAGCTCACCCGGCGCGGGCTGCTGGTCACCGCTGACCACCTGGGTGAGGAGGTGCGCGACAGGGCGGAGGCCGAGCGGGTCGTCCGGGCCTACGTGGACCTGCTCGACCGGCTGCCCGCCGGCGCCGACGTCTCGGTCAAGCTCACCGCGCTCGGGCTGCGGATGTCGGAACAGCTCGCGCTCGACAACGCGGCCACGATCTGCGAGGCGGTCGCCGAGCGCGGGATCACGCTGACGCTCGACGCCGAGGAGCACGACACGCTCGCGAGCCAGCACTCCGCGCACGCCACGCTGCGCAAGGAGTATCCCGACGTGGGCATCGTCGTGCAGGCCTACCTGCGCGAGGCCGAGGAGCGCTGCCGCCGGCTCGAGGGGGCCCGGGTCCGCCTGTGCAAGGGTGCCTACACCGCCCCCGGGGCATTCCTGTCGGTCAGGGACATCGACCGTTCCTACGCCCGCTGCCTGCGCGTGCTCATGTCCGGCACCGCCTACCCGATGGTCGCCACGCACGACCCGCGCCTGATCGAGATCGCCTCGGCGCTGGCCGTCCTGCACGGCCGCGAGCCGTCCGGCTTCGAGTTCCAGATGCTGTACGGCGTGCGGCCCGCCGAGCAGGAGCGCCTGGCCGGGCTCGGCAACCAGGTCAGGGTGTACGTCCCCTACGGCGAGGACTGGTATCCGTACCTGATGCGCCGTCTGGCTGAAAGGCCCCGCAACCTGGCCTTCTTCGCCAGGTCCCTGCTGTCGCGGCGGTAGGCTGCCTGCATGATTGCGATCCTCGGCACGGGCAAGATGGGCGAGGCTCTGCTGTCCGGGCTGCTCAGGGCGGGGTTCAAGCCGGGCGACATCCTGGCCACGACCCGCCGTCCCGAGCGGGCGCAGGCGCTCAGTGAGTCGTACGGCGTGCGCACGGTGTCCAACCCGGAGGCCGCCAAGGCCGCCGACACGCTGATCCTGGCGGTCAAGCCGCAGGACATGGCGACCCTGCTGGCGGAGATCGCGCCCTACGTGCCCGCCGACCGGCTCGTCATCACCGCGGCCGCCGGCATCACCACCGCCTTCGTCGAGCAGCGCCTCGGCGTCGAGGTGCCCGTGGTGCGCGTCATGTCCAACACGCCGATCCGCTTCGACGAGGCGATGAGCGTGATCTCGGCCGGGGCGCACGCGGGCGAGGAACACCTGCGGCTCACCGAGGACCTCCTCAAGCCGGTCGGCAAGGTCCTGCGCATCCCTGAGTCCCAGCAGGACGCCGCCACCGCCCTTTCCGGCAGCGGCCCCGCGTACTTCTTCTACCTGGTCGAGGCCATGGTCGACGCGGGCATCCTGCTCGGCATGCCGCGCTCGGCGGCCCTCGACATGGTCACCCAGTCCATCGTCGGCGCCGCGGTGATGCTCCGCGACTCGGGCGAGCACCCGGTCATCCTGCGCGAGGCGGTCACCTCGCCCGGCGGCACCACGATCGCGGCGATCGCCGAGCTCGAACGCCACAGCGTCCGCGCCGCCTTCCTCGCCGCCATCGAAGCCGCCCGCGACCGCGGCCGCGAACTCGCCTCCGGCTAACCCCACCCACCCGCCCAACGGGCACAGAGCACCCCGAAAACCTCACGAAAAGGCCCAGGACACCAGGGCGCCCCCACAGCAAGAACCTCGACGGGTCACCCCCAGGGCGCCGGGTCGGCGGGACGAGGTAGGGCGAAGGCGGCGCCCATCAACGGTGGCCAGCCAAGGGCCGGGCGTGCCACGGTTACGAGGCGTCGTTGCGGCGCGCAACCCCGCATCGCCGGAGGAGCGTCTCCCTGGACGGGGCCCGGCCGAAGTGCGGTGGGTGGCGGGAGGGTGGCTTGCCGTACAGCCGAAAGCCCTGAGAAAGGCTAAGTACCCGACTTGCCGTACTGCGCCGTACAGCCGAAAGACCGTAACTACCCGCCTTGGCGTACGGCCGAAAAGGGTGAGCCATACGATGTTTCGGGTGACGATTCGTCGCGGAGTTCTTCCGCTGCTCGTCTTACTCGCGCTGACCGGATGCTCCTCGGGGCAGCCGTCGAACATCCAGGTGGGCGAGGTGAGGCGCGCTCCCGTGACCGAGGTGGTCGAGGCCCCCGCCACCATCGGCGCCCGCGCGACCGCGACCATGCGTTCCCCCGCGCAGGGCACCGTGAAGCGCCTGTACGTCTCCGAGGGCCAGCACGTCGACAAGGGCCAGATCCTGGCCACGATCAGCTCCCCGCAGGCCAGGGACCAGCTGAAGCAGGCGCGTCAGGCCGCGAAGACCCCGGCCGCCCCGAGCCTGGGCACGCCGGGCTTCCACGTCGCCTCGCTGGACACCAGCGCGTTCGACCGGGCGCTGGGCAAGCAGTTCGAGCGCGCCAGAACAGAAGCCAGGAAGATCGAGGACGCCAGAGCCCGCAAGCAGGTCCTGCACGCCATCGGCGTGGCGCAGGCGCAGCAGCGGGCCCAGTCCAAGGCGCTGGCCGACATCACCGCCCAGCTCGGCCGCTCGATCAGCGGCGCGCTGTCCGGCATGACCAGCGGGCTGGCCGCGTCGATGTCCTCGCTGCAGGCCGCCTCGAAGGGGCAGGCCAAGGCGGCGGTGAAGGTGGCCCAGGGCACGGTCGACGCCCTCACGATCAAGGCCCCGTTCGCCGGAGTGGTCACGCTGGGCCGCGCGTCCGGCGGCGGTGGAGGCGGCACGGGCGGCCTGACGAGCCTGCTGAGCCAGCTGCCCGTCCAGCCGCAGCCGGCGGCGGGCACCGGCACCCAGGTCGCCACGGGCGTCCCGGTGTCGGCGGGCGACGCGATCGTCACGGTCACCGACGTCTCCAGGCTCACCCTGGCGGCCAACGTCGACGAGACCGACGTGTTGCTGGTCAAGCCGGGCACGACGGCCACGGTCGAGCTCGACGCGGTCCCCGGCGCCACCTACCAGGCCGGCGTCACCGGCATCGGCGTCACCCCGATGGAGGGCACCACGGGCGGCGTCAGCTACCCGGTGCAGCTGCGGCTCGGTGGCGGCACGTTCGACGACGGCGGCAAGGCGCCCACCCCGAAGCCGGGCATGAGCGCCGTGACTCGTCTCACCGTCCGCCAGGCCCCCGACGCCGTCGCCGCGCCTGCCTCGGCGATCGTCACCAGCGGCCGCGAGAGCGTGGTCTGGCTCGACAGGAACGGCACGGCGGAGCGGCGCGTGGTCAAGCTGGGCGCCCAGGGCGAGGCGGTGGTGCAGATCACCGAGGGTCTGTCGGTGGGCGACCGCATCGTCGTCAAGGGCGCGGACTCGGTACGGCAAGGCCAGGCCCTGTCGTGACACCGGCGTTGGAGTGCGTCGACGTCATCCGCCGGTACCAGCTCGAAGGCGTCGCCGTGGAGGCGCTCAGGGGCGTGTCGCTGAGCATCGGCCAGGGCGAGTTCGTGGCGATCCTCGGCCCGTCGGGGTCCGGCAAGTCGACCCTGATGCACCTGCTCGGCTGCCTCGACAGGCCCACCTCGGGACATCTCAGGGTCAACGGCGTGGAGATGTCGGGCCTTACCGACACCCAGCTGGCCGAGCTGCGCAACCGCACGATCGGCTTCGTCTTCCAGTCCTTCCACCTCCTGGCCCGCACCTCGGCCCTGGAGAACGTGGCCCTCCCCCTCGTTTATCGCGGAATTTCGCGCAATGAGCGGATAAGTCGGGCGAAGGCGGCGCTGGAGTCCGTGGGGCTGGGCCACCGGATGGAGCATCGGCCCTCCCAGATGTCCGGCGGCGAGCAGCAGCGGGTGGCGATCGCCAGGGCGCTGGTGGGCGAGCCCAAGGTGCTGCTTGCCGACGAGCCCACCGGCAACCTCGACACCGCCAACGGCACCGAGGTGATGGCCATCCTCGACCGGCTCAACTCCGAGCGGGGCGTCGCGGTCGTCCTGGTCACCCACGAGCCGGACGTCGCCGCTCACGCCCGCCGCCAGATCCACGTCCGCGACGGCTTGGTGGAGCTGGACACGGGGGCCGCGGCGTGAGGGGGCGCGAGGCGTTCGGGATGGCGCTGGAGGCGCTGCGGGTCAACCGGATGCGCAGCGCGCTCACCATGCTGGGCGTGATCATCGGAGTGCTCGCCGTCGTCGTGCTGGTCTCGGTGGGGACCGGCGCCAAGGACGCGGTGGAGAAGGAGATCTCTGGCCTGGGCACCAACATCATCCTGGTCGTGCCCGGCCAGCTCAGCGTCGGCGCCGCTCCCACGCAGAGCAGGATGACCCTGGACGACGTGGCCTACCTGCGCCGCGTGGTGGGCGATCCGGCGCGGGTCACCGTATCGCTGCAGTCGGGCGAGACCGTCAGGGTGGGCAGGGCCGAGTCGTTCGCCACGATCGTCGGCACCGACCAGAACCTGACCAACATCTTCGAGCGGCCCGTCGCCAAGGGCCGCCACCTGAGCGAGACCGACGTCGACACCCGGCGGCGGGTGGCCGTGCTCGGCTCGGAGGTGGCCGCGAAGCTCTTCGGCGACCTGGACCCGGTGGGCCGCCAGCTGACGATCGCGGGCGCGCGGTTTCGTGTCGCGGGCGTCTACTCCAAGATCGGGCAGACGTTCGGCGTCTCGCGCGACCAGGAGGTGCACGTCCCCGTCACCACCGCGCAGCGGCTGTTCGGCATCCCGCGCATCAACGGCGTCGCGATCGGGGCCGCGACGCCCGACGAGATCGACTCGCTGCAGGGCCGCGTGGTGGCGGCGCTGCAGACCAGGTATCCGGGGGAGAAGTTCTCCGCCGTCACCCAGACCCAGCTGCTCGGCACCATCGGCAGCGTGCTCGGCATGCTCACGGGCGTGCTCGCCGCGATCGCAGGCATCTCGCTGCTCGTGGGCGGCGTCGGAGTGTCGAACATCATGCTGGTCAGCGTCCGGGAGCGGACCAAGGAGATCGGCCTGCGCAAGGCGCTGGGCGCGCGCCAGCGCGACGTGCTGGTCCAGTTCCTGATCGAGGCGGTGCTGCTGACCACGATCGGCGGGCTGATCGGGATCGTGCTGGGCGTCGGCGGCGCGCTGGCCATCAAGGCGCTCACCCCGGTGCCCGCCTCGATCACCTGGTGGTCGATCACGCTGGCGTTCGGGGTGTCGGCCGCCGTCGGTGTCTTCTTCGGCGTGGCGCCGGCGCGCCGGGCGGGACGGCTGGATCCCGTCATCGCCCTGCGCGCCGAGTGATCAGGCGTCCCGCCGCTGCAGCAGCACCGTGCCCGCGACCAGCGTGACCGCGATCCAGGCGAGGTAGACGGCGTAGCCGCCCCAGGCCTTGCCCGCGTCGGGCGAGGAGATCAGTGTCAGGCCGGCGTTGGTGGTGAAGTTGTCGTGCACGAACCTGCCGACATGCCCCGGGATCGCGTTGGTGAGCTGGGGCAGCACGGTCATCAGGGCGATGGCGGAGACGATCGCGCCCGGCGTGTGCCGGATCAGCGCGCCGAGCGCCAGCCCGAACAGCCCGCAGGCGGTCAGGAACAGCCCGGTGCCGTAGGTCATCCGCAGCACGCCAGGATCCCCGAGCGAGCCGAGGTTCAGGATCGTCATCCCGGTGACCACGGTGACGAAGGCGGAGACCATGGAGACCACCAGCGCGATCGCCGTGAACACCAGGACCTTGGCCGCCAGCAGCTTCGGCCTGACCGGCACCGCGAGCAGCGAGGTGCGGATGCTGCCGGTCCGGTACTCGCCGCTGATCACCAGCACGCCGAGGGTGGCCAGCGACACCGCGGCGAACTGCGTGCCCTGCAGCGACAGGGCGGCGGCGTCCAGCGCGGTCTTCGCGCCGTCGACCTGGTTCCTGGCCGACAGGGTGAGCAGCACGCAGAGGCCGAGCATCAGCAGCGCGGTGATGGCGAGGGTCCAGACCGTGGACCGCACGGACCGGATCTTGGTCCATTCGGATCTGATGACGTCGATCATGCCGAGAACTCCAGGCTGTCCTTGGTGAGCTCCATGTAGGCGGCCTCCAGCGTCGGCTGGACGAGCGTCAGCTCCTCCAGCTCCAGCCCGGCCCTGGCGGTGACCCTGCCGATGTCCAGCGGCGTCATCGAGGTCACCCGCAGGTGGTCGTGGTGCAGCTCGCCCACCCCGATCAGCTGCGCCACCTCCGACAGGCGCGGCGAGCGGATCCTGACGTAGGACTGCGAGCTGCGACCGATGAACTCCTCCATGCCGGTGTCGGCGATCAACCGCCCCTTGCCGATCACGATGAGGTGGTCCGCGGTCTGCGCCATCTCGCTCATCAGGTGGCTGGAGACGAACACGGTCCGCCCCTCGGCCGCCAGCTTGCGCATGAACGTGCGGATCCACAGGATGCCGTCGGGGTCGAGCCCGTTGACCGGCTCGTCGAACATCAGGATCTCCGGATCGCCGAGCAGCGCCGCCGCGATGCCGAGCCGCTGCGCCATGCCCAGCGAGAACCCGCCGATCCGGCGGCCCGCCACGTCGGCCAGCCCGACCTGTTCCAGCACCTCGCCGACCCTGGCCCGGCCCAGGCCGTTGCTCTGCGCGATCGCCAGCAGGTGATTGCGCGCGCTCCTGCCCCCGTGCACGGCCTTGGCGTCGAGCAGCGCCCCCACCTTCCGCAACGGCTGCTTGAGCTGCGCGTACGGCACGCCGTCCACGAGCACGGAGCCGTGGGACGGCCGGTCGAGCCCGAGGATCATGCGCATCGTGGTGGACTTGCCCGCCCCGTTCGGCCCCAGGAACCCCGTCACCACGCCGGGCCGGACGTCGAAGGAGAGATCGGAGACGGCGGTCGTCTTTCCGTAGGTTTTCGTCAGGTTGCTTGCCCGAATCGGGATCATGCCTCAAGCGTCGCGGCGCTCCTGCCGGTTTTCGTCGTGCTGGAGGACCGTTTCGGACCTGGGAGCCAGGTCCTACTCGCCCGGCGAGATCAGACCTGCCTCGTACGCCACGATGACGGCCTGCGCCCGATCCCTGACCTCGATCTTGGAGAACACGCTGGTCACGTGGTTCTTGACGGTGGAGGGCGAGACGTCGAGCTCGGCGGCGATCTCCGCGTTGGACCTGCCGCGCCCGATGAGCACGAGGATCTCCCGCTCCCGGTCGGTCAGCCCGGCCAGCTCCGGCGGCACCCGCTCCGAGCGTGGCCTGGCGGCCCGCACGAACGTACCGATCAGCCGGGTCAGCAGCCGCGGCGCCACCGCCGACTCGCCGCGGTGCACCACGCGCACGCCCTCGACCAGCTCCTCGGGCGAGACGTCCTTGGGCAGGAACCCGTCGGCGCCCGCGCGCAGCGCCGCCACCACGTTCTCGTCCAGGTCGAACGTGCTCAGCGCGAGCACCCGCACGCCCGCCAGCTCGCCGGTGATCAGCTCGGTGGCCTTGACCCCGTCCATGCCGGGCATGTGCAGGTCCATCAGCACCACGTCGGGCCTGAGCCGCCTGCTCAGCTGGACCGCCTCCGCACCGTCGGCGGCCTCGCCCACCACGGACAGATCGGGCTGGGCGTTCAGCATCAGCCTGAAGCCGGTGCGCACCAGCGCGTGATCGTCGACCAGGAGCACTGTGATCATGGTTTCTCCAGCGGGATGCGGGCGTGCACGCGGAAACCGCCCTCAGGGCGGGGGCCGGTCTGGAGCTGACCGCCGCTGAGGGCCACCCGCTCGGCCATCCCGCCCAACCCGAAGCCCGGCGTGCCCGCCGGGCCCGCGACGCCGTCGTCCAGCACCAGGACCTCCACCGCGCCGGGCTCGTAGGCCAGGCAGACCGTAGCACGCGCCCCCCGGGCGTGCTTGCGCGTGTTGGTGAGCGCCTCCTGCACGATCCGGTAGACGGCGTGGTCGACCGCGGCGGGCAGCGTCACGGCGCTCCCGGTCACGGTCAGGCTCGCCGGCAGGCCCGCGGTCCTGGCCTCCTCGATGAGCGCGGGCAGCCGGGCGGCGCCCACCCCGGTGGAGGCGTCCGCGCCGTCCCCCTCGTCGGCCCTGAGCACGTCCAGCAGCTGACGCATCTCGGCCAGCGCCTGGCGGGTGGTCTGCTCGGCGCTGGACAGCGCGTCACGCGCGTCGCCCTGATCCTTCGGCAGCGTCGCCCTGGCCCCGCCGACCAGTGCGTTGACCACGCTGAGGTGGTGTGCCACGACGTCGTGCAGCTCGCGGGCGATCCGCCGCCGCTCCGCGCGTACCGCGTTGTCGGCCCGCTCGCGTTCCCTGCGCTCCTGGAGCTCGTGGCGCAGCCGGACGAACTGCCCGATACCCACCATGATCAGCGGGGCGACCATGCCGCCGAACCACGAGCCGGGACCCGGCATGGCCACCTGGTAGACCACCGCGAAGACCAGGGCGCCGACGGCCGTGGCGATCGCGGTGGTGCGGCCGGAGGTGTAGCGGCCGACGCTGTAGTACGCGATCGACTCGGGGATGCTGGCGGTGTTCGCGATGCCGGTGAGCAGCCCGATCGCGTCCAGCACGGTCACCGCGGCCGCTGCCACGAGCGGCCTGCGGCGGCGCACCAGCAGCGGCAGGGTGGACACCAGGAAGTGGGCTGCCGCGGGCAGCACCGGGTTCGGGTTGACGAGCGCGACGACCACGACGATGGCCGCGATGCCCGCGAGCACGGCGACGAGCGTGGTGTCGAAGACCCGTGGACGTTTGAAGAATCGCCATGCGGCCTGGAACGGACGCACGAAGCGCATGATCCGACTCTATGCGGAAAATTCTCGGAGTTAACCGGGCAGGCCGTCTGGACCTTGGTCGTTGACGCTGCGGTAACGTCGGCGCAAGGGCCAGGGAACAGGGAGCACGTATGAGTCGGACGGCACGGGTCATCTGGGACGACGCTCTCATCACCTACGACTTCGGCCACGAGCACCCGCTCGCGCCCGTCCGCGTCGAGCTGACCATGGCGCTGGCCCGCGAGCTCGGCGTGCTCGACAAGGTGGAGGTCACCGGGTGCGCGCCCGCCACCGACGACGAACTGGCCCTGGTGCACAAGCGCGACTACATCGAGGCCGTCAAGCGCGTGTCCGCCACCGGCACGCCCGACCTGTCCGTCGGCCTGGGCACGTCCGACAACCCGGCCTTCGCCGGCGTCCACGAGGCCTCCGCGCTCATCGCCGGCGCCTCGCTCGCCGCCGCCCGCGCGGTGTTCGACGGTACGGCGGAGCACGCCGTGAACGTGGCCGGCGGCCTGCACCACGCGATGGCCAACCTGGCCAGCGGATTCTGCGTCTACAACGACCCGGCGGTGGCCATCGCCTGGCTGCTCGCCCAGGGCGTGGGCAAGATCGCCTACGTGGACGTGGACGTGCACCACGGCGACGGCGTGCAGGCGCTGTTCTACGACGACCCGCGGGTGCTGACGATCAGCCTGCACGAGGGGCCGCGCACGCTGTTCCCCGGCACCGGCTTCCCCGAGGAGACCGGCGCCGACGGCAGCGCGGTCAACGTGGCGCTGCCCGCGGGCTGCGGGGACGCCGGCTGGCTGCGGGCCTTCGACGCGGTGGTGCCGCCGCTGCTGCGCGAGTTCCGCCCCGACATCCTGGTGACGCAGCACGGCTGCGACAGCCACGCGCTCGACCCGCTGGCCCACCTCATGCTCAGCCTCGACGGCCAGCGCACCGCCTACGAGGCGCTGCACCGCCTGGCGCACGAGACCGCGGGCGGGCGCTGGCTGGCCACCGGCGGTGGCGGCTACGAGCTGGTCCAGGTGGTGCCCAGGGCGTGGACCCACCTGATCGCCGAGCTGTCGGGCCATCCCGTCGATCCCGCCACGCCGACGCCCGAGGCCTGGCGCCAGTTCGCCAGGGAGAGGACGGGCGAGGCGCCGCCGCTGACGATGACGGACGGCCGAAATCCGGAATTCCGCGACCTATCCGGTGGTTATGACCCTGCGGACCCCATCGACCGTGCGGTCATGGCGACCCGGAACGCGGTGTTCCCCCTGCACGGCCTCGACCCCATGCCCTAGCGAGGAAGTACCTGTGCTGAGCCGCGACGAACTCCGTGAGCACCTGATCAGAACCCGGATCGCCGGCGATGTCGCGACCTCGCGCGAGAACAACCTCGACCACTACAGCTCGCTGGCCAACCGCGACCCCTACTACATGCTGGGGCTGACGCTGTCGCAGCCCTGGTCCTTCCGCGACATCCTCGCCCTGATGGCCAAGTCCTGCGGCGTCGTGGCCGATCCCGGGCACCGCTGGGGCCAGGACACCATCGACCCCGAGCGGACCATTGACGCGCTCGACGCCATGGCCGACCGCATCGCGGCGGTGCTCTCCCAGGACAGCCCGCGCATCCTGTTCGCCACGGGTCACCCGACCGGGCTGCTCGCCATCCATCTGCCGCTGGCCGCGTTCGCTGCGGAGCACGGCGCGAGGCTGCTGACGCCGGGGGAGGGCTGGACGTACACCGGGTCCGGGTTCGGGCGGGCCAGGAAGATCCGCTACCTGGGCGACGTGGCGATGCTGGACGACAAGGGCGGCTTCGTGCACACCCACGACTCCACGCCGATGGAGCGCATGCTCGCCGAGCTGGGGACGGACCTGCCCGATCTGGTCGTGGCCGACCACGGGTGGGCGGGAGCCGCGGGCGAGGCGGGGGTGCCCACAGTGGCCTTCGCTGACTGCAACGATCCAGCGCTGTTCCTGGGCGAGGCCGAGGGGAAGATCGACGCGGTCGTCCCGCTCGATGACAATGTGCTACCGCGCTATTACTCTCCGCTGACCGAGAGGCTCGTCACACGAGTCTCATGGGGCCTTTGAGTCGAATTCGGTCCTCCCGATACCGTCTTTTCGCGCCTGCATTCCAAGAGGCTCGCAGTCCCTTTGCCAACTTTTGATGGGGGCTGGGCGACTCTTATGTGTACGAAGTTGGACAGTTCCAACCTGATGGCGAGGGGCACGGCCCGGCTGCTGGCCAGCGATTTCGCTGGTTCCGCTGACAGGCGGCTCCGATAACTGGAAAAATAGGGGGTTTGCGCACTCGGAGTCCCGACTTACGCTGACGGCAGTACACGTGCGTGAGCAATGGCACCAGTGGGGATAACCCGGAAACACGTGCGGAAGAGGCGTCCGATGGGTGCAGGCGAAAGACCTCTCAGCGAGGTGAAGTTCCTGACTGTGGCTGAGGTGGCCACGGTCATGCGGGTGTCCAAGATGACTGTGTACCGACTCGTGCACTCGGGCGAGTTGCCGGCCATCCGAGTAGGGCGGTCGTTCAGGGTCCCGGAGCAGGCGGTACACGACTATCTGCGGGAGGCCTACATCGAGGCAGGTTGAAGCAGGAGTAGCGGCGTGCGGGCCCAGATCTCCAGTACGCCGTGAATGCGGTCGCGGGAGGGGTCCGGTCGCCACAGTGCGACCGGGCCTTGACCCTCCGGTAGTCTGTGAGCCGGTGTGCGCTCGCACGCCGTCTCGACTTGCTACCAGTACCTGGGGGTCCCGTGGGCTCTGTGATCAAGAAGCGCCGTAAGCGGATGGCCAAGAAGAAGCACCGCAAGCTGCTGAAGAAGACGCGCATCCAGCGGCGTAACAAGAAGTAACAGACGCAGCTGTGAGGCGCTGATGACCCGTACCGTGCTTGTCACCGGGGTCTCGCGCCACATCGGCGCCCGGGTGGCGAGCGTTCTCGCGACGGACCCGGACATCGGCCGCGTCATCGGAGTGGACACCGTGCCGCCCCCCTCGCTGACCCGAGACGGCGGCGTCTCACTCGGTCGCACGGAGTTCGTCCGGGTCGACCTGCGCAGTCCCGACATCGCGCAGGTGATCGCGGCGGCCGATATCGACACCGTTGTGCACATGAGTCTGGTGAGCGCGCCCTCGCGTAATGCGGGGCGTTCTTACATGAAAGAGCACAACGTCATCGGCACCATGCAGCTGCTCGGCGCCTGCCAGCGGTCGGCGACCGTACGGCGCGTGGTGGTGCGCTCCACCACCGCGGTCTACGGCTCGTCGCCCACGGATCCGGCGGTGTTCACCGAGGACCTCGAGGCCCACGAAAGCCCGAGCCACGGTTACGCCAAGGACGCCGTCGAGGTCGAGGGCTACGTGCGCGGTTTCGCGCGCCGCCGCCCCGACGTCGCTGTCACGCTGCTGCGCTTCGCCAACTTCATGGGGCCCGGCGTCGACTCGCCGCTCACCCGTTACTTCTCCCAGCCGCTGCTGCCGACCGTGTTCGGCTTCGACCCCCGGCTGCAGTTCGTCCACGAGGACGACGCGGTCGAGGTGCTCAGAAGGATGGCGCTGGAAGACCACCCCGGCACGTACAACGTGGCCGGGGCAGGCGTGTTGCTGCTGTCGCAGTGTGCGCGCCGGGCAGGACGGGTGTCGCTGCCGCTGCCCTCGCCGGCCTTCGGGCTGATCGGCGGGGCGGTGCGGCGGATCGGGCTGGTCGACTTCTCACCCGAGCAACTGCGGCTGATGAGCTTCGGGCGGGTGGTCGACACCGGGCGGCTGGAGGCCGAGCTGGGCTGGAAGCCCAAGTTCACCACCACGGCCGCCTACGACGACTTCCTCGACTCGCGCGGGTTGCACGCGCTGGGAGCTGACCGGCGATGAGCGCGCACAGGGAAGAGCAGGAGGCGCAGGTGATCCCGATCACCTCGGCGCCGTCGTTCGCGGAGCCGGACGCGCTGGCCGCCGCGCTGGCGTTCGTGCGCAGGCGGATCGCGGGCGACTACGAGGTCGACGAGTTC
Source organism: Nonomuraea sp. NPDC050536 (assembly GCF_044457685.1). Lineage (NCBI taxonomy): Bacteria > Bacillati > Actinomycetota > Actinomycetes > Streptosporangiales > Streptosporangiaceae > Nonomuraea > Nonomuraea sp. NPDC050536. The sequence continues at coordinate 191,849 of NZ_JBITHD010000016.1, forward strand.
GGCTACGACGCCGAGCTCACCGACAAGGTGATGCTCGAGCTGATCAGGCCGCTCTACCGCCACTGGTTCAGGGTCGAGACCGTCGAGCTGAAGAACGTGCCCGACGAGGGCGGCGCGCTGGTGGTGGCCAACCATTCGGGCACGCTCCCCGTCGACGCGCTGATGATGCAGGTGGCGCTGCACGACGAGGCGGGCAGGGCGCTGCGGCTGCTCGGCGCCGACCTGGTCTACCAACTGCCGCTGCTCGGCCACCTGTCGCGCAAGACCGGGCACACGCTGGCCTGCCCCGAGGACGCCGACAGGCTGCTGCGCAAGGGCGAGCTCGTCGGGGTGTTCCCCGAGGGGTTCAAGGGCGTGGGCAAGAAGTTCTCCGAGCGGTACCGGCTGCAGCGCTTCGGCCGGGGCGGCTTCGTGGCCTCGGCGATCCGCGCCGGGGTGCCGATCGTGCCGGTGGCGATCGTGGGCGCGGAGGAGATCTATCCCAAGATCGGCGACCTGAAGTCGCTCGCGCGGCTGTTCGGCCTGCCGTACCTGCCGATCACCCCGTTCTTCCCGCTGCTCGGGCCGCTGGGGCTGATCCCGCTGCCGTCCAAGTGGATGATCGAGTTCGGCGAGCCGATCAGGACCGACGAGTACGAGCCGTCGGCCGCCGACGATCCGATGGTGGTCTTCAACCTCACCGACCACGTGCGCGAGGTCATCCAGCAGATGCTCAACGAGCTGCGACTGCGCCGCGGCCACGCGTTCCCGCCGTTCCTCTGAAAAAGCCGCAACCGTCCGGATTCCACGGGTGTTCTCTCGGACACCAAACGGAAGGAATCCCATGGACCTGCAGCTTTCTGGCCGGGTGGCCATCGTGACCGGCGCCTCCAAGGGCATCGGACTGGCCGTCACGCGGACCCTGGTGGAGGAGGGCGCCCACGTGGTGGCCGCCTCGCGGACCCGTACCCCCGACATGCCGGAAAAGGCAGTACACGTCCCGGTGGACCTCATGGACCCCGAGGCGCCCGCCCAGGTGGTGGCCCGGGCCGTGGCCGAGTTCGGCGGGCTGGACATCCTGGTCAACAACGCCGGCGGCCCGCCGCCCGGCATCACGATGCCCCGGGTGGGCTTCGCGGCGCTGGACGACGCGGATTGGCAGGCGATGTTCGAGTTCAACCTGTACTCGGCGGTGCGGGCGATCCGCGCTGCGGTGCCGGCCATGCTGGCGCGCGGCGGCGGTTCGATCGTGAACATCTCCTCCGGCTCGGCCAGGCAGCCCTCGCCGATGAACGTGGACTACGGCGCGGCCAAGTCGGCGATGAACCACGTCAGCAAAGCCGTGGCCGAGGAGTACGGTCCGCAGGGCATCAGGGTGAACACGATCTCCCCTGGACCGGTCCTGACCGCCTGGTGGACCGAGGAAGGCGGCGCCGCCGACGTGATCGCCGGAATGACGGGCGCCGACCGTGACACCGTCATCAAGCAGGCGGCGCCCGAGATGATGCGGCTGACCACGGGCAGGCTGGTGGATCCGCAGGAGATCGCCGACGCGGTGGCGCTGCTGGTCTCGCCGCGCTCCGGCAGCACGACCGGCGCCGACTTCGCGATCGACGGCGGGTTCCTGAAGGAGCTGTGAACCCATGTGGCGGGTTGTGGCGAGATATCCGTGATTGCTTCCTCACAAGAAGGGCGGAGATGATCGCGCAACCCGCCACCAGGGCCGCTGACGCGGATCTCGTCAGCGCGTCCTGGACCGAGCCCGAGGCGTTCGCGGAGCTGTTCGACCGCTACGCCGGCATGCTCTACCGCTACGTCTCCAAACGGCTCGGTCCAGAGCCGGCCGAGGATCTGGTCGGCGAGACCTTCCTGGTCGCCTTCGCGCGCAGGAGGAGCTACGACGTGGCCTACCTGGACGCCAGGCCGTGGCTGTTCGGCATCCTCACCAAGCTCATCTCCCGCCACCACCGCACGGAATCCGCCCGCTACCGGGCCCTGCTGCGCGCGCCCGTGGACGGCTCGGTGGACTCTCCGGCCGATCGGGTCGCCGCGGGAGTGAGCGCCGAGGCGGCGCGACCCGAGCTGGCGGCCGCGCTGGCCAAGCTCCCGGCCAAGGACCGGGACGTGCTGCTGCTCATCGCCTGGGGCGATCTCACCTACGAAGAGGTCGCCCAGGCGCTGGGCATCCCGACCGGCACCGTGCGCTCCCGCCTCAACAGGGGCAGGCGGAAGGTCAGGGCCGCGCTGGGCGAGACGAACCCGCTGCAGGGAGAGGAGTGACGATGGACGACCTGAAGCTGCTCCGCGACTTCGGCAGAGAGCTCGAGCACCAGCCGCCCGCCACGCTGGCCCGCCAGCGCAACCGCCTGCTGAGCGCGCCGCCCCGCCGCCGCAGGATGAGCTGGCTGTTGATGGCCCTGGTGGCCGCCGTGACCGCCGCCGCGATCGCCGTCCCCGCCACCCTGATCAGCCTCAGCGGCAACAAGCACTCCGCCATCCTCACGCAGCCCCCCGCGGAGATCTCGGGCGCGATGAACGTGCTGCTCATCGGCTCCGACTCGCGCGAAGGCCCCAACGGCCAGTACGGCAGGCCCAACGGGCGCCGCGCCGACACCATGATGATCGTCCACATCCCCGCCAACCGCGGCAAGGTGACCGCGGTCGATCTCCCGCGTGACTCGATGGTCCAGATCTCCGCGTGCAGGTCCGACCCACCACGGATGGCCATGCTCAACTCGGCCTACGGGACCGGCGGGACCTCCTGCCTGATCAAGACCGTCGAGCAGCTGACGGGCCTGCGCATGGACCACTTCGTCGAGCTGGACTTCACCGGTTTCAAACGCATGGTCGACGCGGTCGGCGGCGTCGAGGTCACCCTCCCGCGGCCGGTGAACGACTCGCAGGCCAAGCTCAACCTTCCCGCGGGCAAGACCATCCTCAACGGTGAGCAGGCGCTCGGCTACGTCAGACTGCGCCGCTACGGCGACGGGTCCGATCTCCAGCGGATCAAGCGGCAGCAGGCGTTCATGAAGTCGATGCTGACCAAGGTCCGCGAGGACCCGACCAAGATCCGCCCCCTCCTCACCGAAGTCCGCAAGGCGGTCAAGACCGACCTCGATCTGGAGACCATGTACCGGCTGGCCACGCAGCTGCAGGGCAGCAAGGTCAGCTTCGTGGTCGTCCCGTGGGAGCCCGCACCGACGGACAGGAACAGGATCGTCTGGAAGGAGCCGGAGGCCCACCGGCTCTTCGATCAGCTGAAATAGTCTTATTAGACAGAAAGTCCTATAGTCGCCCCATGGGCTTCAGTCGCGCGGCGCTGGGCGCCGGTCTGCTGGTCGGGGCGGCTATCGGGATCGCCAGGCGCCGCGGGCGACCGTACGAGCCGCTCGGCGGTCACCAGGGCAGGGCGCTCACGGTGGAGACGGAAGACGGCGTACGGCTGGCGGTGGACGTCGAGGAGCCGCCGGACCCCGCGTACGCCGTGGTGTTCGCCCACGGGTGGGTGCTCAACCGGCATTCCTGGCACTACCAGCGGGAGGCCCTGTCCGGCCAGGCCATCCTGGTCACCTACGACCAGCGCGGACACGGTGCCTCCACCACCGGCCCCGGCGCGGGCCACACCATCGAGCGCCTCGGCGAGGACCTGCGTGCCGTCATCGAGGCCGCGGTCCCGCCGGGGCTGCCGATCGTGCTGGTCGGCCACTCCATGGGCGGGATGACGATCATGGGGCTGGCCGCGAGCCACCCCGAGCTGTTCGGCGACCGGATCAGGGCCGTCGCGCTGCTCAGCACCTCGGCCGGGCGGTTGGGCGAGGGCGGCGCGCTGCCAGGCCCCGTGCGCCGGATGACCTCGCTGGTGCTCGACCGGATGCGGGCCAGGGCGGCGCTCATCGACGGGCGTCCCTTGCTCAAGGAACGCGCCAATCTCCCGGTGACCCGCTATGCCGCCTTCGGCCCCAGGCCGCGGCCCGACCACGTGCGGTTCGTCAACAGGATGATCGCGGCCACGCCGACCGAGGTCATGGTGGGCTTCTTCCACGGCATGATGGCCCACGACAAGCTGGCGGCGCTGACGGCGCTCGGCCGGGTCGAGACGCTGGTCATGGTGGGCACCCACGACCGGCTGACCACGCCCGTGCACGCGCGCAGGATCGCCGGGGCGATCCCCGGCGCGCGCCTGGTGGTGGTCCCCGGGGTCGGCCACATGCTGGGGATGGAGAACCCCGAGGTGGTCAACAGGGAGCTGGCAGGGCTAGTCGAGCGCGCGGTAGTGCTTGCGTAGCGCGACGCCCGCGGCGATACCGCCCGCGACCGCGCCGACCCCCGCCGCGATGGGCAGTGCCGCCAGGGTCGCCTTGCGCCCGGTGCGGAAGTCCTTGATCGGCCAGCCGTGCTTCCTGGCGTGCTCGCGCAGTTCGGCGTCGGGGTTGACGGCCACCGCGTGCCCCACCAGCGACAGCATCGGCAGGTCGTTGGCCGAGTCGCTGTAGGCGCTGCACCTGGTCAGGTCGAGCCCTTCGCGCCTGGCCAGCGCCCGCACCGCCTCCGCCTTGGCGGGACCGTGCAGCAGGTCGCCGACCAGCCGCCCGGTGTAGATGCCGTCCCGCGACTCCGCGACCGTGCCGAGCGCTCCCGTCAGGCCGAGCCGCTGGGCGATGACCCTGGCCAGCTCCACGGGCGTGGCCGTGACGAGCCAGACCCGCTGCCCGGCGTCCAGGTGACGCTGGGCCAGCGCCCTGGTGCCCGCCCAGATGCGGTCGGCCATGACCTCGTCGTAGATCTCCTCGCCGAGCCTGACCACGTCCTCGACCTTCGCGCCCGCCACGAACGCCAGCGCAGTCTCGCGGGCGACCTTGATGTGCTCGGGGTTCTCGTTGCCGCGCAGCCGGAACACCGCCTGGCCGATGGCGAACTTGAACAGGTCGGAGGTGGTGAACATGCCGCGCGTGGCCAGTCCGCGGGCGAAGTGGTAGATGGAGGCGCCGCGCATCATCGTGTTGTCCACGTCGAAGAAGGCGGCCGCCTGGGTGTCGGGCTCGATGGGGGCCATCTCGAGCGCGGCCGCCGCCGCGGCCTCGCCGGCGACCTCCGCATCAGCCTCGTGCCGTCGTCGAAGTAGCCGCATGGGCTTCAGCTTACCTAGCCCGGGGGAACCAGCCCCTGGATGTAGGTGAGGTATCCCGAGGCCTGATCCTGCTGCGAGGGGTCCAGCCGTTCCAGCATGGGCTCGACCATGTCCTTCTGGTCCTGCGCGAACTGGTTGATCTTGGGGGAGCGCGGCTCGGCCCGCTCCAGCATGCGGATCCCCGAGCGGGTGGAGTCCTCCATGTCCTTCAGCGTCTTGGTCACCAGCGGGCCGTCGCTGGAGGAGCCGAGCAGCTGCGCCACCTCGGCCGCCCTGGTCTTGGCCGAGTCCAGCTCGCGCTCGGCCCGCTCCACGTCGTCGGTGCTGAGCCTGACCAGTGTGCTCTCCGCGGCCCGCTTGAGCGGGTACAGGGTGTCGCCGGGGACCGCGTGGTAGGTGGCGAACGCCGAGACCATCATCCCGGCCGCCAGGCCCAGCGTGGCCAGCTGGGAGAACCACGAGATGCGCGGGGTGGGGCGGCGATGGGAGCGGGGGGCATGCCGTACCGGATCCTGGCCGGAGAGCAGCTCGCCGCGCAGGCGATCGCGGAACGCCGTGGACGGGCCGCCGCCGAGCGGGAGCCCGCGCAGCTCCGTGAGGTGATCGAGTACGCGCTCGCGGTACCTGCGCGCCCTATCCATGCCTGCTCCCTGAAACCCCCGACACATGATGCTGCCGTGACACCTGCCTAACGACGAGCCGCAGGTGGAGGTTACGCAAGGTCGTGTTTGAGCGCTCTGGCCAGTGCCTTGATCGCGCGGAACTGCAGCGCTTTGATCGCTCCACTCTTCTTCCCCATGATCAACGCGGTCTCTGCCAGTGACAAGCCGTGCAGGAAGCGCAGCACCACGCACTCCTGCTGCTCCGGGTTGAGCTCTCGTACGGCACGCAGCACGCGGTCGTTGATGATGGCGGTGACCACGGCGTTCTCCGGGATGTGCGGTCCGTCGAGCGGGACGTCGATCACCTCGCCGGTGGCGATCTCCAGGCGGTAGCGGCCTGACTTGAAGTGGTCGGTGACCAGATTTCTGGCGATGGTCACGAGCCAGGCGCCGAAATCACGGCCTTGCCAAGTGAAGTCCGAAATTCGGCGAAGAGCGCGCAGGAAGGTCTCGCTGGTCAGATCCTCGGCTAGTGGATGGGAGCCGACGCGGAAGTAGATGTAGCGATAGACAAGATCGAGATATCGGTCATAGAGCGTGCCAAAGGCATCCGTGTCGCCTGTCTTCGCACGTAAGACCAGCGTGCGGAGGTCGTCGGGGATCTCTTCGCGCACGGCAAGCTCGCTCGTCCGGGCGGGACCAGCGACCGCTGGTGCAAGCAGCCCGGCGAACGGCCACGAGTCAGGCATCCGGTATCCCTGGGGGTAAGGGGTGCGGCGTGCTCGAACACTCTAGAAATCAACCGGAAATTCCACAATCCGCTTCGCGATGGCGGGACTAACCGTAACCGGCGGATACCGTGTTGGACCGACCCGTTCCCTCTTCGGCTACCGGCTGGGAGGCATCGTCCGGCAGCATTGGAGTCACCATGGAGATCCTCGTTGCTGTCATCGCGTTCGCGGGTGCGATTCTCGCCGCGATCGCCGCCGGTGTCTTGATCCGCCGACTGCGCGACGAGCCTGAGGGCTGGCTGATCGCGTGGAGCGCCGCCGCGGCCTCGCTGTGCCTGTCACTGGCCGCGATCGCCATCGGCTACCTCATGGGGTTCGGGCCTGCCACCTTCAAGGTCTTCCAGGTGGCAGGGTCGCTGCTGGCGCCGCTGTGGCTGGGCGTCGGGCTGATCCAGCTGCTGGCGAACAGGACGCCGCCGAAGTTCCTGGGCTGGCTGTTCGGCCTGGCGGTCACGGTCGTGAGCGGCGTGATCATGGTGGTCGACCCGCTCATCAAGAGCGACGGCTGGGCCAAGTCGCTGCCCTCCTCGAGCGTGTACTGGGGGATCATCCCCAAGAACCTGCTGATCGGCGTGCACGTCATCGCGGTCCTGATCATGCTGGCCGCCGTCGTGATCGCCGCCGTCAGGTGGCGCAGCGGTGACGAGCTCGACACCGACAACCTGCACGCCACGCTGGTGATCGCCCCCTCGGGGATCGCGCTGGTGGGCGCCATGCGCTTCGCGGTGCCGGGGATCTTCACCACCGCCCTGCTGGTGGTGGCCGCGGCGGCCGTCTGGTACGCCGTGCTGCGTCCGCTGGCGCCGTACGAGGACGACGAGGAGGACGACATCGAGCAGCCCCAGCACGCCCCCGCCGGCCGCCGCGCCAGGCAGGAGCCGGTTCCGGCCGCGCACCACGAGATGGCCCCGCCGCCGGTGGAGCCGCGGCGGCCGCCGAGTCCCGGTCTGGGCGACCTGGTGGCCGAATACCGGGCAGGCGACCAGAACGTCGACTACGCGGCGCGGATGGCCCCGCCAGTGCCCGAGACGGGGCCGGCGACGGGCTACGTGATGAACGGCAGGCACGGCACGGGCCCGCAGGACTTCCCTCCGGCCCCCGCCACGGGCGCGATCTATCCGGGAGCGGAGCTGTTCACCCCCGCACAGCAGCCACCGCCACCGCCGCAACCCCAACCGCAGCAGCAGGCGGGGACGAGCCGCCCCTCACCCAGCATCTTCGGCCTGCTCACCGTCTTCACGCTGATCGACGGCTCGGGGGAGGCCTTCGACCGCCTGGCCGACCAGACCGTGGAGGCGGTCAGGCGCGGCGAGCCCGACACGCTCGTCTACGCCTGCCACGCGGTCAAGTCGGCCCCGCTGCAGCGCATCGTCTACGAGCTCTACCGCGACGAGGTGGCCTACCACGACCACCAGCGCCAGCCCCACGTCGAGCGCTTCGTCAACGAGCGTCAGGCCATGGTGCTCGCCACCAACATCATCGAGCTGAACGTGAACGCGGCCAAGGTCGTGCCGCTGCCCACCGTGATGTTCTAGCGTGGTGTTCTAGGACGACAGCGCGGCGCGGAGCCGGTCCTCCGAAACCCGCCAGAAGTCGTGCTGGACACCGTCGACGAGTGTGACGGGAATCATCTCCCAGTATTTCTCCAGCAGCTCGGGCGACGAGTCGATGTCGATCTCCTCCCACGGCACGCCGAGCTCGCCCGCCACCTTGGCGATGACCTCGCGCGCGTCGTCGCAGAGATGGCAGCCGGGCCTCCCCAGCAACGTGATGCGATGCATGCCACCCACGCTACTTTGTGCATCGGTTCACAAAGGGATTAACCTGAAAGACGGTCCGATTGTGTTCACGCGGCTCAAGCCGCCCGTTCCCTGGAGCTCTGGCACGTGAAGAGCCCGTCCCACCCCCGTGACCGAGGCATCCCCGAAGCCACGGTCGCACGGCTCCCGCTGTATCTGCGGGCGCTGAACGGGATGGCAGAAAGGGGCATCGCGACGGTCTCCTCGGAGGATCTGGCCGTGGCGGCCGGGGTCAACTCGGCCAAGCTTCGCAAAGACCTCTCCCACCTGGGCTCCTACGGCACCAGGGGCGTCGGCTACGACGTGGAGTACCTCGTCTACCAGATCTCCCGCGAGCTCGGCCTGACCCAGGACTGGGCGGTGGCCATCGTCGGAGTGGGTAACCTCGGTCGTGCGCTGGCCAACTACGGCGGGTTCGTCTCTCGTGGCTTCCGCATCGCCGCGCTCGTGGATGCCGACCCCGAAGTCGTGGGCGACGACATAGCGGGGTTGAATGTGGAGCACATCGACGAGCTGGAAGCCGTGATCAAACGGCGTGGAGTTTCGATCGTGGTTCTGGCGACACCGGCTGCGGCGGCACAGGAGGTCTGTGATCGCGTGGTCGCCGTGGGCGTGACCAGCATCCTGAACTTCGCCCCTGTTGTGCTTTCCGTGCCGGACAGCGTCGATGTCCGTAAGGTCGACCTATCAATTGAACTTCAGATCCTTGCGTTCCACGAGCAGCGCAAAGGTGGGGGGCCACTCATGGCCGTGGACAGCCAATGAGCGTTCTGGCGATCGGACTCAGCCACAGGACCGCTCCCGTGGCCATGCTCGAGCGCGTCTCGCTCACGGGTGACACGCTGACCAAGCTCCTGCACGACGTGCAGCAGGACGCCTGCGTGGCGGAGGCGATGGTCGTATCGACCTGTAACAGGGTCGAGGTCTACGCCGAGGTCGAGCGTTTCCACGCCGCCGTGACGGCCGTCAGCCGGCTGCTGAGCGTCCACTCGGGCGTTCCCGTCGACGAGCTGACGCCGCACCTGTACGTCCACTACGAGGACCGCGCCGTGGAGCACCTGTTCTCCGTGGTGTGCGGCCTCGACTCGATGGTGGTGGGCGAGCAGCAGATCCTCGGGCAGGTTCGCCAGGCGCTCAAGCTGGGCCAGAAGCACGGCACGGTCGGCGCCACCCTCAACGAGCTGGTCCAGCAGGCGCTGCGGGTCGGCAAGCGGGCCCAAACCGACACCGGCATCGACCGCGCGGGAGCCTCCCTGGTCACCGCCGGGCTCGCCCTGGCCGGCTCGCTCGAGGGCAAGCGCGCCCTGGTGGTGGGCGCCGGCTCGATGAGCTCGCTGGCCGCCGCCACGCTGGCCCGCGCCGGCGTCACCGACATCGTGGTCGCCAACCGCACCTACGACCGGGGCGTACGGCTGGCCGATTCGGTGGGCGGGCGCGCGGTCGAGTTCTCCGCCGTTCCCCGAGAGCTGGCGGAGGCCGACCTGGTCATCACCTGCACGGGCGCGGGCCGCCACCTGATCACCCCGGACCTCGTGCACGAAGGGCTCTTCCTGCTCGACCTGGCCATGCCGCGCGACATCGACCCCTCGGTGCGCGAGGTGGCCGGCGTCACGCTGGTCGACCTGGAGGCGATCAGGGAGTCGGGCATCGGCTCGCGCGAGGGCGACGCGGTCGCCGCTGTGCGCGCGCTGGTGGCCGAGGAGCTGACCGCCTACCTGAACGCCGAGCGCGCCTCCCGCGTCACCCCCACGGTCGTGGCACTGCGCAGCAAGGCCGCCGGAGTGGTGGAATCGGAGTTGGGGCGCCTGCTGATGCGGCTGCCCGAGCTGGACGGCAAGGTCCGCGACGAAGTGACCCAGACGGTGCAGCGCGTCGTCGACAAACTGCTCCACGAGCCGACCGTGCGTGTCAAACAGCTCGCCACCTCGCCTGGAGGCGATCATTATGCGGAGGCTCTGCGTGAGCTGTTCGACCTCGCTCCGGACAGGCCGGACGCCGTGACGACGCCCGAGGCCGTGAGGGAGGTGGAGCTGTGACGCTCCGGTTGGGGACGCGCAGGAGCCTGATGGCCACCACGCAGTCGCAGATGGTCGCCGACTCCTACGTCTCGCTCACCGGCAGGGCGGTCGAACTGGTGGGCATCACCACGTTCGGCGACGTCACCAAGGCCCAGGTGGCCCAGCTCGGCGGCACAGGCGTGTTCGTCAGCGCGCTGCGCGACAAGCTGGTCGAGGGCGAGATCGACTTCGCCGTGCACTCGCTGAAGGACCTGCCCACCAAGCAGGACGAACGCTTCACCCTGGCCGCGCTCCCTGCCAGGCACGACCACCGCGACGCGCTGGTGGGCCCGCACAAGCTCGCCGACCTGCCCTCGGGCGCCCGGGTCGGCACCGGCTCGCTGCGCCGCGTGGCCATGCTGCGGATGCTCAGGCCCGACCTGGAGTACGTCCCGATCCGCGGCAACGCCGACACGCGCATCGGCAAGGTCGCCTCCGGCGAGCTTGACGCCGTGGTGCTCGCCTCGGCCGGCCTTACCAGGATCGGCCGCGACGCCGAAGTGGCCCAGATTTTCGAGGTTGAGGAGCTGCTACCGGCTCCCGGGCAGGGCTCGCTGGCCGTCGAATGTCTCAGCAACCGCTCTGACCTGGTTGAATTCCTCAGCGTGCTCGACGACCCGCGGACCAGGTCCGCGGTCACCGCCGAGCGCGCAGTGCTGTCCGCCCTCGAGGCGGGGTGTTCAGCTCCCGTGGGTGCTTTCGCCGTCGATGACGGGCAGACTTTGAACCTGACCGCTATGGTCGTCGCGCTCGACGGCCAGCAGGCGGTCCGCAAGTCCGCCGCCGGCTCTCCTTCGGACGCCGTCAATCTGGGCCGCCTGCTGGCGGGCGAGATGATCGCCGAAGGGGCCGACAGATTGATGGGGGAGCAATCCCATTGAGCGCCGATAGTCCAACCTCCGGTCTCGTCGCGTTCGTAGGTGGTGGTCCAGGTGACCCGAACCTGCTGACGCTCCGCGGTGCCGAGCTGCTCGCCAAGGCCGACGCCGTCGTCCTGGACGAGGAGCTGTACGGGCCGCTGCTGAAGCTGTGCCGCGAAGGCGTGCAGATCGCCTCCGACGACTTCGTGGCGCGTGCCAAGAACGGGCAGCTCGTCGTACGCGTGTGCGAGGGCGACCCGATGTTGTTCTCCTCGATCACCGAGGAGGTCGCGGCCTGCGCCGCGGCGGAGGTGGACTTCGAGATCGTGCCCGGTGTCCCGCCGGCGACCGCGGTGCTCACCTACGCGGGCATCCCGCCGGCGACAGCCGTACCCGAGTTCAGGATCGTGGACGCCGCGCAGGAGCAGGACTGGGCCTCGCACGCGGCCTGCCCCGGCACGCTGGTGATCTACAACGGCATCGCCGAGGCCGTGGCGATCGGCAAGGCGCTGGTCGCGGGCGGCAAGCCCGACACCACGCCCGTCGCCGTGAGCAGCGGGGGCACCACGACCGAGCAGTACACCGTCGTGTCCTCGCTGGGGCGGCTGCAGGCCGACCTCAAGCACGCCGGCTTCGCCGAGCCCGCGCTGATCGTGGTGGGCGAGGCCGTGGGCCTGCGCGACAAGCTGTCGTGGTTCGAGACCAAGCCGCTGTTCGGCTGGCGGGTGCTGGTGCCGCGCACCAAGGAGCAGTCGGCGTCCCTGTCGGAGCAGCTGGTCTCCTACGGCGCGGTGCCGGAGGAGGTCCCGACGATCTCCGTCGAGCCGCCGCGCACGCCGCAGCAGATGGACCGCGCGATCAAGGGCCTGGTCACAGGCCGCTACGAGTGGGTCGCCTTCACCAGCGCCAACGCGGTCAAGGCCGTGCGGGAGAAGTTCGAGGAGTACGGGCTGGACGCGCGTGCCTTCGCCGGGCTGAAGGTGGCCGCCGTGGGCGATGCCACCGCGCGGGCGCTGGTCGACTTCGGCGTCAAGCCCGACCTGCTGCCCTCGGGCGAGCAGTCCTCCGAGGGCCTGGTGGCCGAGTGGCCGCCCTACGACTCGATGCTCGACCCGATCAACCGGGTGCTGCTGCCGCGCGCCGACATCTCCACCGACACGCTCGTGGCCGGGCTCACCGAGCTGGGCTGGGAGTGCGACGACGTCACCGCCTACCGCACCGTGCGCGCGGCGCCGCCGCCCGCGCCGGTCCGCGAGGCGATCAAGGGCGGCGGGTTCGACGCCGTGCTGTTCACCTCGTCCTCGACCGTGCGGAACCTGGTCGGCATCGCGGGCAAGCCGCACAACGTCACGGTGATCGCGGTCATCGGGCCGCAGACCGCCAAGACCGCCGAGGAGTTCGGCCTGCGCGTCGATGTCATGGCGGACAATCCATCGGCTTCCGCGCTGGCCGCCGCCCTGGCGGAGTACGGTGCCAAGCAGCGGCAGGCGGCCCTGGCCGCCGGCGACGCGCCGCGCAAGCCCTCGCAGAACCGCAGGGGCGCCCGTAGGAGGGGAGTCAAGTGAGCGCCGAGTTTCCCGTCGCGCGGCCGCGCCGGTTGCGCAGTTCACCCGCCATCAGGCGGATGGTGGCCGGCACCAGGCTGCACGCCGCGGACCTGATCCTGCCCATGTTCGTCAAGGAGGGCCTCGCGGAGCCCGCGCCCGTGAGCTCGATGCCCGGGGTGTACCAGCACTCGCGCGACTCGTTGCGCAAGGCGGCGCACGAGGCGGCCGAGGTGGGCGTCGGCGGCGTGATGCTGTTCGGCATCCCGCGGGCCAAGGACGCGCGCGGGTCGGCCGCCGACGATCCCGACGGGATCCTGCAGCAGGCGCTGCGGGACGTGGTGGCCGAGGTGGGCGACGCGCTGGTCGTGGGCGCCGACACGTGCCTGGACGAGTTCACCGACCACGGGCACTGCGGGATCCTGACCGAGGATGGCGAGGTGGACAACGACGCCACGCTGGAGCGCTACGCCTCGATGGCCGTCGCCCAGGCCGCGGCGGGGTCCCAGCTGATCTCGCCGAGCGGGATGATGGACGGCCAGGTGGGCGTGATCCGGTCGGCGCTCGATGTCGCCGGTTACGGAAATGTGCCGATTTTGGCGTATACGGCGAAGTACGCGTCGGCCTTCTTCGGGCCGTTCCGCGAGGCGGCCGAGTGCGCGCCCCAGTTCGGTGACCGCAGCTCGCACCAGCAGGACCCGGCGGGCCCGCTGGAGGAGGCGCTGCGCGAGGTGCGGCTCGACCTCGCCGAGGGCGCCGACATGGTGATGGTCAAGCCCGCGATGTCCTACCTGGACATCATCCGGCAGTTCAGGGACAACGTGGACGTCCCCGTGGCTGCCTACCAGGTCAGCGGCGAGTACGCGATGATCGAGGCCGCCGCCGCCAACGGCTGGATCGACCGCGACCGCATGATCATGGAGTCGCTGGTCTCGATCAAGCGCGCGGGAGCCGACCTGATCCTGACCTACTGGGCGACCGAGGTGGCGCGCCGCCTCTAACCGGGGGTTTCCCGCTCAGCTCTGTGGCCTGTGCGTTAGAGTGCGATGACAAGTGCTGGTGTGTCCCGCGTGTGCGGATGGCCCGGGGAGCGCCTCAGGCACTTGGACTTCGACGGGAGACACCATGGTGGGGGTACCGCTCGCTCGGCGTACCAGAAAACGGGCGCGACCGACACGGATCGACTCCGTGCTTGAGTACGCCGCTCTGGGCTGGCCGAGCGTCCCCGGTGCCCATCCGCTGCGCCACGGCTCGCGCGCGTGTTCCTGTGACAGGCTCGGGTGTCCCGACCCGGGCGCGCATCCGCTGTCTCCCGCCTGGCAGTTGCAGGCCACGACGGACGCCACCCAGCTCATGCGCTGGTGGCAGGCCGATCCGGAGGCCAATGTGATCCTCCCCACGGGCCGCGTGTTCGACGTCTTCGACGTACCGCTGGCCCAGGGGCTGGACGCCATCAACCAGATTCCCGAGGCTCATTCAGGCCCGGTCGCCGTCAACGGCGACCGGGCTCTGTTCTTTGTGGCCACCCGCGGCAACCCCGACGACGAGGACGAGTGGTGGTCCTGCCAGCTCGACTGCGACCCGGCAGGCATCGACGCCTCGCCCGGGCTGCGCTGGCACTGCCGCGACAGCTACGTGCTCGCCCCGCCCTCACTGCTGCCCTCCGGCAGGCCGGTGTCCTGGCTGCGCGCGCCTGACGGCCGCCCGCTGCCGGATCCCGTGCGGCTGCTGGAGTGGCTGGCAGCCTGAGTACGCTTGAGGCCGTGAGCCGTACAGACAAGTCCGAGCAACTGTTCGCGCGTGCCCAGGCCGTCGTGCCCGGCGGGGTCAACTCGCCCGTGCGGGCCTTCGGGGCGGTCGGCGGGACGCCGCGCTTCATGGTCTCCGGGCAGGGCCCGTACATCACCGACGCCGACGGCAACCGCTACGTCGACCTCGTCTGCTCGTGGGGGCCGATGATCCTCGGCCACCGGCACCCCGCGGTGGTGTCCGCGGTCGAGGACGCCGTCGCCCACGGCTTCTCGTACGGCACGGCCACCCCGGGAGAGGTCGAGCTGGCCGAGGAGATCGTCGGCCGGGTCGTGCCCGTGGAGCGGCTCCGCCTGGTCAGCTCCGGCACCGAGGCCACGATGAGCGCGGTACGGCTGGCCCGCGGGTTCACCGGGCGGTCCAAGGTCGTCAAGTTCGCCGGGTGCTATCACGGGCACGTCGACGCGCTGCTGGCCTCGGCGGGCTCCGGCGTGGTGACCTTCGGGCTGCCGGACACCCCCGGCGTGACGGGGGCCTCCGCGGCCGACACGATCGTGCTTCCGTACAACTCGGTGGAGGCGGTGGAAGAGGCGTTCTCGTCCTTCGAGATCGCCTGCGTGATCACCGAGGCGTGCCCGGCGAACATGGGCGTGGTGCCGCCCGGGCCCGGGTTCAACCAGTTCTTGCGGGAGATTTCCGCGCGCAACGGGGCGCTGCTGATCATCGACGAGGTGCTGACCGGGTTCCGCGTGTCGTCTTCCGGCTGGTACGGGCTCGATCCCGTGGACGCCGACCTGATGACGTTCGGGAAGGTCATGGGCGGCGGCCTGCCCGCCGCGGCCTTCGGCGGCCGCGCGGACGTGATGGCGTACCTGGCTCCCGAGGGCCCCGTGTACCAGGCGGGCACGCTGTCGGGTAACCCGCTGGCCTGCGCCGCGGGCCTGGCCACGCTGCGCAATCTGGACGTGCCGGCCTACCAGCGGGTGGACGCCGCCGCCTCGGCCGTCGGCCGCGCCGCCTCGGAGGCGCTGTCGGCCGCGGGGGTTCCGCACCGCCTGCAGACGGCGGGCAGCCTGTTCTCGATCTTCTTCACCGACGGCCCCGTGACGAACTTCGACCAGGCCAGGACGCAGAACACGGCCGCCTACACGGCCTTCTTCCACGCGATGCTGGACCAGGGCGTCTACCTGCCGCCGTCGGCCTACGAGGCCTGGTTCCTGTCGGCGAGCCACGACGACGAGGCGCTCAACCGCATCGCGGACGCCCTGCCGGCCGCGGCGAAGGCGGCCGCGGAAGTCAGCGGGTGAGCGCGGGTTCCTGCTGGAGTACGGCGGCCTTGCGGCGGCGGGTGTTGGTGTAGAGGACGCCCGCGACGATGAGGGCGGCGGCGGCGAGCTTGAGCCAGGAGAACGGCTCGCCGGTGACCAGCGCCGCCGATGACATGCCGAACACCGGCACGAGGAGCGTGTAGGGCGCCACGGTCGAGGCGTCGTAGCGGCGCAGCAGCCAGCCCCAGACGCCGAAGCCGCCGAGCGTGGAGATGAAGGCCACGTACAGCAGCGACAGCCAGCCCTCGGCGGAGGCGGCGGAGGCGAGCGAGGGAACGCCCTCCAGGGTCAGCGACAGCAGCAGGAGCGGAGGCGCCGACAGCGCGCTGACCCACACCATGAAGCGCAGCGAGTCGGGCGGCGCCGCCTTGCGCTGGGCGACGTTGCCCAGTCCCCAGGCGGCCGCGGCGGCCACGCACAGCGCGAAGGCCACGACGGGCGCGGCGGCGTGGCTGGTGCGGGTGAAGTCGACGGCCACGAGGGCCAGCCCGCAGAACGCGATGGCCAGGCCGATGACGCGGCGGGCGGAAAGCCGCTCACCCAGGAGCGTCACCGCGAACACGACGGTGAACAGGGCCTGGATCTGCAGGATGAGAGAGGTGAGTCCGGCGGGCATCCCTGCCCGCATGCCCACCAGCAGCAGGCCGAACTGGCCGACGCCGATGGTCGCCGCGACCGCGAACACCCACCGCCACGCCACCCCTGGCCGTCCCACGAACAGCAGCGCGGGGAACCCGGCCAGGGTGAATCGGAGCCCCGCGTAGAGCAGGGGCGGGAAGTGGCGGAGGCCCGCCTGCATCACGACGAAGTTGAAGCCCCACACCGCCGCCAGGCCGACGGCCAGTGCCAGGTGGCGGGGCCTCACTTCTTGCGGCGGTTGCGCTGCTCGCGGGCCTGCTCGGCGAGGACCTTCAGGTAGGAGGTGGTCTTGAACGGCTTGCTGATCGCCTTAACGTTTCTCATGCATATATTTTCTATCGCTACACATTCCAGCACAAGCGAGACTTTCTACGCTAAACACTTTAGACTGGCTTACATGTTGGACTTGAACCGCCTCAAGGCACTGCACGCCGTGCACGTCTACGGATCCGTGGGCGCCGCCGCCGACGCGCTCACGGTGACCCCGTCGGCCGTCTCACAGCAGATCGCCAAGCTGGAGCGCGAGATGGGCGCCAGGCTCGTCGAGCGCAACGGGCGCGGGGTCCGGCTGACGGACGCGGCCGGGCTGCTCGCCGAGCACGCCGAGCGGATCCTGGCCCTGGTCGAGACCGCCGAGGCCGACTTCGAAGCACACCGCGGCGAGGTCGTGGGCCGGCTGAACGTCTCGGCGTTCCCCACCGCGGCCCGCGGCATCATGCCGGCCGCCCTGACGGACCTGCGCGGACGCCACCCCGACCTGTGGGTGCAGCTCACCGAGCGGGAGCCGGAGCGGGTCGTGCGTGAGGTCGCCAGGGGCGAGCTCGACCTGGGCATCGTGCAGGACTGGCTGGACCGCCCGATGGCGATGCCCGAGGGCCTGTCGAAGGCGGTGCTGCTGGACGACGTGGCCGACGTGATCGTGCCCGCCGACCACCCGCTGGCCGACAGCAGGGAGATCGAGCTGGCCCAGCTGCACGGCGAGAGGTGGATCAGCTCCTCGCCCGGCACGGTGTGCCACGACTGGCTGGTCTTCACGCTGCGCAGCGCCGACCTGGAGCCGGAGATCGCCTGCATGGCCGACGAGTACCCGACCCAGCTGGCCCTGGTCGCCGCCGGGCTGGGCTGCGCGATCATCCCGCGGCTCGGGCGCGACCACGTGCCCGCGGGGGCCAAGGTGATCCCGATCCGGCCGCGCAAGACCAGGCGCATCTACGCCATCTGGCGCACCGACGCCGCCCGGCGCCCCGCGATCAGGGCCGTCGTCGAGGCTCTCGCCGAGGCCAGCCGTGGCGAGGAGAACGCCTGGGCGGTCAGCTGAGCGCGATCGCCAGCACGCCGCCGAGGATCACCCCGGCGGCGAGCAGGCGGCGGCGCAGGTCGCCCTCGGCGAGCAGCCGCCCGCCCAGCACGACCGCGATCAGCACGCTGATCTCCCGCGTGGGCGCCACCACGCTGACCGGCGCCATCGTGAAGGCGAACAGCACCAGCAGGTACGACAGTGGGATGAGGACCGCCGCGCCGACCACCCGGAAGCGGTGCTCGCGCCAGATCTCGCCGATGCGCGCCCGCCGCGAGCCACCGAGCACGACCGGGGTCAGGGTGAGCGCGCGACCGGCCTCGCCCAGGTAGTTCAGGATCATCGGCGGGACGGCGAGCGCGCTGACCACGTGCGCGTCCCACACCGTGTACGCGGCGATGAACACGCCGGTGGCCAGCCCGTACGCCAGCCCCTTCACGTCGCGGCGCCCGCCGCCGCTCATCATGAACACACCGATGCCGACCAGTGCGATCCCCGTCACACCCGCGGGCCCGGGGTGCTCGTGCATGAACAGGACCGCGACCAGGCTGGCCAGCATCGGTCCCGTGCCGCGCGCGACGGGATAGACCATCGACAGGTCGCCGTGTCCGTAGCCACGCTGGAGCAGCACGAAGTACCCCAGGTGCAGCGTCAGGCTGCCGGAGATCACCGCCACCTGCCCCCACGTCACCGGAGCCCCGGTGATCAGCAGGAAGCCGGCGAACACCGGAGCCCACAGCACGGAGGAGGTGACCGCCACCAGCCAGAGGAAGACGATGCCGTCGGCCTGCGCGGCCTTCTTGCTCAGCAGGTTCCACGAGGCGTGGGCGACGGCGGCGACGAGAATGAGGACGAGAGCCCAGGGGTTCACCGGGGCGACTCCTTCCGAACAGGCGGATAGGAGCCTCCAGGCTTTTGTCCCGTCAGCTGTACGGCTCTCGCATGCGAGGCCGCGGCGCCGCTCGGACCTGACGTCCGCGAAAATGCGGATTCGGAACCCTAGGCGCGATCGACCTCGACTTTACCTGTCGGCTACTTTTCGGGTGAGACCGGCCCCGCCTATGCGGCCCATCGAAAGAGCTAGGCTGTGCCACACCATGGCTGAAACGACCGTCGTCCACCTGCTGCGCCACGGTGAGGTGCACAATCCCGCCGGCGTCCTGTACGGCAGGCTGCCCGGATACCACCTGTCCGAGACCGGCAAGCTGATGGCGGAGACGGTCGCCAAGGCGGTGGCCGAGCGCGACATCGTCGCCCTCCACAGCTCGCCCCTGGAGCGCGCCCAGGAGACCGCGACCCCCATCGCCGCCACGCTGGGCCTGACGGTCCGGCTGGACGAGCGGCTGCTCGAGGCCGACAACATGCTCCAGGGCCGCACGGTCGGCCAGGGTCTGGGCATACTGCGCAACCCGCGCAACTACCGCCACTTCTGGAACCCGCTGCGCCCCTCGTGGGGCGAGCCGTACACGCGCATCGTCCTGCGGATGCGCAGCATGATCGACGACGCCCGCGCGGCCGCGAGGGGGCACGAGGCGGTGCTGGTCAGCCACCAGCTGCCGATCTGGACGATCAGGATGGCGGCCGAGGGCAGGCGGCTCTGGCACGACCCGCGCCGCAGGCAGTGCGGCCTGGCCAGCCTCACCACGTTCACCTTCGACGGCGACCGCCTCGTCAGCGTCGGCTACAGCGAGCCCGCCGGGTCCCTCGCGCGGGGACCCAGCGTCCCGGGCGCCTGATACCGCCGGTAGAGTTACAAGCTCTACCGGTTGTAGTACAAGGAGATCATCCTCCGTGCGCGCGACGTCCCTCACTCTCGTCCTGCTGGCCGCGCTCGCCGCCGGTTGCGCGGGCAACCAGGGCGGCCAGCCCCAGGCCGGCGACACCCGCTTCGTCGCAGGCGACGGGACGATGCAGGTCTTCGCGGCGGCCGACCGCAAGAGCGCGCCCGCGGTGGAGGGCACCACGCTCGACGGCTCCTCGGCGTCGCTGGCCGCGCACAAGGGCAAGGTCGTCGTGCTCAACTTCTGGGCGTCGTGGTGCGGGCCGTGCCGGGGCGAGGCGCCGACGCTGAAGGACGTGG
The DNA here is from genome assembly GCF_044457685.1 of Nonomuraea sp. NPDC050536. Taxonomy (NCBI): domain Bacteria; kingdom Bacillati; phylum Actinomycetota; class Actinomycetes; order Streptosporangiales; family Streptosporangiaceae; genus Nonomuraea; species Nonomuraea sp. NPDC050536. The sequence continues at coordinate 211,702 of NZ_JBITHD010000016.1, forward strand.
CCGCCAAGACCAAGTCCAGCGGGGTGGAGTTCCTCGGCGTCGACTTCAAGGACCGCCAGGCCGACGCGCAGGCCTTCGAGCGCACCGAGCAGACCGGTTACCCGAGCATCTTCGACCAGCCGGGCAAGGTCGCGCTGTCGTTCCAGGGCACCGTGCCGCCGGCGGCCATCCCGTCCACGCTGATCATCGACAAGCAGGGGCGGATCGCGGCCAGGGCGCTGGGCGCCGTCAAGTACAGCGACCTGATGAGCACGCTGACGAAGGTCCGCGATGAATGACGTGGTCGCCTCGGGCTCGCTCATGCTCGCCGTGCCGATCGCGGTGCTGGCCGGGGTGGTCTCGTTCCTGTCGCCGTGCGTGCTGCCGCTGGTGCCGGGCTACCTGTCGTACGTGACGGGCATGAGCGCCGATCCGCGGCGCGGGCGGCTCGTGCTGGGGACCGTGCTGTTCGTGGCCGGTTTCGCGGCCGTGTTCGTGCTCAGCGGCGCGCTGTTCGGCGGGCTCGGCTCGGTGCTGCTGGGCAACGCCGAGATCATCACCCGGGTGCTCGGCGTGCTGACCATCGTGCTCGGGCTGGCCTTTCTCGGCGTGATCCCCGGGCTCATGCGTGATGTGCGCATCCACCGGATGCCCGCCGCGGGCCTGGCCGGCGCGCCACTGCTCGGCGTGGTGTTCGGGCTCGGCTGGACGCCGTGCATCGGGCCCACGCTGGCCGTCGTGCTCGGGCTCGGGCTGAACGAGGGCAGCGCCACCCGCGGCGCGCTGCTGGCCGTCGCCTACGCGCTCGGGCTCGGGCTGCCGTTCGTGGTGGCGGCGCTGGCCTACAGCAAGGCGCTGGCCACCTTCCGCGCCATCCGCAAGCATTCCCGGCTCATCACCCGGATCGGCGGCGGCATGATGGTCGCCGTCGGCATCCTGCTGGTGACCGGTCTGTGGGGAGAGATGATCGCCACACTCCAGGGACTCATCGGCGCGTTCAGGCCGGTGATGTGATGACGGTGGACGAGCTGCAGAAGGCGCCGGAGTCCCCGAGACCCGTTCCGCTCGGGCTGGTCGGCTGGCTGCGGTGGGGGTGGCGCACGCTCACCGCGATGAAGACGGCGCTGATCCTGCTGTTCCTGTTCGCGCTGGCCGCCATCCCCGGCTCGCTGCTGCCGCAGCGCAGCGTCGTGCCCGACCAGGTCGCCACGTTCTACCAGAACAATCCGACGCTGGCCCAGTGGTACGACCGCTTCCAGCTGTTCGACGTCTTCACCTCCGTCTGGTTCGCCGCGATCTACCTGCTGCTGTTCACCTCGCTGGTCGGCTGCATCGTGCCGCGCACCGCGACCTACTTCCGCGAGCTGCGCCGCCGCCCGCCCGCCGCGCCACGCCAGCTGTCGCGCCTGCCGCACTACGCCGAGATCCCGGGAGAGCTGACGGTCGAGGAGGCCGCCAGGCGGCTGCGCAAGCTGCGCTTCCGCGTCGAGGTCGGCGACGGCTGGGTCTCCGGCGAGAAGGGCTACCTGCGCGAGACGGGCAACCTGCTCTTCCACATCGCGTTGCTCGGCCTGCTGGTCGCGGTCGGCATCGGCTCCCTGTACGGCTACCGCGGCAACGTGCTCGTGGTCGAGGGCGACGGCTTCGCCAACACCGTGGCCGCCTACGACCGCTTCATGCCGGGGCGGCAGGTGTCGGCCGAGTCGCTCGAGCCGTTCTCGTTCACGCTGACCGATTTCAAGGCCAGCTACCAGGTCGCGGGGGAGAAGAAGGGGCAGGAGCTCGACTACTCCGCCTACCTGAAGGTCACCGACAGGCCCGGGGCGCCCGAGCACGACTACGACCTGAAGGTGAACGAGCCGCTGGAGGTCGGCGGCACCCAGACCTACCTGATCGGCCACGGCTACGCGCCCGAGTTCAAGGTCACCGACGGCAAGGGCCAGGTCGCCTTCCAGGGCCCGGTGCCGTGCCTCATCGAGATGAAGGCCACGCTCACGTCCGGATGCGTGGTCAAGGCGCCGGACGCGCAGCCTCAGCAGCTGGGATTCCTGCTGCGCTTCCTGCCCACCGCCGTGCCGCTGACCGACGGCACCTACGCCTCGGCCTTTCCCGGCGAGCTCCAGCCCGGTGTGCAGGTCCTGGGGGCCTTCTCCGGTGATCTGGGCGTGCGTTCCGGCAAGCCGCAGTCGGTCTACGAACTGGCCCCGCCCGACGTCCTGCGCAAGATGAAGCCGCTGGTGATGGGCAAGGACGTGCCCAAGCCGCTGTCGGTCGGGGACAAGCTGCCCCTGCCCGGCGGCGCGGGCACGCTGGAGTTCACCGGGGTCAAGGAGTGGATGACGCTCCAGGTCACCTACGATCCGGGGCGCATCCCGGCGCTGCTGGCCTCGGCCCTCGCCACGGTCTCCATCGCACTGTCGCTCATGATCCGCCGCCGCCGCGTCTTCGTGCGCGTGCGTGGCGGCAAGGCGGAGGCGGGCGGCCTGACCCGCACCGAGGGCTCCGCGGCGGGCTTCACTGAAGAGTTCGCCGACATCGTCAACGTCCTATCAGCAGGAGACAAGGATGCCCGCTGAGCAACTCGCCCAATTCAGCGACCTCCTCGTGGTCGCCGCCGTCCTGCTCTACCTCTTCGCCATGATCGGGTTCGCGCTCGAGCTGGCCTTCGGGCGATCCAGGGCGAACTCCGCACGCAAGCCGGTTGCCGTCCCTGTGTCGGTGGGCGCTTCGGAAGCCGCCGTAACCGACATTCCCGAAACTGTCGGGACCGGGCCGGCGCCGCCGAGCTGGGCGCCCGCGGCCGGGCGCATCGCGCTGGCACTGGGCTGGCTCGGCTGGGCGGCGAACATGGGCGCCATCGTCACCCGCGGCCTCTCGGTCGACCGGTGGCCGTGGGGCAACATGTACGAGTTCGTGGTCGCCATCTGCTTCGCCGCCGTGACCGCGTTCCTCGGCACGCAGATCCGGCAGAACGTGCGCTTCCTCGGCCCGTTCGTCATGGTCACCGCGGCGCTCGGTCTCGGCTTCGCCGTCAAGTTCCTCTACACCGCCGCCGGGCCCGTCGTGCCCGCGCTCAACTCCTACTGGGTCGCCATCCACGTCACGGCGGCGATCCTGGCCAGCGGGCTGTTCATCGTGGCGGGTGTGTGCGGCGTCCTCTACCTGTCCCGCGGCGACGGCCTGTCGCGCCTGCCCACCAAGGCCGACCTGGAGCGCGTCGCCCACCGGCTCATCGTGCTCGCCTTCCCCGTCTGGACCTTCGCCGTCATCGCCGGCGCCCTCTGGGCGGACAAGGCGTGGGGCCGTTACTGGGGCTGGGACCCCAAGGAGGTCTGGGCCTTCATCACCTGGGTCGGCTACGCGGCCTACCTGCACGCCCGCGTCACGGCCGGCTGGCGCGGCCGCGCCGCCACGATCGTCCAGCTCATCGCTTTCGGGTGCCTGCTGTTCAACCTGGTGGGCGTCAACATCTTCATCAGCGGCCTGCACAGCTATGCCGATGTGAATCCCTAACTTCTCGCCGACCTCTTTCTTGCTCTTTTACGGCAAGCCCGGCCACCCGCGACCCGTCGCACGTGGCCGGGCTCCGTCATTTCCACGCCACTCCAGCGGCGCCGCCGCGCCACCGTAACGTCGCGCCCGAACCCACCCGAGGCTTCCCACCTCGAGCGCCGTCCACGTGCGCCGACCTCCACCGCACATCTTCTCGCCGCCCCGGCGCTCTAGGGACCCGCGGGGGACGTGGGGGCGCAAAGCGTGGGGGACGTGGGTGCACCAAGGGCGGGGAAGGGGTTCCGTGCGCCGTGGCGGTGAGCAACCACGTGCGTCATGCGTGTCGTCCGGCACTCAGGCGAGCGTTCTATGGCGGGGGGCGGTTGGTGGCTTGCCGTACAAGAAGATGCTGCCAATGAGAGAGAAGAAGAAGTCAGTGGTCGTCGTCGCGGAGGCGGCGGTCTAGTTCGCGGAGGAATTCGGGGTCGTCGTCGGGGCCCTTGGGGGCGGGCTGGGCCGAGGGGACGGACCAGGTCTCGCGGGCGTCGCGGGGGCGGCCTCGCATGAGCCAGATGATGCCGCCGAGCAGCGGCACCAGGGCCACCGTCAGGACCCAGACGCTCTTTGGTACGTTCCTGACCTCGTCCTCCGGGGTGGTGATGACGTCGAACAGCGAGTACAGCCAGAAGGCCAGCAGAGCCAGGCCGATAACGACACCTGCCATGCCCGAACTGTAAGTCATTCGCGTCGTGATCGTGCTTTACCGATGTCCTGTTTCGGGTGACTGCGGAAGATCTGCGACGTACCGTGGAACCGGTCCAGGGGTGGGATGGCGCTGAGGGGTGCGATGGCGTTTTCTAGCGACAAGGGCCGCCATCGGCGGGGTCGTTGGTGGCGGCGCGGTTCGTACCTCTTCTCCCGGCGCAACGAGGCGCCGCCCGACGCCTACCGGTCGTTCTGGGCGGACGAGCGCCCCAAGGAGCGGCCGTCCCAGCAGCCCAAGGACAGGCGCAGGTCGTGGCCGGGCGAGCTGCCCGAGCGGACGAACCGCGCGGAACGGCTGTCGGCCTCGGTGGTGGACCGGCCGCAGTACACCTGGCAGGACTTCGAGCTGGACGACGTTCGGCCGCGCGCGCAGCCGAACAGGCCGGAGGCGCCCGCGCAGGGCGACGGCTTACGCCACTGCGGCAAGCTGGAGCAGGTCCTGCACCGCCAGTGGGACGCCCGCAACGGTCCGCCCTCGGCCGACGCCGTCCGGGCCGTGGAAAGCCTGGCCAGGCTGCCCGACAGGCTGAAGGACATGCTCGCCGCGGGCCTGGAAGGCATCTACGTGGGCGCGGGGGGCGTTCCGGACCTCGACGACATGGGTTACCTGCGCGGCGCTCCGCTGCCCTCTGGGAGGGCTACGTGGGACATCTGCGCAGGAGCCTACGGCGACAGGAAGATCGTGGTGGGCGACCGGCCGTCGCCCACGCCGGACGTGATGATGCACGAGGTGGGCCATGCCGTCGACGACCTCGACTCGGCCCACGGCGACTGGGTTTCGGACTCACCGGAGTTCGTGGCACTCTACGAGCACGTCACGCCCCTGCTGGCCTCGGCTTTCCACCGGCAGGGCGGCGGGCTGGGGCGCAAGGAGTTCTTCGCGGACGCCTTCGCCGCGATCGTCTCGCGGCAGCGTCCCGCGCTGGTCGACATGCTGGGTGGTGACACGCGGATGGCGCTCAACGTCATGCTGTTCTTCAACCGGCGCTACGGAATCTAGGTGATCAGCCATGTACGTGATCCGGCTCGCTGACGGGACGCTGCGCGTGCCGCAGAGCCTGACCAGCGAAGATGGGCGCCTGCTGGGGAACGCGTACGTGGAACTCGCGCCCGGCGATCCCGGCTATGAGCAGTGGCTGTCGGAGTCGATCACCGAGGAGGAGGCGGAGGAGCGCCGCAGCAGATGGCAGGCGGACAACGACGAGCTGGAACGAGAGTTCCTGGCGTTCAAGACGCGGGAGGAGGGCGCATGACGTAGGCCGGTGATCCGAACAAGGACCACCGACCGGTGGAACGTCACACGCGCGGGGACTCCCCTGCCGGCCTTTCGGCCGTCAGAACGTCCTCGCCGCGGAGAAGGGCGTGCACTTCCGACTCGCGGAACCGCCGGTGCCCTCCGGGGGTGCGGATACTACTGATGCGGCCTGCCGCAGCCCAGCGTGTAACCGTCTTTGGGTCTACCCGGAAGAGGGCGGCAACCTCTCCTGGGGTCAGCAGACGCTCGCTGCTACTCTCCACCAATCTCTCCCCCTCGCATCCCGCTTCCTGCCAGCGGGCGGACAGGTAACCAGTGTGTCGAGCGAAGCCTGATTTATCCGTGGTTTTCTACAAAGATCACGGGTTGTTATCAGCTGACTGCCCGATTGTTATATGATAGAGCCTCTTTGGGGCTCTCGTGGGTGTTTCTTTACGAAACTCCCTGACTGGGAACAGTAGCAGCGCTCGCGCCTGATGCGAAGAGCGCCCCGATCGCCCTTGCGGGTAATCTCGAGCTGTGCATCCCGTTCTCGTTTACACCGCGTCGCGGATCGGCCTGTTTGCCGTGGCCTTCGGTGTGCTCTACCTGCTTGGCCTGCAAAACTGGCTTCTGCTGATCGTGGTGTCCTTCGTGATCAGCGGCATAGCCAGCTATGTCCTGCTGTCCAAGCAGCGCGACGCCGTGAGCACGCGCATCAGCGACAAGGTCGACCGGCCGAAGCCGAGCGACGACTAGGGCAGGGGGAACATGCCAAGACGGGCATGGTACTCCCGTCCGAGTCGCGTTGTGTCGCTACCAACGAGTAGCCCGCCACTGTGCGCCGAAAACGCTTTGACGCCGATGCCGCGCTCCCGTCCCGGATTCCAGCTGAGCGCCTTTCCCGTGCGCGGATCAAGCGCCGCGATGCCTTCCCGCGGCACCGCTCCGGGCCCCGCCGAGTCGTGGCCGAGCGGGTTGTTCATCCAGCGCTGGTGTCCTCCGACGTATACCGCCGCGCCGGTCGCGCTGACCGCGTAGAGCGAGTCGCCGCCCGTCTTGTTGACCCACGTCGGCGTGATCCGCTGACCCGTGGCATGGGTCTCGAACCTGACCGCGCTGTCGCACAGCCGCGCGCCTCCCCGTGGACCGCCGGTGCTGACCACCACGAAATAGCGCCCGTCGGGTGACAGGTCCAGCCCGCGCACGTAGGACGGGAACGTGTCCATGCACTTCGGGATGTAGGCCTCCGTGCGCCAGTCGGCGACCTTGCCCGTGGCCGTGTCGATCACGCCGAGCTGTGGCCTGGACTTGCCTGCCAGCGTGGTGAAGCTGCCGTCGACCACGAGCCGGTCGCCGCTCACCGCGAGCGCGTAGACCTTGGCCCTGGGGGTCAGCGGTGCGCCGGGCGTCACCGTGAAGCGCGGGTCGGCCGCGCCCGTGGTCGCGTCCAGCCGCGCCAGCGCCGTGCGCGGCCGCGTGAAGTCGCCGCCGGCGTACAACTGCGACCCGCTCCGGGCGAGCGTCGTGACCATCCCGCCGCTGATCCTCGGCTCGAACCCCGGTACGGCGGAGCCGTCCGTGAGGCTGAGCCGGGTCAGCGAGCCGGAGAAGTCGCCGCCCACGTAGACGGTGCCGCCGGGTCCGGCGGCCAGGCCGTACACCGGACCGTCGAGGTCCGGCTCGAAGCCGGTCAGGACCCGGCCGGTGGCCAGGTCGAAGGCGAACAGGTAGTCGCGGTCGAACGTCGTCCTCCGCGAGGAGTCGGCCACTTCGGTGAAGGACCCGCCGACCACGACGGTACCGCCGACCAGCGCGATGGCGTTGACGATGCCGTCGAGCACGTGAGGGGTGTAGTCCACCGGGTCGGCCGAGACGACGCGCTGCTGCGCGACGGGGGCCAGGGCGATGATCGCCGCAAGGGTGACACGGGCAAACATCCGCCAAGTTTTAGCAGACTCTGGGTAATGAGGTCGCTACTTTCCGTTGATTGTGCGGATAGCCCTAGGCTTGGGGCATGACGCGCGCTCAACTGGACAAGCAGCCACACGAGGTCGCCGCGATGTTCGATCGCACGGCCCGGCGGTACGACCTGGTCAATGACGTGATCTCGCTGGGCCAGGTGCGGTTGTGGCGCAAGGCGACGGCTGCCGCGGTCGACGCGGGTCCCGGCGAGGTGGTGCTGGACCTGGGCGCGGGCACCGGGACGTCGACCGACAGCTTCACCGAGTTCGGCGCCAGGGCGATCGCCTCGGACTTCTCGCTCGGCATGCTCAGGACGGGGGTGGCACGCCACGGCGGCAACTCGCTGACCGGGCCCGGCATCCCGTTCGTGGCGGGTGACGCGCTGCGGCTGCCGTTCGCCGACAACGCCTTCGACGCGGTGACGATCTCGGTGGCGCTGCGCAACGTGCACGACACCCGGCAGGCGCTGCGCGAGATGCTCCGGGTGACCAGGCCGGGCGGCCGCCTGGTGATCCTGGAGTTCTCGCACGTCACGGTGAAGGCCTTCGACGTGGTCTACCGCGAATACCTGATGCGCCTGCTGCCCCAGGTGGCCAAGCTGTTCGGCTCCAACGACGACTCCTACGCGTACCTGGCCGAGTCGATCAGAGACTGGCCCGACCAGCCGACGCTCGCCCGCACGATCCAGGACGCCGGCTGGGAGCGGGTCGCCTGGCGCAACCTCACGCTCGGCATCGTGGCGCTCCACCGGGCCTTCAAGCCCGAATGAGCTCCATGGTGAGCAGGTGCGGCCAGCGGTAGTGCGGGAAGATCCGCACCTCGCGGGCGAAACAGGCGACCTTGATCTCGGGGATGTAGTCCTCGAACAGCTCCACGCTCATCCCCGACCGCAGCCAGATCAGCATCACCATGCCCTCGCGCGTGCTGCTGGTCTGGACGACCAGCGGCAGCCGGCCCGCCGCCGTGCGTAACGAGGTCCGCAGGCACAGCCCCTGGAACCTGTGCCGCACGACCAGCCGCCCGGCCAGCCGCTTCAGCGGCGGGATGACGGCGCCCGCCAGCGCGGACGTGCCGCCGACGATCACCGCGGCGTGCGGTCCGATCCAGTCCACCAGCGGGATGGCCACCAGCGGTACGGCGAGCTCGACCCGCCACCGCCACAGCATCCCGACGAAAGCGATCAGATCCCGCGCCCGCGGGATCCGTGGATGGTTGCGCGGGAAGCCGTCCCCGGCGATGAACCGGTTCGGCGGCTCCGACCCGCCTCCTGCTCCTTCGGCTCGCCGGAGATCCGGAAGGTCGTCGAAGCGGGGATCGCGGTAGCGCCGCCCGCCCCATGACCTCTTGCCGACCTGCCAGTCACGCTCGCGGGCGAACGCGTCGTCCCGCCGCCAGATCCTGGCGTCGACCTGCGCGCCCAGCTGCCTGATGCCGTTGTTCATGCGCGGCTCCGATGTCCTGTCAGGGTTGCTGACGTGGGTGCTGCGGGACCCTGGGCACCGTTGCTCAGAGCCGATGTCTCATCTCGGCTTCATTGCTTGCCTGCCTGTGGGTGTGGCGGGCTACTCTCAGGATGTGCCGGAGAAAGGCCCCGTGCAATTCCCGCAGGGATGAGTAGAGGGACTCTTTCCGGGACGGAACATGCTCTTCCCGGCGAGGATTGCCACCGACGAGGAGTGGGCATACTCACCAGGTTTCGCGAGAGGAGAACGGGTGATCGCCGAAGGCAGCCCGACACTCCGCCGCCGCAAGCTCGCCGCCGAGCTCCGGCGGCTACGCGAGGATGTGGGCCTGAACGGCGTGCAGGTGGCCAAGGCCCTGCGCTGGTCCACCTCCAAGATCTCCCGCATGGAGAACGGCCAGGTGGCCCCCACCGCCAAGGACGTCGAGAAACTCCTCAAGCACTACGGCGCGCCGTCCGACCTCGGCGGGCTGCTGCTGTCCCTCGTCGACACCGAGGGCCGGGCCTGGTGGGACTCCTACGCCGACGTGCTGTCCGAGCCGGTGATCGAGCTGTTCGGCATGGAGGCCGGGGCGGTGCAGGTCAAAACCTGGCATGCCACCCTGATCCCCGGCCTGCTCCAGACCCGTGCCTACGCCGCCCAGCTCGGCTACCTCTACCAGTCCATGGAGATGATCCCGCCCAAGTGGGTCGACCGGAGGGTCGAGGCGAGGATGCGGCGGCAACGCCGGCTGACGGGTGACGATCCGCTGAGGGTGGCCGCCGTGCTCGAGGATTCGGTCCTGGAGCGGCAATTCGGCCGCATCGACGAGACGCTGATGGCCGATCAGCTTCGTCACCTGGTCAAGCTGAGCGAGCTGCCCAATGTGACGATCCGCGTCCTGAAGCTCGATCAGCCACACCCGTTGGACATCAACAACTTCATGATCATGTCGTTCCCCTCGGTGCCCGTCCTGGGGTCACTGTCGCAGGACGTCATCTATTTCGAGAACTATCCGCCGACCGCGCCCTCCGACGACGAGCAGACCGTCTACCAGTACTCCCTCGTCTTCGATCGCCTGCTGGACGCCGCGCTGGACGACGAGGCGTCCAGGGAGTTCATCGCCTCACTCGCGGGAATGTAGACATTTCTCGTTTTCGGGGAATGAGGAGACTTAGCCCCCCTAGGTGAGGACCGCTGCATGATCAGATGGCGCAAGAGCAGTCGAAGCATTGGAGCGGGAGAGTGTGTCGAGGTCGCGCGCCTCGCTGATGGAAGCATCGGTGTGCGGCACTCGCGCGACCAGGACGGGCACGTGCTGGTGTTCACCCGCCGCGAGTGGGCCGCGTTCCTGGATGGTGTCCACGGCGAGGAGTTCGAACTCGCTCAGCTTGATGCCGATTAGGCCCGACGATATCCCGTGCTTTGCTTTGATAACGCTTCGTCAGTGGAATGCTACTGCTAGCGTTCGCCATGTCGTATGCGGGACTGTGACGCGCTGGTGATCGTGTCGTGTTCGTTACCTGATGTCGTTGGTGCTTTCTTCCCGCGCAGCACATTCCTTGAGGGAGCACGTCCGATGTCGGAACCCTGGCGTAAGAGCAGCTTCAGCGCCGGCGCGGGCGAGTGTGTGGAGTTCGCCAGGGGAGCGACGGGTGAGGTGTTGATCCGGGACTCCAAGAATCCGGGCGGACCCCTGCTGACCTTCACCCCGGGTGAGTGGCGGGCCTTCTTGGCAGGTGTTCGCAACAGCGAGTTCGAGGTCTGAGTCAGCGGTGCCAGGTCCTCCGTCCAAAACGGGGGGCCTTCTGTGTGCCTGGAGCCGGACCCCGGCTGCCACTTTGTCCTGGAAAAGCGCTAGACTGCGGGCCGACAAGTTTGTGAAGGGGTTCACAAAGGAACGAAGGCGCCACACCCCGAGGCCTTCGAGCGTGTAGGGCAGGACAGTCCAGTGACCGTGCCAGCAGCCACACAGGCTGACGCCGACGTCATCGTCGTCGGCGCCGGTCCCGCAGGTTCCGCAACCGCCTTTTATCTCGCCCAGACCGGGCTGGATGTGCTGGTGCTGGAGAAGACCAGCTTCCCCAGGGAGAAGGTCTGCGGCGACGGGTTGACCCCGAGGGCCGTCAAGCAGTTGCTCAACATGGGCGTCGACATCGATGCCCCGGGTTGGGTCAGGAACAAGGGGCTGCGGGTCGTCGGCGGCGGGCACCGCTTCGACCTCGACTGGCCCAAGCTCGACCGCTTCCCCGACTTCGGCCTGGTGCGCCCGCGCAAGGACTTCGACGAGATCATCGCCGCCAACGCGGTCAAGAACGGCGTGCGGCTGATGGAGGGCGTCACCGTCACCGGCCCGATCCTCGACGACCGCAGCGGCCACATCGTGGGCGTGACGACGAAGGACGGCCGCGAGTTCCGCAGCCGCCTGGTGGTGGCCGCCGACGGCAACAGCACCCGCCTGGCCCTGGGCATGGGCCTGCACAAGCGGGAAGACCGCCCGATGGGCGTAGCTGTGCGGACCTACTACGAGAGCCCCCGCCACGACGATGAGTACCTCGAGATCTGGCTGGAGCTGTGGACCGAGGACCAGCTGCTGCCCGGGTACGGGTGGGTGTTCGGCGTCGGCGACGGCACCGCCAACGTCGGGCTGGGGCTGCTCAACACCAGCGCCCGCTTCAAGAACGTGGACTACCGCGACCTGCTGCGCCGGTGGACCAAGAACATGCCCGCCGAGTGGGGGTTCACCGAGGAGAACATGACGGCCCCGGTCCGCGGCGCCGCCCTTCCGATGGCCTTCAACAGGCAGCCGCACTACACGCGTGGCCTGGTGCTGGTGGGCGACTCCGGCGGTGCGATCAACCCGTTCAACGGCGAGGGCATCGCCTACGCCATGGAAACCGGCGAGATCGCGGCGGAGACGATCGCCAAGGCGCTGCGCGGAACCACTCCCGCGCAACAAGAACGCATCCTGCGGACATATCCTCAAGTGCTGAAAGACGCCTACGGCGGCTACTTCACCCTGGGCAGGTTGTTCGTCGAGGCGATTGGAAGACCGGGGGTGATGAGCTTCGGCACGCGGCATGGCCTGCCTCATCCGAGGCTGATGCGCTTCGCGCTGAAGCTCCTTGGTAATCTCACCGACCGGCGAGGCGATGCGTCGGACAGGATCATCAACGCTCTTTCAAAGGTCGCCCCACCAGCATGAATGTCAGAAACTGCAGGCAAACTTACAGCTCAGACTGCGCGCCCTCGCGCGTGGCGATGCAAGAGGAGGCGTAGCGATGGACCTGTACGTGCCCATCCTGGTGCTCGCCGTTCTCGCCGGGGGCTTCGCGATCTTCTCGGTCGCCATCGCCCCTTTCACCGGTCCCAAGCGCTGGAACCGCGCCAAGCTTGACGCCTACGAATGCGGCATCGAGCCGACGCCCCAGCCTGTCGGTGGCGGACGGTTCCCGCTGAAATACATGATCACCGCGATGCTTTTCATCGTGTTCGACATCGAGATCATTTTCCTCTACCCGTGGGCGGTCTCCTTCGCCCCGCTCAAGAACGACGCGGGCTCCGTGATCTCCTCCGGCCTCGGGATCTTCGCGCTTGTCGAGATGCTGCTGTTCATCGCCACCGTGCTCGTGGCCTACGCATACGTGTGGCGCCGCAAGGGTCTGGACTGGGACTAGAAAATGGGACTTGAAGAGAAACTCCCGAGTGGGTTCATCCTCACCACGGTCGAACAGGCCGCGGGCTGGGCGCGGAAGAACTCGGTGTGGCCGGCGACCTTCGGCCTGGCATGTTGCGCCATCGAGCTGATGGCCACCGGTGGCCCCCACTACGACCTGGCGCGCTTCGGCATGGAGCGCGCTTCGGCGTCTCCTCGCCAGGCCGACCTGATGATCGTCGCCGGTCGCGTGTCGCAGAAGATGGCGCCGGTGCTGCGCCAGATCTACGACCAGATGGCCGAGCCCAAGTGGGTCATCTCGATGGGCGTGTGCGCCTCCAGCGGCGGCATGTTCAACAACTACGCCATCGTGCAGGGCGTGGACCACATCGTCCCGGTCGACATCTACCTGCCCGGCTGCCCGCCGCGGCCGGAGATGCTGATCGACTCGATCGTGAAGCTGCACGACAAGATCCAGAACATGAAGTTCGGCGCCCACCGCGCCAAGCAGATCGACGAGCTCGAACTGCAGGCGCTGCGCACGCTTCCGCTGATCGACCAGGGGGCGGTCAAGTGACTTCGCCTGACAATCTTCCCGAGAGCCCGGACGCCGAAGTGCCCGAGACGTCGGTGCCTGCCCTGCCCGAGGCGCCCATCGCGCGGCACGGCATGTTCGGCGCGCACGACTCGGGTGACACCTCCGGGTACGGCGGGCTGGTCGTCCGTCGTCCGCCGCCGCTGAGCACGCCGCGGCCGTACGGCGGCTACTTCGACGAGCTGGTCGACACCCTGGCCCTCGACGACGCCGTCGAGCGCGTGGTCGTCGACAGGGGCGAGCTGACCCTGCACGTCAAGCGCGAGCGCCTGGTCGAGGTCTGCAAGAAGCTGCGCGACGAGCCGGCGCTGCGCTTCGAGATGTGCCTGGGCGTCTCCGGCGTGCACTACCCGCACCTGCAGGGCGAGGAGCTGCACTCGGTCATCCACCTGCTCTCGATCACCCACAACCGCCGGGTGCGCGTCGAGACCAGCTGCCCGGACGCCGACCCGCACATCCCCTCGACCGTCGGCGTCTACCCGACCAACGACTGGCACGAGCGTGAGACCTACGACTTCTTCGGCATCATCTACGACGGTCACCCCGCGCTGACCAGGATCATGATGCCGGACGACTGGGACGGCCACCCGCAGCGCAAGGACTACCCGCTGGGCGGCATCCCGGTCGAGTACCGCGGTGCCACCATTCCCGCGCCCGATGAGAGGAGGTCGTACTCATGACCACTGGCTACGACGAGGCCACCGAGGGCAAGGTCTACTCCGTCACCGGCGCCGACTGGGACCAGGTCGTCAGCAGCGTGCGCGACACCGAGGAAGAGCGCCTGGTCGTCAACATGGGCCCGCAGCACCCGTCCACGCACGGCGTGCTCCGCCTGGTGCTCACGCTTGACGGCGAGACGGTCACCGAGGCCCGCAGCGTCATCGGCTACCTGCACACGGGCATCGAGAAGAACCTGGAGTTCCGCACCTGGACCCAGGGCACGACGTTCGTGACCCGGATGGACTACCTGTCGCCGATCTTCAACGAGACGGCCTACTGCCTCGGTGTGGAGAAGCTGCTCGGCATCGAGGACAAGGTGCCGGCCAGGGCCCAGGCCATCCGCGTGATGATGATGGAGCTCAACCGCATCTCCTCGCACCTGGTCGCGATGGGCACGTTCGGCATGGAGCTGGGCGCGACCACGCCGTTCCTGTTCGGCTACCGCGACCGCGAGCTGATCATGGACCTGTTCGAGTACATCACCGGCCTGCGCATGAACCACGCCTACGTACGGCCGGGCGGCGTGAGCGTCGACCTGCCCGCGGGCGCGGTCGACAAGGTGGGCGAGTTCCTCAAGGAGATGCCCAAGCGGATCAAGGACATCCGCAAGCTCCTCGACGAGAACCCGGTCTACGTGCGCCGCACCAGGGACGTGGCCTACCTCGACCTGACCGGCTGCATGGCACTCGGCGTCACCGGCCCGATCCTGCGCGCCGCCGGCCTGCCGTGGGACCTGCGCAAGTCGCAGCCATACTGCGGCTACGAGGACTACCAGTTCGACGTGCCGACCCAGCGCGGCTGCGACGTGTACTCCCGCTACCTCGTCCGCATGGCCGAGATGGAGGAGTCCCTCAAGATCATCGAGCAGGCGCTGGACAAGCTCGCCGGCCCACTCAAGGGCGACCCGGTCATGGTCGAGGACAAGAAGATCGGCTGGCCGGCGCAGCTCGCGCTGGGCCCCGACGGCTTCGGCAACTCGCCCGACCACATCGCGCACATCATGGGCAGCTCCATGGAGGCCCTCATCCACCACTTCAAGCTGGTGACCGAGGGCTTCAGGGTGCCGGCCGGACAGGCCTACGCCTCGATCGAGTCGCCGAAGGGCGAGCTGGGCGCGTACGTCGTCTCCGACGGCGGCACCCGGCCCTACCGCGTGCACTTCCGTGAGCCGTCCTTCGTGAACCTGCAGAGCTTCCCCGCGATGGCGGAGGGCGGCCAGATCGCCGACGTGATCGCCGCGGTGGCATCTATCGACCCCGTCATGGGAGGTGTGGACAGGTGAGCGAGCTCCGCGAGCGAACCAGTAAGCACAGCACGTTTTACGTCATGAGCACGCCGGAGGCGGGATCATGACGTACACACCGGAAATCCGTGAGCGTCTCGAGAGGGACGCCAAGGAGATCATCGGGCGTTACCCGAAGACCCGGTCGGCGCTGCTGCCCCTGCTGCACCTGGTGCAGTCGGAGGACGGATACGTCTCCGACGACGGGCAGGAGTTCTGCGCCGAGATGCTGGGCCTCAGCAAGGCCGAGGTGGTGGGCGTCGCGACGTTCTACACCATGTACAAGCGCAAGCCGGTCGGCGACTACCACGTGGGCGTCTGCATCAACGCGCTCTGCGCCGTCATGGGCGGCGACGAGATCTGGGAGGAGCTGTCGGAGCACGTCGGTGTCGGCCACGACGAGGCGACCTCCGACGGCAAGGTCTCCCTCGAGCGCATCGAGTGCAACGCGGCCTGCGACTTCGCACCCGTGATGATGGTCAACTGGGAGTTCTTCGACAACCAGACCCCCGAGTCGGCCAAGCAGCTCGTCGACGACCTGCGTGACGGCAAGGACGTGCGGCCCACCCGTGGCCCCAAGCGCCTGTGCACGTTCAAGGAGGCCTCGCGAGTCCTCTCCGGCCTGCCGGACGACCTGGCGGGCGACGGCCCGTCGGCCGCCGGCCCGTCGCTGGAGGGTCTGAAGCTCGCCAAGGCCAACGGATGGAAGGCGCCGGAAGCGTGACCACGACCCTTACCCCGGTACTTACCGCCAACTGGGACCAGCCGAACTCCTTCACGCTGGAGGGCTACGGCGAGTACGACGCGGCCCGCACGGCGCTGGGCATGGACCCCGACGCCGTCATCCAGGCCGTCAAGGACTCCGGCCTGCGCGGCCGCGGCGGCGCGGGCTTCCCCACCGGCATGAAGTGGGGCTTCATCCCGCAGGGCGACGGCAAGCCGCACTACCTCGTCGTCAACGCCGACGAGTCGGAGCCGGGAACCTGCAAGGACATCCCGCTGATGATGGCCAACCCGCACGCGCTGGTCGAGGGCATCATCATCACCTCGTACGCGATCAGGGCCAACCACGCCTTCATCTACGTCCGCGGCGAGGTGCTGCACGTCATCCGGCGGCTGCACGCCGCCGTGCGCGAGGCCTACGAGAAGGGCTACCTCGGCAACGACATCTTCGGCTCCGGCTACGACCTCGAACTGGTCGTGCACAGCGGCGCCGGCGCCTACATCTGCGGCGAGGAGACGGCGCTGCTCGACTCGCTGGAGGGCTTCAGAGGTCAACCGCGACTCAAGCCCCCTTTCCCCGCCGTGGCAGGCCTGTACGCCTCGCCCACTGTGGTGAACAACGTGGAGTCGATCGCCAGTGTTCCCTCGATCATCGGCAATGGCGCCGAGTGGTTCGCCGGGATGGGCACGGAGAAGTCCAAGGGCTTCGGCATCTTCTCGCTGAGCGGCCACGTCACCCGGCCCGGCCAGTACGAGGCGCCGCTGGGCATCACGCTGCGCGAGCTGCTCGACATGGCCGGCGGCATCCGCGCGGGACACCAGATCAAGTTCTGGACCCCGGGCGGCTCGTCCACGCCGATCTTCACCGACGAGCACCTGGACGTACCCCTCGACTTCGAGGCGGTCGGCGCCAAGGGCTCGATGCTCGGCACCCGGGCCCTGCAGATCTTCGACGACACCACCTGCGTCGTGCGGACCGTGCTGCGCTGGACCGAGTTCTACGCCCACGAGTCCTGCGGCAAGTGCACGCCGTGCCGCGAGGGCACCTACTGGCTCAAGCAGGTGCTCAAGCGACTGGAGAAGGGCCAGGGCAACGAGGAGGACCTGTCGACGATCACCGACATCGCCGACAACATCCTCGGCCGCTCGTTCTGCGCTCTGGGCGACGGCGCCACCAGCCCGATCCACTCCTCGGTGAAGTACTTCCGCGAGGAGTACCTCAAGCACTTCGAGATCGGCGGCTGCCCGTTCGACGCGAAGAAGTCCACTCTCTGGGGTGACCAGTGACCGTAGTAGAGACAGAGACGAACCTGGTGACCCTCACGATCGACGGGTTCCAGGTGAGCGTGCCCAAGGGCACGCTGATCATCCGGGCGGCCGAGCTGCTGGGGATCCAGATCCCCCGCTTCTGCGACCACCCGCTGCTCGACCCGGCGGCCAACTGCCGCCAGTGCCTGGTCGACATCCCCGACGCCGGCAACGGCCGCGGCTTCCCCAAGCCGCAGCCGTCCTGCGCGATCGATGTCGCCGAGGGCATGGTGGTGCAGACCCAGCTCACCTCGCCGGTCGCCGAGAAGGCGCAGCGCGCGGCGATGGAGTTCCTGCTGCTCAACCACCCGCTCGACTGCCCGGTCTGCGACAAGGGCGGCGAGTGCCCCCTGCAGAACCAGGCCATGTCCAACGGCAGGGGCGAGTCCAGGTTCCAGGAGACCAAGCGCACCTTCCCCAAGCCGCTGCCGCTGTCGACGCAGGTCCTGCTCGACCGCGAGCGCTGCGTGCAGTGCGCCCGGTGTATCCGCTTCTCCGACCAGATCGCCGGTGACCCGTTCATCGAGTTCTTCGAGCGCGGGGCCAAGGAGCAGGTGGGCGTCGCCGACGGCGAGCCGTTCCAGTCCTACTTCGCGGGCAACACCATCCAGATCTGCCCGGTGGGAGCGCTGACCGGCGCCGCCTACCGCTTCCGCGCCCGCCCGTTCGACCTGGTGTCGACGCCCAGCGCGTGCGAGCACTGCGCGGCCGGCTGCGACCTGCGCACCGACCACCGGCGCGGCCGGGTCACCCGCCGCCTGGCGGGCAACGACCCCAAGGTCAACGAGGAGTGGAACTGCGACAAGGGCCGCTGGGCGTTCACCTACGCCACGCAGCCCGACCGCCTGCGGACGCCGCTGGTCCGCAACGAGGAGGGCGTCCTGGAGCCGGCCTCGTGGCCGGAGGCGCTGAGCGTGGCCGCCGAGGGCCTGGCCAAGGCCCGCGGCAAGGCCGGCGTGCTGGTCGGCGGACGGCTCACGGTTGAGGACGCCTACGCCTACGCCAAGTTCGCCCGCATCGCGCTCGGCACCAACGACGTCGACTTCCGCGCCCGTCCGCACTCGGCCGAGGAGACCCAGTTCCTCGCGCACGCGGTCGCCGGCAGGGGCATCGAGGTCTCCTACACCGACCTCGAGGCGGCCCCGGCGGTCCTCCTGGTGGGCTTCGAGCCCGAGGAGGAGTCGCCGATCGTGTTCCTGCGCCTGCGCAAGGCCTGGCGCAAGCGCGGTCTCAAGGTCAGCGCGATCGCGCCGTTCGCCACCAAGGGCCTGGAGAAGATGGGCGGCACGCTCATCCGCACCGCCCCGGGCGCCGAGGCCGACGCGATCGGCGAGCTGGTCGGCTCGCTGGCCGAAGGCACGATCATCCTGGCCGGCGAGCGGCTCGCCGGCGTCCCCGGCGCCCTGTCCGCCCTGGTACGGCTGAGCGCCGCGTCGGGGGCCAGGCTCGCCTGGATCCCGCGCAGGGCGGGCGAGCGCGGTGCCGTCGAGGCCGGCGCGCTGCCGAACCTGCTGCCGATCGGCCGCCCGGTGGGTGACGAGACCGCCAGGGCCGAGGTCGCTCGCGTCTGGAACGTCTCCTCGCTGCCCGACACGCTGGGCCGCGACACCGCCGGCATCCTGGCCGCCGCCCGCGACGGCGACGTCGACGCGCTGGTCATCGCCGGCGTCGACCCCTACGACCTGCCCAACCCGCAGGCCGCGCTGGACGCGCTGGAGAACACGCCGTTCATCGTCAGCCTGGAGATCAGGGCCAGCGCCGTCACCGACAGGGCCGACGTGGTCCTGCCGGTCGCGGCGGTCGCCGAGAAGAGCGGCACGTTCGTCAACTGGGAGGGCCGCGGCCGCACGTTCGACGCGCCGCTGCGGGTCCCCGGCCTGCAGGGCGACCTGGCCGTGATCGCCAACGTGGCCGACAAGATGGACGTCCACCTGGCCCTGCCGGACGCCAAGGCCGCCCGGCGCGAGCTGAGCGAGATCGGCGCCTGGCGCGGGGCCCGCGTGGCCGCGCCCCAGACCGCCACCCGCTCGCAGTCCGCCCCGATGTCGGGTGAGGCGCAGCTGTCCAGTTGGCACCTGCTGCTCGACGAGGGCCGCATGCAGGACGGCGAGCCGTACCTCGCGGGCACCGCCCGCGCCGCCGAAGCCCTGCTCTCGGAGAGCACGGCGGCCGAGATCGGCGTCTCCGACGGCGACAAGGTGGTCGTCGGCGGCACCGTAACGCTGCCCGTCCGCGTCGCCGACCTGCCCGACCGGGTGGTCTGGGTACCCGCGAACTCCGGCGGCTGCTCGGTCACCCGCGACCTCGGCGCGGTGGCCGGCGACATCGTCACGATCGGGAGCGCCTCATGATCCACGTTCTCGCGGCCGATCCGACCCTCGCCGACTTCGGCAAGGATCCTCTCTGGATCACGATCATCAAGGCCGTGATGCTCTTCGTCTTCCTGATGCTGGGCGTCCTGTTCGGCGTCTGGTACGAGCGCAAGCTCATCTCCTGGATGCAGAACCGGGTCGGCCCCAACCGGGCGGGCAAGTTCGGCCTGCTGCAATCGGTGGCCGACGGATTGAAGATGGGCCTGAAGGAGGACCTCTTCCCGCGGACCGTGGACAAGGTGCTCTACCTGCTGGCCCCGATCATCATGGTCGTGCCGGCCTTCCTGGCCTTCTCGATCATCCCGTTCGCCGGAATGGTCAACCTGTTCGGCGTCACCACGCCGCTGCAGCTGGTCGACCTGCCCGTGGCAGTGCTGTTCATGCTGGCCATGGGCGCCGTCTCCGTCTACGGCGTGGTGGTGGCCGGGTGGTCGTCCCGCTCGCCGTACGCGCTGCTCGGTGGGCTGAGGTCGGCGGCGCAGGTCGTGTCCTACGAGATCGCGATGGGCCTGTCGTTCGTGGCGGTCTTCATCTTCGCCGGGACGCTGTCGACCTCGGAGATCGTGCACGCCCAGGGCTCGCTCTGGTACGTGGTGATGCTGCTGCCGTCGTTCCTCGTCTACGTGATCTGCATGTTCGGCGAGGCGGCGCGCATCCCGTTCGACCTGCCCGAGGGCGAAGGCGAGCTGGTCGGCGGCTTCCAGACCGAGTACTCCTCCTCGCTGAAGTTCGCGCTCATCATGATGGGCGAGTACCTGCACACCTTCACCGCCTCGGCCATCGCGGTCACGCTGTTCCTGGGCGGCTGGCGGGCGCCCTGGCCCATCTCGCTGTGGGAGGGTGCCAACCAGGGCTGGTGGCCGGTGCTCTGGTTCTTCATCAAGTTCGTGCTGACCTTCAGCTTCATCGTCTGGGTGCGCGCCTCGCTGCCGCGTGTGCGCTACGACCAGCTGATGTCGCTGGGCTGGAAGGTGCTGATCCCGGTCAACCTGGCGTGGATCCTGCTCGTCGCGGCTGTGCGTACGGTCACCCTCACCAAGAGCGGTGAGTTCTCCGGCAGCACGGGCGTGGCCATCACGCTCGGCGTGATCACCGTCGTCGGTGTGCTGGCCATCTGGCTCAGGTTCGACACCGTCAACCAGCGTCAGAGGGAAGCGAAGAAGGCACAGGCGGAGGCCGAGTTCGAAGAGCTCGCCGCCGAGCCGACCGCCGGCGGATTCCCTGTTCCGCCGCTCGATCTGCCGCACTACCACGGGGTGCAGCGCAAGGAGGTTCCCAGTGGGACTAACTGATTGGCTGAACCCGGTCAAAGGGTTCGGCGTCACCTTCCATACGATCTTCAAGCCGCGGGCGACCACGCAGTACCCCGAGGTGAAGAGGCCGACCGCGCCGCGTTTCCACGGTCGTCACCAGCTCAACCGCTGGCCCGACGGGCTGGAGAAGTGCGTCGGGTGCGAGCTGTGCGCCTGGGCGTGTCCCGCCGACGCGATCTACGTCGAGGGGGCGGACAACTCCGACGAGGAGCGCTTCTCCCCGGGTGAGCGTTACGGCCGCACGTACCAGATCAACTACCTGCGGTGCATTCTGTGCGGGCTCTGCATCGAGGCCTGCCCGACTCGTGCGCTCACCATGACGAACGAGTACGAGCTTGCCGATTCCAGCCGCGAGAGCCTGATCTACACCAAGGAGATGCTGCTGGCCCCGCTCACGCAGGGCATGGAGCAGCCTCCGCACCCCATGCGCCTCGGCGAGACCGAGGAGGACTACTACCGGTTGGGGCGGACCAATGGGTGAGCAAGTCACTTTCTGGGTGCTCGCCGTCGTCTCCGTGGCCGCCGCACTCGGGATGGTGTTCAACAGGAAGGCCGTCTACTCGGCGCTGATGCTCGGCACCGTGATGCTGTGCCTGGCCGTCCTGTACGCCGTGCAGAACGCGCCGTTCCTGGCCGCGGTACAGATCATCGTCTACACCGGCGCGGTCATGATGCTGTTCCTGTTCGTGCTCATGCTGGTGGGTGTCGACTCCTCGGATTCGTTCGTGGAGACGCTGCGCGCCCAGCGGTTCTGGGCCGCGCTCGCCGCCGTCGGCTTCGGGGTGCTGTTCATCGTGGCCATCGGCAACGTGGTGTTCTCCACTCCCACGGGGCTGGCAGGGGCCATCGGGCAGGGCGGCTACATCCGCACGCTGGCGCTGCTGCTGTTCACGAAGTACGTCTTCGCCTTCGAGATCACCTCGGCGCTGCTGATCACCGCCGCGCTCGGCGCGATGGTGCTGGCACACCGCGAGCGGCTCACCGCCAAGGCGACCCAGAAGGACCTGGCTCGCGCCCGCTTCCTGGGCGACCAGCCCTCGGCGCTGCCCGGCCCCGGCACCTACGCCAGGGGCAACGCCATCGACATGCCGGCCCTGCTGCCGGACGGCACGGTCTCGGAGAAGTCGGTCAACCGCTACATCGCGCGGTTCGACGTCGAGAAGGACCACCTGCCTGCCGACCCGAAGCTCGCCGAGGCCGTCAAGCACGTCGCCGAGATCGAGGAGGAGGCCAAATGACCACGCAGTACCTCATCCTCTCCGGGGTGCTGTTCGCCATCGGCGCGCTGGGCGTGCTGATCAGGCGGAACGCGATCGTGGTGTTCATGTGCGTGGAGCTCATGCTCAACGCCTGCAACCTCGCGTTCGTCACGTTCTCCCAGCAGAACGGCAACCTGGAGGGCCAGATCATCGCGTTCTTCGTGATGGTCGTGGCCGCGGCCGAGGTCGTGGTCGGCCTGGCCATCATCGTGACGATCTTCCGAACCCGCAGGTCGGCGTCCGTGGACGACGCCAACCTGCTGAAGTACTAGAGGTGACTGGTGGAACCTGTAGGGATTCTCCAGCACACCACCGGCGGTGTCATCGGGGCCTCATGGCTGATGATCGCCTTCCCCTTGCTCGGCGCGGCGATCCTGCTGTGCCTGGGGAAGATGACCAACCGGTGGGGCCATCTGCTTGGCGTGGCCATGTCGCTCGCCTCGTTCGTCGTGGCGGTGCTGGCCTTCTTCGAGCTCATCGGACTTGATGCGAACCAGCGTCGGCAGGCCGTGGAGCTGTACGACTTCATCCCCGGCATGGTCAAGATGGGGCTGCTCGTCGATCCGCTGTCGATCAGCTTCGCGCTGCTGATCACGGGTGTGGGTTCGCTGATCCACATCTACTCGATCGGCTACATGTCGCACGACCCCGACCGGCGCAGGTTCTTCGGCTACCTGAACCTGTTCGTCGCCGCGATGCTCCTGCTGGTGCTGGCCGACAACTACGTCGGGCTGTTCATCGGCTGGGAGGGCGTGGGCCTCGCTTCCTACCTGCTCATCGGGTTCTGGCAGTTCAAGCCGTCGGCGGCGGTGGCCGCCAAGAAGGCCTTCGTGGTCAACCGCGTCGGTGACTTCGGGCTGCTTGTCGGCATGTTCGTGATCTGGACCTCGTTCGGCACGCTGACCTTCGCCCAGCTCGGCGAGAAGGTCAACGGCGTGCAGAACGGCGTCACGCTGGCGATCGGCCTGCTGCTGCTCCTCGGTGCCTGCGGCAAGTCGGCCCAGCTGCCGCTGCAGTCCTGGCTGCTGGACGCCATGGAGGGCCCGACCCCGGTCTCGGCCCTGATCCACGCCGCGACCATGGTCACCGCGGGCGTCTACCTGGTGGTCCGCTCGGGCGCGTTCTTCTTCCCCGAGGGGTCGAGCGCCTCGCTCGCCGTCGCGATCGTCGGTACGGCCACGCTGCTGGCCGGTGCCATCATCGGTACCGCCAAGGACGACATCAAGAAGGGCCTGGCCGGCTCGACGATGTCGCAGATCGGCTACATGATGCTGGGCGCGGGCATGGGCCCGGCCGGTTACGCCTTCGCGATCGGTCACCTGATCACGCACGGCTTCTTCAAAGCCGACCTCTTCCTCGGCGCCGGTTCCGTCATGCACGGCATGAACGACGAGGTCGACATGCGCAAGTACGGCGGCCTGCGCGCGTTCATGCCGATCACGTTCTGGACGTTCTTCATCGGCTACCTGGCGATCATCGGTTTCCCGCTGCTGTCCGGCTACTTCACCAAGGACGGCATCATCGAGACCGCGGTCGAGGGCAACCCCACCCTGGGCTGGCTCGCGGTGCTCGGCGCCGGCATCACCGGCTTCTACATGTCGCGGATGGTCTTCATGACCTTCTTCGGCCAGAAGCGGTGGGCCGAGGACGCGCACCCGCACGAGTCGCCGGCCGTCATGACCTGGCCGCTGATCATCCTGTCGATCGGGTCGATCTTCCTGGGCGGTTACCTCATCCTGAGCAACAGGCTGATGAACTTCCTCGCCCCGGCCGTGGGTGCGCCCGCCCACGAGCCGAGCTTCGACCCGCTCACTCCGTCGGGACTGATCACGCTGGCGCTGGTGGCCGTCGGGGCCGGTTTCGCCTGGCTCAGGTACGGCAGGGTCGAGGTGCCGGGGGTCGCCCCGCGCGGCAACTTCCTCACCGTGTTCGCCCGGCGTGACCTGTACGGCGACGCCATCAACGAGTCGCTGTTCATGCGCCCCGGCCAGTGGCTGACCCGTCTGGCCGTCTTCTTCGACAACCGTGGCGTCGACGGTGTGGTCAACGGCATCGCCGCGGGCATCGGCGGGTCCTCGGGTCGCATGCGGCGCCTGCAGACCGGCTTCGCGCGCACGTACGCGTTGTTCATCCTGATCGGTGCCGCCCTGCTGACCGGCGCCCTGCTCCTCGTTGGGAACATCTGATGTCACCCTGGCTCCCGATACTCATGGCGGTGCCCGTGCTGGGCGCCATCGTGGTGGCCCTGCTCCCCAAGGGCAGTGACAAGCTGGCCAAGCAGCTCACGCTGGTGGTCTCGCTGGTCGTGCTGGTGCTGACCGTCGCCATGGCGGTCCAGTTCAAGCCCAACGGCGAGCGCTTCCAGTTCAACGCGGTCTACGACTGGATCCCCAGCTTCGGTGTGAAGTTCGGGGTGGGCGTGGACGGCGTCGCGCTGGTGCTGATCGCGCTGTCGGCGGTGCTGGTGCCGATCGTGGTGCTCGCCTCGTGGCACGACGCCGACGGCGTGCAGACCGCCGACGGCACCCTGGTCACGCCCAAGCGGTCGGTGAAGACCTACTTCTCGCTGCTGCTCGTACTGGAAGCGATGATGATCGGCGTCTTCGCGGCGACCGACGTCTTCCTCTTCTACGTCTTCTTCGAAGCCATGCTGATCCCGATGTACTTCATGATCGGGTCGTACGGCGGGGCGCAGCGGTCCTACGCGGCCGTCAAGTTCCTGCTCTACTCGCTGTTCGGCGGCCTGCTCATGCTGGTCGCGGTCATCGCGCTGTACGTGCTGGCCGGCAAGGGCACGTTCATGTTCCCCGAGCTGATCGGGGCCATCAAGGACCCGACCACGCAGAAGTGGCTGTTCGGCGGCTTCTTCATCGCCTTCGCCATCAAGGCGCCGCTGTGGCCGGTGCACACCTGGCTGCCCGACGCGGCCGCCCAGGCCCCTGCCGGCGCCGCGGTGCTGCTGGTGGGCGTGCTGGACAAGGTGGGCACGTTCGGGATGCTCCGCTTCTGCCTGGAGCTGTTCCCGGACGCGGCCAAGGCCTTCACGATGCCGGTCGTGGTGCTGGCTGTGATCAGCATCATCTACGGCGCGATCGTGGCCATCGGGCAGACCGACATGAAGCGCCTGATCGCCTACACCTCGATCTCGCACTTCGGGTTCATCGTCATGGGCGTGTTCGCCATGTCGCAGATCTCGCAGGCGGGCGCCGCGCTCTACATGGTCAACCACGGCTTCGCCACGGGCGCGCTGTTCCTGGCCGCCGGGTTCCTCATCGCGCGGCGCGGCTCGCCGTACATCGCCGACTACGGCGGCGTGCAGAAGGTCGCCCCGCTGCTGGCGGGCTTCTTCCTGGTCGCCGGTCTGGCCGGCCTGTCGCTGCCGGGCCTTTCGTCCTTCGTCAGCGAGTTCATGGTGATGATCGGCACCTACTCGAGCACCGCCTTCGGGGCCGGGGCGCTCACCGTGGCCGCGGTCATCTCCGCGGTGGCCGTCATCCTGGCCGCTGTCTACATCCTGTGGATGGTGCAGCGGGCCATGAACGGGCCGACCGTCGAACCGGTCAAGGCGTTCAAGGACCTGAACCTGCGCGAGGTCCTGGTGCTCGCGCCGCTGGTCGCGCTCATCATCGGCTTCGGGTTCTTCCCCAAGCCCCTGCTCGACGTGATCAACCCGGCCGTGACCAAGACGCTGGTCAACGTGCATGTGGACAACCCGGCTATCGCTGAGAAGGGAGCCGGTCAGTGAACTCGATCCAGGCGCCGACCATCGAATACGGCACATTGGCGCCAATGCTGCTCGTCTTCGGCGCGGCCGTGATCGGCGTCCTCGTGGAGGCGTTCGCGCCGCGCTACCTGCGCAAGTCGATCCACGTGCCGCTCACGCTGCTGTCGCTGGCCGGGGCGTTCGCCCTGGTGCTGCTGCAGGTGGTCAGGGGCGACGTGCCGACCAAGGCGGTCGCCATGGGCGCCGTCGCGGTCGACGGTCCCGCGCTGTTCATCTGGGGCGTCATCCTGGTGCTCTCGTTCGTCTGTGTCCTGCTGGTCAACGACGAGGGCCACTTCGTCGCCTCGGCGGCAGCCGTACCCGGCAGCGCCGACGAGGAGGAGGCCGAGACCAGCGGCGGCGCGCACACCGAGATCTACCCGCTGCTCCTGTTCGCGGTGGGCGGCATGCTGCTGTTCCCCGCCGCGAACGACCTGCTGACCATGTTCGTCGGCCTCGAGGTCATGTCGCTGCCGCTGTACCTGCTGTGCGGCCTGGCCCGCCGTCGCCGCCTGCTGTCGCAGGAGGCGTCGATGAAGTACTTCCTGCTCGGCGCGTTCTCCTCGGCGTTCTTCCTGTACGGCACGGCCATGGTGTACGGCTACGCCGGCACCGTCGGCCTGGCGGGGATCAGCCAGGCGCTGGCCAAGGGCTCCCTGCTTGACCCGCTGGTCCTGGTCGGTTTCTCGATGCTGGCCGTGGGCCTGCTGTTCAAGATCGGCGCCGCGCCCTTCCAGGCCTGGAAGCCGGACGTCTACCAGGGAGCGCCCACCCCCATCACCGCGCTGATGGCCTCAGGCGTGCTGGTGGCGGCCATCGGGGCGCTGCTGCGGGTGTTCTGGGTGGCCCTGGGCAACCTGGACTGGGACTGGCGGCCGGTCATCTGGGCCGTCGCCGCGCTCACCATGATCGTCGGTGCGATCCTGGCCATCACGCAGACCGACATCAAGCGGATGCTGGCCTACTCCTCGATCGCGCACGCCGGGTTCCTGCTGATCGGCGTCATGGCCACGTTCGGCAAGGGCGCGCAGAACGCCGCGTCGCTGTCGGCGATCCTGTTCTACCTGGTGGTCTACGGGCTCACCACGGTCGGCGCCTTCGCGGTCGTCACGATGGTGCGTGATCCCGGCGGCGAGGCGGGTCACCTGTCGCGCTGGGCCGGGCTGGGTAAGCGCGCGCCGATCCTGGCCGGCGTGTTCGCCTTCTTCCTGCTCGCCTTCGCCGGTATCCCGCTGACCAGCGGCTTCTTCGGGAAGTACGCGATCTTCGCGGCGGCGCTGAGCAGCGGCGCGCAGCCGGGCGACTCGCTGGGCGGCTGGATGACGGGCCTGGTCGTGGTGGGTGTCATCGCCTCGGCCGTGGCGGCGTTCTTCTACGTCCGCGTGATCGTGCTGATGTTCTTCAGCGAGCCCGCGGCCGACGGTCCGTCCATCTTGGTGCCCACTGCGGGTACCGCGGCCGTTATCGCCGTCTCGCTGCTGGTTACGGTAGGGGTGGGGCTTTTCCCGCAGCCCGTGCTCGACCTGGCCAACCAGGCCGCTTCTGGCCTGTTCATCAGATAGGGGATTCGTATGTCCGCGCCACCCGTTGTTGATCTGCCTATCAGAGACGAGCGGTTGGCGCAGGACATTGCCAACGGGCTGGCCGCGGTCGAGAAGCTGCTCCGCTCGTCGGTGGAAAGCGAGGACACCTTCGTCACGGAGGTGTCCAAGCATGGCATCGAGGCAGGCGGCAAGCGTTTCCGCACGTTGATGGTGTTGCTTGCCGCACAGTTCGGAGACCCGTCCGCGCCCGGCATCGTGCCGGGCGCCGTCGTGATCGAGCTCACCCACCTGGGCTCGCTCTATCACGACGACGTCATGGACGAGGCCCAGGTACGGCGAGGCAGCCCGTCGGCCAACGCCCGCTGGACCAACACGGTGGCCATTCTCACAGGCGACTACCTGTTCGCCCAGGCCTCCGACATCCTGGCCGACCTCGGGGCCGACCTGATCAGGGTCCAGGCGCAGACGTTCTCCCGCCTCGTGCAGGGGCAGATCCGCGAGACCATCGGGGTCCGCGAGGGTGAGGACCCGATCGCGCACTACATCGAGGTGCTGGCCGACAAGACGGGCTCGCTCATCGCCGCCTCCGGGCGGTTCGGCGCGATGCTGTCAGGAGCCCCCGCGGACGTCGAGGAGCGGCTCAGCCGGGCCTGCGAGGCGGTCGGGGTGGCCTGGCAGCTCGGCGACGACCTGCTCGACGTGGCCTCCACCTCCACCGAGTCGGGCAAGACCCCCGGCACCGACCTGCGGGAGGGGATCAGGACCCTGCCCGTGCTCTACGCCCTGGCCGAGGACCCCGGGTCCCGGCTCGCCGAGCTGCTGGCGGGTCCGGTGGCCGAGGAGGACCTGGACGAGGCGCTCACGCTGCTGCGGGCACATCCGGGGATGCAGCGGGCCAGGGACGAGCTCGTCGCGTGGATGGATCGGGCTCGGGCCGACCTGGCCGGGCTGCCGGACATCCCGGCCAAGGAGGCGTTCCTGGCCCTGTGCGACTACGTGGTCGAACGCTCCGGCTGATTGAGGATATTTGCCCTTATGGCAATGCGGGCGGCGCGAGCCGTACGGAAGCTGTCGTAGGTGAAGACGGCCAGGGCCAGCCAGACGATCGAGAAACCGATCCAGCGGCTGGTCGGCATCGTCTCCTTCGCGATCAGCACCCCGCACAGGAACTGCAGGACCGGCGCGATGTACTGCAGCAAGCCGATCGTGCTGAGCGGGACGCGGATGGCCGAAGCGGTGAAGCACAGCAGCGGCACCGCGGTGACCACGCCCGCGCCCGCCAGCAGCAGCGCGTGTCCCGCCCCCTCGTGGCCGAACGTGGACTGCCCGGCCTTCTCGAGGTAGACGAGATAGGCCAGCGCGGGCGCGAGCAGCACCAGCGTCTCGACGGTCAGGCTCTCCGCGGCGCCCACGTTGGCCTTCTTCTTGACCAGGCCGTACACGCCGAAGCTGACGGCCAGTACCAGCGCGATCCACGGCAGCCGGCCGTAGTCGATGGTCAGGACGAGTACGGCGAGTGTGCCGAGACCCACCGCGGCCCACTGCAGCGGGCGCAGCCGCTCGCGCAGCAGGAGTACCCCGAACAGGATGCTGACCAGCGGGTTGATGAAGTAGCCCAGGGCGCTCTCGACGACGTGGTTGCTGTTGACCGCGTAGATGTAGGTGCCCCAGTTGACGCTCACCAGGACCGCCGCCAGGGCCAGCAGGCCCAGTTTCCCCGGCTGCCTGATCAGCTCTCTGAACCAAGACCAGTGCCTGCGTACGGCCAGCACCGCCACCACCGCCACCAGCGACCAGGCCATGCGGTGGGCCAGGATCTCGAGGGCGCCGGACGGCTTGAGCAACGGCCAGTAGAGGGGGAACAGGCCCCACATGGCGTAGGCGGCGATGCCGAACAGCACACCGCGTCTCTGGTCAGGCATGTCATGCATTTTTGCGCATTACCATGGTTAAACACAAATTCGTATTGCTATGTGGGATTATTTAGGCATCCTTAAGTGTTCGGCTGGTTGCGTGGACGACCGGGACCGACGGCCCCGCGGGGGCACTGGAACAGCTCGGGTATGCGCTCCACATGCCCGTCATGATCTGGTACGGGGTTCTGGGCCGGCGATATCTGCGCAGGTAGCAGGGGTTCCCGACCTCCGCCATGCCGCCTCCCGGTCAGTTCTCCGTGCGGGCGGGCAGCCGCCATCCCGGCCGCGGGAAGTGGCAGGTGTAGCCGTTCGGGTAATGCTGCAGGTAGTCCTGGTGCTCGGGCTCGGCCTCCCAGAAGGGGCCGACCGGCTCCACCTCGGTGACGACCTTGCCCGGCCAGAGACCGGAGGCGTCCACATCAGCGATCGTGTCCTCGGCGATCCGCTTCTGCTCGTCGTCCACGTAGTAGATCGCCGAACGGTAGCTGAGACCGATGTCGTTGCCCTGGCGATTCTTGGTGCTCGGGTCGTGGATCTGGAAGAAGAACTCCAGGATCGCGCGGTAATCGGTCGTCTCGGGATCGAAAAGGATCTCAATGGCCTCCGCGTGCGTCCCGTGGTTACGGTACGTCGCGTTCGGCACGTCACCCCCGGTGTATCCGACCCGGGTCGCCGTCACACCCGGAAGGCGGCGGATCAGCTCCTCCATCCCCCAGAAGCATCCGCCCGCCAGCACGGCCCGCTGCGTCTGTGTAGCCATCACGGCCCCTCCAAGATCTCTCAGCTCGGTCGCGAGGGCTGCTCGGCTCACACACCACCGGCATCCCATTGCCCGCTCTCCTCAACGCGCGAGGGTTCCAAGCGATTCCGTGCCCGCGCGGCCGCAAGCCACGCTGTACACCATGGAACAACCGATCCCTGCAACTCGGCCTCTCCGGTGAGGCCGTACGACGCTACGCCGACGAATGGACGGTCGCCATCCGCGACATAGCCCCGCTCGCCCACGAGATACACGCCCTCGTCAGCGGCGGTGACCTGGACTCCGCCGCCCGGCTGCTGCCCCAGGAGCGCGCATATCCTGTCGGAGTCGAGCTTCTTGCTCACCTACGGGGATGACGGAGAGTCCTGTCTGGTCGGCCTGACGTCCGGCGACGCGTAGGCATACATAGCGGCCGCTCCTTGCGCAGAGCGAGGACCGGCATTTTGCTACTCCGAGTACACAACCTTCGGACCGCAGCCGGGGCAGGCGGTTTTCATGCGGAGATCATGCGCCCGGTGATCGACCATGGTCAGTGACGTCAGTCGCGCTACGGAGGTTAGACATGAAGCACGTTCGACACGCAGCCGTCCGCGTCCTGGGCCGGGTCCGCATGGGAGGCATGTACACCTACTGGAACTTCTGGAACTAACGATCCGAGGGCCGACGCGTGACGCATGCAGCTGGTTCGGAGCGACCACCCGGGCCCCAAGGGCACTGGTTGTTCGGTAACACCGAGGAGTACGACCGGGACAGGAATGGTTTTCTGGAACGGTGCCACCGTGAATACGGGGACGTCTTCTCGTTCGACGCCCGCACCATCGTGGTGTCCTCACCGGATCAGGTGCATGCGTTACTCGCCAGGACCAACAGCGACTTCCTGGCAGAGAATTCGCCGTTGGCGGGAAGCGTGGACACTGAGCGGATGGCGGCCGACGCCGAGCTGTGGACCACGACCCGTCGCGCAGGCTGGCAGGGTTTGCACAGGAGGGTGGCGCAGGCGCACGCCGAGCGGCTGCGCGAGATCTTCCTCAAGACCGTCGGTGACGGGGAGATCGACGTGCTCGCCACGATGGCCGATTTCTTCGGCCGGGCGACCGCCGACTTCTGCCTGGGCGCCGACGCGGAAGGCGTGCCGGAGACGTTGGCCGAGAACGTCGCGGCCCTCGATCCTCTGTCGCGGGACTCGCTGCAGCTCCCGCCGTGGTGGCCATCGCGCAAGGTACGGCGCTTCGCTCGCTCCCGCAAGCGACTCCTGGCGCTCATGACCGACATCGTGCGCCGCCGCCTGGACGGAGATTCGTCCGCTCAGGATCTCCTCAGCGTGCTGATCGCCTCGGGAGACCGGCAGCTGTCCGAGCTGCAGATCGAGCGGTTCCTGCGCGGGATCATGCTGGCCGCACTGGGCGTCCCGGCCGCCGCGCTCACCTGGATCGTGTACGAGCTCGGTACGCGGCCGGACATGCTGGCCCGGCTGGAGGTCGAGGCCGCGTCGGCCGGCGATGTCCCGGTCATGGGGGATCTGCCGTACACCGAGGCGTTCGTCAAGGAGGTGCTCAGGCTGTGGCCGCCGACCTGGCTGATCGGCAGGACCGTACGCCGGGAGACCGAGCTCGACGGGTGGCGTCTCAAGACGGGGGATCAGGTGCTGTTCAGCCTGTACCGGCTGCATCGCGATCCACGCTGGTGGTCCGACCCGGACCAGCTGATGCCGGAACGGTGGCTGGACTCTCGTGCCGCGCCCGTCAGGCACACCTACCTGCCTTTCGGGGCCGGGCCAAGGGTGTGCGTGGGGACTCAGCTCGGCATGATGCAGCTGACGTTGGCGACGTTCTGGCTGGTCACCGGCATGAACATGACTCGGCCCGAGGAGACGGCGATCGTGCCCGATTTCAGCGGTCTGCTGGTGCCGCGGGACCTGAAGGTCCGGCTGCAGCGGAAGGCCGCTTGGCAAGACGCCTGATCTTCTCCTGAACGTTCTCGGCTTCGGCCGCGCGGTGTTGCTTGTGATAGAGATCGAGGGCTCGCTGCCAGGCATCGCGGGCGGCGGTGGGCCGGCCCATTTCGTGCTGGACATCGCCGATGCGGACGAGGGTATCGGCGCCTTGATAGGCGTTGCCGAGCCTGTCGCGTAGTTCGAGGCATCGGCCGTAGTAGCCGAGCGCCTGATCGTGTTGCCGTGCCCAATGGGCGATGTAGCCGAGGCTGTCGAGTGTGGCGGATTCGCCGTTCAAGTCCTCGTACTTCTGGAACAGCTCCAGAGCCTGCTCGCAGTACGACCGCGCCTCCGGGTAATGGCCGAGTTTGGCGTGGCACCAGCCGACGGCGCTGAGTGCGTTGGCCTCCCAGAGGTGGTCTCGGAGTTCCCGCTGGAGGCGCAGGGCGTTCTCCACGTGAGGGAGTGCGTCCTCGGGTTCGCCCCGCGCGAGCCAGGCGAACCCGAGGGTGTGGCTCGTGTGCGCCTGACCGGCGAGGTCTTCCTCCTGCTCGAACAGCTTGAATGCGAGCATCAGATGTTCCAGGCCGTCGTCGGCCCGGTGGGCCTGCGCGTAGGTGTACCCCAGATACCAATGGACGAAGGCCCGGGTGCTCGAGTGTCCCAGCCGCTCGGCGGCGGCCAAGGCCGTCTGCCAGGACTCGATGCGCATCTCGTGCTGGCACCGCTTGTGGTACGTGTCCATCGCCCAGGCCAGCCGCCAGACCGCCGCGTCCATGCCCAACCTTACGGCGAGCTGCTGTACGGCGATGAGGCTGGACTGCTCGTCCTCGAACCAGGCCCAGGCCGACGCGGCGTCCTCGAATTCGTCCTGCGAACCCTCGGGGAAGATCCGCGAGGCGAGTGGACGGTGGGGATACAGCAGCCGGTCGCCGGCGCACGCGGTGTGCACGTAGGAGTCGACCAGGCGGGTGAGCGCCTCCATCCGCTCGTGATCGGGCCGATCGGACTGCGCGCGTTCGGCGGCGTAGAGGCGGAGCAGATCATGCGTGCGGTACCGCCCGGGACGGTGCTGATGGATCAGGTTGGCGGCTTCGAGGTCGTGCAGCAACACCCTGGTGCGGGAGGCGGGCAGGCCGGCCACCGCGGCGGCCGATCGCAGGCTGATGTCCGGCCACGGCGCCAGTCCCAGAAGCGTGAACAGCCGGGCGGTGGCGGCGTCGAGGGCCTCGTACGAGGCGGTGAACGCGGCCCGGAGGTCCGTGTTCAGGTCGCCGGTGTGCAGGGCGTCGAGGCGGGTGGAAGGGCTGCTCAGCTCCTCGGCGAGGACCGACAGAGGAAAGCCGGGGTGCATGGCGGCGCGTGCGGTGAGCACGCTGATCGCCAGGGGGAGGCCGCCGCTGTGCTCCACGAGGACGGCCACGCTGTCAGGATCCGCGCCGATCCTCGATTCGCCCAGGTGGCGGCCGAGCAAGCGGCGCGTCTCGGCGCACGTGAGGGCGTTCAGGCCGATCAGGCTCGCACCGCGGGTGGCGTTCAGGCCCGGGAGGTGGTTGCGGCTGGTGATCACTACGATGCAGCCGGGGCTTCCGGGGAGCAGCGGCTCGACCTGTGCCACGTCGCGGGCGTTGTCCAGGACGACGAGCAGGCGGCGGCCCGCGACCAGCGACCGGTAGAGCCCAGCCTGGGCCTGCTCCCCGGCAGGGATGGCCGCCGCCGGGACACCGAGAGAACCGAGAAAATGGCGCAGCGCCACATGAGCCGGCAGAGGGCCGTTGCTCGGGTCGAACCCGTGGAGGTTGACATAGAGCTGGCCGTCGGGGAAGAGGCCGATGTTGTCGTGCGCCCAGTGCAGGGCCAGCGAGGTCTTCCCCATTCCCCCTGTGCCGCTGATGGCGGCGATGGCCGTGCTGTTCGTGGTCGGGTCGCGGGTGAGGCGATCCAACTCGGCGCGTTCGCGTTCGCGGCCGACGAAGTGCGGTGGCGGAGCAGGTAACTGCCGAGGGACCGGCGAGACCACCGGACGTGGCTGATGACGTGACTGATGACGTGGCGGTTCCGGAGTGATGTCCGAGGGGTCCAGCGCGGTGTCTTCGAGTGCGGTGTCCGAGGGTTCGAGCGCGGTGTCCGAGGTGAGGATCCGCTGGTGAAGCCGTTGCAACTCGCGTTCGGGCTCCAGCCCCAGCTCCTCGGTGATCCGCTCCCGTAGTCTCCGGTAGACCGCCAGAGCGTCGGCACGCCTGCCGCTCTGGTGCAGCGCGAGCATGAGCTGACCGTGTGCCGCCTCACGCAGGGGATGGTCCGCGATGACCGCGGTGAGCCCGGTCACGGCTTCGGCATACCTTCCCATCGCGAGCATGGCCGAGCTCCGCTCCTCCACCGCTTCCAACCGCAGCTCCTCGAGCCTGGCCGCTTCCGCCTGAACGAAGGAGCCGTCGATCCCCAACAGCGGTGCCCCGTGCCAAAGGCTCAACGCCTCGTCGTAGCAGCTCACCGCGGTCTCCAGGTCGCCTCCGGCCGCCGCCTTGCGGGCTTGCGCCACGCGGTCGAGGTACCTGGCGAGATCGAGCTGATCGGGCACCAGCCGCATGACGTACCCGGGCCGCTGCGTACGGATCAGATCGTCCCCCGCGGCGATGCACGTTTTCCTGAGGTCGGAGATCAGCATCCTGACGCGGGAGGAAGGGGAACTGGGCAGCGGCTCGCCCCACAGCGACTCCGCCACCCGCTGGACTGACACCACGCGGTTGGCGCTCAACAGCAGAATCGTCAGCAACGCCCCCTGTTTGCCGGTCAGGACGACGCGTCCGGTTGCGGTCTGGAGCTCCACCGGCCCGAGTATGCGGAACGTGGCCCGCATACGACCTTCAGAACTCACCGACGACCTCCAGTTGAGCTGACGAACCGGACGGGCGGAACCTGCTCCTCGACGTGTGAAAAGCTGTCCAGGGCATTTGTCAGGATATCGAGACTTGATCACCGTTCCGTGGCGATCAGGTGAGCTGGCTGGTCAGCAGCCCAAAGAGCTGATCAGCCTTGAGACCGCGCTTGCGCTCGTGGCGACCGTCACTGGCACGCGGACGCGGTGCCCAAGAGCGCGAGGGCCTGGCCCACGGGTGGGGACGAAAGGTTCGTTAACCTCTTCGGGTGATTTCCTACCGTGCGATCGTCCCTGCGGAGCTTGACCGGGTGACCGCGTGGGTCGTGACCGACCCCGTCGGCTGGATCCCCGCCGACCGTTACCTCACAGAACTGGCCGAGAACATGTACCGGCCGGAGTGGACGTGGATCGCCGAGGTCGGCGACCGGGTCGTGGGACGGGCGCTGTGGTGGGGGCCGAGGGACAGCGCGTACCCGGTCGCGCTCGACTGCCTCGACGTGGACCCCGCAGTGGGTGAGCGCACCGCTGTCGCCGCCGAACTGATCAGGGCCGCGCTGGCGGTGTTCCCACGACCGGTGCAGTACGCGATCAAGGCGGCCGGCGGCTGGCGTGACGATCCGGGCACCTCGGCGGCTGTGGAATGGCGACGAGCGGCAGCACATGCGGCCGGCCTCACCCAGGAGGTGGAGCGGCTGCAGTTCGAGTGGGCGCCGGCCGACGGGGTGCCGACGGCGGCCGGGGCGCTGCGGTTCGCCGAGGCGTCCGATGAGAAGTTCCTGGCGATGTTCACGAGAATCGCCGAGGGCAGCCTGGACTTCCAGACCCGAACGAGCGTGGCGGCCAAGGGCGTGGACGCGACCGCGCGCCAAGAGATGGACTTCTATCTCGGAGCGCCGGGCAAGCGGGAGTGGTGGCGGATCGCCTACACACACGAGGGCGAGGCGGCAGGTATGGCGATCCCCTCGGCGACGCCGTACAGCGTGAACGTGGGGTATCTCGGGGTGGTCCCGGAGTTTCGGGGGCGGGGATACGTGGACGAGGTACTCGCCGAGATCACCCTCATGCACGCGGCCAACGGAGAGCCGCGCGTCACCGCCACCACCGACGTGGGCAACGCGCCGATGGCGGCCGCGTTCCTGCGCGCCGGATATCGCAACACGGAGATCCGGATCAACCTCTCCTAAAGACTTGTTACCGGAGCGCTACCACCAGCAATATCTTTTTAAGGTGCCGAACGGCTACTGCGGCATCGGAGGCACCGGGGTCGCTTGCCCGGTGGGCATCGCGCCTGCTGGCGAGTGAACCGGGAGGTCGTCAACGAGGTCTCGGTGCTGTGGGCGGAACACAGCGGGCAGTTTTGCCCTGATGATCTGCGCGATGTGGAGATCCACGGCCAGCCGGTCATGCTGCTGGATCTCTACATGGCGGGGTGCCTGACCAGCTACGTCGGAAGTCGGCAAGGCGTCCTGGATGTGGGTCAACTTCGGATCGTCAAAGAGTGTGCCCGTGATCTGCGGGCACTGCTTCCGCGGATCCGCCGCAGTGAAGAGCGCACCTACCTAAGTCGCATGATCCGAATCGCCGAACTCATCCTGAGCGATGCGGCCATGACGGCCGATAACACCGAGTAGCGACGGCGACAACCTTCTCCACAGGGTTAAGCGCTCGCTTCGCTCGCCGCGCCGTCCCCGCTCCACGGCGGCGCAACAGACACCCCTTCCTAAATCAGAGCCGTTCCGCCGCCGGCCCCACCTCTACGCGGCCCCTTCGGGGTGCTTCGGCTGCTCCACTTCGAGGATGACCGCCACGGGCTACCGGACTCGAACCGGCTCATCTCTTTACTGAGCGTTAACGCTATGAGGCGTTAGGAACGAACTTTCCCATTCGCCTTTGCCCGTGACGGCCGCACAAGCATATGGCCCGCAAGATGATCAAGCGCGGGTTGATGTCCATACTGGTCGGTCAGGAGGGCCGTGACGGCGCGTGGCCGCCTCACTCATTGAATCCGCTGGGCTGGGGCGGCACCGCCCAGGTGAATCCACAACCCGTGATCCGAACGCGTGCGCAGTGGGGCAAGGCCAGTGTCGAGAAGGTGCTGGGAGCATTACCGGTGGGGGCTGGGTTCTGCTCGCGGTTGCGGATCCGGGAGCTGGTGGATGTGGCCTGGAGCAGGCGGCCATCGAGTTCGACGGCGCGTCGGTACGGCTCAGCCAGGCCCCATGGAACACCGATGGGGCGCTGGCCCTCGATTGGACCGAAGCGCCAGCGGCCCAGGAGCCGTCCGGGCCGTCACCCGTCCGGACCGTGAGCCGAAAATTGTCGGATGGGTCCGGCATGATGGCGCCATGGTTTCCTATCAGTTAGCGATCGACTGTGCGGCACCCGAGCGGATGGCCCGGTTCTGGGCGGGCGCGCTGCGGTACACGGTGGAGCCGCCGCCGGGTGGATTCGACACGTGGC
This sequence comes from Nonomuraea sp. NPDC050536, assembly GCF_044457685.1. Taxonomy (NCBI): domain Bacteria; kingdom Bacillati; phylum Actinomycetota; class Actinomycetes; order Streptosporangiales; family Streptosporangiaceae; genus Nonomuraea; species Nonomuraea sp. NPDC050536. The sequence goes on from NZ_JBITHD010000016.1 coordinate 249,063, forward strand.
GGGATTACTGGCGCAGTCTCGGAGTGCCGGAGGACGAGCTGGGTGAGGGAGACTGCAGCGACAGCATCATCGATCCCGAGGGGTACGGGCCGAGGATCTGGTTTCAGCAGGTGCCTGAGGGCAAGGTGGTCAAGAACCGGTTCCACCTGGATGTGAAGGTGGGCGGCAAGCGGGAGGACGTACCGCTGGAGACCCGGAAAGCACGGGTGGATGCCGAGGTGGAGCGGCTTGTCCAGGCAGGGGCGTCCGTTGTGCGGGTGGCGTCGCAGCCCGGGGTCGATCACTATGGGGTGGCAATGGTGGATCCAGAGGGGAACGAGTTCGACGTGGTCTAGCGCCGTTTTCCGCACGTCATCACGGCTATCCCGCATCCCCCACCGCAGCGTCTTCAGCGTCGCCTCGAAGCCGTCGCGGACCACGTCCGCCTTCGCGGCTGACTTGTCGTTGTCCGCGTACTCGTGGACGACCTTCCACCCGAGCCGAGCCCGGTTCTTCTACCTGACGGAACCGCTACACAACCTCGATGGGCTCACAGCCAAGGCTCTGGACCTCGGCGAGGAATGGCTGAACGCCTCGCTCTTGGCAAGCGCTGACCTGTCAGGCATAACACCGGTACTCGGCCCGGTTGATGGCAACATGGCCAACTTCACTCGTTGAGCAGGTGCCGGCGGAGAAAGGACACCTCGACGTCGACGGCCTGCTCGTGCATCTCCATGAACGGTGCATAGTGCCTGCCGGGCAGGCTGACAAGCTCTGCGCGGGGCGCTCGCCGCACCGCATGGATTGCGAGTCCCGGGGGAGCGGTCTGATCTTGCTCGCAGGTGAGGAGGAGCAGCGGGCTCCGTACGCGGGAGGTGTCGCGGCCGGGTTGGTAGAACATGAGGCGGAGCGCGGAGCGAGCCGCGACCTCCTGCCGCCAGTCCGGGTGCCTGTTGTCGGGGTCGAGCGCGCGTGTACCGTCCACGACGTCTGGGGTGGTGAGCATCGCGACAGTGCCCGGCTCGCCGGCGAGCGGCACCAGCAGGGGCTGGCGCCCAGCGAGCGAGCCGACGGCGTCGGCGATGCCCCTGCCGGTGAAGCGCAGCATCGCGAGCAGCTTCTGGTGACTCGCCACGCTGCGCATGGCGACGGGGCCGCCGACGTTCGGCGTCTGGGCGATCACGGCCGCGACCTGCGGGTTGCGCGCCGCGACGCGGATGATGTGACCGCCGGACATAGAGAAGGCCCAGAGCGCGATCTTGGCAGGGTCGACTTCGGGCAGGGTCGCGGCGAACGCGATCGCGGCCTCCCAGTCGGCCAGCTGGTGCTTGACAGGGAGAACCAGGCGCGGTTGTCCACCGCTCTTCCCGACACCGCGATAGTCGAAGGCGACAACGCTGAAACCAGCATCGTGAAATCGCTTGGCGAACAGGTCGGTGGCCTGCTCCTTGGGGACCGCGAAGCCGCCGGCCATGATCACACAGGCGCCGTTGGTTCCCGGATAGTGCCAGGCGGCGCACTTGGCGTTGCCGCTGACGAAGCGAACCTCTTCACGCTCCACGGACTCCGGCGCGCCGACCTCCGGGTGTGTTGATGTCATACGTAAAGTGAACCACCTGGTTCGCAAATTGTCCATCAGTCCGCCAGTGCCGCGATGCGGCTACTCACCGCCGGCCTCTTCTCGCTCCAGCGCACGGACCAAGGCCTCGAAGCCTGCAGCGACTCCCGCGGCATCCCCGCTGGTTCGCCACTCCACCAGGAAACCTCGGAGCGCCCCGAGGATCAGCTCGGCGACCTCGAGCTTGCGCTGGTCGGACCAGTCCACCGGACAGAGCAACACCAACGAGGGCAGATAGAGCTGGGATGCCTCCCGCCCGAGCCAGGCGAAACGGCTGGGGTCGTACATCGCCAAGCCGATGGCCTCGTCGAGCACCCGCAGGCCCGGCTCGTCGCCACTGAGCATCGGCCACATGGCGCGTACCCGATCGGCCAGCGTCCAATCGGCGGGTCCTCCGGTGGCGGCGGCCATCGCGTTGACGGTGCGCCTCTCGCGCAGCTCGAGTACTGCCTGCTTGAGGAGGTCGTCGACTCCGTCGAAGTGGTAGAGAAGCACCTTGTGCGTGGTGTCGGCCGCGCGCGCGGCCCGCCGGAGAGAGAAGTCCACAAGCCCGTTGACCGCGAGGTCGTCGGTGACGCGATCGAGCAGTTCCCGGCGCCTGGCCTCGCCGCGTGGCGACCCGGCCGATCGCCGGTAGCCTGCCCGCCCTGGTGAGCCGTCATCTGCGGAAGTGTTCATGTCGAAAGCTTCCACGATCACAGGCCCTCACGCAGCGAACGCGCGCGGGAGCCGACCTGGGACGAGGGGCGGCAGGCTTGGGCTCGCGCCTGTCGGGTCGCGGAGGAGTGGGGATCATGGCAGTCCGACGTGGCGCGCCGGTGTCCACAGATCAGGCCCGTCATCCAAGGCCAGGTAGTTAAGGCTTTCGTGGTGCCGTCAAGCACGCGAGTTCTCAGGACATGAGGACGGAGATCCAGTAGAACGGTGATCTTCCACA